>NZ_JCALCG010000022.1:0-69277 GCF_059812225.1 Mycobacterium sp. NGS66 | reverse complement strand
CTACGACCAGGAGCAGGACACCGAATGCCAGCACCACCACGGCCATGAGGTAGTACTGGTGCAGCAGGCCGGTTTGCGGTCTGCGGGCCAACTCACCGAGTCGGCGCATCCACACCGCCACCGCTTCCACCGCGCCGTCGACCGCGCCAATGTCGGTGCGCGCCAGGCCTTGTGCAGCTCGCAGCGAACGGCTGGCGCTCGCCTCCACGACCCGGTCGAGCACACTGTCGTCGAATCGCGCCAGGACTCGGGCAAGGCCGAATGTGGGCCGGACGATCAGGATATGCGCGCCCCGTTCCAGACCGAGCCAGGCACTGGCCCACCGCGGCTCGGGTACCCACCACTGCGCCACCGCCGCAACTACGAGGATCGCCAGCACCGCTGAGGCCGCCAGCTCGAGCGCCGCCGCGGGTGGGCTCGCCCCGCCGGCCAAGGTTCGGGTGAGAGCCGGGCCGACCGGCGGTAACGCCAGCACTCCGGCCACCGCGGCACCGACCGCGAGCACAACGACGGGAACCTGCTGAAAACCGTTGGGGCCGAGAACTCCTCGCGCCACACTCGGGCTGCTGTCGGTAGACCTGGTGCGCCACAGCACGATCAGGACCTTTCCCGCGTAGGCCGCCGAGAGAGCCGAGGCGACCAATCCCGCCGCATACAGGCCCGGCGAGTACTGCAGCGCTGCAGCCAGCACCGTATCTTTGGTCGCCCATAGCGACAGCGGCGCAACCCCGGCCAGAGCCAGCGCACCGACGGTGGCCGACCAGCCCAGAAGCCGCCACCGTCGCGCGACTCCCCCTAGGTCGTCGAGCTGCTGGGTGCCCAGCACCGACAACCAGGTCCCGGCGGCCAGGAACAATCCGGCCTTGGTGAAGCCGTGAGCGATCAGCTGCGCGGCACCGCCGCCTAGTGTGCCCAGCCCGGCGGCCATGACCACGAATCCGAGCTGAGCCGCCGTCGAGGCCGCCAATAGCTGTTTGAGATCACGCTGTGCGACCGCGACCGCGCCCAACAGTACCGCGGTCCCGACCCCCATCCATGCCGCGGCCGCGGCAGCCCACCCGGTGGCTGCCAGCAGCGGCTGCGTCCGCAGCAGCAGATAGGACCCCATCGCGACCATGGCGGCCGAGTGCAGCAGTGCGCTGACCGCACTGGGACCCTCCATGGCTCGGGACAGCCAAAACGAGAACGGCAGCTGCGCGGCCTTGCCGAGGGCTGCGACCAGCACCCCGAACGCGACAACGTGGCGCCATCCGCCGCTGGCATGGGGCAGATCGGCCAGGGCCAGCCCCGCACCACCGGCCAGCGCAGCCGCCGCGGCCAGGTACAGGCCGAGGTCGGCGGTGCGGGTAGTCAGGAAGGCGGTGAGTCCGGCCGACATTCGGTGCTCGTCGCGCCACCAGAATCCGATCAGCGCATACGACGCCGCCCCCATCACCTCCCACGCCAACAGCAGCGTCGGTAGGGTCGCCGCCGTCGCTGTCACGACGACGGCCGCGGCGAACACCAGCATCAACCCGTGAAACCGGCCCCGCGCGACCCGGATGTCTCCGGTCGCGAACACCAGCACCAGCAATGTCACCGCCGCCACGACGGGAACCACCGTGGCTGCCAGCGGATCTACCCGCAACGCGAAATCCGTGCCGGCCATGAACGCCACGGCCAGTTCCGGGCGGGTAAAGCTCACGATGATCGACGACACCAGCATGAGTGCCGAAGTGGTCACCGCGATCGGCGCGGCAAGCCGGTCAATGCGGCGGGCCAGCAGTAATGTCGCGCCGGCCACCGCCGGCGCGAGCATCAGCAACCACAGCCAAAGCTGCGCCGGTGTGCCCACTACCACGGTCAGCCGGACAGCTCGGAGGCCATGTCGGTCATGTCGGCGCGGTGGTCGCGGTGCAGCAGCGTCGCGACCGCGAAGCCCATCGCCATCTCCACGGTCATCGCCGCGATGATCACCACCAGCAGCACCTGACCGGTGGGCGCTGGCGCGAGGAACCACCAAAAGCCGGCGGCGGCAAGGATGATCGCATTGATCATCAACTCCAGGCCCATCATCACCATCACCACGACCTGCTGGGAGAGCGCACCGTAGAGTCCCACGCTGAACAGCGCCGCCGCCACCAATAGCACCGTATCGAGGGTCATCGCCCCACCCCGCCCGGCTGGGGATCGCGGGCGGGTCGGTGTTTGAGGTCGTCGCCGAACCGGTCGTAGCGGCTTCGCTTGGCGGCCAACACAATCCCGGCCACGATGGTGGTCACCATGATGGGGCTGATCACCACCATGGCGAGCATCTTCGGTCCCATCAATTGTTCCCCCAGCGCCGCGGTCACATCAGCTGGCGGCATGCCGCGCCGAGCCGGCCAGTCGACCAGCAGGATCCCAGCCGCCAGCAGAACAAACGTGCTCACGGCGGCAGCCAGGGACCGGCGCTTGTCGTGCACCATGCTCATCGGCATCAGAGCCGGGTTCATGCCCATGAACATGACCATGTACACCGCCATCACCGCCATCTCCATCACCATCATCAAGATGATCACCACGCCGATGTAGTTCTGTTGCAGCAGCAGCACGACGACACCCACGGCGACGAAGGAGATCGCCAGCGCATAGGTGGCGCGTGCCATCGAATTCACCCGGAAGACCGCCGCGCCGGCGAGCACGGAGATCACCGCCGAGACCCAGTACCCAATGTCGACGATCATGTTGTCAGCTCCTTCAAATAGCGACTACGGCCACGACCAGGTCCTGCACCAAAACGGCGGGCAACAACACAAGCCAGCCGAGCTCCATGAACTTCTCCGGTCGAAGTACCGGAATTCGTCGACGCAGCCACACCAAAACCGTCAGCAGCGCAACAGTTTTCACAATGACCCACAGCCATTGCGGCAGCAGTGGTCCCGCGCCGCCGCCAAGGAACATCGGCACGGCGAAGGCGGCGCCGGCGGCCAGCAACCCATACCGGCCGGTCTGGAACACCAGCCGGTCCACACCGGAAAGTTCGGCGGTCACACCGCCGGCGATGTCGGCGCCGAGCGCCGCGCTGAACGGCCCCCACACCGAAAACGCCACCACCCCCAGACAGTAGACACCAAACGCGACCGGCATCCACACCGCAAACCACACGTGCTGCTGCGCGCCGGCGACCTCGCCAACCCGCAGGCTTTTTGCGGCAATGGCCGGAGCGACGAGCGCGAACATCAACGGCAGCTCATAGCCCAGACCGTGGGCCAGAAACCGGTAGCCGCCGACGAGCGAATGCGCCGAGTTCGGGCCCCAACCGGCCAGCCACACCAACGCCCACACGATCACGTCCATCGCGTTGAACCACACGACGCCGACATCGAGGTCCAACAGCGTCCACTGCCCCAGCGGCACCACAGTCACCATCAATAACGCGACAACGATCAGACCAGCAGCCCCGACCCGCCACAGCACCGTGTCCGCGGCAACGGTGGTGCGCCGACGCTGCCGCATCAGGCGCGCCGCCTCCCACAGCGGTGTGGCCGCGCCGACCCCGCGCACACCCTCGCCGCGGGCAGTGAGCACACCGTCGAGAGAGGCGGCGTAGAGAGCAAGCACCGCCAGCAACGCCGCGGCACCGACTGCCCATGCCCCCGGCACCGTCGTTACGGTCGACTCAACCATGAGCGCTGCCCTCATCGCTTAGGCCGGTGTCGATCCCGAGGCTGGCCACGACCAACCGGGCTGCGGCGAGGTCCAGACCATTCACCAGACCGGGCAGCACATCAGTGATACTCGTCGAGCTCAGATCAAATACCGTGGCAGACAACGGTTCGCGCAGCAGCGTGCGTGCCAGGGCGAGTCGGGTGAGCAGCCGATCGTAGGTATCGCCCGTCAGCTCGGCAGGCAGGCCGAGACGCTGCAAATCTTGAGCCGTCAGTGCCGCGAAGTCCCGCAGCGACCAGCGCAGCAGTCTGGACCGGCGGAGCATGCCGTGCAGCTTCTCAAGCAGCTGCTGGGCTTTTTCAGCGTCAGCGCCGCGCAACAGCAGGTCTCTGGCCTGCCGCGCGATGGCCGACGCCCGCGACCATCCTGCTAGCGCCAACACATCGACGACGTGGTCACACTGGCGGGCCGCGCTCAGAGATGCGTTGTTCTCCGGCGGCGCCCGGTGCCGGCTGTCGACATGGTGGAAGTCGACGATCCATGCCTCCGCCTCCGCGACGACGTCTCCGTGCAGTGAACACCGCAACACCAACCCGGCCGGCCAATGCGGGAGAAGCGGCCCGAGATGCAGGTGCAGCACATCCATCTCGAGACCATCGCGGTCGTGCGCGCCCTCGGCCAGAGCAATGCCGGCAGGCGCCATCTCCATCGCGCCGTGGTGCATTCCGTGGTGTCCACTGTGGGCCATGCCGCCGTGGTCCATGCCGTGATGGCCGCTGTGGTCCATGCCGTCGTGATCCGTGGCCCCGTGGTCCATGCCGTCGTGACCCATGGCCTCGTGGTCCATGCCGTCGTGATCCACCGGCCCGTGGTCCATGCCGTCGTGGTCGCCGTGGTCAATGCCATGCTGATCGGCGGCGGGGTCGGGCGATTGTGCCCGATCACGGGCGTCGTCTTTTTGCCGCCCAGAGTCGAGCAGCTCCCCGGCCGCGCGATCCAGTGCCGAATCGACTGACCGCCGATCGTCGACGTCGATCCGCACACGAGGGCCGGGCAGTTGGTCCCAGATCCGATTGATCACTTCGGCCAACTGCGGTCCTGGGACACCGCACACCGCTAAGACATCGGCGTCGGCGGGTGATTCCGCTGCACACCACCGCCGAGCTGCAAAACTGCGCTCCACCTCCGCACGCACCACCCAGTCTCCGGGCACCTCCAGGGTCAGCACATGTACCCGGTGGGCCGCGAATCGCGCCAACAGCTCGGTCATACCCATCGCAATGCGCCCTCCCGCCACGCCCACGCGACGGCGACGAACAACCCGGCGAGGAACACGAACATCTCGACGACCGCGGTGATGCCCATGCGCGCGACGACCACGGCCCACGGGTACATGAACAGCATCTCGACATCGAACGCGAGAAACACCAGTGTCGCCAGATACCAGCGCACGTGATACCGGGACAACGCATGCTCCTCAGGCCGCCATCCCGACTGGAATGGCAGCGACGTCAACGCGTCCGGCCTTACCGCCGTCAACCGATGCAACCCATACATCCCTGCGACACTGCCCAGGGAGACCAGTACCATCACGGCCAAACCGGCATACACAGCTGTACTCCTTTCACCGGTGCGGGGCACCGCAGTCTGGTCCACATCCGACGCGAAGCAGCGGATCGTGATCTAGCGCGCGTCGGCGAGCCGCAGGGAACCGATCGCCGCCTGCAACTTGACCGCGGCATCATCGGCGACCCCTGGCAGTCCAGGTAGATCGCAGGGTTGGACCATCAGTTGCGGCTCCATTGCGTCGATGATGGCCGCATCGTCGACAATGTGTAAGTCATGACCTCTCCCCTGGGTCGTCCCTAGTTCGTGTCGCGGTGTGCTCTGGCGGCCGTGGATGGCGGTGCTAGGCCCAGCTGGAGCCGACGGCGCTATCGGTGCTGGCCATGTTAGAGCCGGCGGTTTGCACCTTGGCGCCGTGGGCGTTGGCCTGCTCGTAGATCACCTGGAAGTTGCGGCCCAACTGGGTGATGAACTCCTGGCAGGCGACAGAGCCGGCGCCGCCCCAAAAGTCTCCAGCGGCAAGCACATCGCGGATGATGGCCTGGTGCTCGGCCTCCAGAGACGCCGCCTGGGCGCGGATCAGCGCGCCGTGGGCATCGACGTCGCCGAACTGGTAGTTGATCGTCATGGTGTTCTCCTAACGGCTTTTAGCTGCTTAAGATCTGCTGCGAGGCCTGCTCTTGCTGCTCGTAGTTGTTAGCGTCGCGGATCAGCCCGTCGCGTACCCCGCGCAGCATGGTGACGATGGTGCCGAACGCGGTGTTCATTTGCCCCATGGTGTCGTAGGAGGTGGCCTGGGCGGTCCCACTCCAGCCGGCACCGGCAATGTTCTGCGAGGACGCCCACATCTTGCGGGCCTCATCTTCAACGGTTTGGGCGTGCAGGTCGAAACGGCCCGCCTGAGCCCGCATCTCGTCCGGCTCGGTCATAAAACGTGTAGGCATTGAAGTGTCCCCTTACCTCGAAATCAGTAGTTGTGCTAGACGTTTGGGCCGGCGTCAGGGTCGGCCAACTGAAACAGATCCGTGCTCCTCCTTTGTTATCCGACGGTCCCCGAGGGTGGTACCACCGTCAGGCGGGGCATGAAGCGCAGATCGGTTTCGCCGATGTTGTCTATGCCGCGGCCGGCCATAGTGGCTAGCGGCGCGCCGAACAGGCCGCCAGGACCGCCTGCGGCGACATCCGGCGCGGCACCCAGACCGGTGCTGGGCAGCGCCGCCGCGGCAGGACTCATTGTCGGCGCCGCCGCGGCCCACGTCTGCGGCACCGACAACGCCCCGACCGTGACCGCCCGGCCCATACCCGCAGACATCGCCGCTCCGCCGAATCCCGCTGAACCCGTTGCCCCCAGGGCGCTCGAACCGAGCCCGCCCGTCAGACCTGGTGCCAACGCTGCGGCGCCAGCGGCGGTGACGGCCGGCATCAGGTTCTTCACCTGATTCACGTTCGAGAGCAGCGAACTCGATATCCACCCAACCGAACTTGTCATCGACACCGCCGGCTGCAGGGAACTCAGCGACGAACTCAGCGACGACAGCGGCGATGCGGACGACGTCGACGACAGCGGCGATGCGAGCTGCTGTAGCGCCGTGGGCACCGTAGAGGTTAGCTGCGACAGCACGGCCTGCGCGTTGCTGCTGGCCGAGCTGCTGACCGCTTGGGCGACGGTGACCCCCTGCCCGGCCAGGCCAGCCGGGTTGGTGGTCGGCTGCGGCGCAGTGAACGGGGCCAACATCGAGGCAGTCGCCGCGGCGCCGGCGTAGCCGTACATCGCGGCGGCGTCTTGAGCCCACATCGTGGCGTACTGGGCTTCGGTGGCCGCGATCGCCGGCGTGTTTTGCCCGAGGATGTTCGTCGCGATCAGCGCCATCAACAGGCTGCGGTTGGCCGCGATGACCGGTGGGGGCACCGTCATCGCAAACGCCGCCTCATAGGCGGCCGCCGCGGCCCCGGCCTGCCCACCCGTCTGCTCGGCCTGGGCAGCGGTGATGTTCATCCACGCCACGTAGGGAGCGGCGGCCGCCGTCATCGAGGCCGACGACGGGCCCAGCCACGGTCCACCGCTCAGCCCTGAGATCACCGAAGAATAGGCGGCGGCGGCCGAATACAGCTGCTCGGCGAGCACACCCCAGGCCGCCGCCGCGGCCAGCATCGGTCCCGGTCCTGGGCCGGCATACATGCGGGCCGAGTTGATCTCGGGCGGCAACGCTGCGAAATCCATTACTTCACCCCCGACTGGTTAGCCGGCCGCGGCCGCGTTGGCGGCCTCGGTGGCCGCATACGAACCGGCGCTGACGCCAAGCGTGGTGGTGAACGTGTCGTGAATCGCCGCGGCCTGGGCGCTGACGGCCTGGTACATCTGCGCGTGGGCGGCAAACTGCAGCGCCGTCAATTCCGACACCTCATCGGCGGCGGCGGGAACCACCCCTGTCGTCGGGGCGGCCGCGGCAGCGTTCGCGGCGCTCATCGCCGAGCCGATGCTCTGCAAGTTGCCCGCCGCTGCGGTCAACATGTGTGGTTCGACGGTGACTGAAAACATGGACTTCTCCTTGAAGACATGGGATTACGAATGTGGGAAGACCCTGTCCGCTGCGGTGAATGTCGGTGTGGGCCGAGGGCAGTCGCCGGCGAAATGCAGACTGCGGTCGGCTAACGGCGTGGGCCGAGTCGGACAGGATTGATGTGGTCATTGCTTCGGCATGCATCCGGAGTCGAGTGCGGCGAGACGGTTGACGTGGGCGGGTGTCATCGGCGGTCGTGGCGTCGCACAACGGCCTGCCGCGAGGCGATCAGCGGCGAGCGATGCAGAGCCGCGCCAAGAGTTCTTGACCGGAGAAGACCGGGGCTACCGCTCGAGGGGGGCCCCGGCCGACCGGTACCACCAGTTCGATTCTCGAGCCGGCAATCGAGAGGACCGCAACCATGAGGCCCAACGCAACGAGGGCAGTAGCGGGCAACGACAGCGGCGTCGTCGCGAACACCTTGGAACATCTGGCGACCATGCCGCGGTCAAGAGAAGCGTGGTCGGCGTGCATGCCGGACCTATCAGCGCCAGACCCACCATGTACTGATGTCACGAAAGCGGGCGATGGATCAGAGGTGAGGGGCGCGAAATGCACCAGCCCGCATGCGAGGGCGCCGAGGAACAACCACACTGCGGCCGCGATCGCGATAACGGATCGCGATCGGGGCAGCCTACCTGCGTCGCCGGGTCTCACAATGTCTCAACTGTACTCACGATAGGGGTATACCGTAAGCCGAGCGCGGTTCGCTTGGCCCGACCATCCTGCCGCGAACCCCTGACGATGCAGCTCACACGGCCATGAGCGGTCATGCCTCGGAAAATAATTCTCGGAACTGGCTCGCCATGTAGAAGTACCCTACCCCCCAGTGGTACTTGTGTCCCGAAGCTGCCGATGCCGCTGCGGAGTCCCTGGTCGATGCGTCGGTCGATGCCTCGTGGATCGCTCCTCACCGTCGTTTGCTCAGCCATGGCAGCGTCAACTCCGCCGCTTGGAGTCATCGGACGCCGAACATGACGACTCGGCCCAGCGGTGTTGCGTGCAGGATCGCGGGCGACAGCGTGGCGCACGTGTATTTTGGTCGCGCTGATGGCAGCTGTTCGCGTCGAATCCCTTATTTTCATTGGGATTCCGTGCCGATCATCGGGTGCTTGGCGGTCAATCCTGCGGGTCTATGCGTTCGCACAGAAGATGATGGCATCGATCCAGTCGAACGTCCGGACCGTCGCGTGCCGACCGCTGTGGGGCGACTTGTTGGAGTCACCGTTACGGGCCGGCACCCGGCAGGATGACCGGGGGAGGGGGACACCGACGGCTTGCCGCGCGGCGGCGTGAGTAGCCGACGCCGGCCGGGGCTGCCGGTCGGCGGTACCGCCGCGTGAGTGGTGCTGAGCTCAGAGTGAGCGGGTTGCAGGTGATGGCCTCGATCGAGACGATGGAGAGCTACTGCGGCCATGCTGCCGATGAGAATCAGCGTGACCCAGAGGAGTTGGCCGGCGCCAAGCTGTCGTGCGGCACTCATGACGGTGCCGGTAGCCAGGTTGCCGACGAGGATGCCGGCCCCGACGATGGTGTTGTAGAACCCGTAGTGGGTGGCCACGAGCCGGCCTCCGGCCAGCGAGACGACGGTATCCATCTCGAACGGGAAGACCGCAGCCGAACCGACTGCCAGCATCCCCGCCGAAACCAGCAGCGCGCCCACCGCCGCCGGTGTCCCGAACCGCTGGCCGTCGGGGATAACGGCCAGCGGCACAAACGAGGCCGCCAGGGTGGCCAGGCCTATGGCCAGGCTGCGTCCGGGTCCCCAGCGTTTGGTGAACCAGCGGGTGATGCGCAGCTGTCCGGCGATCGCAACCAGGCCCGAGAAAACGAAAAGTGCTGCAACCAAAGCCTTTTCCGACTTCGGTGTCAGCATCGACGCCTGCAGTGGCAGCGCCAGGTAGACCTGGAAGCTCAACACGTAGGAGCTGATCATTGCCGTTGCGAACAGCAGGAATGACCGGTTGCCGACGACCGCCCGCCAATCCTGCAGGACCGAGGTCTTCTGTGGTGGCTGGTCGATGCCGCGCTGCGGCAGCGCCAGAAGCTGCGCCACCGTGAGCACAGCGAACACGGCCGCGGCGGCTACCGCGGTGACCCGAAAGTCGACGGCAACCAAGGCCAGTCCGACCAGGGGGCCTAATAGGATGCCGCCCTGGTAGAAGACGTTGAACATGGCGAAGGCTTCCAAGCGGCGATCACCGGCATCAGCGGCCAGATAGGCCCGCACCGCCGGGTTGAACAAGGCACCGGCGAAACCGGTGGCCGCGGCGGCGATCAGTACGGCCGGCAACGATTGGGCCACTACCAGCAGTGCGAACCCGCCGGTGCGCAGCAGACACCCGGCCACAATCAACGGCTTGTAGCCCACCCTGTCGGCCAGCGTGCCTCCCAGGATGAACATGCCCTGCTGGGAGAAATTCCGTACGCCCAGCACCAAACCGACGGCCCAGGCGGCCAGCCCGAGCGGGCCGGCCAGGTACCCGGCCAGATACGGCATCAACATGTAAAAGCCGATGTTGATGCCGAACTGGTTGATCATCAGTACCTGGCTGGGCCCGTCGAATCCGCGGAAGCGCGCGATAAAGCCCCTCATCGCGACACCAGTGCGGGGTTGGTGATGGTGGTGGTGCGGGTCCAGGAGGTGACGATCTGGTTGTCGGGGTGGGTGATGGTGGCGGGCTCGGCGACGGGTTGCCAGCCCAGCAGCTGGTGTTGGCGGCAGTAGTCGTCGTTGTAGATGGTGTCGAAGTAGCGTTGCGGCCCGTCGGGGAACACCGCGGCGATGCGGGTGTCGGCCGAGAAGGTGCGCGCCGCCCAGCCGGCCACCAGTGCGACGGCGCCGACGCTCCAGCCGCCGCTGGTGAAGTGGCTGGCGGCTAGGGTGCGCGCGGCCCAGACCGCTTCGGCGGGGGCCACCCAGTGCACCTCGTTGAAGGCGTCGTAGTCGATGTTGCGCGGATGAATGCTAGACCCCAGTCCGCGCATCAGCCGGCTGGTGGCGGGTTGGCCGAAGATGGTGGAGCCGATGGTGTCGACCCCGATCAGCTTCATCTGCGGGTTGAATTGGCGCAGCACGCGGGCCACTCCGGCGGAGTGTCCGCCGGTGCCGACCGAGCAGACAAGCACGTCAACCTCGCCGAGCTGATCGAGCAGCTCCAGCGCCAGCGACTGGTAGCCCGCGACATTGTCGGGGTTGCTGTACTGGTCGGGGTTCCAGGCGCCGGGGTGGGCGGCCAATACCTCGGCGACGCGGTCTTTGCGGGCCTGCTGCCAGCCCCCGACCGGGTGCGGCTCGCTCACTAGCTCGACGTCGGTGCCATAAGCGGTCAGCATCTGGCGCACGATGGGTTCCATGCCGGTGTCGGTGACCACGGTGACCGGATGACCGTAGGCCTGGCCGGCCAACGCCAGTCCCAGGCCCAGGCTGCCGCTGGTGGATTCCACGATGCGCGCCCCGGGGCGGAGCTCGCCGCGGGCGCGGGCGGCCTCAACCATGTGCAGGGCCGGGCGGTCTTTCATGCTGCCGCCGGGGTTAAACCCCTCCAGCTTGGCCCAAAACCCGCGATCGGGTGGGGTGAGCGGGCTTGAGATCCGCAGCACCGGGGTGTGGCCCACCAAGGCTGCGGGGCGTCGATAGGTGCCGGAGGCGGGTTGTGTGCAGTCGCGCGGCTGCAGGACCTTCAGCGCCGCGATGGGGTGAACATAGTTGTCGAACGATAAGACTTCGGTCATGAGATTCGTCGCTTTCACGTGCATGCCGCGAAACCAGTGCGCGGCACAGTTGACATGGGTCAGCGGTCACCGGCCGCGGCACGAGGCCTACGACCTGACGCTGACCAGTCAGCGACGAGACAAGCAGAACCGGCTCAAAACCTCTTGACCGGTAACAAAAAACACGGGAACGCGCGGTGGGCCCCGTCCGGCGCGGGCTCCGAGCGTGACCAACCAACCCGCCACGACGACGGCCGCCACCGCACCCAACGCGAGCAACGCAGCCACCGCCGAGCCCGCTCGCGGCAGCACTGCCGCGGTGAACTGCTCATTGTGTGCGCCTGAGGAACCCTTACCCACATGCGGATGATCGACGTTGACGGCGAGCTGATCACTCACCGAGGTCATCAACGCATGCGCTGGGTGCGGCGCCGACGACTCCGAATGCCCCATGACGCTGTGGGCGCCGATGAGGACCATCCACGCCGCCAACCACACCACAGCCCCCACGGCCACCACCCACCGCAACCGAGGCATCTCGCTAACGCCGCCCAACCTCATAACCCGTGGAAGCTTAGCTGCGGGTACGCGAAATGTCCGAGAAGCTGGTGTCGTATGTGTCCGCCTCATAAGCATCTGGCGAGTGCGGGATAACTCGCAGCTCACCGGGCTCGGTGGCGACCCACGGCCCATCAGATGTCGGACGGTCATAGCCCCACCATATACCCCGTACCCGTATGTGTAAACCGTGCTTGTCGGTCAGTTGCACGTTGTGTGTGATCAGATAGGGAGGAGACCCGACCGGCGATGCGATGGTCGGCATCGCGATAACGGAAATCTCCATTTGCGGGCTTGCGCGGCTTAGTGATTCGGTCACTGCGCCGCGCGCCTATCGGCGAACTCATTGAGCCGGTGGGCGTTGCGCCGTGAGGTAGTGCAGCAGCGAGCGGTCACCGGTGCCGACGATGCAGAACCCGGCATCGGCGATCAGCTCGTCGAGCTGGCCCACGCGGTTTTGCTCCCTCGCATGGGCGTTGAAAACCGCAGCAATCCGGTGCAAGATGCCGCCGCGCGAGGGCCGAAGATCGGCGATGAACAGCCGCCCGCCCGGTCGCAGAACACGAAACATTTCCCGCACCGCATCGGCACGGCGGTCGATGGGAAAGTGGTGAAACGCCAAGCTGGACACCACCAGATCAAACGATTGGTCGGCGAAGGGCAGATTTTCGGCGCCGGCAACCTGAAACGTGCAGTTGGCCGGCGCGCGATGCGCGGCGTAGTCCACCATCGATTCTGCGGGGTCGATCCCGATCACGCTGCCATCGGGCTGCACGGCCCGAGCGATTCGTCGCGTGAAATACCCGGTGCCACAACCGACATCAAGTACACACTCGCCGGGCTTCGCGTCCGAAAGCCGCACAAGTTGGACAAACACGCGGGCGCGTCGTCCCAGGAACCACACGTCGGTGATGAGTTCATAGCTGCGGGGATAGTTGATGAGCCACCCAGTGCCGTCACCGTGGTGGTGATGAGCAAACGGTCTTTGTGTCAACCCCATCGCCAAGCCCTTCCTAGATACTCATCACTACGGTCAAATTTGAGGTACGGCATACCCCTATAGAGTACCCTTTCATATCGGGATGAGTCGCCGGCTCTCCGCGTAGTGAGCGGAGTACCTAACGACATACCGGATGAAGGGAGCCCGTATGGGCGGGTCAACCATCGATGAGGTGACGCTGAGCAGGCGTGGGTTCATGGCCGCCACAGTCGCCGGCGGGTTCGCGCTGGCCGCCTGTGGCCGGCCCGGCAATCCGAAAAGTAACAGCAAGACGGCGATGGCGGCCGCGATCGCCACCGCCGAGGCGGCTCGTCCACACACCGGACGGACCGTAGCGGCATCGTTGACGCCCGGTCCTGCGACGGTCGACCTCGGTGGTGTCGCCGTGCGCACGCTGGCCTACGGCAACGCCATCCCGGGTCCACTCATTCGCGCCAATGTTGGCGACGAGCTCGCAATCACGGTCGCCAACCGGCTCAACTCCCCCACCTCGGTGCACTGGCACGGCATCGCGCTGCGCAACGACATGGACGGCGTCGAACCCGCCACCCCCAACATCGCGGCCGGACGCGACTTCACCTATCGGTTCTCAGCACCCCATCCGGGCACCTACTGGGCGCACCCGCACGTCGGCCTAGACGCCGACTATGGCCTGTATCTGCCCGTGATCATCGACGACCCCGCCGAGCCCGGCCGCTACGACGCCGAATGGATCGTCGTACTCGATGATTGGACCGACGGCATCGGCCAAACCCCCGCCCAGCTCTACGACGACCTGACCAATCAGCGCAGGCCGAGCGTGAGCAATATGCCCGGCATGGACAACATGCCGCCGATGGAGATGGGCGGCACCGGGACCAGCAGCCTGCTCGGCGGCGATGCCGGCGATATTGCGTACCCGTACTACCTGATCAACGGTCGGATCCCCGCCGCTGCCACTACGTTTGGCGCCAAGCCCGGACAGCGCATCCGCATCCGCATCATCAACGCAGGCTCCGACACGGCCTTCCGTGTCGCGTTGGCCGGTCACTCGATGACCGTCACCCACACCGACGGCTACCCCATAGTGCCCGCCGAGGTCGACGCCTTGCTGATCGGCATGGCCGAACGGTACGACGTCATCGTTACCGTCGGTGACGGTGTTTTCCCGCTGGTCGCGCTCGCCGAAGGCAAAAACGCCCTAGCGCGCGCGCTGCTGTCCACCGGCGCTGGTAGCGCTCCTGACTTGGGATTTGAGCCGCCCGAACTGAACAAGCGAGTCGGGACTGTCGAGATGTTCTCCGCGGCACCGCAAGTCGACATGGGTCAGGTCAAACCCGACGTCAACCTTCCGGTCGTCCTCAACGGCGACATGATGAAATACGACTGGATGATCAATGACAAGCCCTACAGCAAGACCACGCCGCTGCAGATCCGACAGGGTCAGCGAGCCACGTTGACGTTCGACAACACCACAATGATGTGGCACCCCATGCACCTGCACGGCCACACCTTCCAGATGATCAAGCCCGACGGCACGCCCGGCCCGCGCAAAGACACCGTCGCCGTACTGCCCAAGCAGAAATCGACCGCCGTCCTCATCGCGGACAATCCCGGTACCTGGGTGTTGCACTGCCACAATACTTATCACCAAGAAGCCGGCATGATGACCAGCCTCAACTACCTCACCTGACCGGTCCCAGCGGGCGGCGCCAGGGCGCCAGTGTTAGCGTCGCCGACCCCGGCCGGAGCGCCGAACTGCGAACCTAACGGTCCCCACCTACCAAAGTCAGATCGCCGGCATCGAATGCTGACATCGCTGCCGACAGCACCGGAGCGGCGGCTCGGGGCGGTCGTCCTTTCCGGGACGCGGATCGCGGTCGGCGCTTCCAAACCTTCCATCGTTGTGGTATCCATCTAACGATAATGACAATCATATTCAACTATCTCCGGGCTGAGGTGTGTGAGCACCGTGATTGAAGAGGTGTGCCATGAGGTCGCACGTCGTTCCCGAGTGCCCGACCCACACCGGTGCCGCTGCCGAAGCGTTGACAGCGCAGCTGCTGGGCGCGCATGCCGGTGCTGTGCCACCGATTACGCCGGCGCTGCCGTCGGTGGCTGATCCAACCTTTTTGCCGAGCGCTGCTGAGTTGAGCATTTGCCGCAGTGAGCACGCGGCCGCAGCACAAGGCGTGAACGAACTCGGCCGTCCGGGTTCCGGGTGGCTAAGTCCGGCCAGGTACGCAACCGGCGACGCGGCGTCGTCGTGTCTGATCGTGCGTAGCTGACCATGACCGCGCCCATCTGGATGGCCTTTCCGCCGGAGGTGCATTCGGCGTTGCTGAGCAGTGGGCCAGGGCCGGGACCGCTGTTAGCGGCGGCAGTTACCTGGTCATCGCTGAGCGCCGAATACGCATCGGTGGCAGACGCACTCGGTGCGATAGTGGCGACGGTGCAAGCCGGACCATGGGAGGGCCCAAGCGCGGCGCAGTATGTGGCCGCACACGCACCGTATCTGGCGTGGCTGACGCAAGCCAGCACCAACAGCGCCGCCGCGGCCACCCGGCATGAGACCGTGGCCGCCGCCTACACCGGCGCGTTAGCGGCGATGCCGACGCTGGCCGAGCTGGCCGCCAACCACGCGACCCACGCGGTACTGGTGGCGACCAATTTCTTCGGGATCAATACCATCCCGATCGCGCTTAACGAAGCCGACTATGCGCGGATGTGGACTCAAGCGGCCACCACGATGAGCACCTATCAGGCTGTCTCCGACACGGCGGTGGCATCGACGCCGCAAACCACACCGGCGCCAACGATCATGAAATCCGACAGCAATACCGGCTCCAGCACCGGCTGCACCGGCACCGATCCGTGGACGGGCAGCACCGTGGACGTCTTTTGCCCCGACGATCCGCGGTTCTATACCGACTGGATGAATGAACTATTTGGTGAGCAAATTCCCGACCTCATCAACACCATCCTGACAAACCCTTCTCAGGTGCCCACCCTCCTCGCCTTGATGGAGGCCGATTTCATGTTCCACGTGCAGGCGATGGTCTCCTACTTCGCTCAATCACCTCAGTTGCTGACGGTCGGCCTCGGCCTGGTGATCGCCAACCTAGGCGCAATCGTCAGCCTGGGAGCGGCGGGCGGCCTGGCGGGGCTCGCTGGTCTGGCAGCGGCGCCGGCGCCATCCCCAGCTGTTGACACGGTCCCCGTCGAGCCCACATTGCCGGCCGTTGGACTCACACCGATCTCCTCGACGGTCATAAGCACAGCGACGGCCCCGACTGCCAGTTCTGCGCCCATGTCCAGCGCCGCCCCGGCGGCCAGCGCCCCCCCACCGTCGCCGCCGCCGACTGCCACCGTGGGTTTCGGCTATCCCTACCTGGTGGACCCACCCGGCGTCGGGGCCGGCACCGGGATGGGCGCCAGCAGCAGCTCCAGTGCCAAAAGGAAAGCGCCGGAGCCCGATTCCGCCGCGGCGGCGGCAGCCGCGGCCGCGCGCGAGCAGGCCCGGGCCCGACGCCGGCAGCGGGGAAAGCGGCGGGGGCATGGCGACGAGGTGATGAACATGAATGTCGAGGTTGAGGCAGACTGGGGCGCGCCGCCGGACGAGGAGCCTATCGCGTCGACGACGGCCTCAGACCAGGACGCCGGACCACTGGGATTCGCTGGAACGGTACGCAAGGAGACCACCGCGGAGGCGGCGGGGTTGACCACGCTGCCCGGCGATGAATTCGGCGGTGGCCCGCCCATGCCGATGGTGCCGAGCACCTGGAGATCATGACGAGCCCGGGGCCAGAGCAGATACCACTGACCGTCGATTTCGCCCGGGTCTGCTGGCGCAGTACAGGTATGTCGAAACCGGCGGTATTCCTGACCGAGCCAGCACAGGGGCTCTCGTTAATGAGAGTGCACTTGTGGCCGGCGGTTATCCGTGGTTGAGCGCCGTGCCGATGCAGTGAGGCGGGCGATCCTAGGTTTGGGATCGGGTGACTGTTCTTTCGCGTTCCGCCGGCCCATCGAGTTGACGATCGCGGCGTCGCGTCACGCATGTTTCCCGGTCATTTGGCCGCCTTCGCGACCTCGGTTTCAGCGGCCGCATCTTCTGGGTCGGCGCCGCGAAGGCCGAATAGCGCGCCGCCAATCAGACAAATTACTTACCTGCCCACAGGCAGCGCGTCAGCCCGTCGCTGCCCGGCGCCAGGTGCGGCCGGTGAGTAGCCGGAGACCGTTGAGGCCGACGATGACAGTGGAGCCTTCGTGGCCGGCGACACCCAGCGGCAGCGGCAAGGTGCCGACAAGGTCCCAGATGACCAACGCGGTGATGAAGGTGGCGGCGATGATCAGGTTGGCGGCCACCACCCGACGTGCTTGACGGGACAGCTTGATGACGGTGGGTATGGCGGTCAGGTCGTCGCGGACAACGACGGCGCCGGCGGTTTGCAAGGTCAGGTCGGATCCCGCACCGCCCATGGCGATTCCGGTGTGCGCTGCCGCCAGGGCAGGGGCGTCGTTTATGCCGTCTCCGACCACCGTGACCTTCTGCCCGCGAGCTTGTAGCTGGTGAACGGCGGCGACCTTGTCGTCAGGGAGCAGCCCGGCGCGCACATCTGTGATGCCGAGCTGTGCGGCAAGCCGCTCAGCGCTGGCCTGGTTGTCTCCGGTGATCAACACCGGGGGCATCGCGGTGAGCTCGCGCGCGGCTTCGACCGCAGTGCCGGCTTCGGGGCGCAGTTGGTCGCTGATGGCCAGCACACCGACCGGTTGGTGGTCACACGTCACGACGACGGCCGTATAGCCGCGGTCCTGCAGCGCGTCGACGGCGACAACCACGGCGTCGGTGTCGGCGGTGCCCACCAGCTCGGTCAGCCTGGCCGGTGAGTGCACGCCGACCAACCGTTCGCCCACCGATGCGGTAACACCGCGTCCAGGATGCGCGGTGAACTGGGCCACCTCAGTCAGTGGCAGGCCGCGTGCACGCGCGGCACGCACGATCGATGTCGCCAGGGGGTGTTCGCTAGGGTGCTCGGCGGCCGCCGCCAACGCCAGCAGCTCGTCCTCGCTGAAACGCGGATCCAAGCAATGGATCTCGGCGAGCTCGGGAATACCACGCGTCAGAGTGCCGGTCTTGTCGAACGCGATCTGTGTCGTGGCGCCGAGCTGTTCCATGACGACCGCGGATTTGGCGAGGACACCGTGGCGCCCGGCGTTGGCAATGGCGGCCAACAATGGCGGCATGGTGGCCAATACCACCGCGCAGGGGGAAGCGACGATCATGAATGTCATCGCGCGCAGCAGCGCCCGCTGCACCGGATCCCCCAGCATCAGCGGCACCACGAATACCGCGATAGTGACCGCGACCATGCCGACCGAATAACGCTGCTCGACCTTCTCGATGAACAACTGGGTGCGCGCCTTGGTCTGGCTGGCCTGCTCCACCAGGCTCGCGATACGGGCCACCACCGAATCCTCGGCGCGGCGGTCAGCCTGGATCCGCAACACTCCGGCGCCGTTGAGGGTGCCCGCGAACACCTCATCACCCACGGTCTTGTCCACGGGCAGTGGCTCCCCGGTGATGGTGGCCTGATCCACCTGGCTGCTCCCGGAAATAACGGTCGCGTCGGCGGAAACCCGTTCACCCGGCCGCACTATTACCATGTCGCCGACCTTCAAGTCGGCGACCCTCACTGTCTCCTCGCCCCCGTCGGCAAGGACTCGGGTCGCGGTGTCGGGCGCCAGATCCAGCAGCCCACGTACCGAATCCTCGGTTCGCGCCATGGCCAGCGCCTCCAGCGCCCCCGAGATGGCGAAGATGACAATCAACAGCGCGCCATCGGTGATCTGGCCGATTGCGGCCGCACCGAGTGCCGCGGCCACCATCAGTAGATCCACCTCGAGAGTCCTCGCCCGCAGCGCGCGCAACCCGGCAAGACCGGGTTCCCAACCGCCGGCGGCGTAGCAGCCCAGATACAGCGTCCACCACACCGATGGCGATCCACCGGCCAGCTGCAATGCCAGGCCAGCCAAAAACAAGCCCGACGCCAGGGCAGCCCACCGCATCTCCGGCAGCGCGAACAACTTTGTCCGGCGCACCGGCGTCACCCCGGACGCCGCAGCCGGGTAGGCCGATGTCAGGGTGGACGCGACCACAGCTAACCCTCCCGAGCAAAAGAACTGTCGCACTGACCTTACCAGAAGATATGAACACGTCTTCATACGTGGCTGGGTGCGGTAAACTGCCTGGTATGGGACACGGGGTCGAGGGCCGTCATCGACCGGCGGCCCACCTGGATGCCACCGCCGCTGCCCACGTGGCGACCACCCTGCAGGCATTGGCGACGCCCAGCCGGTTGCTGATCCTTACCGAGCTACGCCACGCACCGCTACCAGTAACCGAATTGGCCGACAAAATCGGCATGGAGCAGTCCGCGGTCTCACACCAGCTGCGCCTGCTCCGCAACCTCGGCCTAGTGGTCGGCACCAGAACCGGTCGTAGCATCGTTTACACGCTCTACGACAATCACGTCGCCCAGCTGCTCGACGAGGCCATCTACCACAGCGAACACCTACGCCTCGGCCTGGCTGATCGACCCCAGGCAGCCGGCTGAACCGCGACACTGCGCAGCGCGCGGCCGACACCGCCCGGTACCCCTTCGGGGTTTTCAACGGCGGAGGCCCCTTGTCGGTGGACAAAAGGTTGTCGAAGAGGTCGCCGGTTGCAAATAGCGGGGGTAGCGAGCGGCTACGGCGTGTGGCGCGGCGCTCGCCTAAACAGTCGTGAAAATCCATTTGCATACCCAACTGGGGTATTGGCGCTAAGCTGGCTGCATGGCAACCGTACAGGGTTATTCGGCGCAGAAGGACAACTACGCCAAGCGGCTGCGCCGCATCGAGGGCCAGGTGCGCGGGATCGCGAAGATGATCGACGAAGACAAATACTGCATCGACATCCTCACACAAATCAGCGCCGCCAACAGCGCCCTGCGGTCGGTGGCGCTGAACCTGCTCGACGAACATCTCGGTCACTGCGTGAGCCACGCGATCGCCGGCGGAGGCGAGGAAGCCGATGCGAAAATCGCTGAAGCCTCGGCCGCGATCGCGCGGCTCGTTCGCTCTTGATCACCACAGGCCGTTTGAGCGAATACCGCATGGGCCAGGCAGCGAGATCCTCGACCGAAGCGAGATCACACAAGGCGCTCACCTACGCCGGCCGCCCATTGGAGCAAAGGACAACTCGCTGCGGCGGTAAGCACAGGGGGTGGAGGGTGGCCCGGCGCAAAGGAAAGCGAGCGAAGTGGGATCCATCCAGTGAATACCGGGCGGTGGCTGCCAGGTTGTTCGGTATTGCCGACACACTTGAAGCGGATGTCACCGAAGGAACGGTTGCGCGCGAGGCCACGATTCAGGCCTTGGACGACATCGCGGGGCATGAGTCCCGGCATAACACCCGAGCGGCGATGGTCTATGTGACGTCCCGCTTGCGTCGGGCCGATTCGGTGAGCGCGGAGACGCTTCGTGAGATAGCTTCCGCATTGGAAACCCTTGCGGCTAACCGCGACGACGCGCGGGTCCGGTTCCGTGAGATCTGGAGCGACTAAGTCGGGCTCCTCCCCTGGCGAACGGGCCAGCGCATACCGATTCGCACGCGCACGGAGCCCGATCCCGCCGCGGTAGATGTAGAACCTCCCATATCCATCGGCGCCGATTCCACCGATGAACAAACTGAAGTCCTGCGCGCGCGGACTTTCGACGACATGGGCGTCGAACCGCCGACACTCCTCGGCACGCACACGCGATCCACCCACAGCGCCGCGGCCGTCCTGTTCGCCATTGCCGCACGCTCAGCGAACCCACCGACACCGCGGTTCACCCCGCGCAAAGTGCTCGCGCATCCGAGTCCGCAGATGCGCGCGCGTCCACAACGCGGTCCGGCACCTGCTTGACTAGCGCGCGCAGCTCAGCCACGCTTATCTCCGCCAAAGCGGCGATAGTTTGCAGCGATTCACCACGCTGCCGCAGCCGAGCGACCGCCGCGGCCGCCTCGCCACGGCGCTCTTCGCGCCGCCGCTGCCCCTCGGCGCGAATCTGGTTGACGCGATCAGCCTCCCACCGATTCGATGCCGGCAAGCCGGCTCTGGGCCACCACCAATGACGCGATGTCCTCAACATTGGCACGCTCACGCAGCATCCGCTTCTCACTCGCCCGTGCCTGGGCCTCTCGCGCCCGTCGGCGGGCCTGACTTTTAGAACTGGTGGTGTTGCCCATGCCCCGCACCATAGAAGCCACTGCATCCACGTGACTACCGCCAACACCAACTTTGCCCCCGAATTCGTTCTCCGCCGCCAACTGCCCCACACCCCCACCCCACACAACACGCCGTCACTCCAAGGCCTAAATTTCCCCTCCCCAAGCCCGACACACCTCTTGCATCCCGGCGAAGCCGAAACACTAGCCGATCGAGATTCTGGCGCGCTGCGACACGACCACATCAATCATGGATAACTGCGGTTAAACACGAAAGAGTGCGAATATTGGGTCCATGGCGAAGACCTCTCAGAGATCGCGTGACACTCCGACCTCAGAATCGGCTTGCCCGCGGTGGTTCTCGGCGTTTCTGGCCGATCGCGCTGTACGCAAGCCATCGCCCCACACGACCACAGCCTACCGGCAGGACTTTTCCGCGATCGCCGAGCTGTTAGCCGGCGATCGCGCCCAGGTTGCTGAGCTGGAACCGAGCGTCATCACAAAGGAGGCGATGCGGGCGGCGTTCGCCGCATACGCCGACACCCACGAACCGGCCTCCATCCGGCGGTGCTGGTCGACCTGGAATACCTTGTGCGCCTTCCTTTATAACAGCGAATACATCCAGTCCAACCCGATGTCAGTGATCGGCCGCCCCAAAGTCCCGAAATCAATTCCCAAGGGACTCGGCGCCGAGACGGTCTCGGGGCTTCTGGCGGCGATTGAGGCCGACAGCGGTTCGCAGCGCCGCAGTGAATGGCCTGAACGCGACGCGGCGCTGGTGCTGACTGCGGTGCTGGCGGGATTGCGGGCCGATGAGCTCATTCGCGCCAACGTGGGTGACATCCGCACCACCACCGAGGGTGGCGGTGTCATCCACGTGCGCGGCAAGGGCAATAAGGACCGCCGAATCCCGGTGGAAGAGGGGTTAATTAAGGTTCTCGAACGCTACTTGGATTCGCGGGCGGCACGGTTCCCTGGCGATACGAAGCGTCGCGGCCAGAGCATAGGGCTAGCGGCCTGGCCGACAACCGTGGCCCTGTTCGTCGGCAGTGATGGTCACAGAATCACCCGGGGCGTGCTCCAATACCGCATACTGCGGGCCTTCAAGAAGGCCGGCTTAGATAGTCAACGCGCGCGTGGCGCCCTTGTGCACGCACTGCGCCACACCTACGCCACAGAACTCGCCAACTCCGATATCAGCGTCTACGCGCTGATGAAGCTGCTGGGACACGAGTCGATGGTGACATCGCAGCGCTACGTCGACGGTGCCGGCGCCGAGAACCGTGCCGCCGCTGCCCGCAATCCCCTGTACGGGCTCATCGAAGCCGATTCACCCCCTGTGGAGTGACTGATAGTGCACAGGCAGACAGAAGACGGCGGCACCGTGGACTACAGTCCAACCGGACGGTTCTTGGTTGACCATAATCGCTACTATAGGTGGAAGATGTTGTGGTGCAACGTGTTTACCTGCGGCATCTTATTAAATCGCCAGACTAGGCCGTCATCGACATCAGGGACCGAATCAGTATCGCTTTACGGTGTCTAGCATGTCGGGCATCATCGCCGCCATGAACATGAATTTGTGGACGAGCCATGACTGGACGATCGCCGCGATCGGCATGGCCGCAATGCTTGTGCAAGTTGCCCACGGCCTGCGGCTGTGGGCTGCGAGCTCCGCCTTTGCCGCCGTCACCGGCGTTGTCTTCGGGGTGTTTGGATTGACGTGCATCGAGGTCGGTTCAGATTACGAAACCCGCTGGGGTCAACCGCTGTGGGCAACAGTTGCGATTGCGACGATGGTTTTCATACTGGGAGCGCGCCACGCTGTGGGTGACACATGCCACTTCCTGGCTGGACACCATGCTCCGCGCGCCGACCAAAAGTAGAGAGAGAGCTGACGACGTCCCCGCTCCCCTGGTTCCGCCCGTGAAAAGCGGAATCTCCGGGAAAACGTCACCCGTGACGGAATACTTGAGGTAGCCGGCACGCACGCGTGCACCGCCGCCAATGGCCACCAACGCGTGCGTGAGGAGTTGTCCGTTCTCATTGACCTTGGGGCAGTCTCGTCGAATCCGGGGTAAGCACGTGTCTTTCTCATGGAATCTGGGGCAACGGGCTTAGCGTTTTATGTGTGCTGACGTCGGCAGTGTCGGCTCGGCAGGGGTGGCGTCCGGAACCCGGTGTAAATCAGGCCTGCGGAGGTTCTGACTTCGGTGGGTGATGTTACGCGGTGGCGCTGATGGCTTCGGTGGTGCTGCCAGCGGAGTTCGGGGTGTCCGATGGCCGCAGTTGCTGGGGAGGTTGCAACAGGCTGCGGCGCAGGTCTTGGAGCTGGCGCAGGCCAGCGGGGGTCATGGCAAGTCCGCGCCAGCCGCGGGATGCGCGGTCGAGTACGGCCCAGGCAATGCTGACACAGCTGGTCTCGCCTGGAAAGCGGCCGATAACCTTTGTGCGACGGCGGGTTTCGCCGAAGGTGCGTTCAATGAAGTTCGAGTGGCGGATACGGTGATGACGTTCGGGCGGGAACCGCAGATAGGCGGTCAGGCCCTCGCGATCGGTGAGCAGGATCTTCATCGCTGCCGGGTAGATGGTCATGTAGCGGGTAGCGAACGCGCCCAGCCGGGCGTCGATGAGTTCGACTAACCGCGGGCCGGGCTCGGTGTTGAGGTCGGCGGTGTCGAAGCAGGCCCAGTAGCCGTCGCGGATCTCGGCCTGCACCCCGGCGGGGATCTTGGCCAGCACATTGCGCAGCCGGTGAATCAGGCAGCGTTGCCGCAACGCGGTCGGGAAGACCTGCTCGATCGCGGCGATCAGGCCGCGGGCGCCGTCGGAGACGACCAGCAGCGGACACCCCAGCCCCCGGTCGGTGAGGTCGGTCAGGAAACCGGTCCAGGCGTCGGTGGACTCGACCACGCCGGGGGCCAGGCCCACAAAGACGGGCTTGCCCGCGGTGGTGACGCCCCACGCGGCCAGGATCGGCTCGGCCGGCGAGCCGGGATGCATCCGGAAGAAGGAGGCATCCAGGAACAGATAATCGAGCACGACATCGCCCAGTGGGCGCCGCGCCCAGGTGTTGTACTCGGTTTTTATCGCTTGGCATACTTGCGCGACAGTCGATTTCGAGATCGCGGCCTGATCCCCCAGCGCATCGGCGAGGGTGGCCTTGACATCACGCACCGACAGTCCGCGCACGAACGAGGCGATCACCAGCGATTCCAGCGCGTTGGTCTTGGTGACGTGCTTGCCGAACAACCGTGAAGCGAACGCGGCGGTCGTACCGCGCAGCTTAGGCCGCTCCAGGGTGACGGGGCCGGCGGTGGTCTTTGACTGTTGCTGGCCGAAAGCCATTGCGCGCCCCGGACCGGGCATCCGGCGCGCTCGCGGCGCGTTGGTAGCGCTCACGGCCGAGGAACTCGGTCATCTCGGCCCTCCAGCGCGGCCTGCATCAGCAACTGTGCGCCGAGCCGGGCCACCTCCTCCAGAATTTCGGGCAGCTCACGATCGGATGCGAACAGATCGTCGATCTTGGCGCGAACACGATCAGTCGGCGATACTCGTGCAGGCACGGGCATAGGTCCTTTCCTCGATGACTTGGTAGGTCTCGAAGCAGAACCTATGCCCGGCCCCATTTACACCGGCTTTAGGACGCGACCCCGGCAGGTCGTGGCGAGTGTTGTGGACTTGGAGTTCAACACTCGCGAGGGTTGCGTGCGCCAAGGACTGGATCGGTGCACCCCCTCGCAGTTCGAGTTAGATTGTTCGCCGGTGCGGAAGTTCTCGTCATTTCAGGGTCAACGCAACTTTCCCGGTCTGTATAGCAGGACGCCTCAGCGCGTGGACCGCTCGTCGAATCGTAGAGAGCTGACTAGTGACAGATCGATGGCCGCTGCTCGTCGCCGAACCCCTTGAGGGCGAACAACTGGTCAGCAGTCAACTGCGACCGCGAACCGGGGCCGTGGCTATCGACCGGTCCGACTACATGTCGGCGTGCGATAGTGTGCGTGACCTCTGCGGAACCTGGGGCGGCGCCAGCACTCCACTCATCCCGGTCAGTTCGTCGGAGAACATCGATCCGCGCTGGTCAAGAATTCTCAATGAGAGCAATATCGACGGAGTCGAACGCTCCAATCTTCTGGGGGATGACGCGGTGCGCTTACACCGATGCTGAGGGACCGGCCGCGGCGCAACTCATCCGCATCGTGGTAGACCTCGAACGGAAGCCTACCGTCCAGACCATTCGAGGTATGGCACCCGACGATCCTTGGCATCTCGCGTATCTCACTGTCGCAGGCGATCTCTCACCCTATCCGCATCCACAAAACACATGGAATGATCTCCGCCGCGACCTCAGCTTCGACGATGTCTTGACGATCCGCGGTGTTACCGAAAACGGTTCGGCAGCAGGTCTTCTCGCGTTGATGCGCGATTTTACGGCGGTGTCGGCAGTCGAGTTAAGCCGATCGAAGCTGCCGAGTGGGCTCCAGGGCGGCTACAACAAAGGCTTTCCGTCGTCATCGCGCTTCGAGTGGAGCGACGATGTCATCTCGCAACAGTTCGGCCCTAATATCGTCACGGTCTACGAACCCAGTAACCCCGAGGACCTCGCGCTCATATGGAATCTTCGCGCGAGATTCCTTCACCCGCCGCGATTTCCACTCGCCGTGCCGGTGACACCGACAGTTGAAGATGACATCCGACATCTGAACGACGCAGGCGCTGCCCACCACTTCGGATTCGCCACAACCTCGCACTGACGTCTATGTCCATCGCACCCGATCGCATCGCGACACTAGCCGCACGTGTCGGATTTGACGCCGTCGACCCGTGGGAACTCCTGCGGCCCATCGGCGGCTATTGCTCTATGTCCACCGACGTCGTGCGATTTAGCGGTGGCAAGGCCCGGATCGCCTCTTTCTCACCGAGCGACTTCCAGGCGATCGGAGGTGGATATCTCGGCGGCCATCAACGCACCTGGATGAAGCGCAAAACGGTGGTAGTCGACGCACCTCTCCCGCCGTCTCGGACAATGAGACGCCAGATCTATCACGCCGACTCGCACTATCTCGAAGGACCGATCACCAGCGGCGGCCAATCCGATGGATTCACGACAATACGCATGCCATCAGGATTGGAGGTTCTTTCAGCCCGAGCAGTCGACCACGGGCTGCGATTGACCGAGAGTGCTCCGGGTAAGGCGGCAGAGCACCTGGTCCGCGCGGCGGGCAGGCACCTCTCGATGTTCGCATCGCCGGGTGTCGTTGAAACGTTGAACGAGCTGACGCGCGGCCGCAACGTCAGCATCGTGAAGCGGCGGGTGAACCAGTTCCTCGCTGGTCCACAACCCGACGAGTCGTCCGACCGTTATCAGGCGCTCCTCGAGCGCCCGGACCGAGGCCTCGGGTATCCCGATTCCGAAGAACTCGGTTATCCGACGTTCGATCGGATAAAGCAGTTGCTGCGCATGCGTCGCGACGCAGCCCAACAGTGGCTCAGCTGGGCGATGACCGGTGGCCTGGTCCTCCGCGGCGTGGAAGCCAACTGCACCCGGTGCGGTCACAACCAATGGCGGCCGCTGAGCGAGGCCATTCCGTCGCTCGTCTGCCATGCCTGCGGCTGCACGATAGACAGTCCCCACGGCTACAACCAGATCAACTACCGCTACCGGGCCAGTGAACTCCTGTTGCGAGCAATGAGCCACGACGTGCTTTCGCACGTCCTCGCCATGCGCTACGTGTGCAACGAGTTGGGTGGCCGATCATTTGTGTTCGGCAGCTATCCGGGTGTGGAGTTCCGGAAGCCCGACAACGATCGCGTCGAGGCGGAAGCCGATGTGCTCGTTGTTCTTCGCAACGGGGAAATCGTTTTGGGAGAGTGCAAGGCGAACGCGCGTGGCCTTTCTCCGGATGAGTTGGACAAATTGTGGCGCTCAGCCGACCAGCTCGGCGCCCGAGCTACCTTCGCCGCAACACTGGATCGCGCCGCCAACTGCGGCCAAGAATGGCGAGTGACCGAGGGACCCACAGGACGGCCGCACTTCGCCCTCACCGCCGAGCACCTGTTCGACCTCCACGGCAGGATGGGGTCACACGAGGATCTCTTCGCTTGGCGGGCCGACTACTCCCCGAGATTCAACACCAACCGCGAGGAAATCACCGGGGTTGAGCTCGAGCGTCGGATCGACGATGAGTTCGGTGAGTATGTCGAGCGGACCCCCGCAGACAGCTGCCGCCATGCGAACACCTCGAACCGGTTGTCGCGGAAATTAATTCGCTGTTGTATGCCTACGGGCAATGGCTAGGCGCTCAGCGTTTCCTCTAGCAGTGGTGTCGCCAACAGGTCGGCGACGGTGGACTCGAACAGGGTGGCCACGTTGACGCCGCGCTGTTGGGCTAGCAGGGTGAGGCGCTGGTGATCTTCGGGACGAAGTCGTAAGCCGACCATTTTTGTGCGTTGCCGAGTCTCGGTGCCGGTTCTGGCTCGCGGTCGGTGTTCGGTGTGTGCGGTCACGCTGGTCCCCTCGAACGTCTTGTCTCGCAGTGGTCGTTGCGGCCAGTTTAGGGCATGAATGTCGTTAATTAGCGACATTGCGCCTAGTTTGTCCCTCTGATGTGGCTACAATGCTGTTAATTAGCGGCATCGTGTCGTTATGGGAGGAGCACTCGCCTCTGCGCGTGGGTCGAGACGATGAAACAGCCTAAACAGGTTCCGCCGGGCGTAGAGACGACGCCGACGGGGCCGTATGTGTCGTTGCGCGAGGCCGCCGCACGGCTGGGTAAAGATCCGCGCACGCTGATCCGGGCGATTAGCGTCGGCGAGTTGCATGGGGGTGCGATACCGCGCCCGGAGCGGCTGCGTTGGTATGTCTATGAAGATGCCCTGCCGGCGCGGAGCCCCTCCCCCACCCCGTCCACTAGCGCCGAGATCGACGATCTGCGTGCGCAGCTGGTCACCCAGACAGAGGTCAACCGCCTGCTGATCGCCGCGCAGCAGAACATGCTGGCCGGTGAGAGTGTGGCGGAGCGCTATCGCGCGGTGGCGCAGAACTACCTGGATGCGCTGGCACAATTTGTCACGCCAGGCCATTTGGGCGAATTGGCCCGCGGCCTGTAGGGCGGCGCTGTGCTGCGGTTAGGTGGCCGCCGCGACGTCGGAGCTGGTGACCTGCGTTTGCAGGGCGGTCAGCAGTCGAAGCACTCCATCGGCGCCCAGGCAGTGACGTAGCGCATCGGCGAGCAGCTCGGGTTGGGTGTCGAATTTGGTCAGGGCGGTGGCGATGATTCCTGATCGCGAGGGTGCAGGCTTGGGTTTGTCGGTGGGAGTCCTGTCGTTCGAGTCCTGTTTGTCCAGGCTCGCGCGCCAGCGAGCGACTTGCTGTTCGAGCGGGACCCGCGCCAGTGATCGGGCTTCGCGGATCGCCAGTTCGCCGCGCCGCAGGGCGGTTTGCAGTTCAGGGGCGAGTTTGAGCAGGGCGCGCCGCTGGGACACCCAGCCTTCTGTGCGGTGCAGTCTTTGGCCGGCCAGGTCGGCGCGCCCGCATTCGGCCACCAGGGCCTCCACGGCGCGGGCTTCCTCGATGACGTCGAAGTCTTCGCGGTCGACGTTTTCGGTGATGGCGGCCGAGATGAGCGTGATGCGGTCACGCGCGATGGCGTCGTTGACGACGATGTCGAGATGTTGGCGGCCGTATTTGCGGGCGGCGGCCAGGCGCCGGCAGCCGTTGATGACGACGTAGCGGGTGGTGATGCGGTCCTCGGGATACAGCGCGCGGTAGGCGGCGGCGGTGACCGCGACGGCGGGCTGCAGCTGCATGTCGGCAATCGATGCCAGGCCGGAGAGGTCGCCCAGATCCTCGCGGGGGTTGCGCGGGTTGGCGGTTAACTGCGACAGCGGCGCACTGCGCGGCGGCCCGGCGGCGGTTTCCTCGACTGGCGAGTTGTCGCCGACGTCGCCGGCGAGCGCGGCCAGGCTGGTGCGTTTTCCGCGCGCCATCACCGTCCTCCCCCGATGTTGAGTTCAAGTGCGAAGCGGTAGAAGTCTTCGCGGGCTTGCAGCGCGACCCGGTTCAGGGGGTATTCGGTGACGACTTGCCCGTCGGCGCTGGCGCGGGCATGCAGTTTGTAGTGGCGGATGACGGTGTGCGCCAAGGACCAATGGTTAAGTTTGACGAACTCTTTCGTCTCGTTGAGGTCGTGGGTTCCGTCTCGGGGGTCCCAGTTGTTGATGACAACGATGTAGGGCACGCCGCGGGGTTTGACGACCTTATTGATGGTGCGCGCGGTCGGGTCGAAGGACAGCGGCTCGGTTTCGATGGGGATGATGACTTTGTCGGCGACATCGAGCACGGCGCGCAGCGCATCGGCGGCGGGGCCGCGACCCAGCGGGTCGGTGGAGTTACTCCCACCGTCCAGGTCGATCCAGCCGGGGGTGTCGACGTAGACATGCGCGATGTTCGGCAGGTCCTTCAGCCGCGCCAGGCCGGCCAGGTCATCGTGGGCCTGCACGATGTGAAACGGCAGATCGTTGATCCGGGCGGCCCACCACACCGCCGACCCCTGCGGGTCCACGGAGATGGCGGCGACCGGTGAACTCGCACCCGGATCGTCTTGGTGGTTGCAGACGTCGGCGGTCACTGCGGCCAAGTTGACCGCGATGGTACTTTTGCCGACGCCGCCCTTCTGGTTGAGAACGACGTGCACAGCCATGGAAGGCCTTCCGTATGCTTCCCCCGCGCAGCGGAGTACTTCGGATGGGTCGCCCTTACCCTACCGGCAGGTTCCGGGCGCGCGCCGCAACGAAACGCAGGCTTGATTCCCTGGTTCTGCGCGAGATGGTCCCGGCGTGCTGCTTTACCGCGGTAAAGCAGCACGCCGGCCCGGACGTCGTCGTTCCTGGGGTTTTGCCTGGTCATGGACCTCCACACACTCCTCGCATTTGCTGACTGCCGTTCCGTGGCCGGTCGTCGGTGCGGATCGTGCGATTGGGTCACCTCGTCGCAGCGTCGCCGCGTTACGTGATCACGCAGCGTCGGCATCATCGGGTGACGGCATCGCTGCATGACGTGATCGCCTACCGACTTCATCACCAGGTGGCGGCATCACCGCATCGCCGGATCACGGGCGCACCTGGTGAGCGGGTGATCGCGTGTTGGCATCGCTTCGTCGTCCGATCACTTAATTACCGAGCAATCCTGTGATGGGGCGATCCGATCGCCGCGTTGCCTGGTGATGACGCGATCGTGTCCTCTGATCACCACGCCACCAGGTGATGTCGTTCCGCTGTCGCGCTGCGATTCGGTGATCCGATCACGGCGTCGCCGCGTTACCGGGTGAGCCGATCGCCGGGTGACCCGGTGCTCGCAACACGCCGTCACTGGATCGCACCGGGATCCGGTCACACCGTGCTCTAATCACCATGTGTGGCCAGTGTGACTTGAGAGGCAAATGTGAGAGCAGAAGTGATCGCGATCGCCAACCATAAGGGCGGTGTCGGAAAATCGTTCACCGCCGTGAGCCTGGCTGCCGGGCTGGCCCATGGCGGCTGGCGCACGCTGCTGGTGGACTGCGACGCCCAGGCCAATTCCACCTCGATGTTTGATCCCGATGAGGACGTGGAGCTGGACCTTTACGACCTGATCGGCGAGTCGACTCCTATCGACCAGGTGATACGCAAGACGCGGATCCCGAATCTGGCGTTGGTGCCCTCAACGTTGGCGGTTGCCAAGCTCGACCAGCAGCTGGTGATGATGCATCGCCGTGAGTATCAGATGGCGATGCAGTTGCAGCCGGTCTTTCACGACTACGACGCGATCGTGCTGGATTTGTCGCCCAATCTTGGGCAGCTGGTCATTACTGCGCTAAATGCGGCTGACTGGCTGATCATTCCCACCGATGCCAGCAAGTGGGGGAGGCGTGGGGTGCTGATGTTCGTCGAGTGGACGGACTCGCTGCGCAAACACCAGGTTCTTTCCGCTGAGCTGCTCGGGGTGCTGTTGACCAAGTACGAGCCCAACACGATCGTGAGCCGCGAAACCCTGGCCGGTTTGCAATCGGACGGCCTGCCGCTGTTTGACACGCTGATCCCGAAACGCACGGCCGCCGAACGAATGGTGAGCGGCGGGTTCGTGCTCGGGGATCCCGAGGCCGACCCGGATCTTGCGCAGGCCTACGCCAGCTTCACTGTCGACGTGATGAAGCGCGTCGATGAGGGTCGCAGCAACCGAGGGAGACATCGTGGCTAAAAAAGTGCAGGACGTGGTGATGGACATGTTGTCTACTACCGGGTCGGCCACCCGCGCAGCACAAGTCAGCACCCCTGAGCCGGCGCCCGCCCGGGTCGCGCCACCCCGCAGCCCCGGTCCGCAACCGCAGGTCGCGCAGGACCAGGTCGATCCCCAACCAATATCCAGCACCACGGCTTCCCCCCAGCCACCGGTCAAGGCTGCGAAGGAACCCGAGGCACCCCGCACTCTGCGATTACGGCCGAAGACCGCGAGTTTGTTGCGTGAGGCGTGGGTGGAGGCCAAGCATCAGGACGTCTTCTTGACCGCGCAAGATTTCGCGTCCAATCTGCTCGAGGAAGCTTTGGTACGTCGTCGACGTCGCAGCACTAGCGCCACGGCGTAATTTGGCCAGCTGGCAACGCCGTCTTGCCAGCCCAACCCAACAGGTCGGCGAGCGTGACCTGGTGCTATGGCGTCGGTAACGGATCCGGGCCGATTTACCGCGGTAAAGTGGCAAACGCCACCGCGCTCGGTGGGACTCCCAGCTTCCGGTGCGGGCGCCCCGCGCTGCAGGGGTTACTGCGCCGCGATGACCCGTCCTCCTAGCAGTTCACTGAGCAATTCGATGGCAACGTGGTCCTCATCGAAGATTGGGGGTCCGGTCGCCAATACTGCGCTCAGGTATTCGTGGCGGTCGGGATCAACGGGCGCAGCGGTTCCGATCCCCCCGCTGTTCGCGATGTGTTCGGTCGGGTGTCGTGCGTCTTCGCGCGCCTGCAGCCAGTCATGCCAGACCGCGCGTTCGCGCTGATGTCGCTCGATCCGCTGCTGGCGTTGCTCATCGAGGTGGTGGGCGGCGGCGATGTCGTCGAGGCTGACCGGTCCGGGGCTCAGGTGTCCGCGTTGCCGACAAATCAGTCCCGCCGTGGCCAACGCGGCCAACGCGGTATATCCACTGCTAGGTGCGATGTGGGCGGCGGCGAACACGTCGTGCGGGTTATCCAGGCCCCGGTGCACGATAAGCTCATAGATGCGGCGGTGGCGGTGACCAACCGCTTTCCACCCGATATGCACATCTTCCACACGGGCTGCCGACATCGCTTGACGACTACTGTCCACGACGTTCTGCCGGGTTAACGCGTAAAAGTCAGGCTGGCGTCCTTGTGCGACGCGGGTTCGCACCAGCGGGGATCCAGGCCGGTCGCGCGTGTCGCGCAGGAACTGCCAGACGGTGGTCTCGGGCAAAAGACCGGCCGCGATCGACAGGGACCGCCCGCCCACGCCTACCACGGGGACGCCGTTGATGACTTCCCCGGCCCGTACTGCGTGGATGGCCAGGGCCTGGTATACCGCGGGTCCGATCCAGCGGTAGGGGTGCCCGCGGAATTCCCGTTCTGCCCAAGCGGTGGCGTTTGCAAGCCAGCGTCGGTGAAGTTCGGGCCCCTTACCGCCCCCCCGTGTGTGCAGTACCTGTTCTTGTGCGCGGGCAGGTCGGAAAAACCGGCTGTTGGCAGCCGCCCAGGTTAACGCGTTGTGGAAGTCGCGTTCGAGGGCCTTCTCGGCGTGGTGGCGGTACCGGGCGTACGCGCCGGCCAGCCCGGTGTGCCAAGGCCTGCCAGGGCTGATGAGAGCTTGGACGCTGGCCAGGCTGTGGCCGTGCAGGACGGCGTGGGCCAGCACCGATTGACGGGCTTCGGAGTGGCTGCGCCAGGCGGTATCGGGGGGGATCTGGCCGGTGCTGGCGTAGCGGGTGATGCGTTCGGGCAGTTCACCGCTGCGGGTATATCGCGGGTGCAGTCGAGCCTGGGCCCCGGTGCCAATGATCGCCTCGTAGGTGGTGGCGTCGGGCGGCCCCAGACGTGCTGTGGGCGCGACAGTGCTAGCTGGGGTCAGGGCGCCGAGCAGGACAGCGAGGCGGGGGAGCAGGGCCGGGTCGGAGCGTTCGGCGAAGGCCTGCACGGCTTCCTCGAGGGGTCCGTCCAGGCGGCGGTGCCCGCCTTCGCGGCACGGGGAGCCCGGTGCGGTGATGCAGCCGGTTTTGGGGTTGGTCATCGGGGTTTTGTCCAGGCTGGGCAGCCGGGCTTCCAGCAGCCGCAGCAGTGGGGCGATTTCGTCGGCGGTGGCGGTGGTGCCGGCGGCCAGGGGGATCAGGATGTGGCGACCTCCGCTGGCAGATTGATCGGTGACGGCCCGGCCGCCGGCTTCGGTGATCCAGGTCAGCGCGCGGGTGAAGTCGGCGTCGACGGTGTGCTGGCCGTGGCGTTTGGTGTCGAAGTCCAGCGCCAGGATCTGGGTGCGCCCGCGCAGGTAGAGCATGACGGCGGCCGGCCGGCGGGGCAGTCGGCTGGTGAGGTTGGCGCTGCGGTCGAACTTGTTGGTGGTTGGATTCCAGACCCGGACGGTGGGGCGCGCCGCAATGAGAGGGGCGAGCGCTTTCCATACGGCGCCCGGGTCGAGGGGAGCGTCGGCCGCCACGGTGGTGGCCACGGTCAGGCGGTGGCGGAAATGGCGGCGCCGCCGGCGGGGTGTAGGCGGCCGCGGGTGTCCAGGTACACCCAGCGGTGGTGGCGCCACAGCATGGCGGCGGTGCTGGTGCAGCGCCGCGCATCCACCAGGTAGCCGAGGTCCAACGCGGTGGGGGTGTCGGTGTGTTCGATGAGGTCGATGCAGTTGGCGCAGGCCGCGACGGCGTCGGCCGGGCTGCTTGCTGCGCCGGTCCGGCGGCGGGAGAAGATCGCCGACTGCTGATAGGTGCAGGCGGGCGCCATGATTTCGCAATGACCGCTGGCCCGGGCGGCGATGAGTGCGGCAATCGCGGGTTCGGGGGGGGTGGTGCAGAGGGTGCCGACTCGGCTGCGCCGCCCGAGTTGGGCTGGGCGATCGCGCCACGCCGGGGCTGCTGGTGTTGAATCGGGCTGTGGTGCAGTGGATTTCGTGTCAGTGCCGGCCGGTTGAGCAGTCAGACCGAGCAAATGTCTTTTGACGGCGAAGTCGCCGTCGATCCACACACCCGCCCACATGCCGTAGCTGGGACGATGGCGTTGCGCGGCCGCAGCGCAGCCGCGCAGATGGGCGCAGCTTAGGCACTGGCGGCGGGTCAGCGCGCGCCGCTGGGGGTCGAGCCAGTCGCCGGGGTGTTGCACACAGGGTGCTGATGACGGGTGAATCTCAGTCTTGTGGTTCACGCAGGGTGTCCTCTATCGTGAAACCAGCCTGTCTGGGCGTGGTTTCTGGTTGTCAGAGGCCATTAACCGGAGTCGCTAGCTCCGGTGCAGTCATCCCCGCTTCGGCGGGGATTTCTGCGTTAAGGCACATATGGAGTTGTGGGTTACCTACTCAGCGGGCTGGCCTTGCGCACCATCCCGGGTTGGGCGAGCAGCGCCTCCTTGTTACTGATGGTGATGGTGTAGTCGGTGGGACAAGGGTGACACGAGTGCGCGGATTAACCGCGCACGACACGCCGCGCGGTTAAACCGCGTGTGCCGGGGTTGTTAACCGCGCGACCTCATGATTCATGCTAGGGCCGCCGATGCCGCTACACCCCAATGGCTGCGAATTGATTCGTCGGGCCACGCCTCGTCCCGCCGGGTCATGGGGCGCTGGCAGCAGGAGCCGAGACTGCCGGTGCGGTACGGGCAGGCGTGTGGGGCGCTGACACAGGTCTTTGGTGACGACCACGTATTAGCGCCTATCGCGACGGTAGCGTTTTGAGCAAACAGATCTTCAGCGCGAGCACGAGGTGGAGCCTGATGGGTGGGTTGGACGACGTGATCGATCTGTTGTCGCCTTGGCGGGTGGTAATTGACGGGGCTAAGTGGTTGTTCGGGCTGGATGACGGTGGTGGCGGTGGGGAGGAGCGGTATCGCGAACCGCCGCCGGGGTTTCCGCCGATGATCGGGAATCTGCCGCCGACGAGGCCTGCGGGCGGTCCAGGGGGGGCCGGCGCGTTGCAGCGTGGTGTTGATCTGTCGACCGATATCTATGACCGGGCTGGCGGACGAGTGGCGCTGACCGATGCCAAGTTACGTGATCAGGTGAAGCAGATTTTTGCCGCCAATGAGGCGGCGCGGGCCAAGGTGAGCGCGATCATCGATGAGATCAATCAGTTTGAAGCGCGGCTGATGTCTGATCCCAAGACGGCCAAGGATCCGGCGACGGGAATGCTGTTTCAGGCGTTCGTGAACGGCAAACTGAGCGAGATTGAGGACGTTCTGGCCGACGCAAAGGTTGATTCCAAGAAGCAGGCGGAGTTGCTGGCCGCGCTGGGCGATGAGTACCGCACCAACGGCGAAGGGCTCAAGAACGGCGGCAAGGATGACAAGAACGGCGCCGCTGGCGGTGGGGGCGGCGGGGGTGGCGATACCGGGGCCGGCGGCGGGGCAGGTGGTGGCGCGGGCGGCGGCGGTGTTGGCGGAAGTGGGGATCCTGGGGGCGTCCCGGCGGTGGCTGACCCGCTGGCGGGCATGGCGGGTCTGCCGGGTGGCGGGTTGGCTGATCCGCTGTCGATGCTGGGCCCGGCTTTGGGCGGTTTGGGATCGATTCCTGGCGCGCTGGGCGGTGGGGGAGGTTTGCCGATGGACGCGCTGGGTGCTTTGGCGCCGTTGGCCAGCGGGCTGGCCAATGGGCACGGCGGCAGCGCCGGTGACGGGTTCAACGACGGCGGAGGCCGTGAGCGCGACAAGCCTGCGGATTTCAAGGACCACCACGACGACAAGCAGGACGACAGCGACCCTAAGGAGGCCAAGGACCGTAAGGAGAAGGCCGAGACGAGTCCCGCGGCGGCGGCGGGTGCGCCGGGGGTGACGCCGGTGGCGGCTGCACCGGCGAGCGGCCCGGGCGGGGATGCGGCCCTGGTGGTGCAGATGCCTGATGGCACCCCGGTCACGGCGACGAGCGGCCCACATGCGGCGGCGATACGTGCGGTGCTGGCCGGGGGCAGTGTCACCGACGCCTGGAAACCCTATGTGGAGTTACCTCCGCCGGGCACACCGGTGACCACTCCGGCTGACCCGGCCCATCTGCCGCCGGGCGCGGTGGCCCAGTTTAAGAGCCGCGATCCGGTGATGTATATGGGCAATGGCAAGATTTGGCTTGATGGGCAGCTGCAGCCGCTGCGGGTGTTGCCGTCCGGGGACTTCCTGGGCTGGCTGGATCCGGCGCCGCAGAGCGGGACCAGCGCGGTCCAGGCGCCGGCGGGGCCGAAGCTGTCCGGGGTGTAAGTGCTGCAGATGTTGAGCGAGGGAGCCGCGGTGGTGGCCGATAACGACGACGAGGTGGACCCGACCGTGGTTGAGTCCCCTGTCGCGGAGTGGTCGGCGGACGGCGCTGTGATGGTTGAGGTGGATAGGTTCTCCGAGGCGCCGCGGGTGGTGATTGAGCCTGAGGCGCTGAGGTGTTTGCCCATGGAGGTGTTGGCGGATCGCATCGTGCGCCTGCATCGTTTGGCGTTGATGCGGGTGCGCGCCGACCGCCGAGTTGCCACGATGGAGAAGTTCGCCGCCGAGGTACCGACTACTCGCGGTTTTCCCTCCCACGCCGACGTCGAAGAGTACCGCGCCACGATCGACTTTTAGTGCGCCGAATTGTTCGTTTGCGACCCGCGCATAACCCCTAGTGGCGTTGTTAGGCTAAAACAGCAGTTTTGGAGCGTTGGGAGGTGCGTCGGTGGCCGATGACGTGACGGTGGACTTCGACGAGTGGCACGAGCACGCACGCTGGTGGGACGCTGAAGGTCCGCGGGTGCGCGAGGAGCTTGCGGTCGACGCGGAGACCCTCGAGCGGGCCCGGACGATGTTCGGTGAGTTGGGGGCCGACACGGTGGGTGCGGCGTTGCAGGAAGTGCTGCGGGCGCGCGCGGCTGCCGGTCATGCGCTGGGGTCGTATTGCGAGGATGTGGCCGCCCACATCCGCTCGTCTTTGGACGCGTACTCCTCGGCCGAAGAGCACAACCAGCGAACGCTGAGCACCTAGCGGCGTGGCCGAGTCGGTTCGGGCTGATCCGGCGGCGCTGAGGGCGGCGGGGTGGCGGGCCGACGCCGCGGGGCAGGCCGCGGTGCCGGGCAGCGCCCAAGTCCGCCCGTGTGCCCCTGATTGTGTGTCGGTGGGCGTTAGTGATCGGTTCATCACCTTGGTGGCGTTGGCGCGCGACTATACGCAGATCGCTAACGGGATGGCCGGTGAGTTCGGGGTGTTGTTGGATGCAGGTGCGGCGGCCTACGACGATCAGGAGGCGGCCTCGGCCGCGTCGCTGGGCGGTAGGCATGGGGGCGTGGCTTCGGCTGGGCCGGTGGCGGCGCCGGTGGCCCGTGGGGCTTCGCTGCCTGGTGGGCCGCCGGTGGGGCCGGTGTCAGGGGCGGGGGTGGTGCCCCAGTCACCGCGTGAGATCGCCCGCCTGATCGACGAGGGCCGGTTTGGGCCTGGGCCGGGGGCCTGGGAGGCGGCCGAAGCGAGCTTGCGAGCCGAAGCGGTGCGGCTGCAGGGGGCCGCCGAGCAGCTGGGCGCGGCGGTGCGCGCCACCGACAGCGGCTGGGCTGGTGAGAGTGCGCAGGCGGCGCGGGTGCGGCTGCTCGGGCTGCAGAACTGGTATGTGGGCCATGCGGATTACGTTCGGGGGCTGGCGGATGCGGCCGCGGGCCATGTGCGGGATTTCCGGGTGGCTGCGGCTGAGATTCCGACGTTTCAGGCGGTCAGTGACGGTGAGCGGGAGTTGCGTGCAGCCGTTGCGGCCAATGCCCGCAGTGGGGGCAAGCTGCGGGCGGCGGTGGTTCGCGCGCAGGTGGCGTTGAGCAAGCTGTATCAGGACTCGGCCAAAGGCTTTGGCAGTTACACGTTTGTTTCGGCCCCCTCGACGGTACGGCCGCCAGAGCCGCCGCCGGCCCCACCGGCGGGGCCGGGGCCCGCGCTGGCCCAGCACGCGGGCGGGGATTCGTCGATTGACCGTGAGCTCAGCCCTGCGGGTCGATCGGCTGCGCCGGGGCCGCCGGCGGATGCGGGACCGGGGGCCGGTGGTGATGCCGGCACCGGGATGGCCGGTGTGGCATTGCCTGTCGAGGCAGTAGATCCGCCGCCGGTTGGCGCCGGGGGGCTGGCCCAGGTGGTTCCGGTGATCGTGGGCGGGGTCACGGGCGGCTTGGGTGGTGCGCTGGGAGGGCTGCTCGGAACGGGGGAGCGGATGTTGCAGGGGGTACCTGCTGTGGCGAGTGCGGCGAGTGCGCCGATGATCAGTGGTCTGGGCGGGCCGCACCCTGGGGGCGGGAGCCAGCCTGACAACGGTGGCGCAGAACCGGCGGCCCCGGCAGATCCCGGTGGTGGTGGCGGTGACGTGAAGCCGGATGTGGGCGGGGAGCCGGGCGCAATGGAGCCGGCGGGGCAGGACGGGCCGCTGAGTGCGCCTACGCCGATGGCGTCGGCTCCAGCTGCCGCGGCTCCTGCGGCGGCCCCGGTGGCCGTGGCCTCGGAGGCGCCGTCGCCGGGTCCGGCGCCGGCGATGGGCGCGATGGTGCCGCCGATGATGGGCCCGCATGGCGGCCGGTCCGGGCCGGACAATAAGCAGCTGTATAAGGAGCGCCAGCTCGAAGTGGTGGCCCCGCCCAACAGCGAGCCGGTCAAGGGCCGCAGGGAGCCGCGTCGTGCGGCAGCGGCAAGTGAGACTACTAAGGTGCGCGGTGAGTGAGGCGGTGGAGGCGCTCGAGCGCGCCGCGGCCGCGCTGCATGCGCGGATGGCCGAGTTCTGGGCGACGACGCAGCAGGCGATGATGTTCGACCCGATTAGTGACGTGGTGAGCGCGACGTTTGACGGCGATGGGTATCTGGTGGATCTGTTCATCGACGCCGTTGCGGCGACGCGTTACACCAATACTGAGCTTGAGGAGTTGGTCACCGAAGTCCTGCGTGATCAGTTTGGGCGTATGCGTGCGGCGGTGGACGAGGTTTTCCATAGCTTTTTTGCTTCGTAAAACGGTGCTGACGCGTCGGGAATCGGCACCTCGGGCGTAGTCGAGTCCACGAAATATCTCACGGTGTATCGCGCCGATTATTTTGCCGGATATCTCGGGATCGGCGGGCGCGGCTGAGGGTGGCGTCAAGGTGGGCGGCTTCGGTGGCCGCGGCGTGGGTGCGCCGTGCTGCGGCGCGGCGGGCTAGGCGGGCGGCTTCGGCGCGGGCGGCAGCATGCCCAGGACCTGTGAGTGCGGCGTGGCCGATGTCGCGGGCGCGGGCGGCCGCGGCGCGGTCATCGAGTTGGGCGGCGATCCGGGCTTGGGCGGCGGCCAGTTCAGCGGCCAGTTCGGCGGCTTCGCGGGCGTCGTCGAGGGCGGCCGGGCGCTGGTTGAGGTTGTCGTGGCCGTGCCAGGACAGGATCGCGCCGAGCAGCCCAATCGGCTTGTGGGGGGTGTCGGGTAGCCAGTGCCCGACACCGATCCAGTCGGTGATGAGCTGGTTGAGGTCGCGCGCAGTCCAGCCGTACGCGGCCGGGCCGGCCAGGATCGTCGCCCACGCGGCGGCACTGTGCCGGTGTGCCCAAGGCGGGGCGTGGCTATCGGCGCGCCAGGCCCGTGCGAGTGCCGATCCCCCCTCGTCTGGTGCTTGGCGGCGCGTAGCGCCGCGTTGCCGGCGGCCCGGTGGGCTGCCGGTGCGGGTAGTAACTGAGTCCTTAACGGAGGTTTTATTCCTAACGGGACCGCTACGCGGGTGGGGTGACAGGTTGTGCATAAGTCGGGTCAGCAGGGGGTTGTCGTGCAGCGCCCAGACGGAGGCCCAGCCGCGGTGCCGGTCGCCGACTCGCCAGGAAGCCAACCGTTCGGCGCGGGTGCGTTGGCGGCCGCGCAGCACCTCGGTAGCCACCCCCAATAACCGCAGCACGGTATCGGCGCGCTGCACGGTTCGCACCGAGTAGCCGGTGTCGGCGGCCAGGCGCTCGTTGGTGGGCCGGCAGTTGCGGCCGGTGGCGTGATCGGCGTAGCGGGCGCGGGCGGCCGCGATGGCCACAAGGGCTTGGCGACTGATCTGGTTGGCGCCCATGACCGGGCGCACGATGGTGTTGTAGCGGCAGTCGTAGGCCACTGGAACCGTCCAGGTGGCCCACCGTTCGAGTCGCCCGGTCCAGCACGGCACGCCGGCATAGGGGGCCTCGCCGAGCTCGAGGGTGATTGCTGCGGCGACGCGTCGGCACTCGGCGGCCAGCAGGACCTGAGCGCGAGGGCCGGTGCGCGCCACACCTCGGCGCGGCCGGCTGGTAGTGCACCCGCGGTACGGGCGGCTAGTTTCTGAAACTTCACGGGGCGCGCCGTCTAGAACTGCAGACGGGTATGCGCTACCGTGAGACGAGTCAGGCACGACACGTCCCTTCGGGGAAGCGGAAACCCTCGGTTGCAGCCGGGGGTTTCGCCGTTTATTGCGCTGTCACATCTGCCCGTGCGTCACGACCAATAAGACACAGCAGCTCTTTGACGCCGGGCGCTCGTGTTACATCGCCAGCGGCAACACCTCCCTGTCGTCCAGCTCGCGTACCAGGTCTGTCCGGCCCACATGCTGGGCGAGGACATCCGCTGTGTATTGCGACATCGACATGCCTCGCGCAGCCGCGCGTGCACGAATCTCCTCATAGACGGGCAGGACCGGCCGACACATGATCTGCGCCCGGTCACCCTTGTGCGGTTGAGCCATGCGCCCACCATTGCGCATCTATCTGATAAAAGCCGACGCGACAGCCACCCTGTGTGATGTTTTCGTGACCGTGCGGGTTGCGCGGTGACCTGCGTGATCGGTGTGTACTCACTCGGCGGGAATCAGCGGGAAAACGCGCGTGATTATGCGGCGGCGGCACCGGGAAGGAGGGCGTCGTCGCCGTCGACGTACTGCGTGGGATTAGGCAGGGCGGCCACGGGTATGTCGGCGCCGACTTCGATGGGTCGGCGCGCTTGGAACTGTTCGGCGAGGCGCTGATAGATCGGGGCTAGCTTGGCAGGGTAGCGTCCGGGCAGGACCATTCCGCCCCACACTCCGTGGGTGGCGCTGACGGCGATCGCGTTGTAGCCGCAGCGGCCCAAAAATGGACAGCTCGCGCACAGGCGGGTGGCGCGCTGCATCGAACGCGGGTCGAAGAACATCTCCGGGTTGGTGCGGCAGGGCACGGTGCGGCTGGTCTGGAAGAGCCGCACCCGGGCCGGAAGGTGAATGCCGATGAGTAGGCGGCCAGTGGCCGGTGTGTCAGGCGGCAAGGGTGCGGTTGTCGTCATGGTGGGGTCCTCTCGAAAGTCGGCCTGGTTCCTCATCGGTGATCCACACACGTGAATGATCGGTAATCTATCAGAGATTGACGTTTTTTATGCTTTAAACACCTAAAATTTTAGGTCATGGGGAAAGTTTGGGTCGGAGAGAAGCCTGTGGCGTTGCGGTTCGGTGCCGCGCGACATGGGCTGTTGTGCCACGCGATAGGTGGCACGGACGGCCCGCGGGGTGGTGTTTTAGCGGCGAGGGTGACCAAATTTAATACGAGGTCGGGCAAGATACCGGACATGTCGTGGCAGCGGCTCGGCGATCAGGTGCGGCTTCGCCGCAAACAGCTGCAGCTGACTCAGGAGCAGCTGGCCGCCCGCGGCGGCATGTCGCTGCCGACTATTAGCGCGATCGAGACCAATCGTGCGGGCCGGATGAGCGTGCGGTTGCGTAGGGCGCTCGAGCAGGCGCTGCACTGGGCGCCGGGCAGCATCGATGCGGTGTTGGAGGGCGGCGATGCGCAGGTGATCGCCGTTGAGGGCCGGGCGGGTGGTGCGGTTAGGCCGGTGAGTGAGGAGTCGGCGGCGCAGCGTTTGGCGATGGCCGAGCGGCTGCTGCGGATGCAGCAGACTTTCGCCGAGCACCGCGAGGAGATGTCTGAGTCTGCCCGCGCGGCGATGCAGAAGGAACTGGCCGCGGCGGTGCGCGAGATCGAGGAGGCGCTGGTCTGGATGCTGCCGTGGTTGGCTGATGAGGAGCGGGCGGTGGCGATCCGGATCTTGGCGCAGCTCACCGATGTCGGTCCACGAGAATAAGGTCGCGGCTATGGATATCCCAGGTTTTACCCCGCCGGGTCCCAGACGCCTGCCGGCGCTGCTTCCGCAGTGTGTTCCGGCGCGTACCAGTGTGCCGCGCGGCCGCGCGGGCGGCGGGCGGCAGGGCGGGGGGATGGGCCGCTGGCCGCGGACACCGGCTGAGCAGTGGTGGGAGTACAGCTGCAGCTGCGCGGCGGGTCTGCGGTCCGGCCGGATGCCGCCGCCGGTCAGTGTGCATGGGCCGGTGTTGCAGCCGGGGGAGCAGGCGCTGCTGAGCGCCGAGATCGGCTATAGCCGTTATTGCCAGACCAGCGCCCGGTATTCGGAGTTGCCGCTGATGGTGGCGGGCCGCCCGGCGGTGATGTTCGGGGCGTTGGCGCTGCAGGGTGTGGTCAACCATCGGCGTAAAACGGCTGCGGCGCGGCAGGGGGCGGCGCAGTGGCGGTGGCATCAGACCTCGGCGGTGATCGTGACTACCGAGCGGCTGCTGTGCGGCACGGTGCAGCACGGGATGCTCAGTTTCTGGTTCGGGGACTGCACCGAGTTTTACCCAGACCTTGATCAGTGGACGTTGACGTTGGGGTTCGAGTCGACCTACCCGCTGCGGTTGAGTGGACCTGCGGCCCCTGCGCTGTGCTTATGGAGCGGCTATGGGGTGCTTGGCGATGCCTGGGTCGATGACCCGCGCCTGGCCGCGCTCACGTGATGCTTGGGTTCTGCCCGTTCTGTTAACACCGCGGATCCACCGGATCGCCGGACAATTTGCGGTGCTGCGCCCGGCGAGCCAGTCCTTCACTGGCTTGGCGGTGCAGCTCGATCGCGTCCTTTATCCTGGTGACGATATCTTGGCGGGGGCGATCGAGGTCACCCTCGGTAAGGCCGCACTCGCGGAGGTCTGCGAGGAATTCTCCGCGCTGCTGGGCTGAACGGATTTTTTCTGCCTGCTTCTCTTCTTGTCGAGCCTTGCGTGCCCGGGATTCTGCCAGCCCGAAATCGATTTCCCGGTAGATGATGTAGCCAATTAGGTAGAGCGTCCCCGCCAGGACAGTAAGGGCAACGATCAGCACCATCATCTGGTCTGGATCGTCCATAGGGTTCATGCGGAGGACGCTACCTGTCCTGGCCGACAATCGCGGTTCGGCGGGTTGGGGCCGCTATGATTTCGGAGTGTCCGAGCCTGAGATGCGGTCGCCGCGCCGAGGTTCTACGTCAGCTCGACGCTCGATAGCCGTACTCCCGTGTTGGTCCCGTTACGTACACCTCCTCGAGCTGCACGCCGCCGGCCAGCACACCACTGCCGAACTCGCCGAACTGTTCGGAGTGGCCCGCTCCACCATCTACCGGGCCGTCCAGCGTGCGCAGCGATCAGGCGTGAGCGCGCCCGCGAATACACATGCTGAGCTGCCGAGCGTGACAAAACCCCGGCGACATGGCCATCACAGCCAGGGGTCGTCCGGGGCATCCACCGTGACTAAGGTGTGCTCGCTGAAGTTACTCGAAGCAGCTCTTAATAAGCCGATGCTCGCGTTTCTCGTCGAGAGCGAGCTTGCGGGGGACGGCCCCGTGGCGGTCATTTCGGGCCTGGCCGGCCATCAGTGACGAAAAGCCGCCACGCCGTCAGGTCTCCACATCGCGGAACGATTCGCCCGAATCGGCGGTATTATCAAGGTGCCTGTTGCGCTGAGCTTCAGGAAGTGAACCCGGCAGCCTTCCGGACGGTGGGCGGGCCGGGTTTCGCGCATTCGGGCGACGCTCACACCTGTTTAACGGCGGCGATCACAGGCTCGATTCGCCGCCTCCAGTGGCCGCCGCGCGCCCAACACCACGCGATCGCATCCGGCACCGCCAGCAGCAGCTCGGACCTGGCCCGATGATGCTCATAGCGCAATGTGTCGCGGCGGCCTTCGGCACGCGTCAACTCGACGAGTCGCTGCCGGTCCCAATGGATGATCGAATCGTCTTGCTCAAGCACCAGTCGCGTTTGCGCGCCAACCGTGATGTCCCTAATGAGGGCTTGGAGACAGGCATCTCGCGCGTCAAGGGGGTCCTTATAGCGGCCGGCGTCATAGATGGTGGCATTTACGGCCGCCGCACAAATGGCGTCGCATATCGCGCGTCGGCGCGGATCGCTTTCCTTGGCCATGTGGATGCGGGTCTGTCCACGCAAGATCAAGCCCCGCATGGTTTTCCGCAGGTCCCCAAGTTCGGCGGCGATGTGGACGCTAGCAACCAGTACGTAGCCGCGCTGCTTGGTTTCATCAACGTAGATATGCCGCGCGGTCACCCACCAACGATCACACGCCGCAAACCCCCTGCCACAACCCCAAACAAATTCATTCGACCGGTTCGGGCTTACCCCCGCTGCGTCGCAATCGCGCCACCGGCGTGCTCAGCGTGAGCACCCAGCACGTGGTCGACCGTCATGGCGACCTGCTCACCGTTGCCGACCTCATCTCACCGAACCTGCGGGACTACATCGCGGCAACCAGTACCGTTCGCGCCCAGATTGACAACATCACTCGACGACCAAGCTGACCAATCGAAGTGACCAGCATCTCTAATGGCGGTCGTCAGGGTGATAGCAGGTCGGTGGTGAGTTGCTTTGAGCGTTGCGGTATTTCGGTGTTCGGGAAGTAGCGGTGAATGATTGCCCATACCTCGGCTGGCGAGGTGATGTTGAGGTGGGTGAGCAGGGTCTGCAGGTCTTCGCCGTCGCGGACGGCGCGGGCGGCGAGGACTTTCATCGCGAGCAGGTGCTGCGCCGGTGTTGCTGCGACTTGCAAGTAGGAGTGATCGAACACGATGCAGCCGTCTCCGGGGGTTCGGGCGACGTAGCTGGCGGCTTGGTTATTGAGCCAGGTGGAGGGCCATCCGTGTTGTGCGGCGACTTCGCGGATGGCAGCGATCATTGGCTCGTCGGGAGAGAACAAAGCATCAATATCCCGTGTGGCGGTGCGGGTTTCGTCGTAGGCCAGTATCATCGCGGCGCCGCCGAGGACGTGCACATGGCCGATGACGCGGCGGCGTTGCAGATTTGTAGCCAGAGCATCAAAGGCGCGGTAGAGCTCGGCGCGGTCGAATAGGGGCTCGGGCATGGGGGTGACTCCGTCGTGGGTGAGGTCGTGGCGGTCGAGGTAGATTGCGCGCCGGCGAAACGACGCTGGAGTCCACAACATGGCGTGCGTTCGAGCCGACGGCAGGCTTGAGATCCACCACGGGGTATCGAGGAATCGGTCGGTGGTGATGCTCCACAGCGGGCCGGGCAGTCCATAGCGGGCGCAAAGGTGTTCGGCCATCGCGCCCAGCAGTGCGTCATAGCGGCGATCACCGGTGCTCGGCGGCTCGCTGGTGATCAGGGTCAGTGCTGCCGGTCCGGATTCGTCGGCACCGCGGATGAATTCGAAGAAGATCCGCAGCCGGGTACGGTCGCCGTCGGCGCGGGCGATGGATTGCGCGGTTTCGGTCAGGCTCAGCGCGTGCGCAGCGCCGGCCAAGTCGGTTCGGGCGCCCTGGTGGCGGCGGACCGCCCAGACCTCGGGGGCCGGATACCCCGAGATCCGGCGAATGCCGCGGTTCGACAAGATCCCGCGCGCCCGCGACGGGGTCACGTCCCAATGGCGGGCCGCCTGATCGACCGTCCAGAGCTCCACACCACCAACATACGCGCGTTACGCTCGTATGTCTTGGGCGTAGTTAGCGGAGGGCCCTGAACGGCCGGGCTTGCGCGCTACGCCAACCGGTCAGCTCGACGCTCGATAGCCGTACTCCCGTGTTGGTCCCGCGTGGCCCGGGCGTTCAAGGGCCGCATTGTCCATGCGCGCGCATCGAACCGTGTATAGCGTCGGAGTCCGGCAGTAGGATCACAGGCATGAATTCCCGGTTTGCGATGGATCCGGCGGCGACGCACGGCGAATTGTCGGGGGCAGAGGCAGCAACGGCGGCTGGTGCGGCACAGCCGGGTTCAGCGGTGGGAGGCGTGAGGGTCGGCCATGCGTTGCCGTTGGTGAGCGCGATTGGTGGGGTCCTTGGGATGCGCCAGGCGCACTTGTCGGGGCGGGTTGCGGTTCAGGGTGTGCAGCTGTCGACCAGCGTCGCTGCGGTCGAGGCAGCTGAGGCAGAGAATTCTGGGACGCTGAGCACATAAGAGCAGGAGGCGGAGCATTTGAGTACGACGAAGTCGCCGTGGTCCAGGGAAGCTGAACCGTCCTCGGTGACCGTTTCTCCGCCGGTTTCGCAGGCGCCTGCCCCCCCAGTACAAGCTGCACCCCTGCGGCGCGCGCCGCGGCACGCAGGCCGGCGGCGGTGGATGTTTGCGGGGGTGGTGGTGCTAGCTGCGGGTGTGGCTGCCGCCGTTGGGTCGGTGGTGACGTTCGTGGCAGTGCGCTCTGATGGCTCGGTGCGGCCTCCTGCTGCGTCGTCGGCACCTGTGTCGGCCGCACCCTCGGCCCCGCAGTTCAGTCCCGCGCAGGTCGACGCGGCCAAACAGAATGTCTGCCACGTGTTCTCTGTTTCCGTGGGCCACGAAGGCGAGGGCGGGTTTCGGGTTGACGGCAAGCTGAATGTGCCGGTGGCGCTCCAAGCGACGACCAGCGCGCTAGCGGTTGAGAATGCGCTTGTCCCGGCAACTCCGCCGGACGTGGCCGCGGCGGCGCACCGCTATATCAACACAACGCTGGATGCTGTGACCGCAACAATGGGCGGTCTGCCGACCAGCGAGATCGCCCGACTGACCAACATCTCTAACGAGGCGGTGTATGCGTTCCTCGACGTGTGTGGTCTGCCGAGGTAACAGCTGCGATGGCGGTGGCGGCTGGGGCCGGCGGTGAGGCGTGGGAGGCGCGGAATAACGAGCAGGCCCAGCGGCTGCTGCAGACGTTTTTGAGGACGACACCGCGGGCCGGCTCACCGGGGGTGGGCGTGCCGCGGGTGGGTGGTGATCATCCGAAACCGCGGGGTCTGTTCGCCGATGCGCTATTGCCGCCCGGTGTGTGGCCGGAGGATTCGGAGACTTCTTTAGCCGAGCAGTCCGCGGAATTGCATCAGCGTGTAAAGGCGGGCGAGCAATTGTCTGAGGACGCTGTCATGTATAGAAGGCGTGTGTTCGACGGCGCTGATGCCGTATGGGTGGGTGAAAGCGCGGATGCTGCCCGGGCGGCGCACGTGGAAAACGAGGGACTGTTACTGGAGTTGCTTGCCGCAGGCCGGCTGTCGGCAAATCTTCTCGGACAGATGTCGTCAGATGTGGAGCGTACAAAGCGGCTGATGACTGCGCAGTATCAGGAGATGAAGGCCGAGATTGAGGCATTTTTGCGCAGCGGCAGCGGACAGTCGATCGCCCAGGTCGCGGTCATCATGAGCAAGTACCGCCCGATGGTTCACGCACTCGACGCGGAGCTGCACACTTTCGCAGGCCAGTACACCACCAGACTTCTGGGCGATTTCCCCTTTCACCCAGGAAACAACAACCACGTCCACGCGGCAGGAGCAGGAACCGATCAACCAACTGACCCGACATCGGGGACTCCGAAAGGCGGAGCTCCAGGCTGGGGTGATCCATCAGGGGTGCCAGAGCCTGTGTCAGGGCGTCCGGGTAAAGGCATGCCTTCAGGTGTTCCTGACCCGGTAGCCGGGCATCCAGGAACGGGCGTTGCGACGGATGCCCCCGGCCTGTTCGGCCCGCTTTCTCGTGGGGGCGGGCTGTTGGGTTCGGGTGGTGGCGTGCCGATGTCGGGGTTGCCGGGTATGTCGGGTGGTGGGTCGGGTTCGCCGTTGTCGGGTTTGCATGGTTTGTTGGGCGGGTTTGGGTTTCCGCCGGGTGGGGGCGGGTTGTCTGCGGCGGGTTTGGGTTCGTCGCCGGTTTCGGCGCCGCCGGTTTCGGGTGGGGGGTTGGATTTTGGCCGTGGTTTGGCGGCTGGTGTGAGCGCGGCGGGCGCGGTGCCCGGTGCGGCGGCGGCGCCGCCTGCTGCCCCGGTGGCTCCGTTGGTTGCGCCGGAGGTGAGTGCGCCGGTGTCGGCCGCTCCTGCGGCGGCGGCGGGGCCGGTGTCGGCGGCCACGCATGCGGCTTCCCCGGTGGTGGCGGCCGGTTCGGGCGGCGCGGGCGCGGCCGGGGGCGGCTTGGCTGGGGGTGGGTTGGCGCCGTATGGGTCGGTGTTGCCTCCGGCGGGGGCGGCGGCGTCGTCAGCTGCGGCGGTTGCGCCGTCGGCGGCGGGGCTTGGTGAGAGCGTGGCTGGGGGTTCGTCGCCGGGTGCGGCGGGGATTGTGCCGGCGGTGGCGACGCGTCGGGAGGGTGTGGCGTTGCGCCGGGATGAGACGGCGGCGGATTTGATGGTGGCGCGCCTGGCTGTGGCGGAGTTGGCGGGGGCGTCGTGTGTGGTCGATCCTGGCTTGGATTGGGCTGTTGCGGTGGGGCACAACGTGTCTGGGGCGACCACGTTATGGGTGGCCAGCAACGATGGCGCTGCTTATGTCCCGCCGGGTGTGTTTTTGCGTGTCCGGATGTGTGTGGCGGCGGGTTTCGATGAGGATTTTGATGCGCGGTGGTTGGGTTGGGTGAATCCTGCGGAGAAGGCGGTTCGGGCGGCCCGCGCTTTCGGGGATACGGTGGGTGCGGTGGCCACGACGTGGGCTTATCCGTCGGAGTTTTTGAGCGATCCGGACGACGGGGTGCGCGAAACCGCGATCGGTGTGGCGCATGCGCTTGATAGCGCGGCTGCGGAGTTGACGGCGGCGCGGCTGCACCGTTTGGAGACGGTTCATTCGCGTCTGTATGCGGATTTGAAGGCAGCTGATAAATCGGCGGTAGAGGCGTTTTGCCGGGAGATTACCCAGCGGGTGGCGTTCGGTGGTGGTGGCTGCGGGTGGGAGTTGTCGGCGGTTGCGCAGGATGTGGCGCGGGCACTGGTGGCCGGTGAGTGGCCGAGCGCACAGCAGTGGATGGCGGTTGAGGCGGAGTATGAGTCGGAGCGGCTGATGATGGCCGCGCAACGACCGGGCCTTGACGGTGTTGAGGATGCGGACCAGGTGGCCAGCTACCGCAAAGTGTTTATCAATTGCCGGCGGCTGGAAACGTTGTTGTGTTGGAAGCGATCTGAGCCGGCGGTGATGGCCGCGGACGTGGCGTATGCGGCGTTTGTGGCCGGTGTGCGGGCAGAATTGGGGAACTAAACCGAGTGGCATCGATGCTGGAACGCCGCATCGCGGCCTTGGAGGCACGGCTGGCCGACATCGAGGGCGGTTATGGTGACACCCTGTATTACCTGCGACGGGCCAGCATCAAGTCTGAGGTTCGCCTCGGAAAAATTCTCGACCACCTCGATATCGACGACGTCGGTGAAGACGACGTCGAGCACGTCCTCGACGAGCAATAGCAGCAGCGGTTCCTTGCCGTTCGCTGCTTGCGGCCGGTTACGTTCAGCGGTCTGTTTAAGGGGGCGCTGCGGCGCCGCGGGGTGGCTGTGTTTTCTTTGCTCGGTTGTGGTTTGGGGGTTTTGGCCGGGTTAGGTTTGGTGGGTGGGTGCTGATGTGTCGGCGTTTGTGGCGGCGGTGGATCGGGTGTTGACGCGTGGGCATGAGTTGTTTCCGGCGGGTGGTGGTGGTGGTTCGGTGTTTGCTGCCGGTGGGGGTGGGGGTGGGCCGGTGCCGGTGGCCCCGGCTGGTGGTGGTGGTTTGGGTGGGGGTGCGCGGGGTGCGGGCGGGGTGTATGGGCGTGTGCGGGCGTCGGTGACGGCGTTGGATGACCACGCGGGTGCGGATGTGGGTGCTGGTGGTGAGGCCGGTGCGCGGGGTCGGGTGGCTTCGGGTGTGGTGCGGGATCAGGCTCGTGCGCAGGCGGCGGCGTTGGGGTCGTTGTCGGATTCGCCGGCGGGGTTGCGGTTGTTGGTGTCGACGATGGATGAGCGGTTGGCGGCGATGCGCCGGCAGGTGGCGGTGACTGGTGCGGAGAATCGGTTGTTGGCGGCGCGGTTGCGGCAGCTGGCTGCGGGCTATCGGGGGATGGGCTCGGGTTTGCCGCTGGGCGGTTTGAGTGGCTTGTCGATGCTCGGCGGCCGCGGCGGCGGGCTGGGTGGGCTGGGCGGGTTGAGCAGCGTGCCGACTTCGTTGATGGGCGGGTTGCGGCCGGGCGGTATCGGCGGGCGCGGCGGTATCGGCGGGGCGGTGACGGGTTTGGTGGGCCGGTCTGTGGGGGGTGAGTTGGCGCCGGGTGTGGGCTCGGAGAGGGGTTTGCAGCGGGACACGATTTTGGCGAAGCGGGCGGTGTCGGCGGCGTTTCCGGAGATCCGCGATATTGGGGGGTGGCGGCCGGATTCGTTGAAGTGGCATCCGAATGGTCAGGCGATTGATGTGATGATTCCTGATCCGAGTTCGCCGCATGGTAAGGCGTTGGGGGACGCGGTTTTACGGTTCGCGTTGCAGCATTCCCGCGAGTTCAATTTGAATCATGTGATTTGGCGGCAGACGTTGTATAACCCTGATGGTTCGTCGTCGGTGATGGAGAATCGTGGGTCGCCGACGCAGAACCATATGGATCATGTGCATATCGCGACCAATGGTGGGGGTTATCCGCGCGGCGGAGAGGTGTATCGGCTTTGACGGATATCGAGACCCAGACCGGGGAGGATGTGGCCCCGGCCGAGCGGGGCCGGGGTTTGGTGCTTTCCACGCGGGTGCAGGTTTCGGGGCACATGTTTTTCGCTCGCCGCGCGGTGTTGGCGATGACGCGGCGGCGGGTTCGGATGGAGGCCGAGCCCGGGCGGCGTCAGTCGATGGCGTTGTTGGCGGGTGTGACGGCCACGGTGGTGTTGTGTGTGGGGGCGTTGTTTTGGTCGTTTGTGCGGCCGGCGGGGTCGGTGGGGTCGTCGCGGATTGTGGCTGATCAGCGTTCGGGGGCGCTGTATGTGCGGGTGGGGGAGACGCTGTATCCGGCGTTGAATTTGTCGTCGGCGCGGCTGATTGTGGGGGAGCCGCTTAGTCCGGATCGGGTGCGGCGCAGCGAGATTGAGTCGCGCCCGCGGGGTGCGTTGGTGGGTATTGCGGGGGCGCCGCAGGATATGTCGGCGACGTCGCCGCGGCGCTCGTCGTGGCTGGTGTGTGATGAGATCACCAGGTCGTTGGGGGTGGCGGGTGCGCCGGAGCCGGTGACGGTGACGGTGATCGATGGGCAGCCGGATTTGGGGACGCGCCGGCATGTGTTGGGTGCTGATGAGGCGCTGGTGCGCCGCTTCGGTGAGCAGGTGTGGCTGATCCGGGCGGGGCGTCGTTCGCTGGTGGACCGTGACGCGCGCCCGGTGTTGTTGGCGTTGGGGGTGGCTCCTGATGCGGTGGAGGCGGCGCGGCCGATGAGTCGGGCGTTGTTGGATGCGATTCCGGTGGGGCCGGCGTTGTCGGTGCCGGTGATCACCGGTGCGGGTTCGTCGGCCCGGTTTAGCGGGGCGCCTGGGCCGGTCGGCACGGTGGTGTCCACCCCGCAGATGGGGGGTCAGACGGCGTATTCGGTGGTGCTGGCCGATGGGATGCAGCCGGTGTCGGTGGTGGTGGCGCAGGTGTTGGCTAACGTGGGGCCGGCGGCGCCGGCGCCGGTGGTGGTGGCGGGTGCGGTGCTGGCCAAGTTGCCGGTGGTCAATGATCTGGATTTGTCGGCGTTTCCGGCGGTCCCGGCGCGCTTGGTGGATAGCCAGGTGAATTCGGTGGTGTGCTGGGGTTGGCAGAAGGTGGCCGGTGAGTCGGCGGCGTCGACGTCGGTGGTGGTGGGTCCGACGATTCCGGTGGCGGATTCGCAGGTGAGCAAGGTGGTGGAGCTGGTGGCACCGGGACGTACCGGGGTGCAGGCCGACCGGGTGTATTTTGGCCCGGATTTCGCTAATTATGTTGTGTCGACCGGTAATTCATCTTTGTCGGCGACGTTGGATGCGTTGTGGTGGGTTTCGGAGTCGGGGGTGCGGTTCGGGGTGGCGCGTGAGCAGGAGACACTGCGGGCGTTGGGGTTGTCCAGCGCGCCGAGCCCAGCGCCGTGGGCGGTGTTGCGGCTGTTGGCGCCGGGCCCGCTGTTGTCTCGCGCGGATGCGCTGGTGCGGCACAACACGTTACCGGTCGACGCCAATCCGGGGGAATTGGAGGTGCCGAAGTGAAGCGTGCGTTTGCCCGACCGAAGCCGGTTGCAGGACCGCGCCCGGTGCCGGAGACACTTGAGTTGCCGACACCGTTGAAAATGCCGCCGCCGGAAGGCAAGCCGTGGTGGACGGTGGTGTTGGTGGTCGGTTTGATCGGTCTGGTCGGCGCGATGGTGGGGGTGAGTTTCGCCAGCGGGGCGCGTTCGTTCACTGGGGTGGGGTCGTTGTTTCCGCTGATGATGGTGGGCGGGTTGGGGATGATGCTGTTCGGGGGGCGTGGCGGCTCGCAGGAGCCGGCGCGCACCAAGCTGGATGCGCTGCGGGCCCGGTTTTTGCTGGTTTTTGACGAGTTGCGCGCGAGTACTGCCAAGTGTGCGGATCGTCTGGATGGTAGTTACCGCTGGTTTCACCCGCCGCCGGCGACGTTGGAGGCTGCGGTGGGCGGGGTGCGGATGTGGGAGCGCACAGCTGACGGCAGCGACACGTGGTTCGGGGTGGGTCGGGTGGGTGTGGGGATGACCGACCTGCGGGAGGCGGGCGCGTTGGTGGTTGGTGAGCCCGCGGACATGCCGACCGATATCGAGTTGGAGCCGGTCACGGGCACGGTGTTGCAGCAGTTCGTGCGTTATCAGACGGCGGCTTACGGGACACCGGCGTTGGTGTCGCTGCTGGTGGAGCCGGGTTATGCGTTGCGTGGTCCGCGTGAGCGGGTGCTGGGGGTGATGCGGGCGCTGTTGTGCCAGTTGGTGTTTTCGCATGGTCCTGATCGTCTGCGGCTGGTGGTGGTGACGTGTGATGTGGCGCAGTGGGATTGGGTGAAGTGGTTGCCGCATGCGGGTGATCCTGCGGTGGTTGACGCGGCGGGCCCGGTGCGGATGGTGTATCAGTCGGTGCAGGATCTGCTGGCCGCTCAGCAGGAGGCGTGGTCGCTGAGCAGTATCGGGGCGTTTGAACCGCGCACCAGGGCGGGCGGCAAGGGCCCGATTACGCCGCTGCCGCACACGGTGGTGGTCTGCGACACCGAGGGGCCGTGGGAGCTGCTGGGCGATCGTGGCGGGGTCAACGGGTTTACGTTTTTCGATGTGTGCGGCGCTTCGGTGCCGGCGTGTGCGGACCCTAAGCGGGTCTTGCATGTCAGCGCTGATGGGGTGATGACCGCGGTGCCGCGTGACCCGGTGTCGTGGGATCCAAAACACGCTGAGCTGCCACGGTTTTTCGCGGTGGCCGACCAGTTGGGCCTTGAGGAGGCCGAAACGTTTAGCGAGCGGATGGCGCGCTGGCGGCTGGCCGAGGCGTATGAGACGGTGGAAGTCGGCGCCGCGGCGCGGCTGGCGCCGCGAGATGTGTTGGGGTTCTACGGCATTGATGACGCGGCGCGTATCGACTTCGAGGCGGTGTGGGCTGCGCGCGGGGACATCAATTCCGCTCAGCGGCTGAAGGTTCCGCTGGGAAACCGTGCGGATAACAAAGAGCTGTTCTTGTTGGATATGAAGGAGGCCTCTCAGGGCGGGCAGGGTCCGCATGGGGTGATGGTGGGAACCACGGGCTCGGGCAAGACGGAGATGTTGCGCACAACGATCATGTCGCTGGTGTTGGGGCATCGGCCGCAGGACGTGCAGCTGGTGCTGGCCGATTTGAAGGGCGGCTCGGGTGTTAAACCGTTCACCGGGGTGCCGCATGTGGCGCATGTCATTACCGACTTGGAGGAAGACCAGGCTTTGATGGGGCGGTTTATCGACGCGTTGCAGGGCGAGATCGCGCGGCGAAAGTCGGTGTGCGACAAAGCCGGTGTGGATGATGTGACCGAATACAACAAGGTGCGGGCCGCTCAGCTGGCGAAGGGGCAGCCCGCGCTGGCGCCGCTGCCGGCGTTGGTGGTGGTGATCGATGAGTTTGAGCAGTTGTACAAGATGACGGGCCAGGACATCGATAATGTGTTGGACGACATCTGCCGGCAGGGCCGCTCGTATTGGGTTCATTTGCTGATGGCGAGCCAGACCATCACGAGCAAGGCCGAACGGTTGATGGCGAATATGGAGTACCGGATGGCGTTGAGGCTGAACCAGAGTTCGGCGGCCTCAACGATCGGGGTGTCTAACGCGTTGAACCTCAAGCGGCCCGGCGAATGCTATTTTCTGCAGGGTTCGCCGACCGCTACCAACCCGAACCTGACGAGGTATCGCGGGGAGTGGCTGTGGCGGGAGTACCGCAAGCCCGGCATCGACGAACTCGATGACGCGCGCCCCGAGCTGACCGGTTCTGCGGCGCCGACCTACTTTGCGCCGCAATTGTTTACCACCGAGTTCACCCCGGTGCCGATGTCTGAGGGTAGCGAGGTCGAGGCGCCGCTGGCGGGGGAGGCGGCCGAGGCGGATGCGGGCGCGGGGGAGGAGGACAACGGCGATGCGTTGATGCGCCCGAAGGTGGGCCGGATCATCATCGACCAGCTGCGCCAGATCGACTTTGAGCCCTACCGGCTGTGGCAGCCGCCGCTGGATGAGCCGTGGAGTATCGAGCGGCTGGTGAACACGCATTTGGGCCGGCGCTGGGACGGCGACTATGCCCGCAGCGCGGATTTGGTGTTCCCGATCGGGGTGGTGGATCGCCCGTTCAAACACGATCAGCATCCGCTGACGGTCAACGTGTCGGGCTCGGGGGCCAACGTGTTGATTGTGGGTCAACCCGGTTCGGGCAAGACCACCGCGCTGCAGGCCCTGATCTGCGCGGCGGCGCTGACGCACACCCCTGAGCAGGTGCAGTTTTACTGCCTGGCGTTTTCAGCTGAGGCGCTGGGCTCTGTGGCGGGGCTGCCTCATGTCGGCGGGGTGGCAAAGGCGCTGGACGGTGACGGTGTGCGCCGCACGGTGGCCGAGATGAGAGAGTTGTTGGTGTCGCGGCGGCGCAGCTTCGAAGAGTGCGGTGTGATGTCGATGGAGTCGTTTCGGCGGCGCAAGTTCGGCGCAGAGCCCGGCCCGGTCCCCCAGGACGGGTACGGCGACGTGTTTTTGGTGATCGACAACTACACCGGGCTGGCCAGCCAGTACGAGGCGTTGTTGGATCCGATCGCCCAGTTGATCATCGACGGTCCGACGTTCGGCATTCATGTGGTGGTCGCGGTGGGCAAGGAGGCGGAGTTGCGCCCGATGGTGCGCGACAAGTTCGGCTCTCGGGTGGAGCTGCGGTTGGGGGAGTTGACCGATGCCAAGCTGGTCAAGGGACAGTTGGCTGCACAGGTGCCTGCCGGGCGGCCGGGCCGGGGGATGATTGCGCAGAACTACCTTCGCCTGGGGGCTGATCCGGTGGGTCTGCACACGCTGATGGCCCGCCCGACGATGCAGGCCGGCGCCGGCGACGGGGTGGATTCGCGCAGTGTGGTGGCGGCGGTGGCCCGGGCCGCTGCGGGGTATGCGCCGGCGCGACCGGTGCGCCGGCTGCCCGAGCGGGTGCCGGTCGGCGACCTGGTGGCGCTGGCCGCCGAATCGGGGCGGGCGTCGTCGATGGTGTGGGCGATCAGTGAGACCGAGCATCCGGTGTATTTCGACCACCAGCACCTGATGATTGCCGGACATGCGAAGTGCGGGCGCACCACGGCGTGCGCGGCGGTGATGAGCGAGATCGCCCGGGTGTATGCCCCTGCTGAGGCGACGGGCGCGGCGCACAGCTCGCCGCGTCAGGCCGCGCAGGTGTGGCTGGTCGATCCGCGCCGGCAGCTGTTGAAGGTGCTGGACAGCGCCTATGTGACGCGTTTCGCCTACACCAGCACAGCGGTCAAGCAGATGCTCGAGGAGCTGGCCGCTGTGCTGGCCACCCGCCAGCCCGAGGGCCGGTTGGGCGCTGAGGAAGCCGCCGCGCGGCGGTGGGAAGGCCCGGAGATTTTCTTGGTGATCGACGATGCCCAGCGGTTGCCGGCGGGCTACGATTCGCCGCTGGCGCCTATCGCGCCGTTTGTGGAGGGTGGCGAGGACGTGGGGTTGCGGATCGTCTACAGCCGGCTGTTCGGCGCGTTCATGTCCGGGGTGGGGGCCGATCCGGTGCTGCGGATCTTGCATCAGCAGGCCAAAGTGCCGCTGCTGGTGATGGATTCAGATCCCGATGACGGTTATGTGCGGGGTAAGTGGAAGGGCCACCAGATGCCCCCGGGTCGCGGCTATCTGCTCAGCACCGACGAGACCGGAACCTACGTACAGGTGGGGCAGTTGACATCCTCCACCGCTTGAAAGCGGTGGATTCCCTCGGCCGTTAGGCGGCGGTGGGGGGTTTGCGGTTCATCGCAGATGCCGCCGGCCCAGGGGCCGGACCCGTGTGGGGGTCGGTCTTGATCTTGCTCCCCGCCTGGCTGACGGCTTCGCCGCCCGCGTTCGCCGCGGATGTCCCAGCCAGTTGTTCGGTTTGCGCTGCCCAGCGTGTGAGGGCTTCCTCACGCACGTTGATCGCAGCGTTGGTATCAGCATTGCCAGTCCAGGCGCACGCGAGGCAACGGAAGACCGCTTGGCTTTCACGGTTTTCTTTGCACGTGTGCCCACACTGATGGCAACGCTGACTGGTGTAGGCGGCGGGCACCTCAACGAACGGCACCCCCGCCAGGTTGGCTTTGTACTCGATGCACTTGGCAACTCTGCCGAGCGCGGCACGCTGCAGCACCCGGTTGAGCCCCCGCTTGGCTGCAGCCCCCTTCCCTTTGCCCCGCCGGGTCATCCGGTCCAGGAACAGCGTCTCGATCCCGATGAAGTCGTGCTCACGCACGAGTTGGGTGCTGAGCTGGTGCGCGAAATCCTCACGCACGCGCGCCTGTTTGGCGGCCAGGCCAGCAGCGGCGGTCTTGTGCGCTTGGTAGCGTTTCGACTCCCAGAACCGGCGGCCCTGCCGGGCGGCGATCAGTTTGGACTTGGCCATCCGCCGCTGATGGAACTTGCGCTGCTTGTCCACCTCGGCGGCGTCGGGGGCGTCGTAGAACCGGCCGCGGTCATCGGCGGCGGTGTGCACCACACCGCGATCAAGCCCGATCGCCTCACCCGTTCGGACCTTGCCAGCAACCGGAAGCGGTTCGTTGACGAACACCAACTGGCGGCGTGTCCAGTTCACCCGCACCGACGTGTAGGGGCGGATCGGCTGCGACAACCGGACGTGCAGCGTGACTTTCCAGCCCAGTTTGTGCGGCTTACCGTCCGCTGCACGCCCCGGTGCGCGGTGCGTTGTCGGGTTGGCGCCGCTGATCGTCACCATGCCAGAGCGCCGGCCCGTCTTGGTGAACACCGCGTTGCGCCCACCGTTGAACCAGCACACAAACCGTTGATCGGAATCCTTACGGCGGAAACCGGGCATCGCCCCCGCCCGCCGGCCCGCAGCCTTGTTGGTCTTGCGGCGTTTGCCCGCCGAAAACCAGTCCGTCGCCTCGGTTTTCAAGGTCGCTTCCAACACCAGCGACGGCATGGCAGCCAGGAAACCATGCCGCTCGCGGGCCTGCGCGTCGGTGATGTCGGTAACCTCACGGCCGATCGGCAGCAACACCGGCTCACCGTCCGGATCGATCACAATGGTGTTGTTTCCGTCGCGGTCTTCGCACGTCATGTACCGGCAGCGGATCGAGCGGCGCTGATTGAACCGGAACCGGAACCCATCACACAACCAGCCCAACACCGCATCCGGATCGGCCGACCACACCGGGCCAACCGTGCCGGCATCGTCGGTGACCTCACCCAGATACACCGGGCTGCCGCGCAGGCGGGCGCGAGTGATCTTGACCCGTTGACTCATGACGCCAGCATCGCGTCCCACTGGTGCTCGATGTAGCGGCGCACCGTCGTCTCCGACACGTAGCCGACCGAGGCGGCGAAATACGCCGGTGACCACAACACCTTCGCGAACCTCCGCAGGTGCGGGAACTCCTGGCGCAGCACTCGCGCGGTGCGCCCCTTGAACGCGCACACCACCGCCGCCGGGGCGTCAGTCGGCCCGACCCGCACGAACAGGTGCACATGATCGGGCATCACTTCGTGAGCCACGATCTGCCAACCATGCTCGCCGGCGATCTGCTCGATAAGTTCATCGAGCCGGCGCGCGACCCGCCCGCCCAACACCCGACGCCGTACTTCGGGCACCACACCAAATGCAGGCCCAGCGAGCACACGCCTCCCGGCGTGCGACGAAACCGCTGAGCCGACATACCGCGAACCCTACGAGACGGCACTGACAAAACTCGCGTGACCACGCTGTTCACCTACGCCCCGATTCCCCCGGCCGCTAAAGCGACCGGCCCCCTCGGGGCTCATCGGTGGATTCCGACTAAAGGTGGCGGCTGGGTCGAAATTGGTGTTGCTCGACCTGCGCATAGTACGGGTGGCGTCGCTAGACTCAGATTCGGCGGGGATCTGGTGTGCAGGGTTGATCCGGTGATGCGGAGGTAAATCGATGTTCGTGACGGCGTTGCCCGAAGCGATGGACGCGACAAGCGCAGGGTTGGCGGCGATCGGCACCACCGTGCAGGCCGGCAACGCCGCGGGAGCGCCCGCCACGCTGGGTGTGTTGCCCCCGGCCGCTGAGCCGGCGTCGGTGCTGCTGGCCGCGGCGTTTAGCACTCATGCCGGGCTGTATCAGGTCACTCAGGCGATCGGCGGTGCGGTCCATGCGATGTTTGTGGCCACTTTGGGCGCCAGCGCAGCCAGTTATGCGGCCAGCGAAGCCTTGAATGCCGCGACAATGGTGTAGCCAGCCGGGCGTTACCCCTGATGGGCGATTACGAGGTCCCCCCGGAGATTAATTCGGGCCGGATGTATGCCGGCTCGGGCTCGGGGCCGCTGATGGCTTCGGCGGCGGCGTGGCAGGCGCTGGCGGCTCAGCTCGGCTCGGCGGGTGCGGCGTTTCAGGCGGTGGTCAACGCGCTGGTCGGCGGCGCGTGGCTGGGCCCGTCGTCGATGTCGATGGCGTTCGCGGCCGCACCGTATGCGGTGTGGATGATCGCCACGGCCGCCCAGTGCGAGCAGGCCGCGGCCGCGGCGGCGCAGGCGGCCGGCGCGTTTGAGGCCGCGCGGGCCGGTGTGGTTCCGCCGCCGGTCATCGAGGCTAACCGCAACACGTTGATGACGTTGATCGCAACGAATTTCATGGGGGTCAACACGCCGGCGATCGCGGCCACCGAAGCCGCCTACGACGAGATGTGGAGCCAGGACACGACCGTGATGTATGGGTGGGCCGCGGATGCCTCCGGGGTGACGGGGACGCTGGCCGCCAACCAGTTCGTGCCGCCGCTGCCCAATTCCAATCCGGTGGGTTTGGCCGCCCAAACCGCGGCGCTGGGCCAAAACGGCGCAACATCGGGGGGCCGTGCGCCGTTTAGCGCCGCTTCGGAGGCCGGCGGGTTGAGTAGTTTGCCGGTCGATGGCCAGACGATGTTGACGATGGGCCCGCAGCTGGTGGGCATGATTCCGCAGGCGCTGCAAGGGCTTTCCTCACCGCTGAGCGGTGGGCTGGGGTCACCGGCCTCGGGGTTGGGGCAATTCCAGTCGTTCTTGTCACCGTTTATGGGTGCACTGAGCAATCCGGGCCTGTTGGGGGCGGGCACCAGCGGCGCGGCCGGGGCGGGGCTGTCCCCGGCGGTGAGCGGGCTGGGTGCGGGCGGTGCGCAGGTGGAGGCGATGGCCGGTCGGGCCGGATCGCTCGGGGGTGGGTTATCGGTTCCGGCGACGTGGATGGCCGGTGCGGCCGAGTCGGGCGCGGCGGCCGGTGCGGCGGCACCGCTGACGGGACCAGTGAGCGCGGCCGGTGGCGCCGCGGGGGCTGCGCCGGCGGGCACTTCGGGTGCGGGCATGTATGGGGCGGCGCCGTTGGCGGCGGGTTTGGGCGGTCGGGGCGGCTCGGCCGGCACGCCGCGCTACGGGACCCCGGTGAAAGTGTTCGACCGCCGCTAAATCCGGTACCGGGTAAATAGCGGCGAGTTTTCGCTGAAAATGGTTTGCGTCCGCCGTTATGTTGAGCCGCACCGTGGCAATAGACTAGCCCCACAGCAATGTTCCGTTTTTTGGTTTTCACACGGTCGCGATTAAGGAGAGTAAGCGATGGCGACGCATTTTATGACCGACCCGCACGAGATGCGGGCGATGGCCGGCCGTTTCGAGGGTCATGCGCAGACGGTCGAGGATGAGGCCCGCAGGATGTGGGCGTCGTCGCAGAACATCGCCGGCGCGGGCTGGAGCGGACAGGCCCAGGCGACCTCGTACGACACCATGGGCCAGATGAATCAGGCGTTTCGCAACATCGTGAACATGCTGCACGGGGTGCGTGACGGGTTGATCCGCGACGCCAGCAACTACGAGCAGCAAGAACAGGCCTCTCAGCAGGTGTTGAGCAGCTAGCCCGGGCGCACAGAGTCAACGCAGACAGATCAGGAGGCAAATGATGTCGATCAACTACCAGTTCGGTGATGTGGATGCCCACGGCGCGACGGTGCGCGCCCAGGCCGCCGCGCTGGAAGCCGAGCACCAGGCCATCGTGCGTGATGTGCTGGCGGCCGGGGACTTCTGGGGTGGCGCTGGCTCCACGGCCTGTCAGGAGTTCATCACTCAACTGGGACGAAATTTTCAGGTGATTTATGAGCAGGCGGCCGCGCATGGGGCTAAGGTGCAGAGCGCCGGGGCCAACATGCACAGCACCGACGGCGCTGTCGGTTCCTCGTGGGCGGCGGTGTAACCGGCGCAACTGGCGGTGACGCGGCGGCATCGGCAAGGGTGCCGCCGCGGTCGTTTTTAGAAGGGAAGCAGGCGCAGGCGATGTCCGTCGATGATCTCGAGTCGACCGATATCACCGTCAATCTCGCCGGGCTGTGGCTGCTGCAGGCGCTGCTGAGCATCCCGCGGCTGGCCCCTGAGCTGCGGGCCTGGCCTTACGGCGAGCCCCGCTGCACGCAGTGGCTGGCGTCTCACCCCGGTTTGGGCGTGCTGGTGGGCGAGGGGATTTGCGATGAGGGTGCGGTGGTGCGCGGTGATATCGCTGAGCGGATGCGCGTGCTGGGGGCCCCCGACGTCGAGGTGATCGTGCTGGTGTCCGAGGGCCCATTAACCTGGTCTGCCGTGGTGGATTTCGACGATCCGGCCACGTGGCGTGCGGTGCCGGCCGGGCAGCTGCGCATCGTGTTGGCGCGCCGGGAGGGCCGCTGGGTTTCGGCGGTGCGCACCGGCGACCAGGTCACCATCGATGACTGTGCCGCGGCAGCGGACTCGGGGTGGCTGGCGCAGCTGGTGTGCGAGGCGCTGGATATGGTGCACTGCGTGCCGCCGGCCCGCTTCAGCGCGATCAACGTGCCGCTGGAGGAGATGTGCACGGCGGCGGCGCAGCGAGCCGCGGCGGGCACCGCGGCGGGGCAGGTGGCCGCGTTGAAGGCGGTCGGGCTGCGGGGGGCGGTGCTGGCCGAGCTCGGCGTGGCCCTGGATGAACCGCTGGCCGAGGCGCTGCTGTATGCGCGCGCATATGTTGAGTCCGCCACCGAACCCAGTGAGTCGGTGCTGGATTTGCGTGACACCGATTCGGGGCGGGTGGCGCTGTACCGGATCAACCCGCCGCCGGGAGCCCAGCAGCAGTGGATGACCGTGGCGCCGGCGACGCCGGCGCAGGTACGTCACGGGGTGTCGACGGTGCTGCACAGCGTGGCGCTGCGGTCTTGGTTAACTCATGAACGAATGGCCTGAGCCGCCACACAATGCCGCACCAGCAAATGGATTTTCACGAAAGATTGCGGTCCGCCGTGATGTAGCGGTAATTCGCGTTCTAGGATCGAGACATCAGCATGCAAACAGGGGTTGAGTAATGGCCGATAATTCCGATTTCATGTCGCGCTACCTGCCGCCGGAGGGGCCGCCGGATCGCCCTGAGGCGGGCCCGGCCTCCACTGGGGCGCACGCCCAGCCGCCGCCGCCGCCTGCTGCGCCGGTGAGGACACCGCCGCCCCCGCCACCAGCCGCGCCGGCTGCGACACCGCTACCGCCGGTGCACCGGCCCCCCACCCCGCCGCCGGTGGGCATGGCGCCGCCGGCGGCTAATGGGCACGCCGCTGCGCCATGCCCACCGCTACCGCTCGGGGCGCCCGCCGGCGACGCTGATGCACGTCAACGCCCGGGCCAGCCGAACGGCGCGGCTGATCAGCGGGAGCTCAGTGCGGCGCAGCGCTGGGCGCCGGTGGCCGATCCGCGCGCCAGCTGGCAGGAGCATCGCCACATTCAAGTCGGTGAAGTGCACAAGGCGCCGCGGCCTCGACCGCAAATGGGTTGGCGCAAAGCGGTTTACGTGTCGACCGGTCATTTGGTGAACTTGGGGGCCGGCCCGGCCGAGCGGCTGCTGCGTGATCAGCAGGAGCGCATCACGGCCAACATTCCGGGTACTTATCAGATCAGCGCGATCTCGATCAAGGGTGGGGTCGGCAAGACGACGCTGGTCGCCGCCGTCGGGACGGCGGTTCGCCAATTCCGCAATGAGCCGGTGTTGGCGATCGACGCCAATCCCACTTACGGCGCCCTGGGACGGATGATCGATCCGGGCGCTGTGCCCTCGCTGCGCGAGTTCCTGGCGGCCAGCGACTTAACGGATTACCCGAAGGCACGGTATTACACCGGCCGCAATGGATCCGGACTTGAGGTGCTGGCCGGAAACCAGAATGTGGCCAACCCGCTGCAGTTGACGCCGGCGGTGTTTCGCGACGCGGTGAGCCGCACCCGCCGCTTTTATCAGCTGTCGCTGGTGGATTGCGGCGCCGAGATTGATCACCAGGTGATCCCGGAGGTGTTGTCGGCCTCGGATGCGCTGATGATCGTGGGCTCGATGAACGTCGAAGGCGGCCTGGCAGCGGAGAAGACGCTGGATTGGCTGGCCAGCCGCAATGGCCATGAGCTGCTGAAGCGTTCGGTGCTGGTGCTCAACGACGCCTACCGGTGCGCGAACAAAAAGTACATCACCCACCTGCAGCACACCCTGGGCCCGCGGGTGCGGTCGGTGAAGGTCGTTCCGTGGGATAAGCATCTGCGTGATGCGTCGCCGCTGGTTTTCACCGCGCTGCGCAAACAGACGCGCTCAGCGCTGATTGATTTGGCCGCCGAATTGGCTGACGGGTTTCCGACCGCCGGGGCACTGAGCAGGTGACGCTGGAGCAGCACGCCGCGGTGAGCGCCACACCCGCGGCATCGTCGCCGGCCACGGTGTGTGTGGCGGTCAGCGCCGGGGTCAGCAAGGTGGCGCTGGTGTTGGACGCCAGCGCTGCGGTGTCGGTGCAGATGGCGGCGCTGGTCGATGTGGTCAACGCGCGCCTGTGCGAGCTGGGGCGCGAGCCGATCAGCGCGGGCGCGACGGCGCGCGGGCGGTGGGCGTTGTGCTGGGTGGATGGGACCGCGCTGAAGCCTTCGGAGTCGCTGGCCGATCAGGGCGTGACTGATGGCACGCGGTTGTGGTTGCGGTTTATTCCCGACACCGAGGCCCGGATCAATGTTGTCGAGCATGTCACCACTGCAGTGGCCGCCGAGCTGAGCAAACGGTGGCCGGGTGTGACGGCGGCATGGGCGGCCCGGGTGGGTGCGGGGATGGCGGCCGGCGGCGTGCTGGCGGCCGCTGCGGTGATGTTGCGGTGGCGCTACGGGCACCTGGGGTGGTGGCCGGCGTTGTACTGCGGCGGGCTGGCTGCGGCGTTGATTGTGGCTGCGGTGGTTGTTGTGGTGCGTGCCGGTGAGGGTGCGGGCCGCGCAGTTGGGGACACGCTGCTGTTGGTGGGGTGCCTGGCGGCGGCGGTGGCCGCCGCGGCTGCGGTTCCCGGGCCGCTGGGTGCACCGCACGCCGCGGTGGGGTTGGCGACGCTGATCGCCGCGGCGGTGTTGATCATGCGGTTCACGGGGCGGTTTCTCGCGCTGGGCACCACGGTGGTGGTTGCCGGGGGTGCCGCCGCGGTGGCGGCGGTGTTCCGGATGACGCTGGTGGTTTCGGCTCCGATCTTGTTGACGGTTGGGCTGTTGGCGGCGGTGCTGGGGATGCATGTGGCCCCGACGGTGGCACGGCGCGTCGCCGGTATACGGCTGCCGGTGTTCCCGTCGGCGTCGGGCCGCTGGATTTTTGAGACGCGTCCGGATCTGCCGTCGCACAAGGTGGTGGCCGCTGGGGAGGTGACCAGCTTGGACGGGCCGGAGTCGGTGCGTGATGTGGCGCTGCACACCGACCGGGCGCATGGCTATTTGTCGGGCCTGCTGATCGCGACCTGCACGGTGGTGGTGGTGTGCTGCGTGGGCTTGTGCGATCCGCTGTCGGGCCGGCGGTGGTTGCCGCTGGTGTTGGCCGCCGTGGTGGCGGTGGCGGTGCTGTTGCGGGGCCGTTCGTTCACCGATCGCTGGCAGGCCACGACGTTGGCGGTGGCTGCGGTGGGCATCGTGGTCGGTGTGGCGGGCCGCTATGTGGTGGGGCTGGGCACGTTGACGGCGCTGCTGGTGTGGGCCTCGGTGATGGTGGCGGTCCCGGCTGCGGGCCTGGTGGCTGCGGTGGTGGTGCCTCACCGGTTCTATACCCCGCCGTTTCGCAAGATCGTGGAGTGGATCGAATATCTATGTCTGGCAGCGATTTTCCCGTTGGCGTTTTGGTTGATGGGTGTGTTGGCCGCGATCCGGTACCGGTAGGCGGCCCCTGGTGATCGGGCGCGGCGCGGTGTCGGTGACGGTGAGCGCGGTAGTGCTGGCCGGGTCGGGGTTGTGGGGTGCTCCGGTGGTGGCGGCGGTGGAGCCGCCGCAGATCGATGTGGGAGCGCTGCCGCCGGATGGGCCGCCGGCTCCTGATCAGCCGATGCGTCAAGGCGCCTACTGTACGCGGGTGGGGTCGCTGCCGGGCACCGATTACCGGGTGCAGCCGCACTTTTTGGACATGCTGGATTTGTCGGAGGCGTGGCGGTTCGGCCGGGGCGGCGGGGTGAAGGTCGCCGTCATCGACACCGGGGTGAACCCGCATCCGAGGCTGCCGGATCTTGTCGGCGGCGGCGATTACGTGGTGGCCGGTGGCGACGGGTTGTCGGACTGCGATGCGCACGGCACGGTGGTGGCGTCGCTGATCGCCGCGTATCCGGCGGACGGCAAAACGGCGTTGCCGCCGCCGCGGCAGACCCGCCGGCCCGATACGGCGCCCAGTTCCGAGACGCCGCCTCCGCCGCCGCCGCCGCAGACGGTGACGGTGCAACTGCCTGCGCCCCCGCCCCCGCCGCCGCCGGCGGAGGGTGAGGGTGGGGCCGGTTGGCGGGTGCCGCACACCCCGGCGCCGGTGCGGGCGGTGGGCTACCCGGCGGCGCCGGTGCCGCCGGGTCCCGATGACCCTGCGCCGTCGACCGATGCGCCTGCCCCTGCCTCCCCGATACCGGCGGCGGGCCCGCCGCCCGCGCCGGCGCCGCCCGCGCCGGCGGCGGTCGACGGTTTCAGCGGAGTGGCGCCGGGGGTGCAGATCATCGCTGTCCGGCATAGCTCGCGGGCTTATAGCCCCAAGGATGCTTTTGCCGGCGATCAGGATCCGGCGCGGCGGCGCAAGGCCGGTGATGTCCGCACGATGGCGCGAGCCATCGTGCACGCCGCCAACATGGGTGCGCAGGTGATCAACATTTCGGAGGTGTTGTGCATGAGCGCATCCAACTTGGTCGAGCAGCGCGATCTGGGAGCCGCAGTTCGCTATGCCGCGATTGAGCGCAATGCGGTGATCGTGGCCGCGGCCGGCAACACCGGCAATGCCGGCAATAGCGACTGTAAGCAGAATCCGGTGTATAACCCGTTGACGCCCAATGATCCTCGCGATTGGGCGGGTGTGGCCACGGTCGTCACCCCGGCGTGGTTCTCCGATTATGTGCTCACGGTGGGTGCTGTGGATGCCAGCGGCGCGCCGCTGGATACCAGCATGGCCGGGCCTTGGGTGTCGATCTCGGCGCCGGGCAGCGGCATTGAAAGTCTCTCACCGCGCGATGACGGTCTGATGAATGCCGTTGAGGGACGCGACAATACGATGGTGGGCCTGGAGGGCACCTCGTTTTCGGCGGCGATCGTGTCCGGTGTTGCGGCGCTGGTGCGCGCCAAGTTCCCGCAGCTGAGCGCCCATCAAGTGATCAACCGGCTGCTGGCGACGGCGCGGGCGCCCGCCCGCGGTGTGGATAACCGGGTCGGGCATGGGGTGGTGGACCCCGTCGCCGCGTTGACCTACGACATTCCCGCGGGGGAACCGGTTGGGCCGGAACGGTTATCGGCGCCGCTGATCCTTGCCCCACCGATGGTGGGACGCGACATGACCCCGGTGTGGGTCGCCGCGGGCGGGGTGGGGGCGTTGGCGCTGTGCTGCGCGGTGGTGCTGGGCTCGGCGACCCTCATGCGCAATAGGGGTCCGCGGTGAGGCCGACGTTTCCGCTGGGTGTGGCGGCCGGCTGGGGCCGGCTGGTGGCGGTTTTTGCCGCCGCCGTGGCGCTGCTGTGGGTAGGGATGACGGTGGGTGGACGTGCGGGCTGGTGGGCCGGGGCGGCTGCAGCGGCGATGCTGGCGGCGGGCTCGCTGCTGTGCTGGCGGGGGGCGCCGCTGCTGACGTTGGTGTGGCGGGCCACGGTGGGTCGCCGTGGGCCGGTGGTGAGCGACCCGTCCGGTGAACTGGCTGACCATGACCATGTTGGTGCGGCGGGTCCGGTCGGTATCCGGGCGGTGGGGCCGTATTTGGTGGTGGTGGTGGCGGTGGATGGTCAACCGCACAGCCCGTCGGTGCTGGATCATCACCGCGTGGAGTCGTTGGCGAAGTTGCCGCTGGCGGCGGTGGCTGCGGGCCTGCGCCAGTTCGATGTGACGTTAAGCGGTATCGACATCGTGAGCGTCGGGGTGCGCCGCGCTGCGGAACGCCACCACAGTTATGCGCCGGTGTATTCGAGTCGGGTGGGGGATCATCCGGCGGTGGGGCAGCGCCGCACGTGGCTGGTGGCCCGCTTCGATGCAGTAGGCGGGGCCCGGGCGGTGCTGTGGCGCGAGTCGGTGGCCGCGACGATCGGGGCGGCCGCGCAGTGGCTGGCCGAGGAGGTCGGGGGCCGGCGCTGCCCGGCGCGGGTGCTGACGGCCGCGCAGATCGCGGCGGCCGACGAGGAATTGCTGGGCGGGGTTAAACCGGTGACGCTGCGTCGGGGGTTGTCGCGGCTGCGTCATCCCGGCGGTTATGTGGCGACGTATTGGATGTCGCCGCGTGACATCTCGACTGTCACGTTGGACCGGTTGTGGGGCCCTGATACCGACGCGACGGTGGTGACCGTGCAGCTGCGGCTGACCGCGGACGGCGCCACCACGGTAGGTGCGCTGGTGCGCTACCACACGGGGGCGCCGCTGGTGGAGCCGCCGGTGACGGGCCTGAATCCATTGACGGGCCGCCACGATCTGGGTATGGCGGCCGGGCTGATCACGGCCAGGGCTTATTTGGCGGTGCCGGCGCGGAAACTTGGTGAGGCGGAACAGCTTTCGGTTGCGATCGGGCCCACTGGCATCATTGTGGGCGCGACGGCGGCGGGACATCCGCTGCTGATCGATGTCGGTGATCCGACCGGCCCGGCGACGATGACGATCGCGGGGGAGCTGGCGTTGGCGGTGCAGGTTGCGCTGCGCGCGGCGGCCACTGGTTACGGGGTGCTGGTGCACACTGATCGCCCCGCCCAGTGGAAGCAGGTCACCGGGCCGGGCTTGCAGCTGGTGGGTCCGGGTGGGCTGGGAGATCGGGTGCCGCCGACGCGGCGCCCTTGGTTGGTGGTCTATGACCAGGTGACGGGGCCAGCACTATCGGGCGCGGCGGTGACGGTCCGAACGGTACCCTCGGGCACGACCAGCAGCGCCGATATTCACATCGAGCAGGACGGGGCACATAGCGCGGTCATCCGCACCTGGGCCTTCCGCTACCGCCTGCGCATCGACTTGGACTATGAGCGTCCCCTGACTGCCGCCTGATTCTCCGCCGGGACTGCGTTTGCTAGTTCGTTCTGGGAGCGACGTGTTGTATCCGTTTGGCCAAGCCATATGGAACGTGACGACCAACCCGATCGGCTTCGAAGGGTCCAGTGGCGTATCGAACTGGACATTTGGCGGTGGGCCTATGCTCGTCGACACCCATCGCATCTCTCCTTAAAGAGTCCGCTTTTTGATGGCGAGCGGCCCGTCCCCCCGACAACGTCTGTGCGTCCGCGCAGTTCGCGGCGTCGTCCAGGTGTTGTCCGGCACCCACCAAGGGGCCTTAGCGGCCTTTGACCGGTTCTTCCTCGGGTGGGTCATAGCCGCGGCGTTTAGGCCGCGGCTGTTCGGATGGCAGGGGCGAGCGCTTGGAGTCGGATTTCGGCTGGTTTGCTGGCTGGTTGGTGGCTCGGCCGGTAACGGGTTGCGTTGGTGTTGCGGCGTCTTGCGCTGGGGGTTTTTGGCGCCCGGGCGGGTTGTGCGGGGCGTTGTTTTGGTGGTCGCGGTGTAGTCGCTGTGAGAGTTGGCCGGCTGCTTGGGCGGCGATGACGGCTTCTGGCGCGACCACTGCGGCGGCGGCTTCTGCACCGCCGGCGGCTTCTGCTGCGCCGGCGGCGGCGGTGCCCGTGGTCGTAACTGAGCTGGTTGGGGCGCGGCCGGTGGCGGTGACCGGAGTAGTCGAGGTGGGCGGGGGTTGGGGTGAGGTTGTTGGGGGG
>NZ_JCALCG010000021.1:0-70602 GCF_059812225.1 Mycobacterium sp. NGS66 | reverse complement strand
CCACCCGACACCGCGGGGGCCGCCACAGGCGCAGAGCCCGTAACCTTTGCGAGCGCATCGGCCAACCAATTGCCCACCCTGCGCGCGGCATCCACATCCACCCCGGAATCAAAATCCATCCCAATAACCTTGCACATCACACTGGGGCTGCCCTCAGGCAGTCTGTCGCTGTCCAGCTGTCTCTCGGGGGCTCTCGGTGGTTGCCGCTCTGTAACCGGTGTCTCGGTGGGTGACCGGGCACGAGTTTAGGCAGCGAATATCAACCGGAGGAGTCGGTGTGACCCGGAGCGGTTCTTCCTGTGTTCTGCTCCCGGCGCCTTACCGGACGAATGAGCGCCCGGGCTCAGCCGCAGGTCACTCCGGCTCACCGTGCGATCAGTAATTTGTGGATATATCGTCGCATCGACGACCGCATACCTTGATAGGGGGAGACAAGCAATGACCGGAGCGGTGATACCGCCGTCCACATACCTGGACGAGTACGTTCCGGTGTGCACCTCGCAGCCCGAGCGGTGGACGACCACCGATCCCGATGCCGACGCCAGGGCGTTGTGCCGAGCGTGTCCGCGACGCCCGCTGTGCGCAAGTGAGGCCTCCCGGCTACCAGGTGCCGTGGGCCTATGGGCGGGAGTGGTGATTCCTGAGTCAGGGCGCTCACGCGAGTTCGCTCTCCACCGCCTGCATGCGCTCGCCGAAAGGGCCGGCTACCGCGTTCCCGTGCGCCGCCGTGGCCGGCCTCGCGGTTCCCGGAACTGAGGGCGCGCAATCACACGCAAACTAGCGATAAGGTGCCACAAAGGGCGCTATTGGGCTGCTGCGCCGCAGCTGACAACCTGCAGCGCCGCCGCCAGCTGGGAGGCGAATAGCGATCCGTCATTGACGAGCGCATAGCCCCCGGCCAGCCCGCCTTGGTCGCAGAGCAGCCGGCGTCGCCGGACTTTTCGGCGACGTACCTTTCCGGTCGCGGTATCCACTCGCTGGACCACGCGGTGCGCCGTCCGTGGCGCGACACTGGTGGGAAACCGATGTGTGAGGTCGCCGTACACAGCTTGTGATCGCGACCAACGCCGAATCATCCGGCGCGCTGTCACGTACGCATCTTGAGCGAGCTCTACAACCGCGGTGGCCCGTTCGAGGCCGTGCACGCCCCAGAAGCGTCCGGGTCCGTGGCCTGGCCGGCGCCATGGCTCGGGGACCATGTGCTGATATTCTTTGTCGCCCAGCCGATTCGGTGATGAATGCTTCGTAAAGTAGATCGCTAGCCGCTTGGGGTCGCACGCACGTAGGCCGTTGAGGATGTCGACCGCAGTGCCGGCCAGCACGTGGCGTGCGCGCTGCTCGGGGTCAGGGTGGGCCACGATGTCGGCCCATTCCTCCGAGAGCCAATTCCAGAACGTGCGCCCTGTCCTGCCGACCGACTGCGGGGGAGCCATCCACAGGTGGATGTGCGGCGCTCCCCGGCGTTGGAATTCGAGCTTCCAGATGTAGCGCGCCGGCTCGCCCCATTCCCGTTGAAATCGCTTGCGCCACAACACCATATGTCGTTTCACGCTGGCGCCATCGGGCGCAACTAATTCCCAGTCGCCAGGGTAAGTCAGCGTCACCATCGCCGGTACACGACCGCTCTCAACAAGGGGTGTGTAGTCGAGCTCGGCGAAGGTGCGGCACATGGCAGCCCGCGATTTGCGCGACCATTCGGTGATCACCCGCCCGCACGGCGCAGATTCGTCACGACCAGTCCTGATCCGGTCCTGTTCGGTCGCCACGTCGAGGCGGTGCCGGGCGACGGCCCGCTCAGACGACTTTTCCGCGCGGACTGGGTTCGTCCAGCTAAGCCGCACCACGCCGGGGCCTACTGTGATCCGGAATCGGCCGGATTCTGGTTCATCGTTGAGCCGATCCTGTCCGTGAGCCCATGGCCGCGCCCGTTCAAACAGTGCGGCTGCTGAGGACACCAAGTCGGGGCGCGGGAACCGCAGCCCGAGGGCATCCGCGGCCAACACGTCCGCATCACCGTCGCCCTCGGCGGTGTGGCGGACACTTTTGGCACATATAACAAGCCCGTTGGTCCCAGCCGAAACACGGCCTACGCCGCTCCCGCCGTCCGACCGACCGCTGGCGCTCTCGCGCCCTGCGGCCTTGGCGGCCTCGGGCACTCGCCGTCTCCCGGCGTCCGCGGCTCCGTCCGTGTTCCGGCTGGCCGTTCGGGTTGGGTCGGGCCTACAAGTGGGTCGGCCCGCAGTCGCGCCTATTGGATGCGGGGTCAGCCGGGTGATGTCGGGCATCGGTACCTGCTCCCGAGGAGCCCTCGACGCGCATCACTAAGTGGACGGGCGATGAAGGGTTCCCTGTCAGGAGTGCAGTCGCCGTGTCCGGTTTGTGTCCGATCGGTAGATCGGGCGAATGCGTCAGTCCAGCTCCATACGCTGCATATGACGCACAAACCCACATAAAGCGCAGGTCAACCAGTGTTTCCGCCGCTTCACACGCGGAAGGTCGCTGGTTCGATCCCAGCCGGGACCACACCTGTTGTCGCAGGTGAGACATCGTTTCTCGCCGTTCAAAACAGCCAGTCATCAGCTCGCCCGCGGCCCTTCCACCGGGTTCTCCATCTACCGCTTCGCCCCCAAATGGCAAGTGTGGGAGGACAAACCATCATCGCGAAGAAAATCGGCCGGTAAGCCGGATCGGGTCTGACGACACGACGGGGTATCCAGGCCCAATGAACCATCCGGCGTGGATCGGCCATCACCGGCAAATACGGTGTGCCGGCCTCCCTGCGATGCGATGATCGACCGCAGCAACAAAGGAGACGCGATGGCCGCAATAAAGATCACGTTGCCGTTGGGGATAGCCGTCGTCGCCGTCGTGGGTGCCGCTGGAGGACTGATCGCCGCAGCGCCACCGGCCAACGCGGGCTGCCTGTACGGGGGACCCGTTCTGAGCAAATGCGATGGACCCGTTCAGCCGGACGGCACCTGGCAACGTTGCGTGGCATTCACCACTCTGGTGCCCAGCGGCATGAGCACCTTCCTCATGCCCGAGAGGCGCTGCGATGTAATGGGTGGTGACCAGCATCCGGCGGATCCCAGTTTCGCTGACCCGCCAATGCACATTGACGATTGAGGTGCGGCTAGGTACGCAAGGCGCCGCCGAGAGCTGACCCGACTTACAGGCCCTGACTCGTCAGCCAGCCCGTGACTCTTTCGGCGACTGACTTCCACCCGGGTTCAAGCATCATGTTGTGGCCCATATTTGGAAAGAAAGCGGCTTGGGTTCGGTAGGCATCGGCGGTTGCGCGCACCTCGTCGTTGGTGAGCACGGCATCGCTGCCGCCGTCGAGAACCAGGACGGGAGTCCTCACACGCGACGGCCTCACCCGAAGGAGCACCCCGCTGGCGCGTGCACTCACCGGCTGCATACGCGCGGCACACGACTCGACCGTGGACGCGGGGGTGCCTGCGCAGAACAGTTTTTCGCGGGCCAGGCGCGGGGTGTTGACCAGATCGGCGGTAGTCCCGACCATGTTCGCCCGAATCGTCAGCCATGGGTGGCGGCGCACCACACGAAGAGCCACCGCCATTCGCAGCATGCGCTGGGGTGGGTACGACGCCAGCAGCACCGCGGCAGGTGTGCGAAGGCTCTCGAGGTACTTCTGCACCAGCAAGCCGCCAGCGGAACAGGATGCGATTCGGTGACGACTCCCTTGTCGATCACCTCGAGCATGCGCCATCCTCGATCCATCGGGTCCACCTACTTGCTCATCATGACCCAACGGGCACAATCATTGGGCACGATGACCCGGCGGAGGAGGGTTGACGATGGGCACCAATGAAGGCATCGGCGTTTTGCAACTCGAATGCCCGCAGCGGCACTCCGTTGGCCGGGTCCTCAAAGAGGCCGCACATCACGCCGCCCAATACGATCCCGGAGCGGCAGTGGGCCCACGCCAGTTCTGGCCCCAGGAAGACGAGCAGGGACGGTTCAAAACTCACTGCCGGCATTGCGACAAACCGGTCGGGGATTCCTCAGCCACCTTGCAGCGCAAGCTAAGCGAGCTGCTCGCCGACGACGCGCAGACGCACGGCACTGCCACACTGCCATACCTGTAGCCGGTTACTTGCCGGCGAGTATGCGGTATTGCGCCGAAGCCTGCTGCATGACATCTTTCTCGGTTTCCGAGAAGACGGTGTAGGCATAGCGGTCGGCTTTGGCCACGCATTTGAACTGCCACTTCACCATTCGCCAGGTGGCCGGCGCGTCCGGAGGCAGCGCCGGACCGGCTCGGCGATAGCACTTGGCATCCGGAAAGCCGGGTACCTGGTCGCGCACCGGCTGAATATCGCTGCCCTGTCCGACAAGCCGGGCGAGGTAGCTCGCCAGGCGCTGTGCGGCATCGGCATTCGTGGTTTGGTAGACGGTTGCCAGGCGTTGACTGACATAGTCGACGCCGGCGCCTTGGAGCGCTGCCCCCGTCCCGTGCGGGTCGTCGGCGAAATGCAACCAACCTGCCGGTTGCCATACCCCGGAGTTGACCGGCAGCGTGATCCCCTCGCGCGTCAAAGTCGCGGCCAGCAGCCGTCCGGACGGATCCAGCGGCAGCGAACCCAGTTTGGACGCCTCGGTCGGCACGAACCGGTCGAGCTGCTTCTCCTGCAGGTCGAGGCACAGTACCAGGATGACCTCAGGAGATTTGCCCACGCCCGAGCCCTCGCCCGTCGAAGCGATTTGGTACACCACGTACCGTCCGTGCGCCGCGAAACTCTCGACGACCCGTCGGCCATCGGCTCGGGCGTACTTGACAGCGATTGCTTCGGGATGCTTGTCGATAACCGCGGGCTCACGCGGTGGCTGGCCCGGCGGCGCGGTGTTGGCCGCGGCCAGCTCTGCAGCCGCGGCGGCCGCAGCAGCCGGGTCGGGGAACATCAAGACAGCATTGGTGAGTTCCCGCAACGGCGAATTGCCGGGGGATTGACGCCGAGTGGAGAACCCGGTTACGTATCCGTGCTTGGCGGCCACACCGGAAAACGCCGTCCCAAACACCATTCCCAGGTAATTGGCATCGGCGATCCCCTGGATCTGACTCAACAATTCGAGGAAGGGGTGCTGCGTCAGCGTTTCGTCGACTTGCCATGGCCCGGTGACGAAATCAGCCAGCCGGTGCGCTTCGAGCAGGCTCTGGGCATAGGTGTCGTTGCCGGCGGTTCCGAAGATGTGACCCAATGTGGTCGGGTAGGTACCGGTGTCCATCAGCGCCACGTTCGGGACGCCGGTTTCGTTGGCCTTGACCGGCGCACCGTCTACCTTGGTGGTACAGCCAGACAGCGGCACCAGCACCGCAATGACGATCACCGTCAGCCAGCGCACCGAATCACCGGACCTACGGGCCATTCATATGCCCCGTGCCTGATTCTGCCAAAATGATTGCCGCAGAGTGGCTTTGAGGATCTTACCGCTGGCGTTGCGGGGCAGTGACGGCGCAAAGTCGACCGTTCGCGGACACTTGAAGTCGGCCAACCGTCCCCGGCAGAATTCGATGAGGTCGGCGGGTTCGACCTCGCGGTTGGTGACTACGATCGCCTTCACCGATTCGCCCCAAAAGTCGTCTGGCACACCGATAACCGCGGCGTCGACGACGGCGGGATGCTCGAGAAGCACGCTTTCCACCTCCGGGCCGTACACGTTCTCGCCGCCGGTGATGATCATGTCCTTCAACCGGTCCTCGATGTAGAGATAGCCGTCGGCGTCGAGACGGCCGATGTCTCCGGTGCGCAACCAACCGTCGCTGGTGATGGTGTCCGCGGTGGCCTGCGGCTGATTCAGATAGCCGCTCATGGCCTGATTGCTGCGCGCCCAAATTTCGCCGGGCGCACCATGATTCAGGCGTTCGCCGGTCGTGGGGTCGACGATTTGCAGCTCGGTGCCCGCCGCGGGCCTGCCCGCCGACAGCAGTAATTGGGGCCGGCTGGCATCGCGGTGGTCGGCGGGGCTGAGCGCGGTGATCGCCCCGCAAAGCTCGGTCTGCCCGTACACCTGGACGAAGTTGACGTCCGGCCACGCCGCCAGGGCTCGCTGCAGAAGCGGTACCGGCATGGGCGCCGCCCCGTACACCAGGTAGCGCAAGCGCGCGACCGCACTGTGCGCCGCCTCGCCGCCGTCCAGAAACCGGGCGATCACCGGTGGCACGAAGAAGGTGTGGGTCGCGCCGTCATTCAGCACCCGGATCAAGGTCACGGCGTCGGGTTCGCGGGTCAGGATCGTCGGGACACCGGCGAAGATGCCGAAACAGGCATAGCCGATGCCTCCCACGTGGAACAGCGGCATGGCGACCAGGTTGGCGTCGCCGTCGGCGAAGGGAAAGGCCGGCGCCAGGTTGGTGATGTGGTTGACCAGCGCACGCTGGCTCAGCAGCACACCTTTGGGACGCCCGGTGGTCCCCGAGCTGTAGATCACCAGCGCGGTGCCCGCGCCGTCGCTTTCGACCTCGACCGGGATGGGTGCCGCGGCGGCAAGCGAGGATTCGTATTCATCGCTCTCGCCACCCACGAGGATCACGCGTTCCAGGCGCGGGACACGTGCGGCGACGGATTGCAGGGTGGGATGCAGTTCGGCGCCGACGAACAGCAATCGGGCACCGCTGTCGTCGAGCACGTGGACGAGTTCGTCCCCGATGACACGCCAGTTGACGACGGTGCTCACGGCGCCGATCGACGCCGCGGCAATCAGAATTTCCAGGCAGGCCGGGTGGTTCTTGTCGAGGAACGCTACCCGCTCGCCGGGCTGCACACCGGCGGCCCGCAGCGCGCCGGCCGCGCGCCGGATCCGCAACGCCCACTGCGCCCACGTCCATTGCCGGTCGCCGAAGCGGATCGCGATCGCGTCGGGCGTGCACTGGGCATGGTGCTCGACGATTCCGGCGAGGGTGGCCGTGGTGGCATCGGTTGCTGGCATGCGTCCACTTTGCAATACGGCATCACCGTGCCGCACGGCGGCCGAAGCCCTACGATTCGCCAATGGGTGTTTCGGTGACTCCTGACGATGCCATTGACGCGATCCGGGGCACGGGCGGAGCCCAGCCGGGTCACCGCGCGTTGCACGCGAAGGGCACTCTGTACCGCGGCACGTTCACCGCATCGTCCGAGGCTCCGGGACTTTCCCGCGCGAAGCATCTCGACGGCTCCGCCGTCCCGGCGCTCGTCCGCTTCTCCAACGGATCGGGCAACCCGGCCCAGCGCGACGGCTTGCCCGGCGTGCGTGGGATGGCGGTGAAGTTCACGCTTCCCGACGGGTCAACCACCGACGTATCGACGCAAACCGCGCGGCTGTTCGTCTCGAGCACGCCGGACGGGTTCGTCGACCTGTTGAGGGCGATGCGGCCCGGTGTGACGATGCCGCTGCGCATGGCGGGGTTCTTTGCCACCCATCCGCGGGTGCTGACCGCGTTACCCGTGCTGCGGGCCGCCGCCAAGGTCCCGGCCAGCTACGCCACCACCGAATACCACGGGCTGCACGCCTTCCGGTGGGTCGCCGCCGACGGCAGCTCCAGATTCGTTCGCTATCACCTCTACCCCGGGGCGGGCGAGCAGTACCTGTCGACCCCGGCGTCCAAGGACGCTGACTTTCTCACCGACGAACTGAATGACCGGCTGCAGACCGGGCCGGTGCGGTTCTCCTTCCGGGTGCAGATCGCCGGGCCCACCGACTCGACGGTCGATCCGTCGGCGCGCTGGCGGAGCACCGACATGGTCGACGTCGGCACCCTCGAGATCACCGGCCTGGACACCACGCGGGAGCACGACGGCGACATCGTGGTATTCGACCCGATGCGGGTGACCGACGGCATCGAGCCCTCCGACGACCCGGTACTGCGATTTCGCACCCAGGCTTATTCCGCGTCGGTCAAGTTGCGCACCGGCGTAGATCGTGGTCCCGAGGCCCCGCCCGCCTGACTCCGTCACTGCGAAAAGCGTTGCTGCGTTAGATATCTCACACCTCGACAGGCGCAACGTCCGATCAAGGTAGTGTGCAGCGCAGTGTTGGCTTCGCACATGGCTTCTCAGATGGTGTTGATCGGCTTGGCCGGGTTCGGTGCCGGTGCGATCAACGCGCTGGTCGGCTCCGGCACCCTGATCACCTTTCCGACGCTGGTCGCCCTGGGCTATCCACCGGTCACGGCCACCATGTCCAACGCCGTCGGCCTGGTGGCCGGAGGGGTGTCGGCCACCTGGGGGTATCGCACCGATCTGCGCGGGCAATGGCATCGGTTGAGCTGGCAAATTCCCGCCTCGGTGGCCGGCGCGGTGCTAGGGGCGTTCCTGCTTCTGCACTTGCCCGAAAAGGTGTTCGCCCGCATCGTTCCGGTGCTGCTGGTGCTGGCTCTACTACTGGTGGTGACCGGTCCCTGGATTCAGTCGTGGGCGCGTCGGCGGGCCGAAAAGGCTGGGCGCTCGGCCGAATACATCCCGCCCGTTCGGATGGCGGTGCTGGTGCTGGGCACCTTCGCCGTCGGCGTCTACGGTGGCTATTTCACCGCGGCACAAGGCATCCTGCTGGTGGGTGTGATGGGCGCACTGCTGCCTGAGTCGATGCAGCGCATGAACGCGGCTAAGAACCTGTTGGCGACGGCGGTGAATGTGGTTGCGGCCGTTGGCTATACGTTGGTGGCCTGGGATCGGATCAGCTGGCCGGTCGCCGGTGTGATTGCGGCGGGCTCGCTGGTTGGCGGATTGCTCGGGGCACGTTTTGGGCGCCGGCTGTCCCCGAATTCATTGCGCGCCACCATCGTCGTGGTCGGGCTGATCGGGTTGTACCGCCTGCTCACGGTGTAGCGGCGTCAGCTCAGCGTGGCAGCGGCGGCTTCGGCGATGACGTCGGCCATCTCGCCACGTTTCAGCCACGCTCGGCGCTGGCGCATGGCGCCGTTGCCCTGCGTCGCGATGCGGTCGAGTTCGGCTGCAACACAGTCGTATTCACCCGTCGCGTCCAGCGCAGGGCGCACCCGTCGCAGCAGTGTGTCCAGTTGCTCGCGGGCAGACACCGCCCCGCGGCCGCCGACCAAATCCAGCGTGTTTCCCGACAGCCCGTCGTGCGCGGCTTTCCAGTACGCGGCCCGCAGCGCCGCCGGCGGAAGATGCCGCACGTCCTCTCCTCGGGAACGTTCGTCGAGGGAGGTCATCACCGCCGCTCTGATCAAGGTGGCGAGCAACACTGTTTCGGCGACGGTTGCGGGCACGTCGGCCACCCGCACCTCGATGGTGGGGAAGTCTGCGGACGGCCGCACATCCCAGTAGATCATGCCCCGATCAACGATGATGCCGGTGTCGACCAGCATGCTGACCGTGCTGTCGTATTCCTCGATCGAAGAGAAGAACGGTGGCGCGCCGGCCGCCGGCCAGCGTCGCCACAGGATGCTGCGCCAGCTGGCATAGCCGGAATCGGAGTTGCGGTACAGGGCCGAATTGGCCGACAAGGCAAGCAGCGACGGCAGCCACGGCCGCAGCCAGTTGCTGACGTGGATGGCGGCCGCACGATCTGGCACCTGGACATGCACGTGGCAACCGCAGATGCCCTGCTCGTGGGCGACCATCCCGTACTGCGCCCCGATCCGCTGATAACGCTCGGTGTCGGTGACCGGGAACTTGTGTGGCGTGACCGGAGGCAACCCCAGTGCCAGCAGTTGAGCTCCGGCGGCCTCGGCGGACTGCGCCGCGACCCGTCGCAACCGGGTGAGTTCGTCGCACAGTTCGGCCCTGGTTCTCATTACCGCAGAAGTGGTTTCGACCTGACAACTGCTCAGTTCCAGTTGAAGTTCGACGCCTCGGCGTTTGGCCTCCTCGGCCACCGCCGTGTTGAGCGGGATCGGCTCACCGGTCAGCGGATCGGCGAGCGGGAATTCTTCTTCCACACCGACCGTCGGCACGTCACTCACTTCGTCTCCGCCCACCGGCCGTTGCCGACGACGTTTGCCGGGCGGCGACCCGGCCAGGCCAGCTGGCGGGTCGGCAGGCTAGCCTGCCAGCTGTGGCGCCAGAGCCGAGTCCGCGGTCGGATAGGTGGGCAGCAAGTCGCTGAGGCCGCACGCCTTGAGGACTCTGCCGACCACGGGCTGGCGCGCCACCAGGCGCAATTCAATACCGCGACGTCGGCAGCGTTCCGCTTCGTCGGCGAGGACGGCGAACGCGCAGCAGGCCATGAAGTCCAGGCCGTTGACGTCGATGACGAACGGACCCGGCGGACTGACGACGTTGCCCGCCTCTCTGATGAGTTGCTGCCAGATGTGCTCGTTGTGGGCGTCGACCTCACCGCCGGCGTTGATGAGCACCGCCGGACCGCTGCGGTCGGTGGTCGCTCTCAGGGTGCTGTGCGGATCGCCGAGTTCGTAGACGAGCCGCGTGCTGAGCATCAGATGGGTGGAGATGGGTTCTGCAATAGCCAGGCGCATTGTGGACTCCCTCATCGACTGACGCGGGGCGCCAGGATGGATGCCCGTCCTGTTGTCTGAAGACAGACTTTTCCGCGAGTGCGGAATCTCATTTGTATAACAAGACAGGGCGGTCTGTCTACAGGTTCCGGCTTGTGGTTACGTTGAGGATCGTTATGACTAGCGTCGATGTGATGACGGGGGGCGCGTCGGCCCGGGAGCGCATCCTGGGTGCGGCGTACGACCTGTTCAGTCGGCGTGGGATCCGCGCGGTAGGTACGGACGAGGTGATCGATCGCGCCGGTGTCGCCAGGGCAACGCTCTACCGTCACTTCGCGACGAAAGACGACCTGGTGCTGGCGGTTTTGCAGCGTCGTGAGCAAGTGTGGACGCACGGCCTGATCGAGCAGCAGTCGGAGCTGCGCGGGAACACCCCCGAAGAACAACTTTTGGCGATATTCGACGTTTTGCATGACTGGTTTCAGAACCGCGACGGGTACGAGGGCTGTTCGTTCATCAACGTGCTGCTCGAGCTGGGGCCGGACCATCCGGCCGGCAAAGCCTGCATCGGTCATATCCACCAGGTCCGCGAGATCGTGCGCCGGCGTGCCGTGGCGGCCGGGCTGCGCGACGTCGAAGACTTCGCTTCGTCGTGGCACATCCTGATGAAGGGCGCCATCATTCTGGCCGCCGTCGGCGACGTGGATGCTGCTCAACGCGCCCGGAAGATGGCTCGCGCGCTCATCGACGAGCACCGGCCCGTGGCCGGCTAACTGTCAGGCGGCGTCTGCCGCGGTGCTTTCGGCCTTGCGGTGATGCTCGGCCTCGAGTTCGGCGATTGCGCGGGATGTGCGTTCGCGCAACAAGATTGCCGCTGTGGCGCCACAGACGACGGCGACGACGAGCGCGATCCAGGAGAAGTCCTGCATATAGCGTTCGGCGGCCTCCCCGGCGTAGTACACGGCCGCGGTGGTGCCGCCCGCCCAGCAGATGCCACCGGAGACGTTGGCCACCAAGAACCGGGGATAGGGCATTTTCAACGCACCGGCCAACGGCCCGGCGAAGATACGCAGCAACGCGATGAAGCGCCCGAAGAACACCGCCCGCACACCCCAGCGGTTGAACAACTTCTCGGCGAGCGCGACATGGCCGGGGCCGAAGTGCTTGGGGAAACGCCGGCCAAGCCGGTCGAACAGCGGCATGCCGAACCGGCGGCCGATCGTGTACCCGATGGAGTCGCCGACGACCGCGCCGATCACGGCTGCGGCGCCCACCCCGACCGGGTTGACGGCCAGCTCGTGGTGTGCCGACATCAGCGCCGCGCTGACCAGCACGATCTCGCCCGGCAGCGGGACGCCAAGGCTCTCGATCCCAACCACACCACCGACCACGAGGTACACCAGGATCGGCGGGATGGATTGCAGCATGCCCTGGACATTCATGCGTACAAGGATGCCTGACCGGCGCTGAATTAGTAGCCGAGCAGACGTAAAAGCACCGAAATTCGGCTCGAATTAGGTGCTTTTACGTCTGCTCGGCAGTATTGCGGCTCGCCCCACGCCGACTAGGGTCACGGGCCATGACCAGCTGGCAGGAGTTGACCCAAGCCGCCCCGAGAATTGCTGCCGTTTTCGCCCGTCGGCACGCCGCTACCGGCAACCTTTGCATGCTTGGCACCCTCCGCTCGGACGGATTCCCCCGAATCAGCCCAGTCGAGCCGAGGTTCTTCGAAGATCAGTTATGGATCGCCGGCATGCCACACACCACGAAATTCCGTGATCTGGCGCGTGATCCTCGCTTCTGCCTGCACACGGCCACGATCGACACCCACGTCAAAGACGGCGACGCGAAGTTGTGGGGCGTTGTCGACGATGTCAAAGACAAGGCTCTGCACCGGCGATTCGCCCAAGCGCTGTTCGAAGAGACCGGTTTCGACATCCGAGGCCAAGAATTCGACCACTGCTACCGGGCCGAGTTGACCGGCGCCTCGGCGGTGGAGGTCAACGAGGGACACCTCGACATCACGATCTGGAAGCCCGGCGAACCTGAGCGCGTGGTCCGCAAACATTGACGCGACCCGGCAGCGTGGCCGACAGATTCGCATTCACCAGGAGACGCAATGGAGTTCAACCTCGCGCAGGTCTTCGGCGCGGTGGCGGCGGCCAACCCCGACCGAGACTGCATCGTGTTCGGCGATCGTCGCCTCACCTTCGCGCAGACCGCCGAACGTGCCCGCCGATTCGCCCACGCATTGCACCAGTGGGGTTTCGGCGCCCGTCGGGAACGTTCGGAGTTGGCGCCGTACGAGTCGGGACAAAGCCACCTCGGCCTGTATATGGCGAACTGCAACGAGTTTCTCGAGGCCATGCTGGGCGCCTATCAGGCCCGGGTCGCGCCGTTCAACGTCAACTACCGCTACGTCGCGGACGAACTGGTCTATCTGCTCGGCAACGCGAACGCTGAGGCCGTCATGTATCACGCCCGGTTCGGCCCCACCCTCGCCGAGGCGCTACAGCGAATGGACTTGCGGCCGCGCCTGATTCACGTGGCGGACGGATCCGGAAACGATCCGCTGCCCGGCGCGGTGCATTACGAGGAACTGCTGGCGTCCATGCCAGCTGGGCCGCTCGACGTCATCCCGTCGCCCGACGACCTGTATGTGCTTTACACCGGCGGCACCACCGGATTACCCAAGGCGGTGCTGTGGCGCCAGCACGACATCTACCTGAACGCCATGGGCGGGCGGACTTTCGGTACCAGCGAGGTGGTGAGCAGCCTGGAGCAGATCGTCGAGCGCTCGCGCCCCGAAGGCCCGGGTTCGATGACCGCCGCACCCCTGATGCACGGCGCGGCGCAGTGGGCCGCCTTCATCAACCTGTGCGCTGGGCGGCCATTCGTCATGGCCCCGACGACCACACATTTCGATCCGGCCGAAGTGTGGACGCTGGCCAGTCGCGAACGCGTGGTTTCGCTGTCGATCGTCGGCGACGCTTTCGGCCGGCCATTGGTCGACGAACTCGAGGTCGGCGATTACGACCTGTCCGGGTTGCTGGTCCTGGTCACCGGCGGAGCGGCGCTGAGCGCACCGGTCAAACAGAAATTCCTACAGCTGCTGCCGCACCTGACCATCATGGACACCGGCGGGTCGTCGGAATCCGGAGCGCAGATGGGACAGTTCTCCAATCTCGCGCAGAGTGCGTCCGGCCGATTCGCCCCGAACCCGGGCGCGGTGGTGGTCAGCGAGGACCTGACCAGGATCCTGTCGCCCGGCGACGACGAGATCGGCTGGCTGGCCCAACAGGGCCTGATTCCGCTCGGCTACCTCGGCGACCCGGCGAAGACCGCGAAGACCTTTCCCGTCATCGATGGCATTCGGCATTCGGTGCCGGGTGATCGGGCTCGCTGGCACGCCGACGGCCAAATCGAGTTGCTGGGAAGGGATTCCGTGACGATCAACTCCGGTGGCGAGAAGATCTTCGCCGAAGAGGTGGAGGCCGCCATCGCCGAGCATCCCGCGGTCGCTGACGTGGTGGTCACTGGCCGCCCCAGCGCGCGGTGGGGAAACGAAGTCGTCGCACTCGTCCAGTTGAAACCCGGTGCGCAGGCCGACGCCAGCGGCATCATCGCCGAGGCCGCGAACCACATCGCGCGCTACAAACTGCCCAAAGAGGTCATCTTCTGCGCCAAGTTGCAGCGTTCACCGTCGGGCAAGGCCGACTACCGGTGGGCAAAATCCCAAGTGGCACAGACTAATTGATAGCGTGAGCTCTTGGATTCGACTGTGAATCGAGGGCGGGATTTCTGCGCCGATCCCGCCCTACGCTCACACGCAAAGCCATGTATTCACTTCCGTCGCCGTGAGTTCACACCCAATGTCGCAAGCGATGCGCTCAGCGCATTCCCGATGATGCGTACGACGAGGTCGGGTCGGCCGAATACAACCGGTGACGGCCCCATCGCAGGTAGCCTCACGTCATGGCGAAGAAGGGGCCGCGGGCTGCACACGCAGCGGCTTCCTCTGCGCCGCAGTATCCGATCGAGTCCGTCGACAATGCCCTGAAGTTGCTGTTGCTGTTGGGCGAGCAGCCGCAGATCCGGTTGAGCGAGGCGACCGCCTACCTGGGTGTGGCGTCGTCCACTGCGCACCGACTGCTGGCGATGCTGACCTATCGCGGTTTCGTCCGGCAAGACCCGGTGTCCAAGGCGTACCTCCCCGGGCCGGCGCTGACCAGTGTGGCGTTTGCGATCTTCGGTCGCATCGATGTTCCGGCCACCGCCGCGCCGATCTTGCGCAATCTCAGCGAGCGGCTACGCGAAACGGTTCACCTGGGCATGCTCGACGGCGCCGGCGTCCGTTTCGTCGCCGCCGTCGAAGGCCCGACGGCGGTTCGGGTTGCCTCCCGGCTCGGCCGCACGATGCCGGCGCACTGCACGTCGACAGGCAAGGTGATGCTGGCCCAGTTGTCCAAATCCGAACTGCGACAATTACTTCCACATGAAGAACTGGAGCGGATCACTACGCGCTCGATCGGTAGCCGCAGTGAGTTGGAGGCCGAGCTTGCGCGGGTCCGCGAATGTGGCTACGCGGTCAACCGCGAGGAGAGCGAGGAAGGTGTTGCCTCGGTCGCGGTTGCGGTGCCGACTCGGGCTCCGGGGTTACGTTTTGCGCTCAACGCGGCTGCCCCGCAGAACCGGTTGGCGCCCAAGCAGTATGCCGCGGTTGCCGCCGAGCTTGGCAAGGCAGCCCAGGAGATTGGCGATCAGCTGGGCTGAGGCCGCGTATCAGCCGCTGAATCCCGTTGTCCGATACGGGATTTCCGGTCGCAGGAAAACGTCGTTGAGTGTCACCGTGCGTAGCCTGCGGGCCCGGATGATGTCCACCAGTTGCCGGTAGACATGTGTGATGGGGGCATGGTTGAGGTGGCCGATCACGATGGTCTGCGGGTTGAACGACTGGTGCGCCAGCTTGACGATTTGGTCTTCGGCCATCACCGCCGAGTCCCGGAGGTCGCCACTCCACAGCGTGGGAACGTGGTATCCCAGATCGGCGGCGACCGCGTCGACCGCGGCGTTGTGGTGACCGTATGGCGGGCGGTAATACGGCGCCGCATCCACGCCATACATATTGCGCAGGAACACGTCCGTGCTTTTCAACTCGTTGGCAATTTGACCCGGCGACAGTCGGGTCAGGTCCGGATGTGTCCAGGTGTGGTTAGCCAGCTGAATCTGCCCGGATTCGACGAGCGGTCGGAGCAAGGCGGAATTGTCCGTCCAGGACCGATAGACGCCGGTGACGAAATACGTGAGCCGCACGCCGGTGTCCCTGGCGAATTGGGTGTACAGCCGCACCACGTCGGTGTCAACGCCGTCGTCGACCGTCCACGCCAAGAGATCGCCGTTGCCGGGCAGCTTGCTGAGTACCGCGCCGCCCGGCAACACGACACGCGACCCCCGGCTCGGCGGCGGCAACACCCTGGGGGGCTCCGGAGAGACCGGAGTGGGCGCGGATCCCAGTACATCGCCACGCGCCACGGTCTCCTTGGGCCCGCCCGAGTACCAGGAGAGCCCGGTCACTGCTACCGTCGCGGCCACGGCGACCAAGAACCGCCGCCGGTCCAGTTCGCCCACGTGTGTACTCCTGTGTTCGCCGTCGCAAGGGCAGACAGTCGGAGAGCGTAAGCGCAATACCGCCGGCAACCACGGCGTATCCGGCGAGTGTCGCGCGCCGATATCAATCCGCAACCTGTGCGAGCGCTAGTCGGGCAGCCGTGCCACCTCGTGCCGCCAGGCGGCCCCGGCGTTGAACGCAGCACCCAGATCCGGCAGGTCGTCCCAGTCGGCGTCGTCAATATCGCGCAGGGTGCCGCCGGCCGCGCGCACCCGCAACGACATTCGGGCCAGCTCGTCCACGCTCATCGCCTGCAACACCGCCTGCGGCACAGTGGCTGCGGCACTGGTGATTCCGTGTCCGCGACAGATCACCACCGGCCCGCCACGCATGGCCGCCACCATTTCCCTACCCAGCGGCGAATTTCGGATGAGCACGGCGCGTTGGTAGACCGGCACCCCGCCGCGCGCGAGACGGGCGCCCGGAATGTCGTAGGCGCCGTAGATCGGCCGGATCGTGATGCCGGCCAGATCGGCGGCGACGACGGCGGGTGGATGCAGATGTGCAACGGCCAGATGCGAACTCGCGAGCATGGTCTCGACATGGATGGGCAGCTCATTGGGCACCCGGTAGCCGTCGAGTTCGCCGTCGGCGCCCGGGCTGCCGTCGAATCGGATGAGGCGGATGTCGGCGGGCTGGGTGAAGGCCAGGCCGGTGTCGGTGTCACTTCGGCAGCGGATGAGGAGGTGCTCGTCGTCGACCCGCAGACTGATATGACCGAGGATGCCGTCGACCAGTCCGCGGGCCGCGGCCACCCGGCAGCCCTGGGCGACCAAAGCTCGCTGCTGGTCGAGTGATTCGGCGAGCGTCATGTCGACTTGGCTTGGCCCATGCGAAACCCGCCGTCCGGGTGGATGGTCTCGCCGGTGATCCCGCGGGAGCGATCAGAGGCCAAGAACACAAAGCTCCAGGCGTGGTCCTCCGCCGACATCGCGATGTTCAGGGGAGTCCGCGCGGCCAGGTCGCGGGCGCGGTCGGGGGTGTCGTCGAGGCGAATACCGTTCAGGCCCAAGCTGGTTAGGCCACGCAGGTCGGTGTTCAGCGTGCCGCCCGGGGCCACCCCGTTCACCCGGATTCCGGGTGCCAGCTCGTGGGCGAGCGCAGCCACCAGCCCGCGGACAGCGAACTTCGACGAGACGTACAGCACGCCACCGCGCCCGGGGCAGAACGACGACGTGGATTCGGTGAGCACGATCGAGGGTCCGTCCCCGGCGCGCAGCCACGCCACCGCAGCCTTGACCGACTGCAGATGGCTGAGCACATTGGTGCCAAACATTTCGTCGAAGGCGCCGGACAGGTCGTCGGCGTCGATGTCGCCTATGCCCTTGTAGAAGTCGAACACGCCGACGCAATTCACCAGGGTGTCCAGGCCGCCATAAGTATTCACCGCCATTTCGACGGCGTGCTCGTTGGCCTGCCGGGTCACGGCGTCGCCTTCGATTACCGGCACTTCGGGCAGTTGCTCGCGCAGCGTTTCGCATTTGTCTCGATCTAGTTCCAGCACAGCGATTTTCGCGTCCTCGGCGAGGAATGCGTCGGCGACGGCGCGGCCGATTCCGGATCCGCCGCCCACGATCAGCGCCCGCTTGCCGCGCAGCCAACCGGTCATGGTTGCTCCGGCTCGTCTGGTTCGTCCGGCAGCAGCGGCGCATAGGAATTGCCCACCATCGCGGCCAGGGTGCGGGTGTTCTGCCAGGTCAGCGCCTCGACTTCGAGTGCGTCCAGCGTGATCCACTGTCCGGTCTTGGGCGCGGTGATCAACAGCCGCGACCCGTTGCGGGTATCCACCCGGCGTACCACGACTTCGGTGAATTCGTTTGCGACGGTGAGTGGTTCGCCAACGGCTCGTTCCAGCAGCATCGCCAACTCGGGGTTCATAGGAACACCGCCAGGTTCTGCATTCGCAACACCGATTCGTCGACAAGGATTTTCCGGCGGGCCAGTTTCCAGGCCTGGGTGTCGGCATACCAGCGCAACAGATCCTCCCGCGCGCAGGAGACCAACGCGCTCTCGTTGACATCGCCTCGGCTGCGGAACAGCAGTTCGGCCGACTCGACCCAAAGATGGCCCGGGTCCTCGCATTCGAAACAGCGAACGTTCGTGATGAAGTGGCGCATTCGCGACGGCGGGTCCTCGGTCCACGCATGCTCGGTTTCCAGCCGGGCGACGCGTTGGCTCAGCGAGAACTTGTCCTCGTCGAAATGGGCCATTCCCGGCGAGGTGTCGAAGCCGGAGCCACGTGCGGTCGTGATGCGGACGGGCATCACATAGTGGATGTCGTAGGTCAGCGTGTCCAGCCACAGCCGGTACTGCTGAGTATCGAGTAGGTAGGCTTCGTCGACCAGGAACTGGTGTGCCTGCAGGTGCCGCGGGTCATTGAATGGCAGCGACGCGAACGCTTTTCTCATCCGCGCACCGCCGCCTCCAGTTGCTGGGCCCATAACTTGAGCAGTTCCCGTTGGTTGTACTCGTTATAGCCCACCTGGGCGCGTCCTGGGCCGTGAAACGCCTCGGCGGGCAATGCCTCGATGACCGGGCGGTCGTCGGCAAGCAGGCCCATCCGGCTGTTCAGCAGCAGCCTTCGAGCCATCGAGCCGCCCGCGGTGGTGGTCAGCGACACCCAGTTCTCCACGTCGTCCTGCTCGAACATGCCCGTCGACCCGAAGCACATCAAATAGGCCTTGTACGAGTCCTTTTTGAAGTCGGCGGGCGCCGCGGAATCCACCGCGAACCATGAGCACACCTCGGTTTCGTTCTCGCTGATCGGCTGCCAGAGCCGGATGGAGATGAACGGCAGCACTTCGCTTTTCTGGCCGGCGGGTTCGGATTCGCGTGGCGCGTCTCGCACCTTGGGCCAGTTGTGCACGAAGCTCAGGTTCGGAAAGCAGGTGGCGGCCGAGATCATGAAACCGTCTTCGCCGACCATCCGCTGCTGTGCGGGCGACCAGACCTCCTTGATCCTGCTGATCATCTCGTCGGGGTAGCCGACGTACCGCATCCGCTCGTCGAAGCCGCCAGGCGGCAGTTTGTAGGTCGTCCCGCCGCCGCGCTGAGCCCAGTAGGTGGCACCGTCCTTGCGCTTCTGGGCTTTTGGCTCGCGGAACAGGCCGATATCGACGATCGAGGCGTGCGTGTGCGGCGTGTGGTACATGTCGCCGGAGAAGTTCTCCGCGCCGATCTTCCAGTTCGCCTTGATCCGCCAACGCTGCGGCCCGTGTAGCTCGAGCCCGCCGGTGCTCTGCTTGGTATAGAAATCCAGGTAGAACCTGAAGTCGCCGAGGAACTCCTGCAGCGGCTGCGCGTCGCGGTCCAGATTGATGAACAGCAGGCCGTTGTAGCTGGCGAAATTCGGTGCGGCCAAAAGGCTTTGACCCGTCTTGACGAACCCATCGTCACCTCCGTAGGCCTCTTTGTGGAACGGCAACCCCGTGAGCCGGCCGTCGTTGCGGTAACTCCAGCCGTGATACGGGCAGCGGAAATTGGAGGCGTTTCCCAGCTCCGCGCGGCACACCTGCATGCCGCGGTGCAGGCACATATTGAACATCGCCCGAACATCCCCTTGCGAATCCCGCGTGATGATGAACGAGTCGTCGAGGACCCTGCGCACGACGTAATCGCCCTCGTGCGGAATCTCCGACTCGTGCGCCACGAAGATCCAGGCGCGGCTGAACAGTCGCTCCTTTTCCAACGCGAACAACTCTTTGTCGTTGTAGATGTGAGCGGGGACCATGCCGCGCCGGATGTTCTCGCAAACTGCGTCGACGTTCACCTGCACCAACTCGATTGTCTGCTATCCAGAAATACACTCTGTAATGTAGACAATCTCGCGAACGTGGGCCCGAGTCAACGTTGACGGTTGCGGCGGCTTCTCATTCAGCCTTGGGCAAACTCACAGCTAGCTCACAAGTCACAGCTCCGCTCTGGCATGGAAACCGAAGCTACGGTGGTGACGGCGATTTCGTTGAGTGCGCAAGAGCGAATCAGTATGGCGATATGCTCCGATGTTGCGTACAGCAGCAGCGATCTAATCCGTATCTGAGGAAGGACTGATGTCATGGTCGATCGGTCTCGGGGCGCCGACGGTCGATTGCAGAAATTCGGGTCGCGGGTATTGACAGCTATCGGTCGGCAAGACTGGCTGGATCGGCCCAGCTACCGGTTGGAGCACGCGCTCAGCTTCGCCTACAACGCGCTGGGGGGTGCGCGTGATCGCGTCACCAACGCGCTGCACGGCGTCTGGCTCGGGCATCCGGTCCATCCGCCGCTGGCGTCGCTGACCAGCGGGGCGCTGGGCACCACCGTCGCCCTGGATGCCCTCAGCCTGCTACCGGGCCGGCCCACCACCGAGGTGCTGGACGCGTCCAGGTTCGCCGCCCGTTCCCTGGGCCTGGGGATCCTGGCGAGCATCGGTTCGGCGGTCACCGGCGTCACCGACTGGCAGCACACCCATGAGGCGGACCGTCGGGTTGGGCTGGTCCACGGCCTGGTGAACCTGGCCGCCACCGCGCTGTACGCCATGTCCTGGTGGGACCGGCGCCAAGGCCGACACCACCGCGGCATCGCGCTGACCGCGCTGGGTTATGTCGTCACCGCCGGCGGCAGCTACCTGGGCGGGGCGCTGGTGTTCTCGTCCGGCATCGGAATCGACCAGTCGGGTCAGCGGTTGCGCACCAGAGAATGGACACCCGTGCTGCCCGCGAGCTCGTTGAACGGGAAGCCGGTGCGTGTCGAGGTCGACGGCGTCGGGCTGGTGGTATGCCAGACCAAACCCGGTGAGGTCAGGGCTTTCGGGGAGTTCTGCCCGCACCTGGCGGCGCCGATGGCCGACGGCTGGGTCGACCGGGGCCGCGTCGTATGTCCCTGGCACGGTTCGCGGTTCGAGGCGGACTCGGGCGAGGTGGCGCGTGGCCCGGCGGCGGCTCCGCTGCCGTATTACGAAGCCCGGTTGGTAGACGGAATGATCGAGGTCCGCGGCGGGGAACAGCCCGCTTTGCGCGCAGGGGAGGGAATATCCAAGTGAACGCCTACGACGTCTTGAAAGAACATCACGTCGTGCTAAAAGGGCTGGGCCGCAAGGTAAGTGAGGCGCCGATCGACAGCGAGGAGCGCCACGCGCTTTTCGACGAGATGCTTATCGAGCTCGACATTCACTTCCGCATCGAAGACGACCTGTATTACCCGGCGCTGGCGGCCGCCAGCAAGCTCATCGCAATCGCCCATGCCGAGCATCGCCAGGTGATCGACCAGCTTTCCGTCGTGCTGAGGACGCCGCAGAGCGCGCCCGGCTACCCCGACGAGTGGAACTCCTTCAAGACCGTCTTGGAAGCTCATGCCGACGAGGAGGAGCGCGACATGATTCCCGCTCCGCCTCCGGTGCAGATCAGCGACGAGGAGCTCGAGGAGCTGGGCAACAAGATGGCCGCCGCGATCGAGCGGTACCGCGGCTCCGCACTGCACAAGCTGCGGACGAAAGGCCGGGCCGCGCTGGTACGCGCGTTGTAGGCCGTGCGTCGGATTTCGGCGACGCCGCGAGGTAACCTCAGCTTCCGTGGAGGCCGCGTCGGACCCCGTTGCGTCGCAAGCCGACATCAGCGCGGAGATCGCCCGGATCGCAGCCGCACACCGGCGCACCGGACAAACCCAGTTGCTGGACTACCCGCCGTATCGCAGCAGCACGCTGCGCCACCCGAAAAATCCGCTACTGGCCGTCGATCCCGAGGAGCTCGAACGTTGGGGGCCGTGCTTCGGGCCGGAGGACGTCGACGCGCTGGACGCGGACCTGACGGCCGGTCATGCGGGCGAGCCGATCGGGGAGCGGATCGTCGTCACCGGGCGGGTGCTCGACGGGTCGGGCACGCCGGTGGCGGGCCAGCTCGTCGAGATCTGGCAGGCCAACGCCGCCGGTCGCTACCACCATGAACGCGACCAGCACCCGGCTCCGCTCGACCCCAACTTCACCGGCGCCGGCCGATGTCTGACCGGGCCGGACGGCAGCTACCGGTTTGTGACCGTCAAGCCCGGACCCTATCCATGGCGCAACCATCACAACGCGTGGCGGCCGGCGCACATCCACTTCTCGGTCTTTGGTACCGCTTTCACCCAACGTCTGGTCACCCAGATGTACTTTCCGGGCGACCCGTTGTGCGATTTGGATCCGATCTTTCAATCGATCGTCCATCCTTTTGCGCGCCAACGGCTTATCGCCGCGTACGACCACAGCGTCACCGAGCCCGAGTTCGCGACCGGCTACCGGTGGGACATCGTGCTGTGCGGTAGTCGCCAGACCTGGACCGAAAGCCCGCACGGTGACTGAATTGGCTTGTACCCCAGGGCAAACGGTCGGCCCGTTTTTCGGGCTGGCATTGCCGTATCGCGGCGGCAGTTCCCTGGTCGGCGAGACGCACCCGGACGCCGTCGCATTGCACGGAACGGTTTACGACGGCGCGGGTCAGGCTGTTCCTGACGCGCTGGTCGAACTGTGGCAGCGCGACAGCGCGGGTCACCTTGCGCGACAAGCCGGTTCGCTGCGCCGCGACGGTTGCGGGTTCACCGGCTGGGGCCGCGCCGCCACCGACAGCGACGGCCGCTACGCCTTCACCACGGTGCCCCCAGCTCGCCAGGGAGCATTCTTCGCGATCACCGTATTCGCGCGAGGATTGCTGAACCGATTGTTCACCCGCGCTTACCTGCCCGACGCTGATGTGGACGCCGATCCGCTGTTGTCCAGCGTCGACCCGAGGCGACGGGCCACCCTACTGTGCGTCGCCGAAAGCGGTTACCGTTTCGATATTCATTTGCAGGGGCCACGCGAGACCGTATTTCTGACGTTCCATGACGTTGCAGACGATCCGCGATGACCAACCTGTTGTGGCCCGGCGACGAGCGGGCGGGCGGGCTCATGACGGATCAGTCATTGCTGCACTCCATGGTCGCGGTGGAATCGGCCTGGCTGGGCTCGCTGGCCACCGCCGGTCTGGCGCCCGCCGACTGCGCCGGCGCCGACCTGCGGCACCTGCTGGGCCCACGAGACTGCGAACTGCTCGCGGTCACCGCCGAGGACGGCGGCAACCCGGTCATCGGCCTGGTCTCGCTGCTGCGCGAACGGGCGACCCCCGCGATCGCGTCGTGGATACACCGCGGACTCACCAGTCAGGATGTCATGGACACCAGCCTCATGCTGGGCCTGCGTGACGTCGCCGATCGCTTGGTATCCACTCTGGCAGAGCAGGTTTCGACGCTGTCGGCACTCGTGTCGGCCCACCGGTCCACACCCATGGTGGCCCGCACCCTGACCCAGCATGCGGCTCCCACCACGTTCGGCGCCAAGGCTGCCGGCTGGCTCAACGGTGTCGTCGACGTGTATCGGCAGATCAACACGCTGGCCACCCCTGCGCAGTTCGGCGGAGCTGTGGGAACCTGGGCTGCCACAACCGAATTGGCCACACTCCTGACTGGGGCCGCCGACCCGGCGGCGGTTGCCGAGAACGTAGCCCGAAGCGCCGCGGCAACTCTGGGGTTGGACTTCCGCGCGCCATGGCACACCACCCGGACGCCGATCACCGCGGCCGCCAACGCGCTCGTCGGGTGCACCGACTGCTGGGGCCGCATTGCTTCGGATGTCGTCATCCTGGCCCGTCCGGAGATCGCCGAGTTGAGCGAGCCCGTCGCCGAAAAGCGGGGCGGCTCATCGTCAATGCCGCACAAGCGCAATCCCGTGCTGTCCATTTTGATTCGCCGCGCCGCCATCTCGGCACCCCAATTGGCCGCGACCCTGCACAGCGCGGCCGCGCTGGCCCACGACGAACGCCCGGACGGGTCCTGGCATGCGGAATGGGACACCCTGCGGACATTGGCCCGACGCGCGGTAGTGGCCGGCTCCCAGTGTGTCGAGCTCCTGGCCGGGCTGCAGGTACATGCCCACAAGATGGCCGAGAACCTCAGCGGCACAGATGTTCTCGGTGAGCAACGTGCCATCGCCGACCTGGCCGACAGTGCCCCGTCGCCAACCTATTTCGGTGCCGTCGACCGGCTGATCGACGCGAGTCTCCAGGGCGCCCGACGGGCCCTCGGCGGTTAACGATCGATTCTGCGCAGGACTTCCGTTCTGACAGCAGCGATCTTGTCGCCGAGCACCTCGTATACCTGCAGCGGCTCCGCCTTGCCCTTGACCTGCATCCGTGGCAGCTCGCGCACCGTGAAGACCTTGCCGGTGGCCTCGTAACACTCTCGGGTGATCAGCACGTTGGTGCTCATCTTCTGATTCAGCGACTCGACCCGGTTCGCCACGTTCACGGTGTCCCCGATCACGGTGTACTCCATCTTGCGGTCCGAACCGATGTTGCCGGCGATGAGCGTGCCAGTGTGCAAGCCGACGCCGACGTCCACTTCGACGCCGCCGTGCCTGCGCTGCTGCTCGTTGAAGCGCGAGACCTCCTCGATCATCCGCAACGCGGCACGAACGGCGCGGGCGGCGTCATCGGGCTTGGGCACCGGCGCACCGAAAACGGCCATCACGGAGTCGCCGATGAACTTGTCCACGATGCCGCCCTCGTCGAACACGATGTCGACCATGCGCTGCAGGTAGTCGTTGAGAAAGCCGACCACCTCCTCGGGGAGCAGTCGCTCGCTGATCGAGGTGAAGCCTCGAATGTCGCTGAAAAGCACTGTGGCGGTGAGCTTTGCGCTCAGCCGTCCGCCGTCCCTGATGTTCAGCGCTTCCCGCACCACGTCGGCCGGCACATACTTCTGAAAGATTTGGCGCACCCGCTTCTCGGCCTCACGCGACTCGGCGACCTCGTCGAACAGCCGGGCGTTCTCGATGGCTATGGCCGCCTGATCGGCAAAGGCGTGCAACAGGTTCTGCGACTCTTCGTTGAATTTCGTCTCGGTGAACTTGCTGTCCACGTACAGCGCGCCCAGGATGCGCTCCTTCAGCCGCAGCGGCACACAGATCAGCGAGCGCACTTCCAAAGCCATGATGGACTTCGACCCGCGCAGCGAGGTCTGAGCATCGGTGGTCAACACCGGCTCGCCGGTCTCCGTCACGCTGTCCAGCACCGAACGTGAGATCAGCTTCGAGGGGTCATCGATGTCGGTCCGGTCGCGCTTGCGAGCGACTTTGAAGTCGAGTGCCCCGTCGTGCATCAGGATCAGGAACCCGCGCTCGGCCTTGATCAGCTCGATGCCTTTGTCGACGATCGTTTCCAGCACCTTCGCCATGTCTAGTTCGCTGTTAAGCGCTTTGGTGGTTTCGATGAGAGCGGTGATGTCGCGCAGTTTCTGGCTGGTGATCCGCTGAGATTCCTTGCTCTCGGCCAGCGCGGCTTTGGAAGTGGGGGCCGTGGCCGCCACGCCACCCAAGCCCTCGTCGGGCACAAAGTAGAGCACCGTGGACGCCAGCTGGATGCGGTCTCCGGCACGCAGCGTGTGCTGGGTGACCGCCAGGTTGTTCACGAATGTGCCGTTGAAGCTGCCGAGGTCGCGTAGTACCCAGTGCCGGCCGCTGCGGCGGAACTCACAATGGCGTCGGGACAGGCCCGGGTCGTCCAGCCAGAAGGTGTTGTCCGGCGCGCGACCGACGCTGGTCGTGTGGTCGCTCAGCTCGAAGACGTCATCCTGGTCTCCGCGCAGGACGATCAGCTTGGCCAACCGAGTTCTTCAGATACTGCGGGAGCGTCCGACATAATCCGAGATTAGAGCGTGCCCAACAACCCTGTTGGGTATTCAGCGACCCGCTGCGAGCGTCCGTCGTTTCCGCGTCATCCTCGCTCGTCCAACGTGGGCGCTATGGACGAAAAGTTATCGGGATGCGTACAAATCCCCCACGTTCGACGATCCGCCGCCATGCTGAGGTTGGGCACGGGGTGGATGCGAGCTTGGTGATCCGAATTCGCCAGACCTGGGGACCTCTGTCGAGATACTCCCAGTCGTAGCTGCCGGGGTGATCGGACTCGAACTCGTCCCGCAGGTGCTTGGGGTCGTGGTTGTTCACCAGCACGAACGACTCGCCGACCGGCAGTGCCGTGTAGGTGGCGAAGATCGTGGGGTGCTTGTCCGGCTTGCGCAGCTGCCGGACGTCAAGTTCGTTGTCTGCCATGGAGTCTCCGCTGGGTAGTTTCTACAAATATACTTGTGTAAACTCTAGTCCATGATGCGCGCGATCCGAAAGCGGTGCGTCGATGTGCTGGACCGGGCGGACCAAGGCGGCCGGACCATCCAAGCGAATCTGTGGACTGTCACTCATGTGAGCCCGCGCGCCGGGCTGATGCGATTTACTACGAAGACGACCTGCTTGAGTAGTTGCAACCCAGGCCGGCCGACGCACGAGGAGCGTGAGCGACATTAGGCCAAACGACGAGAATGTGGGTCGCCGCCGCGCGGTGCTGCGGACCTTGCGGGCATCGACCGCTCCGATGAGCATCATCGACATCGCCGACGTGCTCGGTGTGCATCCCAACACCGTGCGCTTCCACCTCGACAGCCTGGTCGGCGACGGCCAAGTGGAGCAGGTGGAGCCTGGCCGCAAAGGCCCGGGGCGCCCGCCGCTGATGTTCCAGGCCGTCCGGCAGATGGATCGCGGCGGCACCCGTCATTACAAGCTGCTTGCCGAGATACTCAGCCTGGGGCTGGCCGCCGACGATGATCCGACCGCCAAGGCGCTGGCCGCCGGCCGAGCCTGGGGACGCAAAGCCGACTCGGGAGCGGGCGCCGAAGAACCCGTCGCGAGCGTCGAGGAATCGATCGAACGCCTGGTCGACGTGCTCGACGAGCTGGGATTCGCTCCCGAGTTGCGCACCTCCGACGGCGAGAAGCAGGTCGGCCTGCGGCACTGCCCGTTCCTGGAGCTGGCCGAAACCGGCAGCAACGTGGTCTGTCCGGTCCACCTCGGACTTATGCAGGGAGCTTTGGAGACCTGGTCGGCGCCGGTCACCGTCGACCGGCTCGAACCCTTCGCCGAACCGGATCTGTGTCTGGCCCACCTGAAGTTGGTGGGTGCCGCCAGGTGACAAGCCACACCGCCGGACCCGCCATTGCTGTCGCGGTGACCTTCGTCTGGCTTGGCATGGTGCTGGCCATCTCCTTCCTCGAAGCGCCGCTGAAGTTCCGGGCGCCCAACGTGACGCTGCAGATCGGACTGGGCATCGGGCGGCTGGTGTTTCGTGCGCTCAACACCGTCGAGGTGGCGTTCGCCCTGGTCATTCTGGCGATCGTGGTGGCCGGACCGACGCCGGTTCGGATCACCGTCGCGTTTGGCGTGGCGTTCGCCGCGCTGGCCGTCCAACTGATCGTCGTGCGTCCGCGGTTGAGCCGTCGTTCCGAGCAGGTGCTGGCCGGCTCGGAAGGGCCTCGCTCCCGCGGTCACTGGGCCTATGTCGGGTTGGAGGCGGTCAAGGTGGTCGCCCTGCTCGCGGCGGGGATACTGCTACTGACCAGCTGAGAGACAACGACTGATAAGGACTATCCCGATGGAATCCATTTCGCTGACCGGTTTGGCGTCCGAAAAGCTGGCCGAGGCGCGAAAGTCGCACAGTGGGCGCGCCGCGCACACCATCCACGGCGGTCACACCCACGAGCTTCGGCAGACGGTGCTCGCGCTGCTCGCCGGTCACGATCTATCCGAACACGAGAGTCCCGGCGAGGCGACGCTGCAGGTGCTGCAGGGCCACGTGCGCCTCACCGCCGGTGATGACTCCTGGGACGGCAAGGCCGGCGACTACGTGGCGATCCCGGCGCAGCGGCATGCCCTGCACGCCGTGGAGGATTCGGTGGTGATCCTGACCGTGCTGAAGTCCCAACCCGGCGCCGCGCACTAACGGTGGCGATCGCGAGCGCGGCGGAGCCGGGCGAGGCGGGTCGTCACTATCAGGGCGCGGTGCTCGCCACCCCCTGGTCGCGCGGCTTCGGCCTGAAAGTGCCGGTCGTCAATGCGCCGATGGGTGGGGTCGCCGGTGGCCGGCTGGCCGCCGCGGTGACCGCCGCCGGCGGGCTGGGCATGGTCGGGATGGGCAGCGTGGCGACGCGCGAGGCGCTGGCCGCCGAGCTGCGGCAGGTGAGCGGCAGGTTCGGCATCGGGCTGGTGGACTGGGTGATGTGCAAGCAGCCGGGCCTGTTCGAGGATGCTCTGGCCGCGCGGCCCGCGCTGCTGTCCGTGAGCTTCGGCACCGACTGGGCCTGGGTCGCCAAGGCGCACGACGCCGGAATCGCCACGGCCACACAGGTTTACGACGCTGATGGAGCGTGTGCGGCGGCTGACGCCGGAGTCGACATCCTGGTTGCGCGCGGCGCCGAGGGCGGTGGTCACGGGGAAGTGCGCCTGTCCACGCTGCCGCTGCTGGACGCCGTGTTGGATGCCGTTTCGGTGCCGGTCCTGGCGGGCGGCGGGATCGCCTCGCCGCGCAGCCTGGCTGCGGTGCTGGCCGCCGGTGCCAGCGGGGCCTGGGTAGGCACCCGGCTGGCGGCCTGTCCGGAAGCGCTCACCGGCGCCGCCAGCCGTCGGGCCCTGATCGCGGCCGGCGGGACCGACACGCGCGTCACTCGGGTCTTCGACGTGGCTTACGGGCTGCCCTGGCCGGCCCGGTTCCCTTCCCGCGTGCTGGCCAACGACTTCGTCGAGCACTGGCTGGGACGGGAGGAGACGCTGGCGTCCGATCGGTCGGCGGGCGCGGAGCTGGCAGCCGCGACCGCTGCCGACGACCGGCGGATCGCGCCCGTCGACGCCGGCCAGGGCGTCGGCATGGTCGATGGCGAGGCGACGGTGGCTGAGGTCATCGAGACCATGTGCGCAGGCGCAGAACGTCTGCTCAGCGCTTGGACCTGACGCCGAGCGTTGCCCTGACGTGACGCTCGGCGGGACTCAGTTGCCGCGCTTCAACACGACGCAACACCGGTTGGCGCCGGGGCACAACCGGGCCTCGGGGCTGTGCGGCGCCTGCGCCTCGGTTACGCCGGTGACCAGCGCGTGGTTCATGTTGCAGGCCAACTCCGTCTGTTCCTGGGCCAACGCATGGAACGGGCAGTTGGCCAGGTGGACTTCGCCGTCGGCCGGCCGGGGTTCGTAGCCGTACCGGCGCAGCACATCGACCACCAGCCGCAAAGCCGTCGCCGCATCAGGCGGGGGTTCGCCCGCCGCCGCACCGATCGTTTTGCCGTGATCGCGGGCGACCCGGTTGAGCACCTCGAGCACCGGCTCGCCGGTGGTAGCCGACCGGGCGATGGCGGTCGCCATCAGCCGTCCGGCCAGCTCGTACTCGCGTTGGGGCAAGCTGACCGCGATGTCGCGGCCGGCCCGGCGATACAGCTTGGCGGTCCGGCCGGCGCCGGGGCCGGACCGTCCGGTCAGCCGCGCATAGTCGGTTTCCAGCAGGCCCTCGGCGGTAAGCCGGTCCAGGTGGAACTTGGCCTGGTGATGCGGGATCCCGACGGCGTCGGCGGCCTGCTCGCGGCTGACCGGCGCGGGTTGTGCGCACACGAACTGGTAGAGCCGGTGGCGCACCGGATCGGCAAGCGCGCCGATGCCGGCAGCGTCACGCTCCAAGGTCATGCAGGCGCCTCATTTCTAACAGACAAAACTCTTGACGTTACAGTCCGGCGGGTTCTAACGTTCACATTATTACCTGTTAGAACCTCGGGAGGAAGTCATGACCACCAAGCAAGCCAACGTGCCAGCCCTGGCGGACCAGGTCAAAGACCCCGCTTACTCGGCGTACCTGCTGCTTCGCATGGTGTTCACGATCGCGCCGATCGTGTTCGGGCTGGACAAGTTCTTCAACCTGCTCACGCACCCGCATCACTGGAGCATGTACCTGGCGAGTTGGATCGACGACATCGTTCCGGGTACCGCCGACCAGTGCATGTATGTGGTCGGGGTGATCGAGATCGTCGCCGGTGTCGTTGTCGCGGTTGCGCCGCGCTTCGGTGCCTGGCTGGTTGCCGCGTGGCTGTGCGGCATCATCATCAACCTGGTCACCGGGCCTGGCTTCTACGACATCGCGTTGCGCGATTTCGGTCTGTTGGTCGGCGTGCTTGCGCTGGGCCGGCTGGCCCAAGGTGTGCACACCGGGAGCATCCGGCCCGTCACACCGCGCGCAGGTAGCGCTGGGCAATGACGCGCTGCGCCAGCGTCACCATTGGCCCGCCGGCCTTGCTCCACCAGGTACCCGGCCGGGAGAATGCCGTCACCTCCGCGAACACCGCGGAGGTGTTCGGGTCCCGGCGGACCGCGAACCGTTCCTCGCCGGACTCCGGATGGCCCGGCAGTGTGCCGTAAGCGAAGCCGCGCACGTCGGGTTCGTCGATGACGTACACCACCCGGCATGGCGCGCGCAGCAAGCCCAGCATCTTCACCACCACCACCGCGGAGACCACGACGACGTCCGAGCTGGCCTGCACCCGCAGGCCGGCGCCGCGCTGCATACCCCAGTGCATGACGGCATCGGCGGCCTGCTCGAAACGCTGGTCGCCGGTGCCAATCTGTGCCGACGCGCGTAGGTGGTGGTATCCGGGGGGGAGCTGGGCCGACACGGTGGCGCCTACTTCCTGGTATGTCAGCGGCTGATCGGCGAGTGCGTCCAAGTCCACCAGGCCAGCTTGCCACGCGTACGGTCGTAGACGTGACCGCTCAAGCATCTGGAACTTTCACCCTCGGCGGCGATTTGACCGTCAACCGACTGGGATTCGGCGCGATGCGCCTGACCGGGAAGGGCGTGTGGGGCCCGCCGGCCGACCGTGACGAATGCGTGCGGGTTTTGCGCCGTGCCGTCGACCTCGGCGTGAACTTCATCGACACGGCGGACTCCTACGGCCCGTACATCTCCGAGGAGATCATCCGCGAGGCGCTGCATCCCTATTCCGGCGTGGTGATCGCGACCAAGGCGGGGCTACTGCGGACCGGCCCGGACGTGTGGATCCCGTTGGGCAATCCGAGTTACCTGCGTCAGGAACTCGAGATGAGCCTGCGCCGCCTCGGCGTGGACACCATCGACCTGTTCCAGCTGCACCGCATCGACACGAACTTCCCGCTGGCCGACCAGGTGGGCGAGCTGGCCACGTTGAAGGAGGAGGGCAAGATCCGCCATATCGGTCTGTCCGAAATAGACGTCGACCAACTCAAGGCGGCCCAGCAGGTCACTGAGATCGTGTCCGTGCAGAACATGTACAACCTGGCGGCCCGTAACGCCGAGCCACTGCTGGATGCCGTGAGCAGTCAGGGCATCGGCTTTATCCCGTGGTTCCCGCTGGCCGCCGGGCCGCTGGCCGCGCCTGACGGCCCGCTGCAGCGCATCGCCGCCGACCACGATGCGACGCCGTCGCAGCTGGCGCTGGCCTGGCTGCTGAAACGCTCGCCGGTGATGCTGCCGATCCCCGGGACGTCGAAGGTTAAACACCTGGAGGAAAACGTCGCCGCTGCGGAGATCACCCTGACCGACGAGGAGTTCGAGACCCTGGCCGCGGCGGGGGCTCAGCAAAGCGACTAGGCGCGCTCACTGGTGTGAAACGTTGGCGCCGGGTGTGAAAGGAGGGCGGGAAAATCGCCCAGATCCCTGTCTATCTTCACTTTGAAAGCCCTGCATTCACGCTCAAGGCCGTGAGTTCACGCTGAAGGCCCTGCATTCACGCTCAAGGCCGTGAGTTCACGCCGAAGATCCGTCGCGCCCAAGGAAGGCGACCAGAACGTCGGCGATCGCCGGAATCGCTCCGCGGGTGATGACCTCATAGCCGTGAGTGCTCAGGGTCGGCAGGCATAGCAGGCCCGCTCGTGGTGCGAAACCGTCAGCCTTGGAGTGTGAAGCGTCGGACTCAAAGGCGCCCAGCACCGCTGCCTGCGGCGACAGTCCCAGCTTCGAGGCCACGTCCATCAAAGCGTCGGCGACCTCCTTGTCGTATACGCACAGCGCGTCGCTGTAGGCCACGATCGGGCCGCCGCCGACCGTCGTGCCGTACTCCGCCTCGGTCGGCCCAACCTCCACCGCGATGGTCAGCTCTCCGGGTAGGTGGCGACTCGCATAAGTACCGCCGACTCCACCGATTTCCTCGTTGGTGGTGAAGACGAAATAGACGTCGGCCGCCGGCGGGCTGCCCGCCTGCGACAACCGTCGCGCCGCCACCAGCAGCGCAGCAATCGCTGCCCGGTCGTCCATGAAGTAGCAGCCAAGGTAATTGCCGAACTCGATCAACGCCCGCTTGCTTCGATGCACGCACACGCGGGTGCCGGGACCGATACCGCTGCGGGCCAGCTCTTCAGGTGTGTGACCGGTGAAGACGTAGACGTGCGTCCAATCCAGCGCCTTGTCGCCATGGTCCGGCTTGGTCTCCCAAATGCGCTGACTCTCTTGAGTGGTGTGCTCCGAACCGAGGGTCAGTACCCCGCACAACGTCTCGTCGCCGAGTATCGCGACCGGGCCGAGCCCGAAATTGCCGGGGTACATCGTCCCCAACTGGGTGACATGCAGGGTGCCGTCGGATTCGACGCGCTTGACCAGCATCGACAGCTCGTCCATGTGCGCCATGACCCGGATCGCCGGGGCGTCGCCGCCGCGGATCAATCCGATGAGGTTCCCGGCGGCATCGACCCAGGTCTCCTCGACGAGTGGCTCGAGCTCGCGGCGGCAGATATCCCGGACGGCGTTCTCCTGTCCGCACGGGCCATACGCGCTGAGGAGTTCTTGCAGCAGGTCGCGGTTGAACTCGTCGTCGTCGTTGCCCACCAGATCCCCTCCGTCTCGACTCCAGCCGGTCGCAATCAGGAGTACCCACGATCGGGTCCGACGCGTAGCAGCCGTTTGACTACGGTGTTCTGGTGTCCGGCAAGCATCAGCATCACCCCGGCGGCGGATTCAATCCGCCCGTTCCCACCACCAAGGGTGGCCCTGACTACGGCCGGTTCATCGACGCGGTGCGCAAGCTGCAGGACCACGCCCGTGCGGTCGACGCACCCGACGAGGTGATCACCGAGGCCGCCGACACCCTGGAAAAGCTGTCCAAGATGCTGGCGCCTTTCGACGCCGACGAATGGGAGTCGCCGTCGCGACGCCGGATGGACCTGCCGGTGCGCGGCAACATCCTGACCATCCCGATGTCTGCCCATAAGACCGACGATGGGCGCATCCGCGGCTGGGCCCGCTTCGCCCGGTTCCACCTGGGACGCAACGGCGCCGTGCACGGCGGGGCGCTGGGGATGCTGTTCGACACCGTGCTCGGGCTGACCACCTCAGTCCTCACCGGCAGCCCCCGCCAGCGCACCGCCTACCTGAAGATCGACTACCGCCACATCGTGCCGATCGAAAAGAAGCTGCAGATCGAGGCCGGAATAGACCAGGTGGACGGACGCAAGATCTTCGTCTCGGGGCGGTTGAGCGACGGGGAGACGTTGCTGACCGAAGCCGAAGCGTTGTTTGTGCGGCTCAAGCCCGGGCAGCCCTAAAAGATTGAGGGCGTTCGTTCGTCGCGTTCGGCCCCGGCGAGCCGTAACAGCCCCCCGATAACATTGCTAGGGCCGGCTAGGGCTGGCGAGGTCCATTAGTGGCCATCAAACACGCACAAACCTGGAGACCAACCGCGATGAGCGCCCCCGCACAACCCGTCTCGGGAGCCGACGGCGGCGACCCGCGGTACCCGCCGGGCGCACCGATACGGGTCCCCGCTGGGACTACCGCCGCGGCGGCGGTCGCCGAGGCGGGCTTGCCGAGGCGGGGCACGCCCGACGCGGTCGTGGTCGTCCGCGACGCCGACGGCAAGCTGCGCGATCTGAGCTGGACGCCGAACGCCGACGCCGAGGTCGTCCCGGTGGCGGCCAACACCGACGAAGGCCGCAGCGTCATCCGGCACTCGACCGCCCACGTGCTGGCCCAGGCCGTTCAGGATCTGTTCCCGCACGCCAAACTGGGCATCGGGCCGCCCATCACCGACGGGTTCTACTACGACTTCGACGTGGCCGAGCCCTTCACCCCGGAGGACCTGGCCGCGCTGGAAAAGCGCATGCGGCAGATCGTCAAGGAAGGACAGCTGTTCGACAGGCGCGTCTACGAGTCCAAGGACCAGGCGCGTGCGGAGCTGGCCGACGAGCCCTACAAGCTCGAACTCGTCGACGACAAGTCGGGCGATCCGGACGTGATGGAGGTCGGCGGTGACGAGCTGACCGCCTATGACAACCTCAATCCCCGTACCCGTCAACGGGTCTGGGGCGACCTGTGCCGCGGCCCGCACATCCCGACCACCAAGCACATCCCGGCGTTCAAGCTGACCAGGAGCTCCGCCGCCTATTGGCGGGGCGATCAGAACAACGCGAGCCTGCAGCGCATCTACGGCACCGCATGGGAGTCGCAGGAAGCCCTGGACCGTCATCTCGAACTCATCGAGGAAGCTCAGCGCCGCGACCACCGCAAGCTCGGCGTGGAGCTTGACCTGTTCAGCTTCCCCGACGAAATCGGCTCCGGCCTGCCCGTTTTCCACCCGAAGGGCGGGATCGTGCGTGCCGAGCTGGAGGACTACTCGCGGCGCAAGCACATCGAGGCGGGCTACCAGTTCGTCAATACCCCGCACATCACTAAGGAGCAGCTGTACATCACGTCGGGCCACTTGGAGTGGTACGCCGACGGCATGTTCCCGCCGATGCACATCGACGCGGAATTCAACGAGGACGGCACGGTACGCAAGCCCGGGCAGGACTACTACCTCAAGCCGATGAACTGCCCGATGCACCATCTGATCTACCGGTCCCGCGGACGGTCGTATCGCGAACTTCCGTTGCGGCTCTTCGAGTTCGGCAGCGTGTACCGCTACGAGATGTCCGGCGTGGTGCATGGCCTGACCCGGGTGCGCGGCATGACCCAGGACGACGCGCATATCTATTGCACGCGCGAGCAGATGCGCGACGAGCTGGCCTCATTGCTGCGCTTCGTGCTCGACCTGCTGGCCGACTACGGCCTCGACGAGTATTACCTGGAGCTCTCCACCAAAGACCCGGACAAATACGTCGGCTCCGCGGAGGTGTGGGACGAGGCCACCGAAGTGCTGCGTGAGGTCGGCGAGGCCTCCGGTCTGCACTTGGCTCCCGATCCCGGCGGCGCGGCGTTCTACGGCCCCAAGATCTCGGTGCAGGTCAAGGATGCGCTGGGACGCAACTGGCAGATGTCGACGATTCAGCTGGACTTCAACATGCCGGAGCGGTTCGACCTCGAGTACACCGCCAGCGATGGCTCGCGGCAGCGGCCGGTGCTGATCCACCGCGCGCTGTTCGGGTCGATCGAGCGGTTCTTCGGCGTCCTCACCGAGCATTACGCCGGCGCCTTCCCGGCCTGGCTGGCGCCCGTCCAGGTGGTGGGCATCCCGGTCGCCGACGAGCACATCGCATATCTGAAAGACGTTGCGGCCCAGTTGAAGTCACTCGGAGTACGGGTCGAGGTGGACGACAGCGACGATCGGATGGCCAAGAAGATCGTGCACCACACCAATCAAAAGGTGCCGTTCATGCTGCTGGCCGGGGACCGCGACGTGCAGGCCGGAGCGGTGAGCTTCCGGTTCGGTGACCGCACCCAACTCAACGGCGTACCCCGGGACGCGGCGGTGGCAGCCATCACGAGTTGGATCGCCGATCGCCAAAATGCCGCTCCCACAGCAGAACTGGTAAAAATGCCGCCCCCGGAGGAGCCCGGAGCGCTCGGAGAAAAACAGTGAGTGACCCGGAGCGTTCAGCGGGCGCGGATCGCGGCGACGACACCATCTTCGACACCGGCGTCGGCGAGCGTGACCAGCTGCAGCGGCTGTGGACGCCGTACCGGATGAACTACCTCGCCGAAGCGCCGATGAAGCGCGACGACGACAGCCATGCCCAACCTTTTAGTGAGATCCCGCTCCTGTCCGACGAAGAAGGTCTGGTGGTCGCCCGCGGCGAACTCGTCTACGCCGTGCTCAACCTCTACCCCTACAACCCCGGGCACCTGATGGTGGTGCCGTATCGACGGGTTTCCGAGCTGGAGGATCTCACCGAGCCGGAGAGCGCGGAGCTGATGGCGTTCACCCAGAAGGCGATTCGCGTCATCAAGAAGGTGTCCCGGCCGCACGGCTTCAACGTCGGCCTCAACCTCGGCACGTCCGCCGGCGGGTCGCTGGCCGAGCACCTGCACGTGCACGTGGTGCCGCGGTGGGGCGGCGACGCGAACTTCATCACCATCATCGGCGGCTCCAAGGTGATCCCGCAGTTGCTGCGCGACACGCGCCGGCTGCTCGCCACGGAATGGGCCAGGCAATCATGAGCAAGCTGCCCTTCCTGTCCCGGGCGGCGTTCGCACGGATCACCAACCCGGTTGCCCGGGCGGCGCTGCGGATCGGCCTCACTCCGGACAGCGTCACCGTCCTGGGCACCGCCGCGTCGGTGGCCGCGTCGCTGACGCTGTTCCCGACGGGCAAGCTGTTCGCCGGCGTGTTCGTGGTCTGGTTCTTCGTGATGTTCGACATGCTCGACGGGGCGATGGCACGAGAGCGCGGCGGAGGCACCCGATTTGGCGCGGTGTTGGACGCGACCTGCGACCGGATCAGCGATGGCGCGGTGTTCTGTGGTCTGTTGTGGTGGATCGCGTTCCACCGGCACGACACCCTGCTGGCGGTGGCGACGCTGATCTGCCTGGTCACCTCGCAGGTCATCTCGTACATCAAGGCCCGGGCCGAAGCCAGCGGGCTGCGCGGCGACGGCGGGTTCATCGAACGTCCCGAGCGGCTGATCATCGTGCTCACCGGCGCCGGGGTGTCCGACCTGCCGACCATCCCGTGGCCGCCGGCCCTGGCCATCGCCATGTGGGGGCTGGCGGTGGCCAGCCTGATCACCTGTGTGCAGCGGTTGCACACCGTGTGGACGTCGCCCGGGGCTACCGATCGCATGACCGGACCCGCCGTCGGGCAGGGGAAGAGCGGGCCATGACGTCCACTCCATTCGGTACCCGTTTCGGCTCTCGACTGGGCCTGGGAGTCATTGGGGCGCAACGGCGTTTGGCCCGCAGCCTGGTCACCGATGCCGCGACCGACTGGGCGTACGCCACCGGCTGGATGGCGGTGCGCGCCATGCCGGAATTCGCCGCGCGCACCGCCTTCGACACCGGGGCGCGCTACGCCGCGCGCCGCGGCGGCCCCGAGCAACTGCGCAAGAACCTGGCCCGGGTCATCGGGGTGCCGCCCCACGACGTCCCCGACGCGCTGATGCGCGCCTCGCTGGCGTCCTACGCCCGCTACTGGCGCGAGGCGTTCCGGCTGCCGACGATGGACCATCGAGCGCTGGCCCAGGAGCTCGACGAATCATTCCGCGGCACCGACAACCTGGACGCCGGGATAGCCGCCGGCCGCGGGGTCGTGCTGGCCTTGCCGCACAGCGGCAACTGGGACATGGCCGGGGTGTGGTTGGTGCAAACGCGCGGGCCCTTCACCACCGTCGCCGAGCGCCTCAAGCCGGAGTCGTTATACCGGCGCTTCATCGACTACCGCCAGAGCCTCGGCTTCGAGGTGTTGCCGCTGTCCGGCGATGACCGGGCGTCGTTTCGGCCCCCCTTCGAGGTGCTCTGCGAGCGACTGGCCGACAACCGGGTGGTGTGCCTGATGGCCGAGCGCGACCTCACCCGCACCGGCGTCGAAGTGAATTTCTTCGGCGAACCCACCCGGATGCCGGCCGGGCCGGCGAAACTGGCGATCGAGACCGGGGCGGCGCTGGTGCCGGTGCATTGCTGGTTCGAAGGTGACGGCTGGGGGTTCTCGGTCCACGAGCCGCTGGACTGCAGCAGCGCAGACGTCGCCGTCGTCACCCAGGCGCTGGCCGACCGGTTCGCCACCAACATCGCGGCCCATCCCGCCGATTGGCACATGATGCAGCCCCAGTGGCTGGCCGATCTGTCGGATGCCAGACAGGCGTGGTTGAAGGAATCCTGATGCGGATCGGGATGGTGTGTCCCTACTCGTTCGATGTCCCGGGCGGGGTGCAGTCGCATGTGCTGCAACTGGCCGAGGTGATGCGCGCCCGCGGCAACGAAGTCAGCGTGCTCGCACCCGCATCGCCCGACGTGTCTCTGCCCGACTACGTCGTCTCCGCCGGCCGCGCGATCCCGATTCCGTACAACGGCTCGGTGGCGCGGTTGCAGTTCAGTCCGGCGGTACACGGCCGGGTCCGGCGCTGGCTGGCCGAGGGTGACTTCGATGTATTGCACCTGCACGAACCGAATGCGCCCAGCTTGTCGATGTGGGCGTTGCGGGTTGCCGAGGGCCCGATCGTAGCGACCTTCCACACGTCGACCACCAAGTCGCTGACGCTGACCGTGTTTCAGGGCGTGCTGCGGCCCTGGCACGAGAAGATCGTCGGCCGGATCGCGGTATCGGACCTGGCGCGCCGCTGGCAGATGGAGGCGCTGGGCTCCGACGCGGTCGAGATCCCCAACGGGGTCGACGTCGCATCGCTGGCGTCGGCGCCGCTGTTGGACGGCTATCCGCGGCCGGGCAAGACGGTGCTGTTCCTGGGCCGTTACGACGAGCCCCGCAAGGGCATCGCGGTGCTGCTCGACGCGCTGCCTAAGGTGGTGGAGCGCTTCAGCGATGTGCAACTGCTGGTGGTCGGCCGCGGCGACGAGGACCAATTGCGTTCTCAGGCAGGCGAATTCGCGAAGCACCTGTATTTTCTCGGTCAGGTGGACGACGACGTGAAGGCCTCGGCGATGCGTAGTGCCGACGTCTACTGCGCGCCCAACCTCGGCGGCGAGAGTTTCGGCATCGTCCTGGTCGAGGCGATGGCCGCCGGCACCCCGGTGGTGGCCAGTGACCTGGACGCGTTCCGGCGTGTCCTGCGCGGCGGCGAGGTGGGCTACCTGGTGCCCGTCGGTGACGGCGGCGCGCTGGCCGATGCGCTGATCGAGGTGCTGGAAAACGACGGGCTGCGGAAACAGTACGTGGCCGCGGGGTCGCAGGCGGTCGCCCGCTACGACTGGTCGGTGGTGGCCAGCCAGATCATGCGGGTATACGAGACGGTCGCCGGGGCGGGCACCAAAGTCCAGGTGGCCAGCTGATGACGTCGCTGACGATCGTGGTCATCGCGCTGGCGGCGCTGCTCTTTGTGCTGCTGGCCGTGTTCGGCGCCTGGGGGTATCAGCGGGCCAACCGGCTGGACCGGTTGAACGTGCGCTACGACCTGTCCTGGCAGGCGCTGGACAGTGCGCTGGCGCGGCGCGCGGTGGTGGCCCGTGCCGTGGCGATCGACGCCTACGGCGACTCGCCCGAAGGCCGGCGGCTGACAGCGCTGGCCGACGCCGCCGAGCGCGCGCCGCGCCAGCAGCGCGAAGCGTGCGAAAACGAGCTGTCGGCCGCACTGGCCATGGTTGATCCGGCGTTGCTGCCTGCTGGCCTGGTCGCCGAGCTCGCCGACGCCGAAGCCCGGGTATTGCTGGCCCGCCGATTCCACAACGACGCGGTCCGCGACACGCTGGTGCTGGCCGAGCGGCGCATGGTCCGGTTATTCCGGCTGGGCGGAAGAGCGCCGCTGCCAACGTATTTCGAGATCGCCGAGCGGCCGCATGCGTTGGCGCACAGCGACGTGGGCGCGTCGGGCGTGGTCAACCACCGCACGTCGGCGCGGGTGGTGCTGCTCGACGAGATCGGCGCGGTGCTATTGCTGTGCGGTTCCGATCCGGCGCGCGACACCCCGGCAGGCGGAGCGCCGCGGTGGTGGTTCACCATCGGCGGCGAAGTGCAGCCCGGTGAGCGCCTGGCCGAAGCCGCCGCGCGGGAGCTCACCGAAGAGACCGGCTTGCAGGTCAAGCCGAGCGACATGATCGGACCCGTCTGGCGACGTGACGAGGTCTTCGAGTTCAACGACGCGCTGATCGACAGCGAGGAATTCTTCTTCGTCTACCGCACTCAGCGGTTCGAGCCGTCGCTTACGGGACGCACCGAGCTGGAACGCCGGTACATCCACGGCCACCGCTGGTGTACCGCCGACGAGATCGCCGAGCTGGCGGCGGCCGGCGAAACCGTGTACCCCCTGCAACTGGCCGAACGGCTCGCCGATGCGGCCGCGATGGCCGACGCTCGCAGCACCGATCGCCCCCGCCAGTTGGAGTCGATCCGATAGTCGTCGCGAGGGTGCGCAAATGTACGCCAAAGCGGCGAAATCCCGTACATATGCGCACGCTCGCGGACAGGAAATGCGTCTGCTCGCGCTGGCTACGGTGACCCCTCATTAGACTGGGCGGACATCCAATTGAAGGAGATCAGCAGTGGGCAGCGCCCCTTCGAACGGTAGCGGCCAAACCGGGACCGCCCGGGTCAAGCGCGGCATGGCCGAGATGCTCAAGGGCGGCGTCATCATGGACGTCGTCACCCCCGAGCAGGCCAAGATCGCCGAAGGCGCCGGCGCCGTCGCGGTGATGGCACTGGAACGGGTGCCCGCCGACATTCGCGCGCAGGGCGGGGTGTCGCGGATGAGCGACCCGGACATGATCGAGGGCATCATCGCCGCGGTCACCATTCCGGTGATGGCCAAGGCGCGCATCGGACATTTTGTCGAGGCACAGATCCTGCAGAGCCTCGGAGTGGACTACATCGACGAGTCCGAGGTGCTGACTCCCGCCGACTACACCCACCACATCGACAAGTGGAAGTTCACCGTCCCCTTCGTGTGCGGGGCCACCAACCTCGGCGAGGCGCTGCGCCGCATCAGCGAGGGCGCGGCGATGATCCGCTCCAAGGGCGAAGCCGGCACCGGCGACGTCTCCAACGCGACCACTCACATGCGCGCCATCGGCGGCGAGATCCGCCGGCTGACGTCGTTGTCCGAGGACGAATTGTACGTCGCGGCAAAGGAATTGCGGGCCCCGTACGAGCTCGTCGTCGAGGTGGCTCGGGCCGGCAAGCTGCCCGTCACGCTATTCACCGCGGGCGGCATCGCCACCCCGGCCGACGCGGCGATGATGATGCAGCTCGGCGCCGAGGGCGTGTTCGTCGGCTCGGGAATTTTCAAGTCGGGCGATCCGGCGCAGCGCGCCGCCGCGATCGTCAAGGCCACCACGTTCTACGACGACCCCGACGTGCTGGCCAAGGTGTCGCGCGGGCTGGGCGAGCCGATGGTGGGTATCAGCGTGGAACAGCTTCCCGCGCCGCATCGTCTGGCCGAACGCGGCTGGTAAAAACGTCCCGTGGCGATCGAGGAGATCCTTGATCTCGAGCAACTCGAGGTCAACATCTATCGCGGCAGCGTGTTCAGCCCGGACTCGGGTTTCCTGCAGCGCACGTTCGGCGGGCATGTGGCGGGCCAGTCGCTGGTGTCGGCGGTGCGTACCGTCGATCCGCGCTACCGGGTCCATTCGCTGCACGGTTACTTCCTGCGCCCTGGGGACGCCAAGGAGCGCACGATTTTCCTGGTGGAACGCACCCGCGACGGCGGATCGTTCGCCACCCGGCGGGTCAACGCCATCCAGCACGGCGAAATCATCTTCAGCATGGGGGCGTCGTTCCAGACCCACCAGGAGGGCATCAGCCACCAGGACGACATGCCGGCCGCGCCGCCGCCCGACGGTCTGCCGGGACTGCAGTCGGTGCGGGTGTTCGACGACGCCGGGTTCAAGCAGTTCGAGGAATGGGACGTGTGCATCGTGCCGCGGGAGAAGCTGCAACGGCTGCCGGGCAAGGCGTCCCAGCAGCAGGTGTGGTTTCGGCACCGCGACCCGCTGCCCGACGACCCGGTGCTGCACATCTGCGCGCTGGCCTACATGAGCGACCTCACGCTCCTGGGATCGGCCCAGGTCACGCATCTGGACGTCCGTGAGCATCTGCAGGTGGCGTCGCTGGATCACGCGATGTGGTTCATGCGGCCCTTCCGCGCCGACGAGTGGCTGCTCTACGACCAGTCCTCGCCCTCGGCCAATGGTGGTCGCGCGCTCACCCAGGGCAAGATCTTCACCCAGCGCGGGGACTTGGTGGCGGCGGTCATGCAGGAAGGGCTGACCCGCTTCAAACGCGGCTATCAACCGTGAACGCCCCTCGGATCGGCGTCCTGGGCCTGCAGGGCGACACCCGCGAACACCTGGCGGCGCTGCGGGAATGCGGAGCCGAACCGATGACGGTGCGCCGCCGCAGCGAGCTGGACGCGGTGGACGCTCTGGTCATTCCGGGCGGGGAATCCACCACCATGAGCCATTTGCTAGTCGATATCGGCTTGCTGGAGCCGTTGCGGGCGCGGCTGGCCGACGGGCTGCCGGCCTACGGCGCATGCGCCGGAATGATCCTGCTGGCCAGCGAGATCTTGGACGCCGGCGCCGACGGCCGCCAGGCGCTGCCGCTGGCCGCTGTCGATATGACGGTGCGCCGCAACGCTTTTGGACGTCAGGTGGACTCGTTTGAAGGCGACGTGGCGTTCGCCGGGCTGGATGACCCGGTGCGGGCGGTGTTCATCCGCGCGCCCTGGGTCGAGCGGGTGGGCGACGGTGTGCAGGTGCTGGCACGCGCCGCCGACCACGTCGTCGCGGTACGCCAGGGGAAGGTAATGGCGACGGCGTTTCATCCGGAGATGACGGGGGACCGTCGCATCCATCAGCTGTTCGTCGACATCGTCACCGGCCGGCGCTAGCCGCGGGCGTAGCCCTCGCGAGCTTTCGGGTGAAGCCTGGCATTTGCGCGTGCAGCCTGGGCGCAGATTGGCGCTTGGTGCCCGCCGTACGCTCACGCCGAAAGCCGTCAGTTCACACCAAAAGCCGTCAATCACACTGAACGCGCGCTCTCGTGATCAGACGCCCGCCATGCATGATGTGTGCATGGCCGACATCGTGCGGGGCCGATTGGGACGCGTGGCAAAGCTGGCGAGCCTTCCGGCGGGCGCGGCCGGACGCGCCGCTCTTGGCGTGGGCAAGCGAATGAGCGGCAAGTCCAAGGAAGAGGTCAACGCGGAACTTCTCGAGAAAGCCGCAGACGAGTTGTTCCAGGTGCTGGGCGAGCTCAAGGGCGGCGCCATGAAGGTCGGCCAGGCGTTGTCGGTGATGGAGGCCGCGATACCACCGCAGTTCGCCGAGCCGTTCCGCGAGGCCTTGGTCAAGCTGCAAACCGAGGCCCCTCCGCTACCGGCAGCAAAGGTGCACCGGGTACTCGACGCCCAGCTGGGCACCAAATGGCGTCAACGCTTCGACTCCTTCGACGACGTCCCCGTCGCCTCCGCAAGCATCGGGCAGGTTCACAAGGGCAGGTGGAACGACGGGCGTGAGGTCGCCGTCAAGGTCCAATACCCCGGCGCCGACGAGGCGCTGCGCGCGGACCTCAAGTTGATACGACGGTTCTCCTGGCTCGCCAAGCAGATTGCGCCGCGCGCAGATGTGGACCGCCTCGTGGCAGAGGTCAGCGAGCGCATCGAAGCGGAGCTGGACTACCGCCAGGAGGCCGACTACCAGCGCGCCTTCGCAAAAGCCTTTGCGGGCGATCAGAAGTTCTGCGTACCAGCAGTCGTCGCCAGCGCGCCAAAGGTCATCATCTCGGAGTGGATGGAGGGCAAGCGTCTTTCCAACATCATTGCCGAGGGCACCCCGGACGAACGAAATACCGTGTGCGCCTTGCTCGTCGAGTTCACGGTGAGCTCACCGGCGCGCGTCGGACTGGTGCACGCCGACCCTCATCCGGGCAATTTCATGATGATGGCCGACGGCCGCCTGGGAGTCATCGATTTCGGTGCCGTCTCCGCGCATCCCGGCGGCGTGCCCGCCGAATTCGGTGAACTCCTGTGCTGGGCGCGGGACGAACAGTGGGATGAAGTAATCCGGTTGTTGAAGAAGCTCGGGTTCATGCCGCGCGACTACGACCTGACTGCCGAGCAGGTGGTGGAGTACATCGGACCGCTGTGGGCCTATATCGACCCGCTGCGGGCCGGCGAATTTCATTTCACCCGTAAGTGGTTCCAGAAGTCGGCATTGGCCACCACTGACCCGCTCCGGGAGGGATTCGGCGAGCGGTTCAAGGTGGCCCGTCAGTTGACCATCCCACCCGGGTACGTGATGTTGCTGCGCACTTTGGGTGGTCTGCTCGGTGTGGCCGTGCAGTTGGACGCGCATGTGGACTACGCAGCGGTGGCCGAGCGGTGGTTACCGGGGTTCTTCCCGCCGGGCGACCGCCCGCAGCCGTCCACGTAGACTCGTCTGGCGAACTTATCGAGCCATAGAACCAGAAAATAAGAGGTAGTAGGGGATGAGCGGCCATTCCAAGTGGGCCACCACCAAGCACAAGAAGGCCGTCATCGATGCCCGCCGCGGCAAGATGTTCGCCCGGCTGATCAAGAACATCGAGGTCGCGGCCCGGGTCGGGGGCGGTGACCCCGCGGGCAACCCGACGCTCTATGACGCCATCCAGAAGGCGAAGAAGAGCTCGGTACCCAACGACAACATCGAAAAGGCCCGTAAACGTGGGGCCGGTGAAGAGGCCGGCGGCGCGGACTGGCAAACCATCACCTACGAGGGTTACGCGCCCAACGGCGTCGCGGTGCTGATCGAGTGTCTGACCGACAACCGCAATCGCGCCGCCAGCGAGGTGCGCGTCGCGATGACGCGCAACGGCGGCACCATGGCCGACCCGGGGTCGGTGGCGTACCTCTTCTCCCGTAAGGGTGTGGTGACGCTGGAGAAGAACGGCCTGACCGAAGACGACGTGCTGATGGCGGTGCTGGACGCCGGGGCCGAGGACGTCAACGACCTCGGCGACAGCTTCGAGATCATCACCGAACCAGGAGATCTGGTGGCGGTGCGTACCGCTTTGCAGGACGCCGGTATCGACTACGAGTCCGCCGAAGCCAGTTTTCAGCCGTCGGTGAGCGTTCCCGTCGACGTCGAGGGCGCCCGCAAGGTGTTCAAACTGGTCGACGCCCTGGAAGACAGCGACGACGTGCAGAACGTCTGGACGAATGTCGACGTGTCCGACGAGGTGCTGGCCGCCCTCGACGAGGAGTAAGCGCGGGCCGGCTCAGGGGTGCCAGCGGCTCGCGGTGTGCACCAACGTGCCGCCGTACCCGCAGCCCTCGGGGTATAAATGCCACGTTTGCCAGCGCCAGCCGGCGCCGTCGGGCTCGGCGGCCAGCGCGGTCAGCGCCGCGTCGTCGCCGGGGAACATGCCGCCTAGCCAACCGGTTTCGGTCGTGCAACGCCTGCGGAGATCGGCGGCGATGCTGCGGAACGTCGTCTCGTCGTGCGTCTCCGTCCGTGATTCCAGCGAGTAGCCCGGCGCGTCGGTGTACTGGGGCAGGCGGCCGTCGCCGCCGGCGGCGCACGAAACCTGCTCGGAGAAACGGCATCCCGGGTGCTCGACGGTGACCACATGCGATGCGCCGAGTACCCCGAGCAGCAGTGCGCCGCGGTCGGGGTGGTCCAGTCGGCAGGTCGCCAACGGCGCGGGCGCTGGCACATTGAGGGCGAGCCCAAGCTTCGTCCCGGATACATCGGCCGGAGCCACGGCGAGTTGATGAAGTGGCACCGGCAGTTCCTTCCTAGCGCGCTTCAACTTAACAGCCTGGCTCGTTATGTCATGAGCTCGAACTCGAGTTGCAACGACTCGTATGTAGTAGCCGCCCGCACATCCCTGGTCAACAGTGTTGCCCCAGCAGCTTTGGCCGTGAATCCAACCAGCGCGTCGTATGCCGCGCCACCAGTGATACCGCGCTTGGCAAGGTGCTCGATCAAGCCACGATGTGAGTTGCTGTCGAGCGTCAGGTAGGCCGTGGAGGTGACATTCGCCAAGTAGGCGTGGACGACAACAGGATTAACGCGATGCGGCGGCGGAAGACGTGTCAAAACAGAATAGGTCTCCAGTACCGTGTGTGCGATCAAATGGACACCACGGTTGAGCGCATGCACCGCCGAGTCATGCGCCTCGTGCCATGTGGCGAATCCGGCAATGAGAACGCTGGTGTCTGGTGCCATCACCGCCGTACGCGATCAAGCGTTTCCCGAACGATTTCGTCGGTCAGCGGAGGCAGGGGACGTTCCGGTCTGGCGACGAGGACGGAACCGTCGCGAACCAGGTCGACGTGGGTGGGTGCCGGCTCAATCTCGATGCGGCCATCGCGCTCGGTGATTTCCACCTGATCATTGCCGCGCAATCCGAGGCGGTCGCGGATCCGCTTGGGGATCACCAAGCGCCCCGCTGCGTCGATGGTCGTGCGCATGGTAGAAAATCTACCATTCACGACGCCGCCCTGACCGCGTGTCCTACCCGGCGCTGTCGGTGACGGCCGTTAGGCTATCGAACAGCTGTTCGTACCCAGAGCAATCTTCCTACGATGCGGGAGCGTGCGATGCGAGTGATGGGCGTCGATCCCGGCCTGACGCGATGCGGGCTGTCCGTCGTGGAAAGCCGAAGCGGCCGGCAGGTGGTGGCCCTGGATGTCGACGTGGTGCGCACACCATCGGACGCACAGCTGTGCCAGCGCCTGCTGAGCATCAGCGACGCCGTCGACCACTGGCTGGACACCCATCATCCCGACGTGCTGGCCATCGAGCGGGTGTTCTCCCAGCACAACGTGTCGACGGTGATGGGTACCGCCCAAGCCGGGGGCGTGATCGCGCTGGCGGCGGCCAAACGGGGCATCGACGTGCACTTCCATACCCCCAGCGAGGTCAAGGCCGCGGTCACCGGCAACGGCGCCGCCGACAAGGCCCAGGTCACCGCGATGGTCACCAAAATCCTTGCCCTGCAAGCCAAACCGACGCCCGCTGACGCAGCGGACGCGCTGGCGCTGGCGATCTGCCACTGCTGGCGGGCGCCGATGCTCGCCCGGATGGCCGCGGCCGAGGCTCTTGCCGCCCAGCACCGAAATGCCTACCTCGCCAAGTTGAAGGCCGCGCGATGATCGCCTCGGTTCGCGGTGAGGTGCTCGAGGTGGCGCTCGATCACGCGGTGATCGAGGCGGCCGGCGTCGGCTACCGGGTGAATGCGACGCCGTCGACGCTGGCGACGCTGCGGCAAGGAACTCAGGCCCGGCTGATCACGGCCATGGTCGTGCGTGAGGATTCCATGACGTTGTACGGGTTCTGCGACGGGGAGACCCGCGACCTGTTCCTGACGTTGCTGTCGGTTTCGGGCGTGGGTCCCCGGCTGGCGATGGCGACGCTGGCCGTGCACGACGCCGCCGCCTTGCGGCAGGCGCTGGCCGAAGGCGACGTCACCGCCCTCACCCGGGTGCCCGGCATCGGCAAACGCGGCGCCGAGCGCATGGTGCTGGAACTGCGCGACAAGGTAGGTTCGGCCGCGGTTAGCGCACCGGCGGTCAATGGACATGCGGTGCGCAGCCCGGTGATCGAGGCTCTCGTGGGCCTCGGATTTGCCGTCAAGCAGGCCGAGGAGGCCACCGACCGGGTGCTGGCCGGTGATCACGACGCGACGACTTCCGGTGCCTTGCGCGCTGCGCTGTCGCTGCTAGGAAAGTCGAAATGAACACCGATTCCCCAGAGTCCTCCGATCCGGAGGCCCGAGAGATTTCCGGGACGCTGTTGTCCGGTGAGGGCGACATCGACGGGAGTCTGCGGCCGCGTTCGCTGCGGGAGTTCATCGGCCAGCCGCGGGTGCGCGAGCAGTTGCAGCTGGTCATCGAGGGGGCCAAGAACCGCGGCGGCACACCGGATCACATCCTGCTGTCCGGCCCGCCGGGGCTGGGCAAGACGTCGCTGGCGATGATCATCGCCGCTGAGCTCGGCTCCTCGCTGCGGGTCACGTCCGGGCCCGCCCTGGAACGCGCCGGTGATCTGGCCGCGATGCTGTCCAACTTGGTGGAGCATGACGTGCTGTTCATCGACGAAATCCACCGCATCGCCCGGCCCGCGGAGGAGATGCTCTATCTGGCGATGGAAGACTTCCGCGTCGACGTGGTCGTCGGCAAAGGCCCTGGGGCGACGTCGATTCCGTTGGAGGTGGCACCGTTCACGCTGGTCGGCGCGACCACCCGGTCCGGTGCGCTGACCGGTCCGCTGCGCGACCGCTTCGGCTTCACCGCCCACATGGATTTCTACGAGCCCGCCGAACTGGAGCGGGTCCTGGCCCGCTCCGCCGGAATCCTGGGCATCGAGCTGGGTGCCGAGGCCGCCGCGGAGATCGCCCGACGGTCCCGCGGCACGCCGCGGATCGCCAACCGGCTGCTGCGCCGGGTCCGCGACTTCGCCGAGGTGCGCGCCGACGGCGTGATCACCCGCGATGTCGCCAAGTCCGCGTTGGCGGTCTACGACGTCGACGAGCTTGGCCTGGACCGCCTGGACCGGGCGGTGTTGTCCGCGCTGACCCGCAATTTCGGCGGCGGACCGGTCGGGGTGTCGACGCTGGCGGTGGCGGTCGGTGAGGAGGCCGCGACCGTCGAGGAGGTGTGCGAGCCGTTTCTGGTCCGGGCCGGTATGGTCGCCCGTACCCCGCGCGGGCGCGTCGCCACCGCCCAGGCATGGACCCATCTGGGCATGATTCCACCGGTCGGCGTCACAGGTTTCGGGCAGCCGGGGCTGTTCGATAGCGATTAGGAGGCAGTCGTGTTGATCGCCGGATTGATATTCGCCGGGCTGGCCGCGCTGCTACACGTCTACATCTTCACCATGGAATCGCTGACCTGGACCTCGCCGCGCACTCGCGCCACGTTCGGCACCACGCCCGAGGAAGCCGAGACCACCAAGCTGCTCGCATTCAACCAGGGCTTTTACAACCTGTTTCTGGCTGTCGTCGCCGGTGTCGGTATTGCCGCGGTCGCGCTGGGGCACAAGGCCGTGGGCGCCGCGCTCATTTTGGCCGGCGTGGGATCGATGGGATTGGCCGCGGCGGTGTTGCTGGTCTCGGCGCGGGACAAGGCGCGGGCCGCGTTGGTTCAGGGCCTTTTCCCGGTGATCGCGACGGTGCTGGTGGCAACAGCGCTCGCCACGTAACGTTTTGCCACATTGATAACACCAGCCTCATCAGCCACGAGAGATGCGGTTTTGGGCGCGGTATAGCCGCTTCGGCGTCCCTGCGCCCGGGTACTCCAACCCGGTATCGAAGCGAGGAGATGTCATGAAAAGTGTCGAAACCAATCCCGGACGGCTGCGGATGCCGCGGTCCCGCGGCGCGGTGACCGGGCTGATCCTGGTCCTCCTGGGCGCCTGGGGTGCGCTGATTCCATTCGTCGGTCCCCAGTTCCACTTCGCCTACACGCCAGACCGGGCCTGGGCGTGGACCGCGGCCCGCGGCTGGCTGGAGGTGCTGCCCGGGGCGGTAGCCGTGGTGGGTGGGCTGCTGCTGATCGTCTCCGGAAACCGCGCGAGCGCGATGGTCGGCGGGTGGCTGGCCACCCTCGCGGGTGCCTGGTTCGTCGTGGGCGGTTCGCTTGCCCCGGTGCTGCACCTCGGGTCCGTCGGCGACCCGGTGGCCAGCACGGATCGCAAGCGGGCGGCGCTGGAGATCGCGTACTTCTCCGGGCTTGGTGCGCTAATCGTCTTCCTGGGCGGGGCCGTGCTGGCCCGCCTGGCCGTGCGGTTGGCCCGCGATGTGCACCCGGTGCAACCCGCCGAACCCGCAGCGGCACCGGCCGGCGAACCGTACTACTCCGGTCTCGAAGAGCCGCCGCGAGAGGTGGCACCGGATGCGGAGACCCGGCCGCGGCTGGAAACGTCGCCGCGACCCGCGCGGGCCCGCCGGAGCTTCCGCCGACAGCGCGAAACGGCGGCAGCCGGGTGGCCGCACCCGCAGGGCTGAGTCACTGACAGCAAAGGCTTGGAGAAAACGGATGTTTTCTCCAAGCCTTTGCGTGCTGTGCCGGTCAGAGCAGGCCGAGTAGTCGTAGGTCGCTGACGTACTTGGCGATGATCGGCGGCGTGATGTGTGGAATGTCTTTGTCCGGGCCGATTTTCGCGTCCTGGACCGCCGCGCGGAACCGGTCGGTGGGTGCGATCGATCCGTTGATCGGCTTTTGCGGCTTCTGGTAGTTGTGCAGCAGCGGCAGCAGCGAGCTGTTGCGCTGCTTTTCGGGCAGGCCGCGCAGGGCCGTCTCGAACCGCTCCAGCCACTGGCCGTAATCAGCGATGCGCTGAATCGCACACCCATCGGAGATCAGCCAGTCGACGAACTCGTCCATGCCGATGCCGTCGTCATAGGGGTTCATCACGTGGTAGGTCTGGAACCCGTCGCCGCTGTGCGCCCCCAGTACGGAGATGGCCTCGGCGATGAATTCCACCGGCAGTCCGTCGTAGTGGGCGCGTTGGCGGTTGCCGTCGGCGTCAAGTTCGTAGAACGAACCCGGCGCGACGCCGCTGGCGACCAGGGACAGCATCATGCGCGTGAACATGTCGGGCAGGTTGAGCTGACCGGCCCAGGTGGTGTCGGCCAGGATCATGTCGCAGCGAAACACCGCCACCGGTAGCGCGCACAGGTCGTGGGCTGCACGCAGCAGTACCTCGCCGGCCCATTTGCTGTTGCCGTAGCCGTTGGCGTAGCCATCGTTGATGGCACGCGTCGCACTGATCACCCGGATGTCGGCGTCCTCGGTGAACTTGCCGGGGGCGATCTGATCGCCCACCCCGATCGTCGACACATACGTGTAGGGCTTTTGCCTGCTGGTGAGCGCCAAGCGGATCAGCTCGGCGGTGCCCAGGGCGTTGGGTCCGAACAGTTCGCTGTACGGCAGGACGTGGTTGACCAGGGCGGCGGGGTCGACGATCACGTCGACGGTGTCGGCCAGCCGTTGCCAGGTCGCGGGGTCCAGGCCCAGGTCGGCCTCGCCCTTGTCCCCGGCGAGTACCTCGAGGTGCTCAGCAAGCTGACGGTAGTGGGCCAGCAGCTTGGGGTCGCCGCTGTCGAAGGTGGCGTCCAGCCGGGCGCGCGCCTCCTGGTCGCTCTTGGCCCGCACCAGCGCGACCACCTTGCCGTCGACCAGCGCCATCCGCTCGAGCCATTCCAGTGCCAGATACCGACCCAAGAAACCCGTCGCACCCGTCAACAGCACGGTGCGCACCTCGGAGCTCGGCGCGGGTAGTCCAGGCGCGGCGGCCAGGGTTTCCGCGTCGATGAACTTGTCCAAGGTGAGGTCGCTGGCGTGTACCTCGACCGCATCGCGGCCGTGTACCGAGGCGAACGACGGCCGCTTGGAACCGGCGCGCTCGGCTTCGATATAGGCGGCGATCGCGGCCAAATCGTTGGCCGGGCTTACGATTACGCCCACCGGCACGTCGACGTCGAAGATCTCGTGCAGCAGGTTGCCGAATGTCAACGCGGACAACGAGTCTCCGCCCAAGTCGGTGAAGTGAGCATCGGGGGACAGGTCGGTGGCCGCGCTGCCCAGCAGCGCACCGGCCGCCCGGCTCACGGTTTGCAGCACTGGCGCGTCGGCGCCGCTGCGGCGCAGCTCGTGGAGCTCGTTGGCCTGGCCTGCGGCCAGCTCGGCGTAGAGCTGCTCCAACCGCTCGCCGTAGTGTTGCTTGAGCTTCGGCCACGCCAGCTTGCGGATGCCGGTCAGCAGTCCGTTCTCCAGCGTGAAGGGCGTTGTCTCGATGATGAAGTCACGCGGCACCTCGTAGGACTGCAGCCCGGCTTCCTTGGCGACCTGCTGCAGCGAATCGGCGATCATCGGCTTGAGCGTCTGAATGTCGTTGCGCGCCAACGCCTCCTCGGTGGGCACCACGACCGCCAACAGGTACGGGTGCGCGCTGTTGCCGTAGACGTAGATCTGCCGGACCAGCGGGCTGTTGCCGAACACCGCCTCCAGCTTTGCGACGGTGACGAACTCGCCCTGGGCGAGCTTCAGCACGTTGTTGCGGCGGTCGACGTACACCAGCCGACCGGGAGCCACCTCGGCGACGACGTCCCCGGTGCGGTAGTAGCCGTCCTCGTCGAACACGCCGGCGGTAATCTCGGGCCGCTTGTAGTAGCCCGGGAACATGTTCTCGGTCTTGAGCAGCAATTCGCCGCGCGGGTGCGGCCGGTCGGTGGCGAAATAGCCCAGGTCCGGAACGTCGGCCAACTTGTAGTCGATCACCGGCGGGCTTTGCACCTCGCCGTCGAAGAGGACCATCCCGGCCTCGGTGGAGCCGTAGCCGTCCAGCAGATGCATGTCGAGCAGCGATTCGACCCAGGCCTTCAGGTCGGGGGACGTGGGCGCCGAGCCCGTCATCGCGAAGATGAACCGGCCACCCAAGAGGTAGTTGCGTTGCTCGTCGAGTACCTCAGCTTCCGCGGCCGCGCGGTCGGCGCCCTCCGCAATCCGGCGCTCGACCTGCCGCTGGTATTCGCCGTACAGCGTCTCCCAAATGCGTGGCACGAAGTTCAGCTCGGTGGGCCGCACCAGTTCGAGGTCCTCCAGCAGCGTCGAGAGGTCGCTCTTGGCCGCGAAGTAGGCCGTGCCGCCGTTGCCGAGCGTGCCGTAGAGGATGCCGCGTCCCATGACGTGGCTCATCGGCATGAAATTCAAGGTGATCGACGCGGCGGTTTCAGTGAACCAGTTCCGGCTCGACCGGCACCACATCTTGCCGACTTTGCTCTGCGGATACATCGCACCCTTGGGTGCGCCGGTGCTGCCGGAGGTGTAGATCAGCAGCGCCAGCGAGTCATCGCCCTCGTCGGGAACCGCGACCGGCGCAGAAACCGTCGGCAGCCGCCTGCCGCGGTCGAGCACCTCGGCCAGGGTTTCGACGCTGACGCCGGTGCCAGCCAGGCGCGCCCGCGCCGCGTCGACGGCTTCGCGCTGGTCGTCGACCTCGGCGTGGTAGTCGAACACCACCAGCTTGGCCGGCGCAGGACCGGTCAGGATCAGCTCGACAGCGTCGGACAGCTGGTTCACGCTGGCGGCAATGACGCAGGGCTCGGTCTCGGCGACGATCGGCTGCAGCTGGGCGATCGCCGCACTGGTCTGCAGCGGAACGGAGACAGCACCGACTTGGGCCAGCGCCACGTCGATGGTGGTGAAGTCCACGCTGTTGAAGCCCAACACGGCGACGCGGTCGCCGGGCCGCACAACGTCGTCGGTCAGCGCACGCCCCAAGGCGCCGGCCCGCTTGTCCAGCTCGCGGTAGCTGATGGTCTCGAAGCGGGGGCGCAACTCCATGACCGTGCGTCCGGTCTTCGGGTCTTTGACGAATTCCACCACGCGCTGGCCCAGGGCCGGCCGGTCGGCGTAGCCCTCCAGCACGGTCTGGATGATCTGCGGCAGTGTCAAACCGGGCTGCTGCAAAGCCGCGGCGACCGCTGGATCTGGTCTGGCTGCGGCGAACTGCGGGTCGTTGGCGATCAGGTTCTCAATGCGGCGGTCGAGCCGCTGGTCAGAAGTGGTAATCGACATAAACAGTTCCTTGCAATCAGAGAAGTTCGGATGCTTGCGCCGCGATGCGCTGACCTATAGAACGTTAGCCAAACTAACGGTATTCCTCAATGAGCAAGCCCTGCCAATCGGCTGTGAGTTGCGCCACCGTCGTGCGCATCAGGGCACGCTCGACGTTGCCTCAGAGGTCGGCGAGCAGCCCCGCCATGATGTCGAGACCTTCGGTCAATAGCTCGTCGCTGATGGTCAGCGGCGGCAGCAGCCGGATGATGTTGCCGAACATGCCGCAGGTCAGGACGATGACGCCGGCGGAGTGGGTCGCGGTAGCCAGGTTGAAGGTCAATTCGGGGTCGGGGTCGGCCGTTCCCGATTTCACGATCTCGATGGCGATCATCGCGCCGCGACCTCGCACGTCGCCAATGCGGTCGTCGGCGGCCTGCAAGCGCGTCAGCCGGTCCATCATCAACCGTTCGATCTGCTGAGCCCGTTCGATCAGGCCGTCGCGTTCGATGGTCTCGATGGTGGCCAGGGCGGCGGCGCAGCAGACCGGGTTGCCGCCGAAGGTGCCGCCCAGGCCGCTGGTGTGCGGGGCGTCCATGATCTCGGCCCGGCCGGTCACCGCCGACAGCGGCAACCCGTCGGCAATGCCTTTGGCGGTGACGATCAGGTCGGGTTCGATGCCTTCGTGCTCGCAGGCGAACATCGCGCCGCTGCGCGCAAACCCGGTTTGCACCTCGTCGGCGATGAACACCACACCGTTATTGCGGCACCAATCCAGCAGGGACGGTAGGAAGCCCTCTGCGGGAACAATGAAGCCGCCCTCGCCCTGGATCGGCTCGATGATGACGGCGGCCAGATTGTCTGCGCCGACCTGGTTTTCGATGCTGCTGATGGTTCGGGCGGCGGCCAGTTCACCGTCGGTGGCCAGCTCCTTGTCGATCAGGCCGTCCCGGTACGGATAAGACAGCGGGGCCCGGTAGATCTCCGGCGCGAACGGGCCGAAGCCGCTCTTGTACGGCATGGATTTGGCGGTGAGCGCCATCGCCAGGTTGGTGCGGCCGTGGTAGGCGTGGTCGAACGCCACCACCGCGGTCTTGTGGGTGTATGCGCGGGCGGCCTTGATGGCGTTCTCGACCGCCTCGGCGCCCGAGTTGAACAGCACCGAACGCTTCTCGCCGCTGCCTGGGGTGATCCGGTTTAGCTCCTCGGCGACGGCGACGTACTCCTCGTAGGGCGTCACCATGAAACAGGTGTGGGTGAAGTCGGCGACCTGTTGCCGGACCGCGTCCACCACCCGCGGCGACGAACTGCCGATCGTGGTGACGGCGATGCCGGACCCCAGATCGATCAGCCGGTTGCCGTCGACGTCCTCCAGGATTCCGCCGGCCGCGCGGGTCGCGAACACCGGCATGGTGATGCCCACGCCATGCGATACCGCGGCCACCCGACGTTTGGTCAGCTCCAGCGATGCGGGACCGGGGATTTCGGTGACCAGATGGCGAGTCTGCTCAAGGCTGGCCACTAAATCCTCCTCACCGCGGGCATGCCCGCCACCGCCGAAGAAAGCGCAAATAGAGCCTAGCCGCTAGGCGGGTCTGGGCGGGCGACAGCGGGCGATCAATGGCTCGCCGCCGCGCCTGCCAGACTGGACGGGCACACTGGACGGTTGACGAGGTAACTAGGAAGATAGGCGCGTCGATGAATAGCTTGGTTTTATTCCTGCCGTTCCTGCTCATCATGGGTGGGTTCATGTGGTTCGCGGCGCGCCGCCAGCGGCGTGCGATGCAGGCCACGATCGACTTACACGACTCGTTGCGTCCTGGAGACCGGGTGCACACCACGTCGGGCCTGGAAGCCACCGTCACCGCCATCACCGACGACACCGTTGACCTCGAAATCGCACCCGGAGTGGTGACCACCTGGATGAAGCTGGCGATCCGCGACCGGATCCTGCCGGACGAGCCCGACCTTGACGAGACAGACCAGCTGCACGACGTGCCAGACCCCGGCGAGGACTTGGCCGAGAATCCCGGTGAGGCCGAAGCGGCGACCACCGAGAGCCGCGCGAGCAAGGATTCCTGACTCAGGACTCGCCGATTAGGCGCTTGCCCGAAGGACGGGTGAAACCGCCACGTAGTCTTTCCGGAGGCTCTGTCGTGGGCAACAACCGATTCGCAAGGAGATCTAAGGAACGTGGCATCGTCTTCGGCGCCGGTGCACCCCTTCCGCTACCTGTCGGTGTTCCTGGGCATACTCATCGTGGTTTACCTGCTGGTGTTCCTCACCGGCGATCAGAAGGCCGCTCCCAAGCTGGGCATCGACTTGCAGGGTGGCACCCGGGTCACACTGACCGCGAGAACGCCGGACGGCTCCCGCCCCACCCGTGAGGCGCTGGCCCAGGCGCAGCAGATCATCAGTGCGCGGGTAAACGGGCTCGGCGTCTCCGGGTCCGAGGTCGTGGTCGACGGCGACAACCTGATCATCACGGTCCCCGGCACCAACGGCAACGAGGCCCGCAACCTGGGACAAACCGCACGGCTGTACATCCGGCCGGTGACCCAGGCGCTTCCCGTGCAGCAGCCCAAGGAGCCGCCGAAGCCCAAGCAGCCGGCCAGCCCGGCCCCCGGTGGGCAGCCGCCCGGTGGCCAGCCGCCGCCTGCTCAGCCTGCCCCGACGGGCGCCCCGCCACCCGCGCCGGCGCCGGCGCCGCAACCGCGTCCCTACCCCCAAGACCCAACGCCGCCACCCAGCCCGCCCCCGGCACCTGGCGCTTCAACTCCGGCCCCCACCAGTGGGGCTCCGTCGACGGCGCAGCCGCCACCAGGTCAGGCCCCGCCGGCTCAGGCGCCCCCAGCTGAGGCGCCAGCGCCCCCCGATCCGCGCAAGGAGCTCGCCGAGCGCATCCAAGAGATGAAGGAATTCAGGCAGAGCAGCAACCCGTACATTCAGATGGTCGCGCTGCGATACATGGCCGCCCACTGCGGCAACGACGACATCCTGGCCGGCAACGACGATCCGAAGCTGCCGTTGGTGACGTGCGGGACGGACCACAAGCAGGTGTATCTACTGGCGCCTTCGATCATCAGCGGCGACCAGATCCAGGATGCGACGTCGGGCATGAACCAACAGGGCCTGGGCTACGTCGTCAACCTGCAATTCAAGCCCGGCGCTGCGGATACCTGGGCTAAGTTCACCGAAAAGAACGTCGGCACGGCTACCGCCTTCACTCTGGACTCTCAGGTCGTCAGCGCTCCGGTGATCAAGGAAGCGATCCCCGGCGGACGGACCCAGATCAATGGTGGCGATCCGCCGTTCACCGCCGCGACCGCCAAACAGCTGGCCAACGTGCTCAAATACGGGTCACTGCCGCTGTCCTTCGAATCCTCGGAAGCCCAAACTGTCTCGGCCACACTGGGATTGACGTCGTTGCGGGCCGGTCTGATCGCGGGTGGGATCGGCTTGCTGCTGGTGCTGCTGTACTCGTTGGTGTATTACCGGGTGCTGGGACTGCTGACTGCTTTGTCGCTGATCGCTTCGGGCGCAATGGTTTTCGCGATCCTGGTATTGCTGGGCCGAGCTATTAACTACACCCTGGACCTGGCCGGCATCGCGGGTCTGATCATCGGTATCGGCACCACGGCGGACTCGTTCGTCGTCTTCTTTGAACGCATCAAAGACGAGATCCGCGAAGGCCGTTCGTTCCGGTCGGCGGTTCCCCGCGGATGGGTGCGGGCCCGCAAGACGATCGTGTCGGGCAACGCCGTCACCTTCCTCGCCGCCGCGGTGCTGTACTTCCTGGCGATCGGCGAGGTGAAGGGATTCGCCTTCACCCTGGGTCTGACCACAATCCTCGACCTGGTGGTGGTGTTCTTGGTGACCTGGCCGCTGGTATACCTGGCCTCCAAGTCCCCGACGCTGTCCAAGCCGGCGTACAACGGCCTGGGCGCAGTTCAGCAGGTCGCCCGAGAGCGCCGTGCTGCCAGTCGATCGACGGAACGGGTGTAACGCAATGGCAGCTGACCCGAGCAAGAAATCGGCCGGCGCGACGTCGGACGAGGCCACCCAGGAGACGACGAAACCGTCCGCCAAGCCCGTCGCCAAGAAGCCGGCCGGCAAACCGGCCGCCAAGAAGGCGACATCGAAGTCCGCATCGAAGACCACCGACCTGGAGAAGACCGTCGCTGCGGCCGAGATCACCGAATCCGCCGCCGTGGTCCCCGAATCGAAGGCCGCCCAACCAGGCGCCCAGCCGCCGCACCACAGCCTGCTGGCCCGGCTGTACACCGGAACCGGCGCGTTCGAGGTGGTGGGACGGCGCCGGCTGTGGTACGGCATCAGCGGTGCGATCGTCGCGATCGCCGTCGTCAGCATCATCCTGCGCGGCTTCACGTTCGGGATCGATTTCAAGGGCGGCACCACGGTGTCGATGCCCGCCAACGGCGCCAAGGGCACGGTTCAGACCAGCCAGGTGCAGGACGTCTTCCGGAAGTCCATCGGCCGTGACGCCGAAGCGGTCGTCCTCGTCGGCAACGGCGCGTCGGCGACGGTGCAGATCCGTTCCGAAACCTTATCCAACGACCAGACGGCGAAGCTGAAAACCGCGCTGTTCGACGCGTTCCAGCCCAAAGGCGCCGACGGAAAGCCCAGCAAGCAGGCGATCAGCGACTCGGCGGTGTCGGAGACCTGGGGCGGTCAGATCACCAAGAAGGCGCTGATCGCCCTGGTGGTGTTCCTGGCGCTGGTCAGCATCTACATCACCGTGCGCTACGAGCGCTACATGGCGATCTCGGCGCTGACGACCATGGTCTTCGACCTGACCGTCACCGCCGGCGTGTACTCGTTGGTGGGATTCGAGGTCAGCCCGGCCACGGTCATCGGCCTGCTGACCATCCTGGGCTTCTCGCTCTATGACACCGTCATCGTGTTCGACAAGGTCGAGGAGAACACGCACGGCTTCCAGCACACCACCCGGCGCACCTTCGCCGAACAGGCCAACCTGGCGATCAACCAGACGTTCATGCGCTCTATCAACACCAGCCTGATCTCAGTGTTGCCGGTGCTGGCGCTGATGGTGGTCGCGGTGTGGCTGCTCGGCGTGGGCACCCTGAAGGACCTGGCGCTGGTGCAGCTGGTCGGCATCCTGGTCGGCACTTACTCGTCTATCTTCTTCGCCACTCCGTTGCTGGTCACCCTGCGGGAACGCACCGAACTGGTGCGCACCCACAGCCGCCGGGTCGCCAGGCGGCGAGGCCCCAGCTCCTCGACGGCAAGCGTCAACGAGGACACCGAGAAATCCGACCAGCAGACCAAACCCGCTGCGGATGACGACGCGGCCGAGGAGACCGTCGAGGCCGTCACGCAGTCGGCGGCGACCAAGGCCGTAGCGTCGAACAAGCCGGCGCCGGGCGCCCGGCCGGTGCGGCCCACCGCTGCCAAACGTCCGACCGGCAAGCGAAACGCTGGCCGGCGTTAGACACATGGTCGGCTACCGGTGGACGCTCGTTGGTCTGACGGCGACGCTGACGGCGGCTCTCACGATGACCGCATGCTCGAGCGGCGCTGCCGGCCACATCGACTACGTCGTCGACGGCTCGCTGATCACGTACAACACCAACACCGTCGTCGGAGCCGCTTCGGCCGGAGCGCAGGCATTTGCTCGCACGCTGACGGGTTTCGGGTACCACGGCCCCGACGGGCAGGTCGTCGCCGACCACGACTTCGGCACCGTCTCGGTGGTCGGCGGCGCGCCGCTGGTGCTCGACTATCAGATTGCCGACAACGCCATCTACTCCGACGGCAAGCCGGTGACCTGCGACGACCTGGTGCTCACCTGGGCGGCCCAATCCGGGAAGTTTCCCGCCTTCGAAGCCGCCACCCAGGCCGGCTATGTCGACATCGCCAATATCGAGTGCATCCCCGGGCAGAAGAAGGCCCGGGTTTCGTTCATCCCCGACCGCAGCGTGGTCGACTACGCCCAGCTCTTCACCGCGACCTCGATGATGCCGTCACACGTCATCGCCGACCAGCTGAAAGTCGACGTGACTGCGGCGTTGCTGGGCAACAAAATTCAGGTGGTCAACGAGATCGCCAAGCTGTGGAACACCATCTGGGACCTCAAGCCGGGTATCGATCTCAAGCGGTTCCCCTCGTCGGGACCGTACAAGATCGAGTCCGTGCTCGACGGCGGCACCGTGGTGCTCACCGCCAACGATCGATGGTGGGGTCCGAAGGCGGTCACCAAGCGAATCACCGTGCGGTCGCAGGGACCCGACATCCAGGATCGGGTCAACCGACGCAACGTAGACGTGGTCGACGTCGCCGCCGGTTCCTCGGGATCGTTGGCCACCCCGGACAACTACGAGCGCATCGATTCGCCCTCGGCCGGCATCGAGCAGCTGATCTTCGCGTTGCAGGGGCCTCTCGCGTTGGCTCGTGAGCGCCGCGCGCTGGCGCTGTGTACTCCGCGTGACGTTATCGCCAGGGACGCGGGCGTGCCGATCGCCAACTCGCGACTGTCCCCGGTGTCCGACGACGCCGTCGCCCAAGCCGACGGCGCCGCGCAGGCCGGCCAGTTCAGCAAGGGGGATCCGGTCGCGGCCCGCAATGCGCTCAATGGCGCTCCGCTGTCGGTGCGAATCGGCTACCAGCGGCCCAACGCAAGGTTGGAGACCGCCGTCGGCGCGATCGTCAAGTCGTGTGCCGCCGCGGGAATCACCGTCACTGGGGTGACCGTCGACTCCCCGGGGCCGCAGGCCTTGCGGGAGGGAAAGATCGACGTGTTGCTGGCCAGCACCGGCGGCGCCACCGGCAGCGGATCCAGCGGATCGTCGGCCATGGACGCCTACACCCTGCACAGCGGCAACGGCAACAACCTCTCGGGCTATGCCAACCCGCAGATCGACGGCAACATCAGCGCGTTGGCGGTGTCGGCCGACCCCGCCGAGCGGGTCAGGCTGCTGACCGAGAGCGCGCCGATCCTCTGGGGCGACATGCCGACCTTGCCGCTGTACCGGCAGCAGCGCACGCTGTTGATGTCGAAGAAGATGTACGCGGTAAGCAAAAACCCGACCCGCTGGGGCGCCGGCTGGAACATGGACCGATGGGCCCTGATGCAGTGACGGGCGTTCAGGTGGCCCGAGTCATCGCCTCGCTGACCCGCGACGTGGCGGATTTCCCGCAGCCCGGCGTGCAGTTCAAGGACCTCACCCCGCTGTTCGTCGACCGGGACGGCATGGCGGCGGTAACCGACGCGCTGGCCGGCATCGCATCCGATGCCGACCTGGTGGCGGGCATCGAATCCCGCGGGTCACTGGTGGCGGCGGCCACCGCGGCCCGGCTCGGCACCGGCGTACTTTCCATTCGCAAGAGCGGCAAGCTACCGCCGCCGGTGCTCAGCGAGCACTACACCAGGGAATACGGCGACGCCGCCATGGAGATCCCCGCCGATGGCCTCGACCTGCGGGGTCGCAGCGTCATGATCATCGACGACGTGCTGGCCACGGGTGGCACCCTGGGTGCGGCGCAGCGGTTGCTCGAGCGCGTGGGGATGAATGTGCTCGGGGCCGCGGTGCTCGTCGAGCTTCAAGCGCTGGGCGGTCGCGAGGCGCTTTCGCCGTTGCGCGTGCACAGCTTGAGCGTCGCCTGACTCCGCGCTGGCGTCGATCTCGGTGCGACGCCGGGGTTCAGCGATATCCTCGAATAACGAAGCGACTTTCGGAGGTTTGACGTGGCGGACGAGCAGAGCACAGCGCAAGCCGTTGCTGCGCCGCCCGCCGAACCTGCCGACGAAGCGGTTGCGCAGCCCGTCACCGAACCACCCGAAACTCCCGAGCCGCCGGTAGAGACCCTCAAGAGCACCAGCAGCGCCTCTCGTCGGGTGCGGGCCCGGCTGGCCCGCCGGATGACGGCCCGCACCGGCGCCATCAATCCCGTCCTCGAGCCGCTGGTGGCGGTGCACCGGGAGATCTACCCGAAGGCCAACCTGTCGCTGTTGCAGCGGGCCTTCGAGGTTGCCGACCAGCGGCACGCCACGCAATTACGCCATTCCGGCGATCCCTACATCACCCATCCGCTTGCCGTCGCCAACATCCTGGCCGAGTTGGGCATGGACACCACCACGCTGGTGGCCGCGCTGCTGCACGACACCGTCGAGGACACCGGGTACACGCTCGAGGCACTGAGCGAGGAATTCGGCGAAGAGGTCGGCCATCTTGTCGACGGGGTGACCAAACTGGACCGCGTCGTGCTGGGCAGCGCCGCCGAGGGCGAGACCATCCGCAAGATGATCACCGCGATGGCCCGCGATCCGCGGGTGCTGGTGATCAAGGTGGCCGACCGGCTGCACAACATGCGCACGATGCGGTTCCTGCCGCCGGAAAAGCAGGCGCGCAAGGCCCGCGAGACGCTGGAAGTCATTGCGCCCCTGGCACATCGGCTTGGTATGGCCAGCGTCAAGTGGGAGCTGGAGGATTTGTCCTTCGCGATCCTGCACCCGAAGAAGTACGAGGAGATCGTCCGGCTGGTCGCCGGCCGCGCCCCGTCCCGCGACACCTACCTGGCGAAGGTGCGAACCGAGATCGTGAACACCCTCAACGCGTCGAAGATCAAGGCGACGGTGGAGGGGCGTCCCAAGCACTACTGGTCGATCTACCAGAAGATGATCGTCAAGGGTCGCGACTTCGACGACATCCACGACCTGGTCGGCATCCGGATTCTGTGCGACGAGATCCGGGACTGTTATGCCGCTGTGGGCGTGGTGCATTCGCTGTGGCAGCCGATGGCGGGGCGGTTCAAGGACTACATCGCCCAGCCCAGATACGGTGTCTACCAGTCGCTGCACACTACCGTCGTCGGGCCGGAAGGCAAACCGCTGGAGGTGCAGATCCGCACCCGCGACATGCACCGCACGGCGGAATACGGTATCGCCGCACACTGGCGCTACAAGGAAGCCAAGGGCCGCAACGGCGTTCCGCACCCGCATGCCGCCGCCGAGATCGACGACATGGCGTGGATGCGTCAGCTGCTCGACTGGCAGCGAGAGGCCGCCGACCCGGGCGAGTTCCTGGAGTCGTTGCGTTACGACCTTGCGGTACAAGAGATCTTCGTGTTTACCCCCAAGGGTGATGTCATTACGCTGCCCAACGGGTCTACGCCGGTGGACTTCGCCTACGCGGTGCACACCGAGGTCGGCCACCGCTGCATCGGCGCCCGGGTCAACGGTCGGCTGGTCGCGCTGGAACGCAAACTCGAAAACGGGGAAGTCGTCGAGGTTTTCACGTCGAAGGCGCCCAATGCCGGGCCGTCGCGGGACTGGCAGCAGTTCGTGGTGTCGCCGCGGGCCAAGACGAAGATCAGGCAGTGGTTCGCCAAGGAACGTCGCGAAGAGGCACTCGAGGCCGGCAAGGAGGTCATGGCCCGCGAGGTCCGCCGGGGTGGACTTCCGTTGCAGCGCTTGGTCAATGGCGAGTCGATGGCGTCCGTCGCCCGCGAGCTGCACTACACCGACGTGTCGGCGCTCTACACCGCGATAGGCGAAGGACATGTGTCGGCGCGGCATGTCGCGCAGCGGCTGCTGGCCGAGCTCGGCGGCATCGACCAGGCCGAAGAGGAACTGGCCGAGCGGTCCACGCCGGCCACCATGCCGCGCCGCCCCCGGACCAACGAAGACGTCGGCGTTTCGGTACCCGGCGCACCCGGCGTGCTGACCAAGCTCGCCAAGTGCTGCACCCCCGTGCCCGGCGACCAGATCATGGGTTTCGTCACCCGTGGTGGTGGCGTCAGCGTGCACCGCACCGACTGCACTAACGCTGCGTCCTTGCAGCAGCAGTCCGAGCGCATCATCGAGGTGCTCTGGGCACCGTCGGCATCGTCGGTGTTCCTGGTGGCCATCCAGGTCGAAGCGCTCGACCGACACCGGCTGCTGTCGGACATCACGCGGGTGCTGGCCGACGAGAAGGTGAACATCCTGTCCGCCTCCGTGACCACGTCGGGTGACCGGGTGGCGATCAGCCGGTTCACCTTCGAGATGGGCGACCCCAAGCATCTGGGGCATCTGCTCAACGTCGTCCGCAACGTCGAAGGTGTCTACGACGTCTACCGGGTGACGTCGGCCGCCTAGCTGGCGCGTTTGCCGCGTTTGCCGCGCCGAGTCTGCGCTGACGGCGCCCAAACTGCGCCCACGGCGTCGGATCAGCGGTTGTCCTGGCCCTCAGCGCAGGATCACCACGGGCCGCATTCCATGCTCAGCCTTCATTCCAAGCGCACCGACTTGATCGTCACCGGGGTGACCGCAATTCCGTCCTGACGGCCTCCGACCACGCCGGCCCTGGCCACCTTGTCGAGGGTCTCCAGGCCGCTAGGGTCGATGTGGCCGAAAACGGTGTACTGCGGCGGTAGCTGGGAGTCGCGAAAGACCAGGAAGAACTGACTGCCGTTGGTGTTTGGTTCGGTGTTCCACATCGCCACTGTCCCGCGGGGGTAGATAACTGGCTGGTGTAGCGCCGGATCACCGGGTGGGTACTGGTTGGCGGGGTATTCGTCGGCGAAGCGGTAGCCCGGGCCGCCAGTGCCGTCGCTGTTGGGACCGCCGCATTGCAACGTGCCGACCGTCGCCGAGGTGGTCAGTCGGAGGCACTGCGTGCCGTCGAAGAATCCTTGCTGCGCCAAGCTGATGAAGCTGTTGACGGTGCACGGCGACTTTCCGTTGTCCAGGATCAAGTCGATGTCGCCTTGATCGGTCGCCATGTTGACATTGACCTCGACCGGGGTGGTCGGCACTTTGCCCGATCGCGGCGGTTTCGCCGGTTTGCTGTCCGGCGCAGGCGCCGACGGGTACTGGCAGTCGGCACCCAGATCACTCGGCGGGTTGAACGGCGGCAACCGCGGCACGTTCGAAGCCGGTGCCGTCGAACCGGCTGCCGTCGTCGTCGATCCCGTGTCAGGCGCTGCATTGTCGTGATGCGTCGTGAGTCCGGCGACCAGCGCGACCACCGCAATCACCACCAGGCTCGGCCCGGCGATCAGGCCCGTGATCAGGATCGCGGATCTACGCTTCGATGCGGCCGGCGTAGGCGTGGGGTGCTGTGGCCGTGTTCCCGGTGGCGCGCCGGGCGTCAGTGCGCCTTCCAGTGCCGCTCTGGCCGCGCGGGCGAGCTCAGGTGCCGTCTGATACCGCTGGGCGGGGTCCTTGGCCATGCCCCGGGCGATCACCTGGTCGAACGCCGGCGGTATCCCGGGTGCCATGGTCGACGGTCGAGGCGGTGGGTAGTCCAGGTGGCCCCTGAGCTGTTCTTCGATGGTGCTGCCCGGGTAGGGACGCTGTCCGGTCAGGCATTCGTACAGCACGCAGGTCAGCGAATACACGTCGGCACGCAGATCGGTTGTGCCCCAAAAGCGTTCGGGGGCCATATAATCCAGGGTCCCCATGGTCTGGCCGCTGTGCGTGAGTGCGGTGTCGGTCGCGGTGCGCGCGATCCCGAAGTCGATCAGATACACGAAATTCCGCGCATTGGCGACCAGGATGTTCGACGGCTTGACATCGCGGTGTACCAATCCGGCGCGGTGCGCGCTATCCAGTGCGGCGGCGACTTGTTCGACCACCGCGACCGATTGCGCAGGGCTTAGCCGTCCGCCGTTTTCGGCGATATAGGTGGCCAGATCCCGGCCCTCGATCAACCGCATGTCGACGTACAGCTGGCCGTCGATCTCGCCGTAGCCATGGATGGGCACGATGTTCGGGTCGTTGAGGCTTGCGGCCGTCCGGGCCTCGCGTCGGAAGCGTTCCTGGAACTCGCGGTCCTCCGCCAGGAGCCGGGGGAGCACCTTGAGGGCCACTACCCGGCCGGTGGTGGTGTCGTAGGCGCGGAAGACCTGGCCCATACCGCCGTGGCCCAGCACTCCCTGTAATCGGTATCGCCCGAATTCGTCTGGCGTGGCCACGCAACGACCTTAAGCTGTCCGGCACCGCGGGCCGGTGTGGCCCGCCTTAGTCGAGCTTCACTGACGTGATGGTCACTTCGGTGGCCGGGGCGCCGTCTTCAAGGCCGTCGGCGACGCCGGCCTTGGCGATCTTGTCCAGGGTGGCCAGCCCGTCATCCTGAATCTTTCCGAAGATGGTGTAGTCGGGTGGCAGCACCGAATCCCGGTACACCAAGAAGAACTGGCTGCCGTTGTCATGCTGATTGCCGCTATGAGCCATGGCCAGCGTGCCACGCGGATAAAGCATCGGCTGCTGGAGCTTGGGGTCGTCGGGCGGGAACTGGTTGGTCGGATACTCGTTTTCGAACTGGTAACCGGGGCCTCCGGTGCCGTCGCCTTTCGGATCGCCGCATTGCAGGACAGCTAGCGCGGGGGAGGTGGTCAGCCGGTGGCATTTGGTGCCGTCATAGAAGCCCTGCCCGACCAGACTGGCGAAACTGTTGACGGTGCACGGTGATTCGGCACTGAACAGCAGTAGACCGATCTTGCCCTGGTTGGTCACCATGCTCACGCTCGTAGGCGTGGCCTCGGTTGGCAGTTTGCCGGTCTTCGGGAGCTTGACCGGCTTGGGTGACTTGTCCCGCGACGGCGGGTACTGACAGTTGGCGCCCAGGTCGGCCGGCGGCTTGTTCGACGGCAATGGTGGAGCCAGCGGCTTGCTGGGCGCCGCGCTGCTGCTGGTGGTGCCGGCCGCCGAAGGCTTGCTCTTGTGGTCGTTCTTGTTGATCACCACGACGACGACTACCGCCGCTATCACGGCAATCGCTGCGACAGCGGCACCGATGATCAACAACTGCCGGCGCCTCTTGGCCTGCTTGGCGCGGCGCTCCAGCTGCCGTTCGAGTTTGCGTTTGGCTGTCGCACGTCGCTGTCGGTTCGTCGGCACGGCCGATATCTTTCCATAGCGTTTCCGGACGGCCCGCATCGTCGCCGGTGGCCGGGAATGGGAAACTGGGAAACGTGTTGATCACCGGATTTCCCGCCGGGTTGCTGGCCTGCAACTGCTACGTGCTGGCCGAACGGCCGGGAACGGACGCCGTCATCGTCGACCCCGGCCAACGGGCGATGGGCCAGCTGCGCCGCATCCTCGACGAGAATCGGCTGACGCCGGCCGCGGTCCTCCTGACGCATGGGCATATCGACCACATGTGGTCGGCACAGAAGGTGTCCGACACGTTCGGCTGCCCCACCTACATCCATCCCGAGGACCGATTCATGCTCAGCGACCCCATCTATGGCTTTGGCCCCCGGGTGGCCCAGCTGGTCGCCGGCGCGTTCTTCCGCGAGCCCAAGCAGGTGGTTGAGCTGGACCGCGACGGCGACAAGATCGACCTGGGAACGGTGTCCGTCAACGTCGACCACACCCCGGGACACACCCGCGGATCGGTGTGCTTCCGGATCCTGCAGGCGGCCAAGACCGGAGCCGACGTCGTCTTCTCCGGCGACACGCTGTTCGAGGGTTCGATCGGGCGCACCGACCTGTTCGGCGGCAGCGGCCGCGACCTCTACAACTCGATCGTCGAAAAACTGTTGGTGCTCGACGACCAGACCGTGGTGCTACCCGGGCATGGCAACGCCACCACCATCGGCGCCGAGCGGCGACACAACCCGTTCCTCGAAGGCCTGTAGCCGGTGACCGACGCTTTCTCGGCACCCAAGGGGATACCGGACTACGTCCCGCCGGACTCGGCGCAGTTCGTCGCGGTGCGCGACGGCCTTCTGGATGCCGCCCGACGGGCCGGTTACGGCTACATCGAGCTTCCCGTGTTCGAGGACACGGCGCTGTTCGCGCGCGGCGTAGGGGAGTCCACGGACGTGGTGTCCAAGGAGATGTACACCTTCACCGACCGCGGCCACCGCTCGGTGACGCTGCGGCCGGAAGGCACCGCGGGTGTGGTGCGCGCGGTCATCGAGCACGGCCTGGACCGCGGCACGCTGCCCGTGAAGCTGCGGTATTCGGGCCCGTTCTTCCGCTACGAGCGACCGCAGGCCGGGCGTTACCGTCAGCTGCAGCAGGTCGGGGTCGAGGCGATCGGCGTCGACGATCCGGCACTCGACGCCGAGGTGATTGCCGTCGCCGACGCTGGGTTCCGGTCTTTGGGGCTCGATGGCTTCCGGCTGGAAATCACCTCGCTGGGCGACGACACCTGCCGACCGGCGTACCGAGAGTTGTTGCAGGAGTTCCTGTTTGGCCTTGAACTCGACGCGGACACGCGGCGACGGGCGGAGGTCAACCCGCTGCGGGTGCTCGACGACAAGCGACCCGAGGTGCGCGCCATGACGGCTGACGCGCCGGTGCTGTTGGACCACCTTTCCGACGAGGCCAAGCAGCACTTCGACACGGTGCTTGCCCACTTGGACGCTTTCGGGATCCCGTACGTGATCAACCCGCGCATGGTGCGCGGCCTGGACTACTACACCAAGACCACGTTCGAGTTCGTGCACGACGGCCTCGGTGCGCAGTCGGGCATCGGTGGCGGTGGCCGCTACGACGGGCTGATGCGTCAACTCGGCGGACAGGACCTGTCCGGCATCGGGTTTGGGATCGGCGTCGATCGGACACTGTTGGCGCTGCGCGCCGAAGGCAAGAGCGTGGGGGAGGTGTCCCGGTGCGACGTGTTCGGGGTGCCGTTGAGCGACGCGGCGAAATTGCGGCTGGCGGTGCTGGCTGCGGAGTTGCGCGGTGTTGGCGTCCGTGTCGACCTGGCCTACGGTGACCGCGGGCTCAAGGGTGCGATGCGCGCCGCCGACCGTTCGGGAGCGCGTTTCGCGCTGGTTGCCGGCGACCGTGACCTCGAAGCCGGCACGATCGGGGTGAAGGATCTCGCGACGGGGGATCAGGTGTCAGTGCCGTTGGATTCGGTTGTGGCCGAGGTGCTTTCGCGGCTGGATTAGGCGGCCTGGTTGCAGGTAGGTCGGCGCCTGGCCGCAACGCCGGTCAGGTCTTCGTCAGCTCCTCGGCGAGCATCACGATGATGCCGCTCGGGCCGCGGACGTAGGTGAGTTTGTAAACGTCCTCATAAGTCGCTACACCCCGCAGCGGGCGGCAGCCGTGCCTTGCGGCGATCTCCAGCGCCTTGTCGATGTCGTCGACCGAGAAGGCGACGCGATGCATGCCAATCTCGTTGGGCCGCGTGGGCTTCGACTCGATGGCTTCAGGGTGGATGTACTCGAAGAGCTCGATGCGACCGTGACCGTCCGGCGTCTGGAGCATCGCAATCTTGGCGTGATTGCCGTCAAGACCAACGGCAGTGTCGGTCCATTCGCCGCTGACCGTGTCACGGCCGATGACCGTGAGCCCCAGGTCGGTGAAGAAGGCGATCGTTGCTTCGAGGTCGCGCACCGCGATGCCCACATTCTCAAGTTTGATGCCCATGGGTGGCATGCTATCGAGCCGCACGATCAGACATTCGGGCCGTCCCTGGAGGGACAAAGCTAGGATTTCCGCGCCGTTGCCGCTGAAATCGCTTGTGTCACTTCGGTTCTGCGGTCGCCTTCTGGTTTGTCCACAGTTGGCTGTTTATCCACAGCGGCGCTCGTTGGCGGCTGGTCGTGTCACCGGGCGGGCATATTATTCGAACATGCGTTCGGGTAGTGGTGAGGAGATCGCCGAGGCGTTCGCCGCCCTGCACGCCGCCCGCGAACGGGTCAACGGCTTGTCCTTCGATGCGCTGAGCACCCCCGAGCGGCTGGTCTACCTCGAGCACCTCGAACGCGACGCGCGCCGGGCGCCGGTGGCCGGCCACGCGCTGATCAACCAGCTCGCCGCGCAGGCCGATGAGAAAACCCTGGGCGGGCGGCTGCCCGCCGTGCTGGCCGCCCGGCTGCGGATCAGCCGCGCCGACGCCCGTCGGCGGGTGGCCGAAGCCGCCGACCTGGGTCCCCGCCAGGCCTTGACCGGTGAGGTGTTGCCCCCGCTGTTGACCGCCACCGCCACCGCGCAGCGCCACGGGCGCATCGGCGCCGAGCACATCAAGGTCATCCGCGGGTTTCTGCACCGCCTGCCCGGCTTCGTGGATGTCGCCACGCGCGAGCACGTGCACGCCGATCTGGCCGCCAAGGCCGCCCAATTCGGGCCCGAAGACCTCGCGCAACTGGCCACCCACGTCATGGACTGCATCCACCCCGACGGTGACTTCACCGACACCGACCGCGCCCGGCGGCGCGGGCTGTGGCTCGGGCGCCAAAGCGCCGACGGCATGTCCCGGCTCACCGGCTATCTGACCCCCGAAGCCCGCGCCACCCTCGAGGCGGTGTGGGCCAAACTGGCCGCCCCGGGCCTGTGCAACCCCGACGACGAAACCCCCGTCGTGGACGGTCCCGCCCCCGACGACACCGCGCGGCGCGATCTGCGCTCGGCGGCCCAACGCCAGCACGACGCCCTCAACGCCGCCCTGCGCGCCCTGTTAGCCAGCGGCAGTCTGGGCCAACACAACGGCTTACCCGCCTGCATCATCGTCACCACCACGCTCAAAGACCTCGAAGCCGCCGCCGGCACCGGACTCACCGGCGGCGGCACCTTGCTGCCCATGTCCGATGTGATCCGCCTGGCCCGCCACGCCCACCACTACCTGGCCATTTTCGACCACGGCAAGGCGCTGGCGCTGTATCACACCAAGCGGCTGGCCTCCCCCGGACAACGCATCGTGCTCTACGCGAAGGATCGTGGCTGCACCCGGCCCGGCTGCCCGATGCCCGGCTACCAATGCGAAGTCCACCACACCGAAGACTGGGCCACCACGCATTACACCGACGTCAACAAACTCGCCTTCGCCTGCGGCGCCGACCACCCCCTCATCGAAGACGGCGGCTACACCACCCACACCCGCGCCGACGGCCACACCGAATGGATCCCACCCCCACACCTCGACCACGGCCAACCCCGCACCAACCCCTACCACCACCCCGAACGCATGCTCCGCAAAGAAGACGACGCAGATGACGACCCTTAGCGTCCAGCTTGCGGCTGCTTAACGCGATGCCAGGCGGCAACGCTCGACGAGGATCTCGGCAAGCCGTTCCGGCTCGCTGACCATCAGGCAATGACAGGTGTCCATAGGGATGAGCGTTTGCACACCGCCGAGCGCGTCGATGTATTGGCGCTGCATTTTCGCCGAAAGGGCACGATCTCGCAGGGTCATGATCCAGGTACGCGGAATGTCGTCGGGCATACCTTGCCGTGTCACCTTTTCGGCGAGCATTCGCGCGGATTCCGCATATACCTTGCCGGCCATGAACCTGCGTCGGGCCCGGGGAACTCCGTTGAGATAGGTCAAGCGCATTCCCACGGCGGGTGTTCGG
>NZ_JCALCG010000020.1:0-96414 GCF_059812225.1 Mycobacterium sp. NGS66 | reverse complement strand
ATACTGGGTGTTCGTCCGGTATGTCGGCGACGGCCATTCGAAAGCGACCACACCATCCGAGCTAGAGCTACTCGCCACCGATGACGATGACGACTACACGCTGCGCCACATGGTCGGCTGATGAGCGCCACTATCAGCCGCGAACTCACCCGACTCATGCACGGCGGCCCACTAGCCCAACTGCTTTCACAGCACGCCCCGTACCTGTCCAAGCGCAGCGACAACAAGCTCTGCCTACGCTGCCTCGACCAAGACGCCCACGGCGAATTCCTGACCGTCGACGACTGGGCAGCCCACGTCGCCGCAGAACTCACCGCGGCCGGATGGAAACGCGCACGCCGATGACCGTCGAATTCTTCGTCCCAGGCCGCCCAATCCCTCAAGGCTCCAAACGCCACGTCGGTCGCGGCATCATGGTCGAATCCGCCAAAGACCTCGGACCCTGGCGCGAACGCGTCGCACTCGCCGCACACAACGCCATGCACGGCCAACCACTCATGACTGGGCCCCTCACCGTCGAACTCGCTTTCGTGCTGCCCCGACCGAAATCAGCGCCGAAACGCTCCACGCCGGCGGCCACCAAACGCCCGGACGTGGACAAACTCCAGCGCGCATGTCTCGATGCACTCACCGGATCGGCGATCTACGACGACGCGCTCGTCGTCGACATTCGTGCCACCAAACGCCTCGCTGAACACGGCGAAACCCCCGGCGTCCACATCCGAGCCGAGCCCCACCAGTGAGCACCGCCGCCACGATGACCGAACGCCCAAAACACACCGACGACCTACCCCACGCCCGCGAACAACTCCACAACGCCATCCACACCCTCATCGACCCACAACCCACCACCATCAACGACGAAATCCACTGGACCGACTCCCGCTACACACAGCTCGTCAAGGCCATCCCCGGCCAATACCTCGGCCGCACCGGAGCCCCCCAATCACAACCACCCGTCTGGGTCGCAGCCATCGACCACCTCCGCCTCATCGACACCAAAGCCCGCGAATGGCAACCCGACCTACACGACCACGCAGTGTTCAACCTCGGTGGCCGCATCATCCACGCCCGAATCCACATCCCCAACCCCACACTCCGACGCCTACGCCTCCTCGCCAACCACACCTGGCGACCCCAAGACACCAGCTACATCACCAACATCGCCAACCAGATCACCGGCCTCGCCCAAAAGATCGACACCCTGTTCACCGAGCACCACACCAAACACCTGCCCGCACCCTGCCCGGCCTGCTCCACCAAAACCGTCTACCGCACCGACGACGCCGGCGAAAAAGTACGCCAACCAGCCCTGCAAATCACCGTCAACGGCTGCGAATGCCTCAAATGCCGCACCACCTGGGGCCCACACCTGTTCATGCACCTCGCCCGCGTCCTCGGCTACGACAAACCCCAAGGAGTCCTGGAATGACACGCCGCAAATTCCCGCGAAATTGCATGCACGTAATTTCCGCTGCTACATTGGCGCCATACCACCAGTGTGCCCACAGCCACCTGGTGGTTTCGCCGTCTCAAGGAGAGGAAAACCCTCGATGATCATCCTCGGCCTCGTCCTACTCCTGCTCGGCTAACTACTCGCCATCCCAATCCTCGAAACCCTCGGCATCATCCTGCTCATCATCGGCCTGATCCTCCTGCTCCTCGGCGGCATCGGACGCCCCGTCGCAGGCCGCCGCTACTGGTGGTAACACCATCGCCACAGCACCACCCAGAGCCTGCGCACGCTGCCACCAACCCGTACCCCGCGGCCAACGCTGCCCATGCCGACCCGCCTACGAAGGCAGCACCCACATCGGCGGCAAAACCGACATGCGCATGCGCCGCAGCATGGACACCTACCGCGCCACACACCCTTACTGCGAGATACCCGGCTGTCCACGACTCATGGACCAGGTAGACCACATCGTCCCACTCGCCGAAGGTGGCGACCGATACGACTGGAACAACTACCAGTCCCTATGCAGACCACACCATGACCACAAGACCGTGCAGGACGCACTGCGCGGCAAGACCAGAGCGAGGTGACCACGATGGCCATAGCCGTAGACCTACGCCACACGCCAACGCTAGGCCACCAAGCCAGCAAACACAGCAAACACCAGAGTCCCATGCCTCCTGACGCAGCAAACACCGAGCTACCCACAGTTAACCCACGGCAGTGTCCAGCAAACACCGAGCACACCGCCTCGCTATCAGTGCAGGTCACAAGCGCAGCAACAGGCACAGCCAGCAAACACCTAGCTAGCCCAAATACGTGGCTGACCAGGGGGGATGTAATCGCTACGAACCCCCAGCGACCCCCACGCCGCGGTGCGCCTCTTCATTTCTGCACAAAATTGCTGGTAGGGGGGCTATTTCGGCCTTGGGGCGCGTTTCCTCAGCTAAGTCTGTCCCTGTTGCAGCAAACTTCGGCCGTACGCCAGCAAACTTTGGTGGCGAACGGTGGGTAGACCGCCTCAGCCAGCAAACTTGCTTCTGCTGAACGGGAGAGGTCAGGGGAAGGACTCTGCTGGGCGCCCGGTCGCTCCGCCGCCGGCGTTCAAGCGGTTGGCGCCGAAGCCGCCGACGTGGATGTCCGCCGAGGCGAAGGCTGAGTGGCGTCGCATTGTCCCTGGTCTGACGCGTCTGGATCTGGTTAAGCCAGAGGATCGGGCGGCGCTGACGGCGTACTGCGAGTTGTGGTCCCGGTGGGTAACGGCGGTGCGCGACATCGCCGCGAACGGCCAGGTTGTGCGGAACACGTCGGTGAAGAAGGACGGTACGGAGTCGGTCTGGTGGACGAAGAACCCGTCGGTGGCTGTGGCGGAGCAGGCTGAGACGCGGCTGCGGCAGTATGCGAATGATTTCGGGTTGACGCCGGCGGGTGAGCGGAACGTGTCGAAGCGGGATGACGATCGTGGCGAGCACGAGGCGAACCCGTTCGCGGGCACCGTCGGCGACGACTGACGAGGTCGATAATGGCTGGTCAGACGCCGATCTTGACGAGCTGAAGCTGAGTCTCGAGGTTGCCTGGTACCTGGAGTCGCGTAGCTACGGTGTTCCGGACTGTCCACCGTTGATCAAGACCCCGGAGCCGCGGGATGTCCCCGGCGCGCGGTTTGATCCGGCGCGGGTTGACCGGGTGATCTCGGCGTTTCGGCAGTTGCGGCACACGAAGGGCCGGTTCGCGGGTCAGCGGTTCGATCCGGAGTCATGGCAGGTCGCGTATCTGCTGGCCCCGGTGTTCGGATGGGTGCGCCGGTCGCCTGACTCGGGCAACTGGGTGCGGATCATCACGATTGCGTATTTCGAGATGCCACGTAAGAACGGCAAGACGACAACCGTCGGCGGTATCGGGATCTACCTGACGGCGGCTGACGGCGAGTTCGGCGCCCAGGTGGTTGCGGCCGCGACGACGAGGGATCAGGCCGGGTTCGTGTTCGAGCCGGTCCGGCAGCTGGTGAACAAGTCGCCGGGGCTGAAGCGCCACATGCGGGCTTTGAAGCACCGGATCACTCACGCGGCGTCGGGGAGTTACTTCCAGCCGATCGCGAATGCGGGTGATGCTCAGCACGGCGCCGACATCCACGGCGGTCTAGTTGACGAGTTGCACCTGCACAAGGTGATGGATCTGATTGAGGCGCTGGAAACCGGCACTGGTTCGCGCGAGCAGCCGTTGATCGTCTACATCACGACGGCGGACGCAGGGAAGCGGCACACGCCGTATGACGAGAAGCGGTCGCTGATTGAGAAGCTCGCCAAGGGTGTGCTGAGGCGGCCTACGACGTACGGCGTCGTGTTCGCTGCGGAGAAGCCCGAGTACCACGACGGGAAACTCGTGGAGGGCGATGATCCGTTCGCCGAGGCGACGTGGAAGAAGGCGAATCCTGGGTACGGGATCTCGCCGACGAGGCGCTACATGGTTGAGGCTGCGGAGAAGGCGAAGGACTCTCCGGCCGAGCTGGCGCGGTTCCTGCGGCTGCACTTGGGGATTCGCACGAAGCAGGAGACGCGGTATCTCGACGTTGATCAGTGGGACATGAACGCGTCGATCGTCGACCTGCCGCGGTTGAAGGGTCGCGAGTGCTGGGGTGGGCTGGACCTGGGGTCGACGTCGGACCTGTGTGCGTTGGCGTGGGTGTTCCCGGCCGACGACGGCGCGTTCGATGTGCTGTTGCGGTGCTGGGCGCCGGAGGACTCGCTTGACGCCCTGGACGCGCGGACCGCGGATGCGGCGTCGGCGTGGGTGAAGCAGGGGTGGTTGACGGTGACGCCGGGTGATGTCACGGATTATGACTTCATCAAGGCGCAGATCGGACGGGATCGCGATGAGTTCCTGGTCCAGGAGATCGCGTACGACCGGTGGAACGCGACTCAGATCGTCAACGATTTGACGATGGATGGTGCGCCGATGATCACATTCGGGCAGGGGTTCGCGTCGATGTCAGCGCCGACGAAGGATTTGCAGCGGCTGATCAAGGTGGGTGCGCGCGCCGACGAGCGTGGTGAGCCGGTGAAACCGTTGATCCGGCATGGCGGCAATCCGCTGTTGCGGTGGATGGTGGACAACTTCGCGGTGGCGCTGGATCCCGCGGGAAATGTGAAGCCGGACAAGAAGAACGCCGGCGACAAGATCGATGGTGTGGTGGCGCTGATCATGGCGCTGGCGCGCGCGGTGGCGGCTAAGGAAACGGAGACACGTAGTGCGTATGAAGACAGCGATTTCATCGCGTTGTGAGGCTGACCGGTGGGCTTAGCCTCCTGGCTTGGGTTTAGACCGAGCTCGCCGGCTCCGGTCGCCAGTCTGCCGGTCCGCCCCGTGTACGAGCTGATCCCGGAGGGGATGTCGCTCGACGAGTACCTCAGAAGCGTGCTGCATCAGCCCGTCGAGAAGCTGTGGCGGGAGCAGCCGCATCTGCGGACGGTGGTCGGGTTCGTGTCACGCAATATCGCGCATCTGGGTTTGCACGCGTTCGAGCGTGACGACCAGGATGGCCGCAACCGGATCCGCTCTGGACCGCTGTTCGACCTGCTGAATGAGCCGAACGCGAACATGACGCAGTTCGACCTGATCGAAGCGACCGTGGCGTCGCGCATGCTGTACGACGAAACGTACTGGTACGTCGCTCGGGATTTGTCGGCGCCGTCCGGGTGGGTGATTCGGCATATCCCAACGTCTTGGGTGATCGGCGTGACCGGTGCTGCGGCGTTCGATGTGGGCGGATACAAGGTGGCGGTGCCGGGGTCGAGCGGCCGATGGGTAGAGATCCCAGCAGACGACATGATCGTGTTCCGCGGGTGGAATCCCGTCAACCCGACATCGGGTGTTTCGCCGGTGCACGCGCTGAAAGCCATTCTGGCTGAGCAGGTGCACGCCCAAGTGTTCCGCGATCAGATGTGGAAGCGCGGCGGCCGCGTGGGGAACTTTCTGACCCGACCCGTCGGAGCGCCCGACTGGGGCAAGTCCTCCGGCCCGGATCAACCGAGTGCACGCAGCCGATTCGTTGAGCAGTGGCAGGAGAAGTTCTCTGGTGACACCGGCTCCAATGCTGGCGGAACTCCGCTACTCGAAGATGGCATGGAGCTCAAGACGACGCGTTTCTCGGCGAAGGACGAGCAGTTCATTGAGGCGTCCAAGCTGTCGCTTGAGACGTGCGCGCAGGTGTACTTCGTGAACCCGACGATGGTCGGGATTCTGGATAACGCGAACTACTCCAACGTTCGCGAATTTCGAAAGGCGTTGTACGGGGACAACCTTGGTCCCGAGATTGAGCGCGTGACTCAGCGGATCAACAAGGAACTGGTGCCGAAGCTGGCCGACCGCAGCCGCGTGTATGTCGAGTTCAATTTGCAGACGAAGCTGGCGGGCTCGTTTGAGGAGCAGGGTGCGTTGCTGCAGACCGCGATCGGCGGCCCGTACATGACCCGCAACGAGGGCCGCTCGCGGCTGAACATGCCGCGTATCGATGGTGGCGACGAGCTGATCGTCCCCCTGAACGTGACGGCCAACGGCGATCAGAATCCGATCCCCGCCGCCGCGCCGCCCGACGAGAACCCGGATCCAGAATCAACCGAGGAGCCGAAACACAATGGGCACACCCATAACAACGAGTACGCGCGAGGGCTCCATGTCACCGTCTGACCCGCGGATGGGCACGGCCGGCGTCAAGTCCGTCGTCGTCAAGTTCAAGACCGACGGCCTGGCTGAGGGCGAATTCACCGGGTACGCATCAGTGTTCGGCAACAAGGATTCGTACGGCGACGTCGTGATGAAGGGCGCATTCGCGAACACGCTTGCCGAGTGGGAGCGTAAGGGTGTCCCGATCCCGCTGCTCTGGGGCCACAACTGCGCGGACCCAGACTTCAATCTGGGCGAGATCGTGTCGGCCGAAGAGGACGACCGCGGCTTGAAGGTGCACGGCCGACTCGACATGGAGTCGCCGAAGGCGGCCCAGACATATCGGTTGCTGAAGTCCGGTCGCGTCAACCAGATGTCGTTCGCGTACTCGATAGTTGACGGCGCGTACGTCGAGCCGATCAGCGACGACGGGACGACGTCGTGGCGCGATGCTTATTACGAGCTTCGCGAGCTCGACCTGTATGAGGTGTCGATCGTGCCGATAGGCGCCAATCAGGAGACCGAGATTCTGGCGGTGAAGTCCGTCATCGGGTCGCTGGCGGCGAAAGCTGGCCGCACCCTGTCGACGAAGAATGAGGAAGCGATCCGCGGAGCGCTTTCCCAGGCGGAGGAGATCGTCTCTGCCCTCAAAGGTGTGCTGCCGGAAGACAGTTCGGCAGACGAAGAAGACCAGGACAAGACCAGCGGTAAGGAACCGTCCTCCGACGACGCCAAGTCGTCCGATGCGACCACGCCAAGCCCGTCCGTCCTCCTGGCGCTGGCCGAAATTCAAATCGCAGAAGGAGATATCTGATGACCGCACCCGCGGCAGCGCCATCCAAGGAACGGCGCGACGAACTGATCACCGAGGCCAAGGCGATCGCAGAGAAGGCGAAGGCGGAGAAGCGTGACCTCACCGCCGACGAGCAACAGGAGATCGGCGGCAAGCTGACCGAAGTCAAGTCGATCAGCGAAGCGTTGGTGTCCGCGGCGAAGTCCGCCGACATCTTCGCCCAGCTGAACGGCATGGCAGCTTCGGCGCCCAGGGATGATGCACCCGGCGGACGCGGCAACGCCGATGTCGCGGCGAAGACGCTCGGCGAACACTTCATCAAGCACGCGCACGGCCGCATGCTCGACGCCAAGGGCCAGTCGGGTGTAACCATCTCGGCACCCGAGTTCAACGTGAAGGCCAACACCGACAACCACGTCGTCGGCGGATGGACCGACGGAGTCCCGTTCCTCACCGACTTCGACCGGACCATCGTCCAGGCGCTGCGGATCCGGCTCACCGTGGCCGACCTGCTCGGTCAGGGCACCGTCTCGGGCAACGCGATCTCGTACCTCGTCGAGGGCGCGATGGAAGGCGCGTTCACGACCGTCGCAGAAGGGGGCGCGAAGCCGCAGATCCACTTCGTCAACCCGACGCAGGTGACCGACGCCCTGAAGAAGATCGCCGGCTTCATCAAGCTGACCGACGAGTTCCTCGAAGACGCCGATTTCCTCAAGACGGAGATCGACAACCGGCTGATCTACCAGCTCGGCTACTTTGAGGAGCAGCAGCTGCTCAACGGCAACGGCACCGGCCAGAACCTGCTCGGCCTGCTGAACAGGTCCGGCATCCAGACGGAGGCGTCGGCATCGTTCGCGACGACCCCGACGGACTGGCCCGACGCGATCTTCCGCGCCATGACCAAAGTCGAGGTCAACTCGGGCTTCCCAGCCGACGGTCTGGTGATGCACCCGACGGACTACCAGACGTTCCGGCTGCAGAAGGACGGCAACAAGCAGTACTACGGTGGGGGGTTCTTCGAAGGCCCGTACGGCAACGGCGGGATCCCCGACAAGCCGCCGCTGTGGGGTCTGCGCACCGTCGTCACCCCGGCGATCGCGCAAGGCACCGTCGCCGTGGGCGCGTTCAAGTCCGTCGCCACGGTGTACCGCAAGGGCGGTGTGCGCGTCGAGTCCGCCACGCAGCACGCGACGGACTTCACGTCCAACCTGGTGACCATCCGCGCAGAGGAGCGGGTGGCTCTGGCCTGCCGCGTTCCGCTGGGCATCTGCAAGGTCACGCTGACCGCATGAGTGATGGGAGCAGTGGCATGAAGGAGTACACCTTCACACCGCCGGACGGCATGGAGACCACCGTGTTGCTGTCCGATGAGGACGCCAAAGCGCGCGGACTCACCGCGGCGTCGAAGGCGAAGACGCCGGCCAATAAGCAGGCGGCTCCGGCGAACAAGGCGGCGTCGAGCAAGGGCGATGGCTGAGCTATCTGCTGCTGACGTCGAGCGGTACACGTCAGGCCGGCTGGCGGCAAACGCTGCGGAAACGCAACGCCTGCTGTCAGCCGGCTTGACCGCTGCACGACGTTTCTGCGGCTGGCACGTGACCGGTGTCGTCGAGGACGATGAGGTCACGCTCGACGGCCCCGGCTCGGTGCTGTTGGTGTTGCCAACGCTGAAACTGGTCGCCCTGACCGGAGTCGTTGAGGACGGCGTCGCGCTCGACGTGGAGACCGATCTGTGCGTGTCGGCGCGCGGGCTGGTGCGGAAGCGTTCCCGCGGCTGCTGGTCTCGGCACTACGGCGCCGTCACGGTCACGATGGATCACGGGTTCGACGACGCCGACGACTTCAACGCCGCAGTCCTGTCATGGGTGGATCGGTCATCGTTGACTCCCACCGGCGGTCGGCTGAAAGCGGTGGGCCCATTCCAGTACTACGACTCCGAGGCGATGGCCGCCGGGTCCGCGTTCAGCGCTGTGGAGCGGTCGCTGCTTGAGCCATACCGGTTGGAATCAGCTCCGTGAGTGAGCAGGTGATCCGGCACCGCGGCGGCGGCCGCGACGAGAACGGACAGCTGATCCCCGCATCTGATGTGCCGTTGGTGGCGTTCGGGCTGGCGCCGAGTATTTACCCGGCGGAAAATTCGCGGGAGAGGGTCAGCAAAGGCCGCGACGGCGAGAACATCGGTGCTGTCGTTTACTTCTCTCCCGGAACGGATTTGGTCAACAGCGACGAACTCACCGTCCGCGGCGAGCGGTACCGGATCGTCGTCAACGACTGGCGGATGCAGGGCCGCGGAGGTCTTGAGGTCGTCTGTTTCCGGGGGCAGGGATGACCGAGAGCAAGATTGGTTTTCATCTTGACCTGGCCGGCGGCGCCGAGGTACTCAAGGAGATGGCCGCCAAGAGCGTCGCGGGGATAGCTGCGGAGGTCGCGGCTGCAGCGGGCCCGGACGCGCAGGTGACGCAGACGGTTACCGACCGTGCCCGCTCGACTGTGAGGGTTCCGGCTGAGCAGCAGGCCAAGGAAGGTGTGCTGAGCCGTGCGGCGACCGCGGCGGGCCTGGAAATTGTGCAGCGCCCGCGCAAACGGCGGCCGCGCAAGTCCCGCGCCACCAACAAGGCCGAGAAGTGACTTTTGAACCGGCCGACATGGCCAGGCTGATCAAAGACTGCCTGAAAACCGACCTGGCGCAGCGGTTCCCGGAACTGCAGGTGCGTTTGGAACTGCCGGGAGATTGGAAGCTGGGGGCAGCGCCGGTATTGATCGTCGCCGATGACGGCGGATCGATGGACTGGTGGCCAGCGGCCACCGCTTCATCGATCCGTTTGACGTCGTGGACGTCGGGCCGCGACCGCACCTACGTGAACGCCGCGACAGCGCGGGTACTGGCCGGCGGCATCCCCGGCATTGCAGCGACGGTGCCCGGCTCGGGGATCTTGGAAGGCCGCGATTCGTCGACCGGCGGCGATCTCGCCTCCGTCATTGTGCGGGCGGTCGCCCGCACCCAATAGCGCGCACCCAAGGCGCGCACCCTGTTCGACCCCGACCCAAACCGGGCCGGGGTTCTTTGGAGCCCGCAAGGGCAGAAACGCCCTTGAAGGAGGGAAACACTATGGCGCAGACCATCAATCCCGAAGCGACCATCATTCCGGATCAAGCCGAAGTGTGGTTCGCGCTCAAGTCCGACGTCACCGATCTCGCCACGATGACGCCCGACAACCCCGACGACGACCTAGAGGCTCTCGGCTGGGAGGAAGTCGGCCTGGTCGACGACCAGAAGGGCATCCCGCTCGACCCGAGCGGCGAGGTCAAGGAATACGACGCGTTCGGGCATCCGGCGTTTCGCACGAAGTTCTTCAAAGGCAAACTCAAGTCCGGATTCACGGCGTTGGAGTGGAACTCGGTGACCCGCAAGTTCGTGCTGCCGGGGTCAGCGGCCAACAAGATAGGCGCCCCGAAGGACGTTCAGGGTTACTTGCTATACCGCCACGTTGACGAGGATCGGTCTGTCGTGTGGTTGCAGCTACGGCCGGCGCTGCTCGAGCTGAAGTCGCACGGCGGCATCATCGAGGGTGCGCTGTCATTCGCCGAGATTGCGGTTCATCACACCGCGGACGCCGACGGTGACGTTTTCCAGGTCATCGGTGACACGTCCGATGATGTCGTGAAGACGTTCACGATCGACGCCGGCGTCACCGCGTACACGGCCACTGTGGGCGGGCAGACGACAGCGTCGATCGTGACGAAGACGGCCGCCGCGTTGCAGTCCGCGCTGCGGCTGCTGTCGACCGTGACCGCGCTGCCGGATTCCGGTGTGACCGTGGAGGGCCCGACGGGCGGGCCGCTTGTCGCCACGTTCACCGGCCCCGTCGGCACGGTGTCGGCGTCCGGTACCGGCGGCACCGTCACCGTATCCTGATGGCATCCGACGACGCGCCTGCGCCGCAGGACCACAAGCCCAAGAAGCCCAGAAAGTCGGCTGCAGCCAAAGCCCGCGAAGCCGAAGCCGCAGACGACTTCGTGGTCCTTGAGCAATGCGGCGTGAAGCTGCGAATCCCGATCGGCAATGTTCCTATCGCCGCGATCGACGCCGCCCGCGCTGGCGACAACTACGGCTGCACCAAGGCCCTGCTCGGCGAAGAGCAGTGGAAGGCGCTCAGCGACGCCGGCGCCGGATCCCGCGACGTCGAAGAGTTGGGCCGGAAGATCGCGGAGGCTACCGGGGGAAACTAGTCGGCCTCTGTGAGCAGCTTGACGAGCATGGCTCCGCGATAGAGGCAGACCTCCTCCCGTACGGTGTCGACCTTCTCGACTTCTACCGCGGCCGGGTGTCGCCGCGGCGGTTATCCGTCCTGATTGAAGGGCTTCCCGCTGATTCGGCGACCGCCCGGTCCATGAATGGCGGGATGCCGGTGTGGACGCTCACCGATCATCTGCTCGCTGATCTGTGGGTGGTGACGGTCGCGATGAACTCGCCGAAGAACTCGCTGCCGACGGGGTTTGATCACCCGCTGCGCGCCGCGATGACAGTCAAGGCTAAGGCCGCTGCGATGGCGCGGCTCAAGGCCAGATATCAGCAACGCAAACGCGACAGAGCGCAACGACGGAAGGGGGGATAGCCATGGCGGACACCACAATTGGATACGCTGTCCTGCAGGTCATCCCTTCCCTCAAGGGTGTGTCGGAGGCGATTGAGAAGCAGCTCGCCGGTCAGGTTATTCCGGTCACGATTGAACCGAAGACTGATGCCGCGAAGGTCGACAAGTCGATCAAGGATGCGGCCAAGAAGGCGAAGCCACCCGAGGTGGAGATCCAGCCTAAGGTCGATGCCGATAAGGTCGGCAAGCAGATCAACGATGCGGTGAAAAAGGCTGGCCAAGAAGCCAAGTCGCAGCAAATTGAGTTGCCGCCGATCGATCCGACGAAGGTCCGCGAGCAGGCCAAGAAAGCCGGCACGACGATCAGCGACGTGATCAAAGACGCCAAGAACACGAAGGTCGAACTGCCGCCGATCGACATAAATCAGGTTGGTGTGCAGGCGCGCGGCGCGGGCCGTGTTCTGGCAGAGACGATCAACGATGCGCTGCGGCAAGCTGCCGCCGATCAGGGGATGTCGCTCGACGAGCTGAAGTCTGCGATCGGTGAACGGATCGGGAAAGCGATCGGCGAGAGGGTCGGGCAGGCGATCGGGAATTCCCCGGTCGGCGAATGGCTACGTGAAGTCGGAGACCAGATCGGGCCGGCTGTCACCGGCGTCCAGCAACTTCGCGACGCGTTCCAGGGAATCAAGGATCATGACCCGGCGGCAGTCCTTGCGGGGGTTGATGGGGCGCTGCGAACCATAGGGCAATCCGCCGCGGCCGACCATTTACAGAGGATCGCCACAAGCGTCGGGAACATCGCAGCACTCGGCAAGGGTGCTAGAGAAAATATTCAAGGCATCGCAGAATCCGGTAAAGGATTAGGCGGGCTGTTCGCTAAAATAGGGCATAGCGGCGGGCTGATCAGCAATGTCACCGGAACAATTGTCGAATTAGCGGATATCAACCGCTACCTGAGAGATAACTTCTCTTGGCTCGACAGGTTCGAAAATAAGTGGTTTGAAGGCGGAAAACAGAAGTCAGCCACCGAAGAGTCTTTGCAGAATATCGCCACCTACATAGCCGCGATACCGCCCGGTAAAGACATTAGAGTCAGGGCACTAGACGACGGCGTTGAGGATCAACTTAAATCGTGGGGATTCCAAGTAACGCATTTACCGAACGGGATCATAACCATCACTGCAGATACGACGGCAGCTAGAAGCAAAGTTGAATCCTGGCGTCAACAGGAAGTCAGCAATCCTATTGATATGAAAATAAATCCGGATCTTGAGCCTGCTAATACAAAGATGAAGGATTTCATCGACGCGTGGACGCGGGCGATCATCGCTCCGCACGTCGAACCCCAGTCCCCCGGAGCGCCGCCGATCATCGGACCGCCGACACCGGCACCCAGCGCTCCGCCGGCATCCAACGCTCCCAGCGTTTCGCCCCCGCCTGGTGCTGCCCCCCCGGCTGCCCCGACTCCGGGCAAGAAAACTTGGCTAGACCTCCTTCCGCACGCCAGTGGCGGTACGGCCGAGGCGGTGAACGGGTTGATCCGCGGCCCTGGCACCGGCACGTCGGACAGCATCCTCGGCTGGCCGGCCGGCGTACGCGTGTCGAATGGCGAGTTCATCACCAACCAGCAAGCTACGGAACGTAATTTGCCGCTGCTGCGCGCGGTGAATGCTGGTGCGCCGCTGTGGGATTGGCTGAAGAGCATGCCAGGATTCGAGGGGGGAGGGCTGGTTGCCGGTTCCCAGCAGCTCCGCAAAATCATCATGGAACGCTTCGGAATCAGCGACATCGGTGGGTGGCGGCCCGCCGACAAGTACGGCGAGCATTCCACCGGCCGCGCGCTGGACGTGATGGTCGGAAACGACAAAGCCAAGGGCGACGCCGTCAAGGACTTCGCGCTGGCCAACGCCGCAGCGATCGATCTGAAGTGGGCGATTTGGCAGCAGAGGATGTGGTACCCCGGCGGCAGGTCCGAGCCGATGGAAGACCGCGGCTCGCCGACGCAAAACCACATGGACCACGTCCACATCTTCTCGGGGACGGGCATCGTCAACGGCCTTCTCGGCGCTCTGCAAGGCAAAGGCTCAGCAACCCCGCCGCTGGGTGGCACCCCGGGTAGAGGCGATGATGCTGCCACACCGGCAGGGCTGAAGGATGTGGGGGGCGCTCCGGGCGCAACCCCAGCCCCTGCAGTAGCGGGGCCAGGCGGATCGTCGGGCGGTGTGTCGATTCCGACGTCGTTGCCCGGCCTAGCCAGCTGGGGTTTCGACAACCTGGCCGCTGGCGCGGACAGCGGGCCAGGACACCGCAACCCCATGGCGTACTTCCCCAAGGCTGCGAGCGCCGCCGTCAGCGGGCAGGTGTCTTCGGCGCTCGACGCGTTCGGCGTCCCGGGTTCACCCCATTGGCTGCAAGGCATCTCACAGTTCGTCGGAGGCATATCAGTTGGTGGGCCAGGCAGCGGCGGACCCGGCAGCGGCGGTGCAGTCCCAGCGTCGCTGTCCGCGGGGGCGCGGACACCCGCCGCGGCGCCCGCAGACGTCAACGGGGGAGGCCAGCAGCCCGGCCCGCAAACCATATTCAACATCCAGACCGCCCGCGTCGAGGACGCCTTCGTCCGAGCGGAGCGCCTCGCAAAAGAGAAGGCTTTAGCGAGGGTGGAAAGGTTCGGGGTGTAGGTGGCGGTCTCCACGATCACCCTCGAATCATCCAACGGAGACAGCGTCGTCGTCTCCGCCCCGAACGACGACTACCTCGACGACGACATCATCCTCGACACCAACCCGCAGGGCTTGTACGACGTCGGCTTCAAAGTGCGCACCATATCCGGTGCCTTTGAAATCGGCGGCCGCCCGGTCAACGAGGACGTACCGATCCGCGAGCCGATCCTGCCGTTCTGGCTCACCCCCACCTCCCGGCCACGATTCCAAAGACTATGGGGCACACCAGGCAACTTGCAGAAGGTGAAGGCCACCTGGGACGGCCCATCCGGGGCGCGCTGGCTGATCTTGAAGCTGGCCAAAGAGATCAGCTACACCACCGAGGACGGCATGGACGCCGACATCGGCCAGGTCTATCACGCCGTCGTGTCCACGCACGCCTATAACCCGATGTACGAGGCCGCCGAAGACGCCCAGTCGTGGACCAACCCGGACGACCGCTTCACCGTCGCGATCGTCGCCACCGGCGGCACATACAGCTTGACGTTCGGCGGGGAAACCACCGATGTGTTCTCAGTCAACATCGTCGGCACAGGCGGCACATTCACCCTGACGTTCGGCGGGCAGACCACCACAGCAATCCCCTATGACGCGGCGCCGGCCACCGTGGAAGCGGCGTTGGAGGCGTTGTCCTCGGTCGGGGTGGACAACGTCAGCGTGGGAGGCACGGCCGGCAACTACCTCATGGTGTTCGCCACGTCCGACCCCCTGACCGGATCAGGCAGCAGCCTGACCGGCACAGGCCACGCGGTCAACATCACTGCGGGAATCCCGTACAACGCCAACGCCGCAACGGTCCAGGTGGCGCTAGAGGCCCTGTCTACGGTCGGCCCAGGGAACGTCACGGTCACCGGAACCCCCACCTCGTTCCTTGTGGTGTTCGCAGTCGGCACCAACGGTGTGCTCACCGGATCGGCGACCAACCTCACAGGCACCGGCCACGCGGTCACCATCGCCTACGCGCCCAACACCGGCTGGTTCGACGTGTGGAACCCCACCGATCAACCGCTATGGCTGGAATGGGCCCTCGACCCCGCGCAACAGTGGCAGTTCCCCGACTTCAGCTTCGGGCAAGAACGCAAATGGGGCCGGGCCATCGGCCAGGACGCCGCGCGGATGATCGTCACCCCGGAACTGACGCAGCTGCTGTCGGTGATGGCCGACCCGTTCATGGACACCTACGTCAACGCCGACCTGTCCAACGCGGCCGGTTTATTCAACGGCGTGGAACCGATCTACGCGGTTCCGCCGTACACCGGCACCGAAGCCGATCCGGTCCTAATGCCAGTGATCTGCCGCGGCCCGGCAGGATCGGAAGCAACTCTGCGGCAACGACGCTTCTGGTCAGCAGAAAGCGGCCTGGAAGCATGACCGCGGCGTTTGGTGAGCCGTTCACCGGCACCGACCACGACGACTTCATCGCATGGGCGCGCGAGCTACGCGCATACCGCATCGAACGCGCATACGACCCGCCCCGCGCCATGCTCTACGACGGCAACTGGGTGTACCGGGGCACCGTGTACGGCGAACTCGGCGGCTCGGTGAACATCATCGTCAACGAGACCGGCACGATCCAGTTACGGCTGCCGATCGACCTGGACGACCGGCGCGGCACCTGGGCGGCGTTCTGGGCGCTCGACGAGGAAGCCCGCGGCACAAGCAACATCCACGTCCGCGTGGAAATGATGGGCGCCCGGGTCTGCGGCCGGATGAAGCCCAAAAACGGCGTCACCGTCAAGCGCAGCGAGAAAGGCGACGAAGTCGTCCTCGACTTCCTCGACGACATCGAAGAACTGAAATACGTTCACACAGCGGGCAATCCGTTCCTACCATTGTCGCTGATTCAGCAGCCGAAGGCGTGGATGCTGCTACTCCAAGCCGACTACGCGATCCTGCTCACCCTGGCGGCGAACCTGCTCCGGCTGCAACTGACGAACATCAGCATCGAATCGATCCTGAACCTACTCAACCCCGCCCATTGGACGATAGACGGAATCCTCGACTCGCTGATGAACATCTGGCAGCAGTCGCAGATCATCGTCAAACCAAGAGCCTTCGGCGACTCAGTAGCGCCGCTGACCCTGCTAGTCGGCAGCATCAAAACATCCATCTTCGACGTCGCGGCGCCGATCCTGGAAGACGCCGAGCTGCAATGGGATTTACACAGGTGGTTCACCGGCGACCCCGAGCCGTGGGAAGGTGCGGGCACCGGCTGGCGCAACGGCACCCTGTTCGTCGGGATCGTCAACAAGTCAGGATTCCGTGAGGGCACATCGATCGGCGGGAATCTGCTGCTCGGCCTGACACGCACCATCGCCGATGTTCTGTCGAATTACGTTGAGGATTCCTACGATCTGTTCACCGGGGAAACCATCGACGAACGGTATTACCGGCTGCCCGGCATACTCGGCACGCTGCCGTCACACCCGTATGTGATCTATCGGGATGGCGACATCACCGGGATTGAGACGTCGGAGTTTTCGCGGTCACCCGGCGGCCCGGGCCGCATCACCGTGGGCGGTCAGTCAATGCCCGGCGTCAACGAACTCATTTCGGCGGCCATCCAGTACGGCGGAGATGTGTTGGGGGACAACCTGAGCGGGTATTTCGGAGGCGGTTTCAGCCTGGGATCGCTCGGCGGCGCGCTAGACAGCTTCCTCAATCCGATCTATAGAGACAGCATCCTGGCCCACATTTCGGTGCCGCTGCTGCTGCGCGTCTCCAAGCAGGGTTGGGGACACTACCTCGAAACCACCTCAACGAATGTGACGCAGGCGTTCACTGCGGCCAGCATCATGGACTTGCGGCGGCGTCGACGTGAAACCGACCCTGACCTTGTCTTCACGTTGACCGTGGCCCAAGCGGCGCCGTGGATGATCGGCGACAACGGCTTCGGGCATTGGTGGCTCGGTGATCGCGTCGGCGGCACCTCGAAGTATCTGATGCCGCGCGTGTTTGTCCGCCGCTGCCGAAGTCTCGACATCAGCTGGGGCGACGACAAAGGCGTCGACATTCAGGCGAAGTTCGGCGACACCCGCAACCTGATCGACGCGCTTGAGCGGATGGCGGGGCTGATCAGCAAGGCGATGACCGGATTGCAGGAAATAGGTTTGTGGTGAACGACCAAGAGTCAGTGAAAGCGCTTGACGTCATTCCGAAGAAGATCCCCGACATCGACGACGTCGACGGGCAGACCAAAGCCGTCGGCGGTGCCCTGGCCTCAGCGTTACTGACGGCCACGGAGATGCCGCTGCACGTGCTGCAACCGGTCGTCGGCGATCTGGCCGCCCAGCTCGTCGCGCTCGGTATCCGCCAAACCGAGCACATCGACCCCGCCGCGGTACACGCGCCGGCGTGGATCACCGACGGTATCCGGCAGGAGTCGATCAAACTGCCTGAGCAGCCGCAGCACACCGAGGCCGAGCCGTTCGTGACGCGTGTCGCTGAGGCCCCTTCGCCGCCGAAACGGATCGCTACGCATGCCAGGGCGGTGCGCCGCCGATGACCGTACCGGGAGGTGTGCCGAACCTTCCCGTCGGTGCGTTAACCATCGACACGCTGGCCGCCAAAACGCAGGACCAGTCGCCGGAGGAGATGCGCGCCCGCGCCATCGAACGGTTCTCCAGCATCTTCAACGTTTCCACGGGCGGCGATCCCGCGATCGACTTGACGCCGTTCGGGATCTTGACGCAGTTGTGGGCAGGGTTCAACTCGACTGTCGCGACCGCGGACCCGGCGGACATTCAAGGGCCGCAAGACCTTCCCGGTCTGCTTCTGGACTTCATCACCGATCTGCCGATGGACGTCGCCGACGAAGTGGTGAAGACATTGCTGTCGTTCTTCAGCGGCGGAACCATCACGTCAGGCAGCTTAGGTGATCTGACGTCGCTGATGGACAACGTGTTTTCCGGTGTGGACTTCTCGCAACCCAACTCGCTCGCGACGTTCGTCGACACGGCGATCAGTGCGGCGGTCGCCGCAATTCCTGGTGGCCAAGACCTGATGAACGTCATCGCTACCGGGCTGGGGTTGACCGGTAAAACGAACTACACCCTGGCCGATATCGCCGGCGCTTTCACCAATCTGGGGGGGCTGCTGGGCAGCAAGTCGCCGCTGGACGCATTCAACATTTTCGGCACCCTGCCCGAGCAGCTTCTGGGCCTGCTGCCGTTGGCCGCGCTGCGCAATGTCGTACCCAACTACCTGACCGATCCGCTCTTCGGTAACGGCACGATGCTCGCCGGCAGCGATTTTGCCCCCGACCCGCTGGCCCCGACCGGCGCGCTGGGATCGGCCAAGACGATCGCCGACGGGTCGGTCAAAGACCTGTACTCCAACGCGATTCCCGCGACCGCTGGCGACGTGCTTCCGGTGTCGATCAAAGCGTTCTGGTCGGGCCTGTCGTCCACAGGTGATCCGATCCAGATTCTGGTGTCGGCGTACGAGACGGTGATCAGCGGCGGCGAGGCGATAGTGCAGGAAGTCGAAACCACTGTCGTCGCCGCAGTGCCCACACCCGGCGCGAGCTCGGCCGCGCACCCCGACGCCGACGCTGACGGGTGGGTACCAATCACCGGCGACTACACGGTGCCCGATGTGCCCGGCCACATCATCGACCAGATCGTGATGCGCCCCCATGTCGAGGACACGGCCACCGCCGGGGCCATCCACTTCTCGTTTGGGTCGATGACCAAACAGCTCACCGAGTCGGTGGCCCCTCAATCGTGGATCACCGGGTTACCCGACGATCTGGCTGACCTGCTCGGCCGGTTCCAGTCGATCATCGACGCCACCGTCGGCGCATGGCTCCCCGACTTCGATTTGAGCGGCGGCGGCGGGCTGCCCACCGTTGACGACTTCGCGCTCGCGTTGACACAGGTCCCGTCGAACTATGTGCTCGGCGTGATCGGTGACAGCATCGCGCAAACGGTGACGATGATGTGGGACGCCGTCACCTCAGCCATGACCTTCAACAACCTCTTCGGCGTGAGCCTGGCTGATTTCGCCGAGGCCGCCCAAGGCACCGCCAGCAACGCCGCACAAGCCAACTTCCTAGGCGCGGTGCACCAGAACATTCTCGGTATCCGCACCAACAACCCGGTCATCGGCGCTTTGGAACGCACATCGGTGTCCAACATGCCGCTGACCGCGCTAGGCACCGGGTCAACACCAACGAATTTCGGTATCACACAAGGCGCATCGGCCATCGCGCTAGAGCGCATGTTCAACTCCGACACCAAAAGCATCCTGTACTGGCGGTCCTCGGGCAACAGCAACATCACCGGGTTCTACCTGAATTTCGGGAAGCTGAACCTCGACGGCACCGTCACGCACCTGTTCTCGTCGGCCAACCTGGCCGCGCAACTCACCTCCGGCTGGCAGTGGCAGCAATACACCTTCCCCGGCCCCAACAAAATCAGCCATGACGCCAGCGACGTCCTCGTCGTCGAGTTCCAGGTCGTCGGCTCAGGCACCGTATCCATCGCCGGAACCCCGCTGGCGTGGATGACCGACAACCACCCAGTTGCGACCACCAAGAAGACCGCGGCGTCCCGCAACACCGGGGCGAGCGGGCCGACCTCTTTGGCGATGTCGGCGGCCACCATGAACGCGCTCTATAGCGGCAACACCCCCTACATCGGGTTGGGCCGCAGCGACGTGCCGGTCGACTACATACCCGCCGAGGTTGCCACCTTCACCGATAACGGCGTGTGGAACCGGCCGACGTGGCTGGCACCCGGTGACCTGATCGACGTGTTCGTCCTCGCCCCCGGTGGTGGCGGTCAGTCGGGAGGGTACGGTGTGGCCGGTGAGGGCGGCATGCCCGGCGACTGGCAAACCCGCACCTTCGTCTACGCCAGCGACCCCAACGGCACTGGGTTCCCGATATGGCCCGCAGCCACCAACACCGCCACCGTCACGATGGGCAACGGCGGGGCCGGCGGCCTGAACCCGTGGGCGCTGGACCCCGGCGACAACGGCGGCAACGCATCAGTAGCCGCGACCGGCATCACCACCATCACCGCCACCGGCGGCCCCGGCGGCGGCCGCGCCGGCAACAACCGCAGCGTCCAATCCGGCGGCGGCTCAGGTAACCGCACCATCGCCGGATACACCGCCGTCGGCTCCACAGACGCCGGCACCAACGTCGACGGCGTAGCCCCCGGTGGTGGCGGCGGCTCGGGTTACCCGGCGTTCGGGCGGCCCGGCGCCAAAGGCAAAGTCTGGTTCCGCGCCAGGCAGGCCGGATGACCTACATACCCGCCTCAGTTCGGCCGCGCCGCTCCCGGCCCGGCTGGTCCCCCACACTGATCCCCCGCCCCCGCCCACCGATCGGCTGGTGGTCGCCGTACCGCGTCAAACTCACCGGCATCCCCTCCGGTGAGGCGTTCGGGACGCTGCTGGTGGCGCCCTCGCAGAAAATCACCCTCACCGGCATCCCGTCGGGTGAGGCTTTCGGGGCGCTCACCGCCCGCTACCCGCAAACCGTCGCCCTGGCTGGGATCGCGAGCGCGGAGGCGTTCGGCGGCAGCGACGTGCACCCCGGCGCGATCACCGTCGGCCTGTTCGGCGTCACCAGCGGCGAAGCGTTCGGCACACCAACCGTGGGGCGGGGCCCGGTCGCGATCAACCTCGCTGGTGTCCCGAGCGCGGAAACATTCGGGGCGCTCGACGTGGGCCGCGGCCCGGTCAGCGTCGACCTCGGCGCCGGCATCCCATCGGGCGAAGCGGTGGGTGACCTCGCTGTCGCTTATGTGATCGGGCCGCCCGGCATCCCGTCCGAGGAGGCGTTCGGTGCCCTATCGACCGCCTACAGCGTCAACCTGGCCGGCATCCCCTCGGCCGAGGCGTTCGGGTCGGCGACCGTGATCGGCCCCCCGCAGCCCGTCACACTCACCGGCATACCGTCAGCGGAGGCGTTCGGCGGCAGCGCGGTCGCGCCCGGCGCCGTCACGATTGGATTGCAGGGCATCGCGAGCGGTGAGGCGTTCGGCGCACCGACGGTGACACCGGGCCCCGTGTCGGTGGGGCTGGCTGGTATCACCAGCGCAGAAGCGTTCGGACTGCTGGCGGCCGCGGCCGCCGTCGCGATCACCGGCGGCATCGCCAGCGCCGAGGCGTTCGGCGCGCTCGCCGTCAACGCCGTGATAGCCCTGCAAGGCATCCCGAGCGCGGAGGCATTCGGCACCCCAACCGTCGGGCGCGGGCCCGTCACAATCACACTGTCGGGCATCGCGTCGGGCGAGGCGTTCGGCGGTGCGGCCGTATCGAAAACCATCAACCTCACCGGCATTCCGAGTTCGGAGGCGTTCGGCACACTCACCGCGACCGTCGGCTCGGTGCCCCTGGCCATCGAGAACATCAACTCGAGCGGCACCAACTCGGTAACCATCGGCGCCCACGCACCCGGCAACCTGATCCTGATTTTCGCGGCAGCAAGCACCAGCCTCAGCACCGTGTCGCCGCCAAGCGCGGGCGGCAACGTGCCCGCGTGGGTGCAGGAGGCAACCACCACAAGCGGGCTCAGCGGGTGCTGCTACTCGTTCATCGCGACCTCAAGCAGTCACACGTCGGGCTCGTGGACCAACGCCGTGCGAATGATGTCTGTCGTCATCTCCGGTCAAGCATCCGGCACCGGCTGGCGCGGCGGCAAAGCCCTGCAAGGTAACTTAAACCCCGGCACCAACACCCTGGCCGTCCCGGCTATCACCCTGTCCCAAACGGACGGCACCAGCCTTATCCTGCAACTCACCTCGACCGGAAACACGCAGGTCACCATGACCCCGCCGGCAGGCTACTCCAAGCTGAAACCACTGTCGGGCTCGGAGTGGATATTCGCCGCGCAAAAAGACAGCAGCACCAGCGACGGCGCTCACACGCAGTCGATCACCACCCCGACAACGTCTCTAGCGTTCCAAATCGAAATCAAACAACACTAGGAAAGGTCAACAATGGCAAACGCACTGTACGGAAAAGCCCGCGAGAAATTCCTCACGGGCGCAATCAACTGGACCGGCGACACCATCAAAGCGGTACTCGTCGACGTCGCCGACTACACGGTGGCGATCGACACGCACGAATTCCTGTCGGATATCGCCTCGGCCGGGCGGGTCGCCACCTCGGCGGCGCTGACCGGTAAAACCGCCACCCTCGGCGTCGCCGACGCCGCCGATTTCTCATTCACCGCGGTCACCGGAGACCCGTCCGAGGCGATCGTGTTCTACAAAGACACCGGCTCGGCCGCGACCTCGCCGCTCATCAGCTACCACGACACCGCAACCGGGTTGCCGGTCACCCCGAACGGCGGCGACATCAATATCGTGATCGACAACGGCTCAAACAAACTGTTCAAACTCTAAGTGAGAGAGGGTATTTCACCAATGATTACCGAGGTTGACATCGAGGAACGTAAGGCCGCTGGCCGGGCCGCCGCTTTGCAGGACATCGAGACCGCCGGCGGCGACGTCGAACCTAAGCCGTTCGGGCAGACCTCACCGGAAAATTACCCGTTCACGTACTGGTTCGTGGTCGGCTACAACGAGGCAGTCGACGAAAAGGCCGCCACCAAAACCTAGCCAGATGCCCGAGCACCTGATCCGCCGCTGTCTGCGGCGGCACGGCCACGCCTGCCACCACCCGCGGCCATGATCGCCGACCTGGTAACCGCATTCGCCGTCGTCGCGATCGCCTCAGCGTTGGGAGGCGCGATCCTCGAATACCTGTTCCACGCATGGCATTACCCGCACCGCAAGAAGGGCCACCGCTGAACTGTGGCCGCACATGGCGAGCCAGACCTGCCGCCTGAGGCCCGCTGCCCGATCTGCGGATGCCCCCTAGCCGACCACGTCGTGCTTCGCTACGCGGTGCGCGCGTGGATCCTGCACCGAATCCTGAGGTGGTTATAGATTGCCTGCTCTTGGCCGGTTAGTCGAGCATGATCCGCGGTCGCGGAACTTCCCGGCTCGCAAAGCTGTTGCGCCGCGGTCGGTGCTGTGGAGCCATCATGCGCCGGTGTTGGACCAGGGCTCGCTCTCGTCTTGTACTGGTAATGCGTTGGCGCAGCTGTTGAATACCGCGTTCTTCGCCCGCTCGCGCCCGAAGCGCCGCTACCTCGACGAGCAAGCGGCCATCGACTTGTATTCGGTGGCAACGGGATTGGACAACATCGACGGCACGTACCCGCCAGTCGACACAGGATCAACCGGGCTGGGTGTGTGCAAAGCCGGTGTGCGGCTGGGCTATTTGACCGCCTACACCCACAGTTTCGGGTTCGACCACTTCTGCCAAACCCTGCAAACGCAACCCGTCATCGTCGGAACTGACTGGCACGACGCGATGTTCGCACCTGACCAGTTCGGGTTCGTCGACCCCGACGGCGACCTCGCCGGCGGCCACGAATACCTCGCACTCGGAATCAACTACCAACAGAAGACGCTCACGTTCCTCAACTCGTGGTCATCCTCCTGGGGGATACGGGGGCGCTTCCGCATGACGTTCGATTCCTTCCGACAGCTCCTCGCCAACCAGGGCGACGTTACCGCACCGATAGGACAACCATGACCATCTGGGACAGTCTCGGCAAAGCCGTCGGCGACCACCTCGACATCACCGGGATCGCGAACAAACTGTTCGACAAGGTCACCCCGTGGGCCGAGAAGCAAGTCGAGGAGAAGGTGTGGCCATGGGCACAAGCCAAGCTGGATGAGATGGTCGACAAGTACACCCCGATCATCATCGAGAAACTGCTGGCCATGCTGCCGACGATTGTGGCGTCGGCGTCGAAGGTGGCTGTGGAGAAGGCTTTTGAGGGGTTGCCGAGTCTGCCGAATATCAAGCTGCCTGAGGTGGGTGAGCTGGCCGGTGAGGTGATCGACAAGGTCATTGATGCGGACCCGGACATTCCCGGCCTATCCGAGATCGTCGATATCAGTGAGCTTTTCAAGAAGTGGCGGCAGCACTGATGGCCACGGAAGACGGCTGGGAGCCGTCGCCGCGTATCGAGCCGGATTCGCCGCTGCTGGTGTGGAAGCAGGTTCCTGGCACCGACGTCACTCTGCAGGTCCGTAACGATGATGCGGGTCGGCTGATGTTGGCGTATGCCGCCGACTACCACGCCTATGTGGAGCCGCTGCGCGACGCAGACTCGGCGTGCTATACGCCGACGAATTCGGTGTCGACGTCGAACCATTTGAACGCGACGGCGATGGACCTGAACTGGGACACTCACCCGTTCCAGGTGCGCGGCACGTTCCACGACGCCCAGATGCGCGAACTACGGGCACTGCTGGCGTTCTACAACCCCTGGATGTTCTGGGCTGGTGATTGGGACGACCCCATCGACGAGATGCACCACCAGCTTGGTTACGGCACCTACCCGCTGGCGCAGGCAGGGGAGCTGTCACGGTGGCTGGCCGCGCACGTGCGCGCCGACGGCTTCTCGACGTACCGTCGCGGCGGCGGGACACCACAGCCCGCGCCCACACCTGCCCCGGCGCCCGCCGACACCCCGGCCACCGTGCTCTACGACGCCGTGCCCGTCATCGACGAAGACCGAGCCGCCGAACTCCTGCCCGCAATCCAAGCGGGGTTGGTCGCGGCGCAGTGCACGAACGTCAACCGCATAGCGATGTTCCTCGCCCAGACCGGCCACGAGTCGGATGGCTACGCCACGACCGAGGAATACGCCGACGGCGACGAAAGTCAGGACCGCTGGAAGTACAAGGGCCGCACCTGGATTCAGATCACCTGGCAGTCCAACTATGCGGCGTTCGGCAAGTGGGCCGCCGCCCAAGGGTTGATCAGCGACCCGAACTATTTCGTCGCCAACCCCAAAGCGCTGGCGGATCTGAAGTGGGCCGGCATCGGCGCCGCCTGGTATTGGGTCGTGGCCCGGCCGACGATCAACGCCCTGTGCGATCAGGGCGACATCGTTGGCGTCACGCAGTTGATCAACGGCGGCCAGAACGGCATCGCTGACCGGCGGGCCCGCTGGGATCAGGCCCGAGCGCTGGGCGACCGGCTACTCGCGCTGCTGCCCACCACCGACACCGACACCGATCAGGAGGACATCACCTTGCCCGACACGATCACTCGCGCGCAGTGGGACGAACTCGTCGCCGACGTGAAAGAGATCCGCGCACAACTGTCCGGGGACTGGCCGCAGAACGGCAACGACCCCACCGAGGCGGCCAAACTCGACCAACGCAAAGCGGCGGGTCAGCTGCGCACGCCGAACGACATTCTGTGCTGGCTGCGAAACCACGTCTCCACGCACAAGGCGCCGACGCCATGAGCCTCAAGCTCGGCGACAAGGGTGATGTGGTCGCTAAGTGGCGGCACGTCATGGCGGCCATGTTCCCCGCCTACGCGCGCACACTCGGCCCGCTGGCCCCGGGCAGCGAGTTCGGGCCGCGCGCCGAATCGTGGCAGAAAGAGTACGAGCGGCGCACCGGCCAGGAGCAGGACGGCGTCGTCTCGGACAAGGATCTGGCCGACCTGAAAATCGTGCTGCCGCACCGCCCGATCTGGTGCTACACCGCGCCCGGTAGTGGTGTGCCGTGGTGGGTGGGGCCGCCGTTCGATTTGGGTGAGCTGTGCAAGCATTGGCTGAACCTGAACCATCAGCCGGTCGGGTATCCGATCGGCGGCTACATGGGCCTGATGGGTGGCGACCCCGACCTGTCCTACCTCGACGTCATCACCGCCCTGGACACCGAATTGGAGCGGCTGCTCGATCAGCAGAACCCCGACATCAACAACCCTGACGTCGAGTTCTGGTTCTTCGGATACAGCCAATCTGCCGACGGCATGAAGCAGGCGGTGAACCGGCTGTTCGGCGACGGCGACGGGCCACTGACCCACGCTGGCGTTAAGGGGCAGCCCGGCAAGTACCGGCAGCTGCGGCCACGCATCAACGGCCTCGTCTTGTTCGGCGACCCCGGCCGCCGGCCCGGCCCGACACGGGTCGGCAATAACCCGCCCGGCTCCGGTATCTCCCGCGATACCTACCCGGCGTGGCTCGAGGCTCTGGTGTGGGACGTCACCAACCAGAGCCCGACACCGGACTTCTACGCGTGCGCCGACGACGAGATCCGGCCGCTGTTCTACGACTGGTTCATCCGCGCCGAAACCGAGCTGCCGTTCGTCATCTACTGCGCCCAGATCATCATCCCTGCACTGTTGAACCTGGTGGCACCGTTCCTCGGCGGTGACATCGGGAGCCGACTCGCCGTGCCCTTGCTGGCAAGCGCGACGGGCGCGCCCGGCAACCTGATCGGCTCCCTGATCGGCGGCATGTTGGGCACCCGCGAGCAGCCCGACCCCAAGCTGATCGAGTTCCTGTCGATCAAAGGCGTGCTGACCAACCTGCCCGCCCTGATCCACCTGCTCGGCCAGATCAACGGTGTTGCGGTGCACGGCGACTACTACGCGCCCAAACCCGAGTTCGGGGGCCGCTCCGGTTTGCAGGTCGGCTACGACATCGTGGCGGGCTTCCGCCGCTAGAGAGAAAGGGCCACAACCGCCATGGCTAGCGAATTCCTGACCATCAGTTTCTGGGAGGCCACCCTCACGCGGGTCGTCAACTACGCCGCCGCGTGCGCGTTGTCTGCGTGGGGTTTGGGTGCGGCGGGCAGCGCGACGGGCGGTGGGTTGTCGATTCCGGGGTGGGGGGTGGCGGTCGGCGCCGGCAACGGCGCCCTGCTCGGTCTGCTGCTCGCGTTGGCCGGGAGTCAGATTCCGGCGTCGGCGTCGAAGTTGGCTGTCACGCTGCCGGCACCCGGTGACGTCTTGCAGGTGCGCACCGCACCCAAGGCCGCCCGTAGACCGCGTAAGCGGCCGTCGGCGGCGGCCCCGCACCCGGAGGCGGCGATCCAGGCCGCCGCGCACGAGCCGCGCCACGATGATTAGCAACGGGTCGCCGTCACGCTGGCAGGCGTTTCTGCAAAACGGGGGCTTCGCCACCGTCGCGTGGCTCCTGGTCTTCTTCACCTACATCGGCTTTCACATCGCCAAGATCAACGATGAGCACAGCGATGACCTGTTCAAGACCATCCTGGTCGCGTTCACCGGGTTGTGGGTCAGCAACCTCGGCGTCTCGGTATCGAAGAGACGTGTCGAGAACACCGTGCGGGTTGAGCAGAAAGCCGACCATGCGGTAGCGGTCGCGGAGGTCGCCAAGGGCGTCGCGGAGGTCGCCAAAGATGTTGTGGAGACGGCCACCGGCGGCCTGCCGGTGCTCATCGAGGACGCCAGTGGTGAGCTGCGGCCGCAGCATCCGCCGCGGATCGCCCGCCCCGAAGGCGGTGAGTGATGCACGAGCAGTGGTATGACCTGTTCGACATCGGCCGCATGATCTACTTCCTGGCCGGCATGGCCGCCGGTGCCGCCTGGCACTACTTCAAGCTCAAGAAGCAGGGTATCGAGCTGGAGTTGGCGCCGCTGGGCATCATCGCCGGCGTAGCCGTCATGGTCTTTTTCGCCGTGCAGCAAGTCGGACTGTCATCCGAAATGAAACGCTGCCAAGCCGAATTCAACCAAGTCCTGCAAGACCGCGCCAAGTTGATCGACGAAACCGACACCCTGTCCGGGCGGATGATCGAAGCCAATTCCCAGTGGATACAGCGGCTGATCAACCCGCCGCCCAATATTGCGGCGCTGCCGACCAGTGACCCGGTGTACCGCGCGTGGGTGCAGGGCACGCTGCAGGACTACTCGAATCAGATGACCGCCATCAACGATGAGCGGCTGAAAGCCCTCGATGAGCGCAAACAGAAAGCGTACCCAGCCCCAACTTGCGGCAGATGAAAGGAATGCCAACGTGAAACGTCGTCTAATTGTGTTGGCAGCCTTGCTATTAGCTGCCGCGGCGTCGTTCGCCCTGTACACCCCGGCCACTGCGAGAGCCGACTACTTCAACTACCCGTGCCAGCCCCCGGGTGTCGGCACCGGCGTCGACGTCAACATCATCGTCGATGCCAGCGGCCAATTCTGCGACGGCCCCACCGAAATCAACCTCTCCCACTACCACTGCGAATCCGGCGGCGTCAACATCAACATCGGCGCCATCGGGCTCGCCCCGGCTGGGCCGTTCTCGGTCGGCGGGTTCGGCGGCCAGGGCGTCGGCGCCAGCGGGCAGGGCTGCTCGTGGCGCTGTCCGGACAACACGGTTGCGCCGCAACCCAACCCCCCCGGCGTGTACCAGCACTCCTACATCGACGTGACGGCGGTGATCAAACGGGGCAAAGCGTTCTGCGTCCGGGAGGGGCATTTGACGCCGGCGGGGCCGACGAGCGCGCTCGTGGACCCGGATGAGGGGTTCCCGGATAATCCGAGCGCGCCGTGGCAACAGCCCGGCGTGGGTGTGCAGATGCCGCCGCTACCTAGGCCGGGGCCGCAAGACTTGCCGCCGCCACCGAAACCGGAGGAGCCGCTGCCGCCACCGCCGCAACTGCCGCCGCCCCTGCCGGCCGGGCTGCCGGGACTGCCGCCGCCGCTGCCGTGATCGACTGGCACGCCCAAAGCGAAGCCGCCATCCTGTGGCTGATCATCGGGTTCATCCTCACCCAATGCCTGGTCGTGTTGATCGTGTCGTTCCTGCCCGAGCGTTGGCAAAACCCCGACTGGCTCAACCCCACCTACTGGCGGGCCGTGAGCCCCCGTAAATGGGTCCAGGTGCAGTGGTGGTGGCTGAAGAGCAAGGTCCGCGCGCGCAGACGGTGATCGCGGCCCTCCGGTCGGTGCTGGGCCGGTTCAGCAGCGCAGCCACCCAGCACCACAATCTCACCCTTTTGTGGAGGCGAACGATGAGTGTGTGCGTGTGCGGGCACACCGCCAACGACCACGACTACGTCCAAATGTCGAAACAGTTGCCGCCCCGCCCGCCGCTTTACCCGCTGCCCGCCGGGCTCAACAGCATCGCCATGACCCATCCGCGCGCATCGTATGCCCGCGACGAATGCCAACCGGTGCGGCTGCTGCGAATACCTCCCCGACCATGCGGCGGCCGGCTGACACCACGTTGATCGTCACGGGCTATGCGGCGATGATCGCCACCATCGTCCTCGGCTTGGCCGTGGCCTGGTTCTACGTCGGCTGAAACACAAACCGCCCCTCCATGATCCGGAGGGGCGGCTTTTGTCGTTGGCCGAGTATGCGTGATTACGTCAAGCTATATGAACTCGGTGACATCCGCGGTCGCAGTGGCTTGCGGCTCGTGCCCAATTCTTCGCGCCAGTTCCCCGGCCGGGAGCATCCACCCGGCTTGCCAACCAACCCGCTGATGAACCATCGCCGAGAATACTTCCGACTTTGCCGGGGGCTTAGACTCATTGGAATACTCCGGGTGGTGCATCACCGATACGTACAGCGGTCAAAGGCACCTCAAGCTTGAGGCTGCTACCCGGCCTGGTTCCGCACTCGTTCGTCATGACCAATCCGTGGTAAGTGCCCCGGAATGAACCGTCCGGCATAGGTGACAGAGTTGTCCAAATCTCCATTGTGTCGGCTCCGCTGGTGGTGTCGCATTTCAGTGAGACGTTGTGGCCCCCGTGAATCCCACCTTCTGCCGACTCCCAGTCGGTGCCGTACCAGCGGAGTGGTCGGTTGATCTTGTGGCCGGACTCGTCCAACTTTGCGGTCTGGTGAGTTACGTCATCCAGCATTACCGAGTGCGCTATGCATCCAGCGGGTCCGCAGTCCGTCCTGAACGCAACCCAGCTACTCCGGACGGGGGTGCGGGAGTCAGAACCAATCTCCCTGGTACCGTCGCGGTTGTAGGTGATCGCCTCTGGATTGTTTACGTCGACCCGGTAGGTGCCGTTGAGGTGCCATGCTGGCGGCTTCTCAGCGGGTGCCGGTACTGGTTTCGCGGCAGTAGACGAAGCCGGTGCGGCGGTGGGCTCGTGATACCGTCCGGCCCACGCGATGCCGCCAGCAACCACGGCCGCCGCGGCCACGATCACAGCGCCGATCACGACGACTCGACGCCAAGAGGCCGTGTGATGATCCTCCGGATCATCCAGCTCCACGACGGGGTGGTCGATAGACCACGCCAGCTCGACCTGCTCGGTTGCCGGGGCGCCGGGCACGCCGACCGTCTCGTCGTCGGCCCCGCCGACCATCGTTTCGTCGTCCGAACGGGCATCCTCGCCGCCCATGACGGTCCAGCGTAGCGACGCAATGCTCATTGCCGCAGTGGTTTCGTGTCAAACCGGTGGGCCGCCGCTTCAGCCACCGACCGAACATCCCGCCCTGACACCGCGGTATATCGCTGCGTGGTGGCGACCGAGGCGTGACCTAGGGCTTCTTGCAGCGCGCGAATGTCTTTGGTGCCAGCATATCCGCGGGTGGCGTAACGGTGCCGCAGCTTGTGCATGGTCCAGCCGTCGGGCATTAGTTGGCTGATCACTGTGCCGACCCAGCCGGGACTGATGTGGCCATCAATCTGGCCGGGAAACAGGTACCCGTGTGTGGTGCAGTAGTTGCGGATTTCGGCGGCCAGATCGGGCATGATCGGGACGACGCGCTGCCGTCCGCCTTTGCCGTGTACCAGAAGCGCCCACCCGTCGCCGTCGTGCATCAGGTCACCGGAGTGGCACACAGCGACCTCGGCGCGCCGCATTCCGGCCTCGGCCGCCAGCCGCGCCATCAGTCGTTCCCGCGGCGGCGCGGCGGCTAGCAGCTCGAGCCACACTTCGTCAGGCGCGGGCCGAGGCCGCGGAGTCACCGGCGCCACCGCGGGCAGCAACAGCGCCGGATTGGCATCGGCGATTCCATTGGTGATGGCCCAGTCGTAGAACGAGATGAGCGAGGCTCGGACGCCTTTGCGGTGCTCACGGGACCACTGTCGCTCCGAACACAGCCGGACAAGCATGTTGAGGGTTACCTCGCCTGGGTGGCGGGTACCTGATCGTCTGGCGACAGATCGGACGTGATCGCGGCGTAGCTTGATGGTGCCGTCGCGCTTCCCGGCAACACGAAGCCATGTGGTCCATCCGGACACCGCATCTTCCCAGGGTCGAGGTAGTGCGGGCGCCCGGGTACCCACAGCAAAATTATTGCGGGTTACTTGTGCATATGTCGCATAACGGAGATTTTGGTGGTTGTGGGTTAGCTGGCGAGTGCCGGTGTTCATGCTGCTGAGGGCATCTCGCTAGACTCACCTACCGGTTGGTTGGTTTGTTTCCCGCCGCCGCTGGTCCCAATGAAGGGAGGACGCGTGGCCCCATCGTCTGGTGCCGTGCGAATCGGGAACTGCTCGGGCTTCTACGGCGACCGGCTGTCGGCGATGCACGAGATGCTCACCGGGGGCGAACTGGACTACGTCACCGGCGATTATCTGGCCGAGCTGACGATGCTGATCCTCGGTCGCGACCGGATGAAGCACCCCGATCGCGGCTACGCCAAGACCTTCCTGACCCAGCTCGAAGAGTGCCTTGGCGTAGCGGTTGACCGCGGAGTGCGCATCGTCGCCAACGCCGGCGGACTGAACCCGGCCGGACTTGCCGAGGCCGTGCGCGCGCTGGCGCAACGGCTGGGCATCCCGGCTCGGGTAGCCCACGTCGAGGGCGACGACCTGCTGCCCAGGGCGGCCGAACTGGGACTCGGCACGCCCTTGACCGCCAATGCCTACCTGGGCGGGTGGGGGATCGCCGACTGCCTCAACGCCGGAGCCGACGTCGTCGTCACCGGCCGGGTCACCGACGCCTCGGTGATCGTCGGGTCCGCAGCCGCGCACTTCGGTTGGGGCCGCACCGACTACAACCAGCTGGCCGGCGCCGTGGTCGCCGGCCACATCATCGAATGTGGGGCGCAAGCGACCGGCGGCAACTTTTCCTTTTTCACCGAAATCCCTGACCTGATCCACCCGGGGTTCCCGCTGGCCGAGGTCTACCCGGACGGTTCGTCGGTGATCACCAAAAATCCCGGCACCGGTGGCGCGGTCACCGTCGACACCGTCACCGCCCAGCTGCTCTACGAGATCACCGGCGCCCGCTACGCCAACCCCGACGTGACGGCTCGGATGGACAGCATCGAGTTGTCCGATGCCGGCCCCGACCGGGTGCGGGTCAGCGGGGTGGTCGGCGAGCCGCCGCCGCCGACGCTCAAGGTGTCGCTGAACAGCATCGGCGGATTTCGCAACTCCATGACCTTCGTGCTCACCGGCCTGGACATCGAAGCCAAGGCCGACTTGGTACGACGGCAGCTGGAATCCAGTCTGACCGTCAAGCCCGCCGAGCTGCAGTGGACCCTGGCGCGTACCGACCACCCCGATGCCGACACCGAAGAAGCCGCCAGCGCGTTGTTGAGCTGTGTGGCCCGCGACCCGGACCCCGCCAACGTGGGGCGCCAATTCTCCTCCGCGGCAGTCGAATTGGCGTTGGCCAGTTATCCAGGGTTCACCTCCACCGCGCCGCCTGGTGACGGGCAGGTGTACGGCGTCTTCCGGCCCGGCTACGTCGATGCCGCCCAGGTGTCGCACGTCGCGGTACACGCCGACGGCACTCGCATCGAAATTCCCTGCGCGTCAGAGACTTTGGAGCTGGCACCCGCCGATCCCCCGCCGTTGCCGGACCCGCTGCCGGACGGTCCGACCCGGCGCGCGCCGCTCGGCCTGATCGCCGGTGCACGCAGCGGCGACAAGGGCGGGTCGGCCAACGTCGGCGTATGGGTACGCTCCGACGCGCAGTGGCGCTGGCTGGCCAACACGCTGAGTGTCGAACTGCTCAAGCAACTGCTGCCCGAGACGGCCGATCTGCAGGTCACCCGTCACCTGCTGCCCAAGCTGCGGGCAATGAACTTCGTCATCGAGGGAATACTCGGTGAGGGCGTCGCATACCAGGCGCGATTCGACCCACAAGCCAAGGGGCTGGGCGAATGGCTGCGCAGCCGCCACGTCGACATACCGGAGAGGCTGCTGTGAGCATCTGGACCACACCGGAGCGCGAGCAATTGCGAAAGACCGTGCGCTCGTTCGCCGAACGGGAAATCTTGCCCAACATCGACGAGTGGGAACGCACCGGCAACCTGCCGCGCGAGTTGCACCGGCGCGCCGGGGCGGCCGGCCTGCTGGGCGCCAACTTCCCGGAAGCCGTCGGCGGCGGCGGCGGAGACGGTGCCGATGCCGTAGTGATCTGTGAGGAGATGCACCAGTCCGGCGCGCCCGGAGGGGTGTTCGCGTCGTTGTTCACCTGCGGCATCGCGGTGCCGCACATGATCGCTTCCGGCGACCAGCGACAGATCGACACCTATGTGCGCCCGACGCTGGCCGGCGAGAAGATCGGCGCCCTGGCCATCACCGAACCCGGCGGCGGTTCGGACGTCGGGCACCTGCGGACCACCGCCGTGCGCGACGGCGACCATTACATCGTCAACGGGGCCAAGACCTACATCACATCTGGTGTCCGCGCCGACTACGTGGTGACCGCGGTGCGCACGGGTGGCCCTGGCGCAGCCGGGGTGTCGCTGCTGGTGGTCGACAAGGGCACGCCGGGCTTTGAAGTAACCCGCAAGCTGGACAAGATGGGTTGGCGGTCGTCGGACACCGCCGAACTGTCCTACACCGATGTCCGGGTGCCCGCGGAAAACATTGTCGGCGACGAGAACTCGGGATTTGCTCAGATCGCCCAGGCCTTCGTCTCGGAGCGCATCGGGCTTGCCGCCCAAGCCTATTCGAGCGCACAGCGCTGCCTGGACATCACCGCGCAGTGGTGCCGCGACCGGGAGACGTTCGGCCGGCCGCTGATTTCGCGACAGGCCGTGCAGAACACGCTCGCCGAGATGGCCCGCCGCATCGATGTGGCACGCGTCTACTCCCGCAGTGTGGTGGAGCGTCAGCTGGCGGGCGAAACCAACTTGATCCCGCAGGTGTGCTTCGCCAAGAACACGGCCGTCGAAGCCGGCGAATGGGTGGCCAACCAAGCGGTCCAGCTGTTCGGCGGCATGGGCTACATGGCCGAATCGGAAGTCGAACGTCAATATCGGGACATGCGAATCCTGGGCATCGGCGGCGGCACCACCGAGATCCTGACCGCGCTGGCCGCCAAACTTCTGGGATACCAATCGTGATTTCACCGCCTCCTCCTCATCTCTTCGTTCTGCATCGTCGGCGGTGGTCATGACCGTCCTGCAGTCGACGCTGGACCCGAACGCCGACGGCTTCGCCCAAGCCGCTGCGGCGGCGACCGCACGCCTCGACGAGATCGACGCCGAGCTGGCCAAAGCGCTGGGCGGCGGCGGGCCCAAGTACGTCGAGCGCCATCATGCTCGCGGCAAGATGACTGCCCGGGAACGCATCGAGCTGCTCGTCGACCCGGATTCGCCATTCCTGGAGCTGAGCCCGCTGGCGGCCTACGGCAGCGCGTTCACCGTCGGTGCCAGCCTGGTCACCGGGATCGGCGCGGTGTCCGGCGTGGAATGCATGATCGTCGCAAACGATCCCACCGTCAAAGGCGGCACCAGCAACCCGTGGACCCTGCGAAAGATACTGCGCGCCAAGCAAATCGCAATGCAGAATCGGTTGCCGGTGATCTCGCTGGTGGAATCCGGCGGCGCCGACCTGCCCACCCAGAAGGAAATTTTCGTCCCCGGCGGTCAGATGTTCCGCGACCTCACCCGGCTGTCGGCCGCGGGCATCCCCACCATCGCGCTGGTGTTCGGCAACTCCACGGCCGGCGGAGCCTACGTGCCGGGCATGTCGGACCACGTCGTGATGATCAAGGAACGCTCCAAGGTGTTCCTGGCCGGTCCACCGCTGGTGAAGATGGCCACCGGTGAAGAGTCCGACGACGAATCACTGGGTGGTGCCGAAATGCACGCCCGCATATCGGGTTTGGCCGACTACTTCGCCGTCGACGAATTGGACGCCTTACGGATCGGCCGTCGCATCGTGGCCCGGCTGAACTGGCGGAAGCAGGGACCTGCGCCCAAGCCGGTGACCGAGCCGCTGTTCGACGCCGAGGAGCTGATCGGCATCGTCCCGGCCGACCTGCGCATCCCGTTCGACCCGCGGGAGGTGATCGCCCGCATTGTCGACGGCTCCGAATTCGACGAATTCAAGCCGATGTACGGGTCCTCACTGGTGACCGGATGGGCCCAGCTGCACGGCTATCCGGTCGGCATCCTGGCCAACGCGCGTGGCGTGCTGTTCAGCGAAGAGTCGCAGAAGGCAACCCAATTCATCCAGCTGGCCAACCGCTTCGACACACCACTGTTGTTCCTGCATAACACCACCGGCTACATGGTGGGTAAGGATTACGAGGAAGGCGGGATGATCAAGCACGGCTCGATGATGATCAACGCGGTGTCGAATTCGACCGTCCCGCACATCTCCCTGATCATCGGCGCGTCCTACGGGGCCGGCCACTACGGCATGTGCGGGCGCGCCTACGAGCCGCGGTTCCTGTTCGCCTGGCCGAGCGCCAAATCCGCGGTGATGGGCGGCGCGCAGCTCTCCGGGGTGCTGTCGATCGTGGCCCGGGCGGCCGCCGAGGCTCGCGGCCAACAGGTCGACGAGGCGGCGGACGCTGCGATGCGTGCCGCGGTAGAGGGCCAGATCGAAGCCGAGTCGCTGCCGATGGTGCTGTCCGGGATGCTTTACGACGACGGGGTGATCGACCCGCGCGACACCCGCATCGTGTTGGGAATGTGCTTGTCCGCCATCGCGAATGGCCCGATCAAGGGGACGTCGAACTTCGGCGTCTTCCGGATGTGAGCCCCATGATCACTCGAGTGCTGGTTGCCAACCGGGGTGAGATCGCCCGGCGGGTGTTCGCCACGTGCCGGCGGCTGGGCCTGGGTACGGTCGCCGTCTATACCGATCCGGACGCCGACGCGCCCCACGTCGGCGTAGCCGACGCCCGGGTGCGGCTGCCGAAGGTCAACGACTATCTGAACGCTGGGGCGATCATCGCTGCCGCGCAGGCCGCCGGCGCCGACGCGATACACCCCGGATACGGATTCCTCTCGGAGAACGCCGAATTCGCAGCGGCGGTACAGGAGGCCGGCCTCACCTGGGTGGGGCCGCCGGTGGACGCGGTGCGGGCGATGGGCTCCAAGATCGAGTCCAAGAAGCTGATGGCCGCGGCGGGCGTCCCGGTGCTCGACGAACTGGACCCCGATACCGTGACCGAAGCGCAGCTGCCGGTCCTGGTCAAGGCTTCGGCCGGCGGTGGCGGCCGCGGCATGCGGGTGGTTCGCGAATTGTCCACGCTGCCTGGCGAGGTCGCGGCGGCGCGGCGTGAAGCCCAGTCCGCTTTCGGGGACCCGACGGTGTTCTGCGAGCGCTACTTGCCCACCGGTCACCACGTCGAGGTCCAGGTCATGGCCGACGCCCACGGCACCGTCTGGGCGGTCGGCGAACGCGAATGCTCGATCCAGCGTCGCCACCAGAAGATCATCGAGGAGGCACCGTCACCGTTGGTGGATCGGGTGCCGGGCATGCGCGCCAAGCTCTTCGACGCGGCCCGGCTGGCAGCCGGCGCCATCGGCTACACCGGCGCGGGGACCGTGGAGTTTCTGGCCGATGACGACGGCGAGTTCTACTTCCTGGAGATGAACACCCGCCTGCAGGTCGAGCACCCGGTGACCGAGGAAACCACCGGGGTCGACCTGGTCGAACTGCAGCTTTTGGTCGCCGCTGGCGGTCGGCTTGACGCCGAACCTCCTGCCGCCCAAGGCTATTCGATCGAAGCCCGGCTGTATGCCGAGGATCCGGCGCACGGCTGGCAGCCCCAGGCGGGGCTGGTGCACACCATCGACGTGCCGTCCGTTGCCGCCGAATTTTCTGCGCTGGGCCGCCGGACCGGGATCCGGCTGGATTCCGGCATTGTCGACGGCTCGACGGTGTCGATCCACTACGACCCGATGCTGGCCAAGGTCATCTCTTATGCGCCCGCCCGCCGTCAGTCGGCACTCGTGCTGGCCGACGCGCTGGCCCGCGCCCGCCTGCACGGCCTGCGCACCAACCGCGAGTTGCTGGTTAACGTGCTGCGGCATCCGGCCTTTCTCGACGGCGCCACGGACACAGCATTTTTCGACACGCATGGGCTGGCAGAGCTGTCCGCGCCGCTGGCGGACCCGGAGACGGTGCGATTGTCCGCTATCGCCGCGGCGCTTGCCGACGCCGCACGTAACCGCGCGAATGCAACAGCGTTCGGTTCAATTCCCGGCGGCTGGCGGAACCTGGCGTCGGGCTATCAGGTCAAGACCTACCGCGACGACACCGACTCCGAGCATCAAGTCCAGTATCGGTTCAACAGAACGGGATTAGCGCTGCCCGACGATCCAGCGGTACACCTGGTCTCGCTGGCGCCCGACCAGGTGGTGTTGGCCACCGACGGGGTGGCCTACCGCTTCCTGGTCGCACCGTATGACCAAGACGTCTACGTCGATTCGCCCCGCGGGCCCGTCCACCTGGTCGCGCTGCCACGCTTCCCGGAGGGGGGTTCGGCCGTCGAGCAAGGATCTTTGGTGGCGCCGATGCCGGGCAACGTCATCCGGCTCGGCGCTGACGTCGGCGATGCCGTCACCGCCGGTCAGCCGCTGATCTGGCTCGAGGCAATGAAGATGGAGCACACCATCACCGCGCCGAGCGACGGCGTCCTTGCCCAACTCAACGTCAGCACCGGCCAGCAAGTGGAAGTCGGCGCCGTTCTCGCGCGAGTGGAAGCGCCTGACGCAGAAGGAGATTCGTAATGGTCGACACCAGCTTCATCGAAAGTGAGGAGCGCCGGGCGCTGCGCAAGGCGGTATCCGAGTGGGCCTCCAACTACGGCAGCGAGTACTACCTGCAGAAAGCACGCGCCCACCAGCACACCGACGAATTGTGGTCGGAGGCAGGAAAGCTCGGCTTCTTGGGAGTGAACCTGCCGGAGGAGTACGGGGGTGGCGGCGCGGGAATGTACGAGTTGTCACTGGTGATGGAGGAGATGGCGGCCGCGGGTAGCGCATTGCTGCTGATGGTGGTGTCGCCGGCCATCAACGGCACCATTATCAGCAAGTTCGGTACCGAGGAGCAGAAGAAGCGCTGGATCCCGGCCATCGCCGACGGCTCGCTCACCATGGCGTTCGCGATCACCGAGCCCGACGCCGGTTCCAACTCGCACAAGATCATCACGACCGCCCGTCGCGACGGCAGCGACTGGATCCTCAAGGGCCAGAAGGTTTTCATCTCCGGAATCGACCAGGCCCAGGCGGTGCTGGTGGTGGCCCGCACCGAAGAGGCCAAGACCGGGAAGCTGCGCCCGGCCTTGTTCGTGGTGCCCACCGACGCGCCGGGCTTCACCTACACGCCGATCGAGATGGAGCTGATCAGTCCCGAGCGCCAATTCCAGGTGTTCATCGACGACGTGCGACTGCCCTCCGACGCGCTGGTCGGGGCCGAAGACGCTGCCATCGCACAGCTTTTCGCGGGCTTGAACCCCGAGCGCATCATGGGTGCGGCCAGCTCGGTCGGCATGGGACGCTTCGCGCTGAGCAAGGCCGTCGACTACGTCAAAACCCGCCAGGTCTGGTCCACCCCGATCGGCGCACACCAGGGCCTGTCACATCCGTTGGCGCAGTGCCACATCGAGGTCGAACTGGCCAAGCTGATGATGCAGAAGGCGGCGACGCTGTACGACAGCGGCGACGACGTGGGGGCTGCCGAAGCCGCCAACATGGCCAAATACGCTGCCGCCGAAGCGGCTAATCGTGCCGTCGATCAGGCCGTGCAGTCGATGGGCGGCAACGGGCTGACCAAGGAATACGGCGTGGCCGCCATGATGACGTCGGCCCGGCTGGGACGAATCGCGCCGATCAGCCGGGAAATGGTGCTGAACTTCGTCGCGCAGACGTCGCTGGGCCTGCCCCGAAGCTACTGATGGAGACGGTCGTTGAGTATGCCGGCCCGGCCGAATGCGGCGGGCCGGTCGCGCGGCTGACGCTGAACTCGCCGCACAATCGCAACGCGATTTCCACCGCGCTGCTCACGCAACTGCACCAGGGGTTGCGCGACGCCGCGTCGGACCCGGCGGTGCGGGTGGTGGTGCTGGGACATACCGGCGGCACGTTCTGCGCCGGCGCGGACTTGAGCGAGGCCGGCGGTGGGGACGTGTACGACGCCGCCGTGGCGCGGGCCCGGGAGATGACCGCGTTGTTACGCGCCATCGTCGAATTGCCGCTGCCGGTCATCGGCGCTATCAACGGCCACGTCCGGGCCGGCGGGTTCGGACTGGTCGGGGCCTGCGACATGGTGGTCGGCGGTCCGCGCAGCACCTTCGCGCTTACCGAGGCTCGGATCGGCGTCGCACCGGCGATCATCTCGCTGACACTGCTGCCCAAGATGTCGTCGCGGGCCGCGTCGCGCTATTACCTGACCGGCGAGACATTCGACGCGCGGATCGCGGCCGAGATCGGACTGATCACCATGGCGGCCGACGACGTGGACGCCGCGGTGGCCAGCCTCGTCGCCGACGTCGGCAAAGGGTCACCGCAGGGCCTGGCGGCTTCGAAGGCCCTCACCACGGCGGCGCTGTTGGAAGGTTTCGACCGGGACGCCGAACGCCTCACCCAGGAGTCAGCGCGGCTGTTCGTCTCCGACGAAGCCCGCGAAGGAATGCTCGCGTTCTTGCAAAAGCGGCCCCCGAGCTGGGCGGCTTCCTCAGCTGACAATGGCAGCAGCTGACAATGGCGGTCAGACCGCCCGGCGCCCCTCAACCCATCGTGACCAGGCGAAATGTGGCACGCAGGTTGCAGTTTAGCGAACCCACTTGCCCTGCGACCTGGACGTCGTACGCTCGTGGGTGATGAGCAACTCCGCTCGACGTGATACGAGGGACGCGCGTGACGAACAGTCGCGTGCGGGCGACACCGATCGCATCATGCTCGCGCAATTGCTGGGTTATGCGGCCGAGCAGGGTCGGTTACAGCTCAACGACTACGAAGACCGGCTGACCAAGGCGTACGCCGCCACCACCTACGAGGAACTGGATCGGCTCCGCGCAGACCTGCCGGGCGCGCCGATCAACCAACGCCGCGGCGGCAAACCCAACCCCGCACCGTCGACCCTGCTGCTGGCCCTACTGAGCGGGTTCGAGCGGCGCGGCCGGTGGAATGTGCCCAAGAAGCTGACCACGTTCACACTGTGGGGCAGCGGGGTGCTGGATCTGCGCTACGCGGACTTCACGTCGACCGAGGTCGAAATCCATGCGTATTCGGTCATGGGTATGCAGACCATCCTGTTGCCGCCCGAGGTCAACGTCGAGATCCACGGTCACGGTGTGATGGGCGGCTTCGACCGGAAGGTTCTGGGCGAAGGTGTGCGCGGAGCACCGACGGTGAAGATCCGCGGCTTCTCCTTCTGGGGCGGCGTGGCCATCAAACGCAAAGCCCGCCGGCCGCGTAGTTAGACTGCCGAGCAGACGCAAAATCCCCTGAAACCCACCGGTTTTGGGGGATTTTGCGTCTGCTCGCCGTGGTGAGTAGCCCGCCCGGTAGGTGCGTGCAATACTCCGCGCGATGCACCCGAGAGTTGTTATGCCGCAACAGTTGCGGTCGACTCCCGACTCGTTGGCCAGGATCGGCAACGAGCTTGCCGAGCATGGCGAGTCATTGCTGGCCTTGCAGCAGTCTTGCCACGGCGCGGCCGAGGACGCCCGACGGGGCTGGGTGGGATCGTCGGCGCACGCGTTGTCGGAATTGCTGGACCGGTGGACCCTCAACAGCACCACCCACATTGCACGCTTTGGCGAACATTCCTGCGGCATGCATTTCGCCGCCACCGAATTCCGCCAAATGGAGCAACGCAACGCCGCGGCCCTGGCCGAACCGAGGACGGTGGCGAAACCTGGCGATGACGCTGAGCTTGGCTGACATCGAACATTGGGACCCGGGGGCGGTCGCAGCCGTGTTCGAGGCCGCGATCAAACGTGCCCACGGCACAAGGGTGGCGTCCGCAGCGCTGCGCGACACCATGCGGTTGGTCGACTTCGGAGGTGACACCGCAGCCGCGGCCAACCTGGCCATCCACCGCACCGCGGTCATCCTCGACACCCACGCCGACGCGTGCGAGGCGGTGGCCCGGGCCGCGGAAACCTCGATCGGGGAGATCACCGCGATCAAGTCGCGGCTTGCGTCGATCAGCCAGACCGTCCAGGCGCAGGCCCTGACCCTCGACTATGCCACTGGCACCGTCCTGCCACCCGCGGACATTCCCGGGATGCCGGCCGTCGAGCGCAACCGGATCTGTGCAGCGCTGGTCAATCTCACGCAAAGCATTACCGACCTGCTGGCCGACGCTCGACGCGCCGACGAGGACCTTGCCGCCGCGATCCGCGGAGCCGACGGGGACCTGTCCGCCGATCAGGTGAATGTCCAAACCAGCCATAGCGCAACCGAACTCACGCGGCCGCCACCACCGGGCAGTAGTCCCGCGGTCGTCAACAGATGGTGGCATTCCCTGACTCCGGCTCAGCAGGATCAAGTCAAGCAGCGGTCCGGTGACGATATCCGCAACCTCGACGGCATACCCGCCGATGTCCGCGGCGAACTCAATATGCCTGTGCTGCAACGCGAAATCGAACGGCTGAAGAACGGCTGGCTCAACGCCGACGGCTGGCACACCAACCCGGATCAGCTCGCGGATCTGACTGCGCTGCAGCAGGCTTTGGCCGGGCAGCCGGACGCGCGACTGATCTTGTTGAATACCGGTCATCCACGAAAAGTGCTCGCGGCGATCGCTATCGGCGACGTCGACGACGCCGAATGCGTCGGTGTTACCGTCGGTGGCCTCAACACCCGCGCCAGCTCCAGCGTCGGGCAGATGGTGCGCGAGGCCGAGGCGCAACGTAACAAGGCAAGCGAATTGCGCCGATTGGCGGGCAAGCCCGGATATGACTCAGTGGCATCGGTGGTGTGGCTGGGCTATGACGCACCGGATAGCCTCACCGACGTCACCAACGTCGCGCTGGCGCGTCGCAGCGCGGCTGCGCTGAACAGCTTCTACCACGGGTTGGCGGCTACCAGCAATGTCAGCGACCAGCGCATCACCGCGTTCGGACACTCCTACGGGTCCCTGGTGACCAGCCTGGCGTTGCAGCAGGGCGCGCCGGTGAGCGACGTCGTCTTATACGGCTCTCCCGGCGTCGAACTGAGCGACGCCGCGCAGCTGGGCGTCCGACCTGGGCATGCGTACTACCTGATCGGTGCCAATGACCATGTGGCCGACCTGATTCCGGGGTTCGGCCTGTTCGGTCACGCACCGCAGGATGTGCCTGGAATGACCGAGTTGTCCACCAGTACGGGCTTGGCCCTGGGCGGGCGGTACGGAGACGGCCAGGTTCACGAGCGAGCGTACGGCCACTCGGAGTATCCCCGCGTCGGAAGCAACGGAGAGCTTCGGATGAGCGCCTACAACATGGCGGCGGTGTTGGCCGGGCTGCCCGACGACCTGATCACGCCGCGGGCAACAGGCGTCGACCGGCTCCCCGGCGGGGCCGGTCCATACGAATTGCCGCCCGCCCCACCACAACACCAGTTATGAGCGCGAGCCATATGAGCGCGAGCAGACGCAAAATTACCCGACACGCCGTGCTTTTAGGGAAGTTTGCGTCTGCTCGCGCAACTTAGCGGTGGCGTCGGGAGCGAAGGTAGTCGCCGACTACCGCCGCTCCCAGCCCGTCGAGATCGGGCACCACGACTCGCCCCTCGACCCGTCGCGCCACCTGGTCGATGAACCGTGCCAAGCCGGGGTCGCTGCCCAGCCGGAAGATGGTGATCTGGGCGCCCAGCCGGGCCATGTCGTCGAACCCGCGCACGGTGTGGGCGATGGTCCGCGGATGCGGCGGGTAGTCGAAGAAAACGGCACTGCCGTCGCCGTCGAAATCCTCCAGGTGGGCGGTCGGCTCGCCGTCGGTCACCACCAGCACGACGGGCTGGGCGTTGGGATGCCGCTTGAGGTGACGGCCGGCCAGCGCGAGGGCGTGATGCAGGTTGGTGCCCTGCTCGTAGACGCCCTCCAAGCCGGTCAGCTCGGCGGCGGTCACCGTCCGGGCGTAGCGGCCAAACGCGATGATCTGCAAGGCATCTGAGCGGAACCTGGTACACACCAAATGGTTGAGCGCCAGCGCTGTTCGCTTCATCGGTAGCCAGCGGTTCTCCATCACCATCGAAAACGACGTGTCCACCAGCAGCGCCACCGCGGCTTGCACCCGGGTCTCGGTCTCGGAGACCTCGACGTCGTCGACGGTGATCCGAATGCGCGAGTCCAGACGCTCCGATGGCGTCCCGGCCTGGCGCAGTACGGCATTGGTGAGTGTGCGGGGGATGTTCCACGGTTCGGTGTCGCCGAACTGCCAGGGCCGGGTGGCGCCGGTCAACTCCCCCGCCGCGCCCGCCCGGCGATGGTCACGCTCGCCGCGACGGCCGGAAAGTTGTTGTGCCACATCGCGTAACGCCGCCTCGCCCAGCCGTCGCATCGCCTTCGGCGACAGCCGCCACTGGCCGTCGGAACCGCGGTCGAAAAAGCCTTGATTGACCAGCGCCCGTTCCAGCTCGGCCAGCGTGCGGGCATCGATGGCGGCCTGGTCACCGAGCTGGCGGGCGAGTGCGTCGAGGTCGACGTCGTCCATGGTGGCACCCGGATAGCTTTGTGACAGCTGCTCGGCCAGCTGCTCCAGCTCGCCGATGTCGGCCAGCGCCTGCGTGCCTTCGCCCATGCCCAACGGATTGTCGCCGGAGAACTCCTGCGATCCCATCCAGTCCTCGCCCGGCCGCGCCGCCTGCAGATGCGCGTCCAGCCGATTCAGCGCCTGCATCAAAGCCGGCGATCCAAATGCCTGCTGTGCCAGCGCATCCAGTTCCGCCCGCTGCTCGGCGCTGAGGCTGTTGCGAAAGCGTTGGGCCGCGGCGGCGCGCTTGGCCAGCGAGTCCAGCAGCTCCTCGACGTCGCGCGGGTTCTCGGGGAAGAACTCGCCGTGCTTGGCCATGAAATCGTCGAAGTCCTGCTGGGTGTCCTCACCACGAGAGTGCTTGTCCAACAGGTCATTCAGGTCGTCCAGCATTTCGTTGACGCGCTGACGGTCTGCGTCGGTGGCGCCCTCCAGCGCCTGCTTCATGCCGGCGAAACGCTGGTCCAACATCTCGCGGCCCAGCAGATCCTTGATCTGCTCGTACTTTTGGCGGGCTTCGCCGCTGCGCCAGTTGTAGTCGGAGAGCTCCTGCACGGCCTTGGCCGGCGACGACGGCAGCGCATCCAACTGCAGCTCGCCGAACCGCGCGTCGTCGTCCAGAGCCCGGGCCAGCTCCTTGCGTTCGGCTAGCACCGCCTCGTCGAGCAGCCGCTTGATCTCCTGCAGTGTGCTGTCTAAGTTGTTGCGGCGCAGCAATTCTCGTCGACGACGGTTCGCCTCGGCGGCCAGCCGGTCGGCCCCGGTCAGGTTCTTGGTGCCGCGCCGCAGCAGCTCGGACAATGCCCGGCGCGGCGAGGTGCCCGCCATGACGTCCTGGCCGATCTGCTCGAGCGCCTCGCGCAGATCCACCGGCGGAGCCAGCGGGTCCGGTCCACCGGTGTACGCCGAGTATCGCGACGAGTGGCCCTTAACCGGTTTAGCCATAGACGGTTTGGCCCTCCCCGGACACCTTGTCAATCCGCTTCGCCAGGTACAGCGCCTCGAGCGCAAGCTCCAGCGCTGCGGCGCGCTCGCCTTCGGACTCGGCGTGCAGTTTCCTGGCGATACGGTCCACCACGGGCAGCCCCGGAACGGCGGCCAGCACGTTCTTCGCCGAAACCCGCTCGCCGGTCGTCACCGTGGAACCGCCTTCGACGGCCGCCACCAAGGAGCCGACGTCAATGCCGCCGAGCACCCGCGACGCGGTGTCGGCGGTCGCACGGCGCAGCAGGTGTTCGAGCACCGCCTGTTCGCGGCCCTCCTCACCGGACTCGAACTCGAGCTTGCCGCGCAACACGTCGATCACCGTGCCCAGGTCGACCACTCGGGCAACCGGGTCGGTCTCCCCGAGCACCGCCCCGCGGTGTCGCGCAGACGCGGCCACCGTCTCGGCCGCAGCGATCGCGAACCGCGCCGACACCCCGGAGCGCTGATCGATGGAGTTGGACTCCCGCAGATAGCGGGCGAACCGCGCGATCACCTGCATCAGGTAATCAGGCACCTGGGCGCTCAGGTGCGCCTCCTGCGCGATGACGCCCATCTCGGCCTCGAGCTCCAGCGGGTAGTGGGTGCGGATCTCCGCGCCGAAGCGGTCTTTGAGTGGGGTGATGATGCGACCTCGGTTGGTGTAGTCCTCGGGGTTGGCGCTGGCGACGACGAGAACGTCGAGCGGCAGGCGCAGCGTGTACCCGCGGACCTGGATGTCGCGTTCCTCCATGACGTTGAGCATCGACACCTGGATGCGCTCGGCGAGGTCGGGCAGTTCGTTGACGGCGACGATGCCGCGGTGCGCCCGCGGGATGAGCCCGTACGCGATGGTCTCGGGGTCACCCAGGCTACGGCCTTCGGCAACCTTCACCGGGTCGATGTCACCGACCAGGTCGGCGACGCTGGTGTCCGGTGTGGCCAGCTTTTCGGTGTAGCGCTCGCTGCGGTGCTTCCAGTGCACCGGCAGGTCGTCGCCGAGCTCGGCGGCTCGCCGAATGGATTCCGGCGTAATCGGCGTGTAGGGGTGCTCACCCAATTCCGCGCCGGCGATCACCGGCGTCCACTCGTCGAGCAACCCGACCAGCGCCCGCAACAGCCGGGTCTTGCCCTGGCCGCGTTCACCGAGCAGGACGAAGTCGTGGCCGGCGATCAGCGCCCGTTCCAGCTGCGGGAGCACGGTCTCGTCGAAACCCAGGATTCCGGGCCAGACATTGTCGCCGTCGGCCAGGGCGGTCAGCAGATTCTCGCGGATTTCCTGCTTGACACCCCGCTCACGATGACCAGCCGCACGCAGCTCGCCGACGGTCCGGGGCAGAAGGCTCGGTGACGTCACCTCTCCACGCTACGACGCGCACGCGCGCTGCGCGCTACCAACCTGGTCAATGCGCGAAGTGACGAGCTCCGGTGAGGTACAACGTCACCCCGGCTTTGGCCGCCGCCGCGGTCACCTCGTCGTCGCGCACCGAACCCCCGGGGTGAACTATCGCCTTGACCCCGGCGGCGGCCAGGGTCTCGAGTCCGTCCGGGAACGGGAAGAACGCATCGGAGGCTCCGACCGCGCCGCGAACCCGGTCACCGCCGCGTTCCACGGCCAGCCGGGCGGCGTCGACCCGGTTGACTTGGCCCATGCCCACCCCGATGGTGGCCCCGCCGGCCGCGATCACGATCGCGTTCGACTTGACGGCACGGCAGGCCCGCCAGGCGAAGACGAGGTCACCCAGGGTGGCCGGGTCGGCGGGTTCCCCGGTGGCCAGGGTCCAGTTCGCCGGGTTGTCGCCGTGCGCGTCGAGCTGGTCGCGCTGCTGCATGAGCAGTCCGCCGCTGATCGGCCTGAGTTCGTGGCCTCCGGTCAGCGGCTCGGAGGCCACCAGCACCCGAATGTTCTTCTTGCGCGTCAGCACCTCGACGGCGCCAGGCGCATAGGCCGGCGCCACGATCACCTCGGTGAAGATGGTGCTGACGTTTTCGGCCATCTCGACGCTGACCTCGGTGTTGGCCGCGATGACGCCGCCGTAGGCGCTCACCGGGTCGCATTCGTGAGCCTTGCGGTGGGCATCAGCCACCGAAACGTCGGAGATGGCGATGCCACATGGGTTGGCGTGCTTGATGATTGCCACACACGTCCGCTCGTGGTCGAAGGCCGCCCGCCAGGCCGCGTCCGCATCGGTGAAGTTGTTGTAGGACATGTCTTTTCCGTGCAGCTGCTCGGCCTGTGCCAGGCCGGGCCAGGCGCCTGGGTCGACGTAGAGCGCGGCCTGCTGGTGCGGGTTCTCGCCATAACGCAGCGTCGCGTGGCGCTGCCAGTTTCTGGCGAACCAGCGCGGAAACTGCGCTTGCGGATGCTCGGGTGCCAGGGTTTCCTGCATCCAGCTGGCGACGGCGATGTCGTATTCGGCGGTGTGCTGAAATGCCAGCGATGCCAATCTTTTACGCTCGGCGAGGGTGAATCCGCCGGCCCGCACGGCGGCCAGCACGCCGTCGTAGCCGAGCGGGTCGGTGACCACGGCGACGCTGGGATGGTTCTTGGCCGCCGCCCGTACCATCGAGGGTCCGCCGATGTCGATCTGCTCGATGCACTCGTCGACGCCGGCGCCGGATTCCACGGTCTGGCTGAACGGATACAGGTTGACCACGACGAGTTGGAACGCCTCGATTCCGAGCTCGTCCAGGGCGGCTTGATGGTCGGGCTTGCGCAGATCGGCCAGCAGACCGGCGTGCACACGCGGATGCAACGTCTTGACCCGGCCATCGAGCACCTCGGGGAAACCGGTCAGCTCCTCGACGGGTGTCACTGAAATACCTTCAGCCGCAATGGTCTTCGCCGTCGACCCGGTCGAGACGATCTCCACGCCGGCCGCGGCCAAGCCCTGCGCCAGCCCGGCCAGCCCGGTCTTGTCGTACACGCTGATCAGCGCGCGGCGAATCGGCATTTGGTCGGTGCTCATGCTGTGCTCATCCCGCAGTCGCCTTTCGTCCGATCGTCGCTTTCCCTCCGGCCACCGTCACGCCCTGGGTGGCGATCGCGGCCACCACGTCCACCAGCAGCCGCCGTTCGACGACCTTGATGCGTTCGTGCAGAGTCTCAACGTCGTCGCCGTCGAGCACCTCGACGGGTCGCTGCGCCACGATCGGTCCGGTGTCGGTGCCGGCATCCACGAGGTGCACCGTACAGCCTGTGACCTTGACGCCGCTGGCCAAGGCGTCGGCCACCGCATGCGCGCCGGGGAACGCCGGCAACAACGCCGGATGGGTGTTCAGGATACGCCCGTCGAAACGTGAAAGGAATTGCGGACCAAGGATTTTCATGAATCCGGCGGACACCACCAAGTCGGGCCGGTGGGTGGCGGTGGCCGCGGTGATGGCGGCATCCCAGGCGGCGCGGTCCGGGTGGTCTTTCAGCCGGACGGTGAAGGACGGAACCGCCGCCCGGGCGGCGACCTCGGCGGCGCGGCAGTCGCGATCCACCCCGACGGCGACGACCCGCGCCGGGTAGTCGCCCTGGGCGGCGTCGAGCAGTGCGCTCAGCAAGGAACCCGTGCCCGACGCCAGCACCACCAGCCGCGCCGGTGTACTCAAGGGCACGGGTTCCTGCACACCGGGCAGCCTAACCTGGCGTGGGTGAGCGCCGACCAGTTGGTGCCGAGCAGACGCAAAATCCCCTAAGTCATGGCGAATTTGGGGGATTTTGCGTCTGCTCGCGCTCCTCTGCGTCGGGCTCGTCTGCGTCGGGCTCGTCGGCGACGCGCTCCTCTGCGTCGGGCTCAGCGGGTGCGGCGGCGGGCTTCGGCCGTCTGGGCCGGCGTCGTATCCCGCCGGCCATCATCACCGTCAGGCCACCGACGACGGCAAACCAGAAGAAAACGCCAATTGCCAACGCGCCCTGGTCGACGCCGACGTCACCGAAGTTGCCCAACCGCCCGCTGCCGCCGTACGCCAGCAATGACATCGCCAGGGCCCCCGCGATCGCCGCCGCGAGCAGCTTGGCCATCGCCGGAACAAGCAGCAGCGGGCGCCGGGCGCACTGTTGGCCGACGGCCACGCCAGACGACGCGCCGACGATCAGCAGGGCGACCCAAGCCGGCCCCAGGTGTGGTGTCGGGAGTGCGGCCAGTATCGGCAACGCCGGAATATCACCGCCGAATACGGTGAACGCGCTGAACGTCGCGAAGCCAAGGTGCGCGCTGGCCCCGACGGAAACCGCGGCCGCACCCACGATGACGTTGGGCGCGTACAGGATCGAGAGCACGGTCAGACTGAGTTGACCGAATATCGAATCGGTGATCCCGTAAAGCTCCTGCATCGTCGCCCAGTGCACAACCAGCGACCCGACCGTCACCAGGCCCGAGAGCCCGAACAAAGCCAGCACACCGGCCGTCGCGGCACGCATCGAGTCGGCCAGCCAATTCGGCAACGGCGAGGCCGCCAACGCCCGTCGCCCCACCCGGGACCAGATACCGATCGCAGCGCCAATCGCGTGCACCACCAGCACGCTGGCGAATGCGCGCAGCGCGCTCGGTGTCTGCAGCTCGGTGAGCACCGACGACGCGTCATGGATGACCGCCAGCGCGATGGCCGCCAGCAGCAGAGGGCCGCCCAGCGCCGAGGCGACCACCCACCGGATGACCAGCCACGACGACTGCGGGGATGTCGCCCGTGCGGTGCTGCGCGCGGTCGCCCAAGCCATCAACAGGACCGGCAGCAACGGCATCACGCCCAGCTCGCGACCGCCGATGGAGATCGGCACGGCATGCACGCCCAGCCACATGCTGGCGATCGCACCCAAGGCGCCGGTCATGTCGCTGTTGGCGATCAGCAACTGCAGCAGCGTGACGGCCGCAATGATGACCAGCGCGATCAACGCGGGGCCGAATGCCACCCGGACGAGATCACGCGCCTGACGCGCGCCCCCAGCCCGGTAGTCCTCGCCTGCTGACACCCTTTTCACTCGTGGCGCATGTGCCCGACCAGACGCGGATGCGTCCGGTTAGGCCGGCGCCGACCCAGGTGCTGACTGCTGCCCCTGGCCGTAATTCTGTGACTGCTGGCCGCCGGACGGGTTTGAGTAGTTGACCGTCGCCCCAGCGTCAGACCCGCTGCCCGCGTTGGCCGACGGCGGCGGTGCATAGCTGGGGAAGCCGGTGGGCGGCGTGGTCGGTGTCTGGAATGTCGGCTGAGGTCCCGACTGTGCGGCCGGTTGAGGTCCTGACTGCGCGGCAGGCTGCGGTCCCGACTGGGCCGAGGGCGCGGCGCCGAATCCACCCGTCGACGGATTCGAGCCGGAGATTACGGTCTGCGACGCCATGTTGCCCGGGCTCGGCGGCTGGCCCTGGCCCGGGCTCGAGCCGTAGCCGCCGTAGGGCGAGCCGTACCCGGGTGGCGGTCCGGGTTGTTGTTGGGCCGGCTGACCGTAGTACGGCTGCTGCCCATACTGGCCGTACTGCCCGTACTGGCCATACTGCTGCTGGTACGGGTCGTACTTGGGCCGCGGCGGCGGCATGGTGATCGCGCCGGACTCCAGCAGCAGCGCCCCGACCGCGGACGCCGCCTGGAAGAAGGTGAAGGTCAGGACAAGCCAGAGTCCCCAGGGAGTGCCGCTGTCGGATGCGTTGACGGTCTCCGAGATCGCCAGCAGAAAGCCGAGCACCGAGATCGCGGCGACCACGCCAGGGTTGGCCTTCGGCTTGGGCACTAGGCCGGCGGCGGCGAGCAGTCCCGCGAGCAGGGCCGCGACGACCGACCGGACATGACCGCCCGGGCCGAAACTTGCGAAGTATGCCGCCAGGCCGAGGCCGATGACGGCGAAGCCCAGATACTGCGGAAGTTTGCTTTCCGCGGGCTCCTTGGCGAAATCGGGTGTCGCCGCCTGCGCGGCGCCCGGGTAGGACCCTGAGGGCTGCTGCGCGGGTGGATATCCGGGACTACCGGGTGAGTAGGTCATTGACTCCTCCTGTTGCTTCCCAGGCTGGCCGCGCTTGCATGGCGACGGGATTCGTTCACCAACGCTAGCGCACGTCGGGAACGCGGTGCGGGGGCGCTCAACTCCCGCTTGCCCCGCACAGGTAGAACACGTTCTAATCCTGTGCATGGATTACGGCCTTGTGCTTTTCACCAGCGACCGGGGCATTACCCCGGCGGCAGCCGCAAAGCTCGCCGACGACCACGGCTTTCGTACCTTCTACGTGCCGGAACACACCCACATTCCGGTCAAGCGTGAGGCGGCCCATCCGACGACGGGCGACGCGTCGCTGCCGGATGACAGATATATGCGCACGCTGGACCCGTGGGTGAGTCTGGGCGCGGCGTGCGCGGTGACATCGCGGGTGCGGCTGTCCACCGCGGTGGCGCTGCCCGTCGAGCACGACCCGATCACGCTGGCGAAAAGCATCGCCACCCTCGACCATCTGTCCGGGGGCAGGGTCAGTCTGGGCGTTGGGTTCGGCTGGAACACCGACGAGCTGGCCGATCACGGCGTGCCGCCCGCCCGCCGACGCACCATGTTGCGCGAGTACATCGAGGCAATGCGGGCACTGTGGACCCAGGAAGAGGCCGCCTACGACGGCGAATTCGTCAAGTTCGGGCCGAGCTGGGCCTGGCCCAAGCCGGTGCAGCAGCACATTCCGGTGCTGGTGGGCGCGGCCGGAACGGAAAAGAATTTCAAGTGGATCGCCCGCAGCGCGGATGGCTGGATCACCACGCCACGCGACTTCGACATCGACGAGCCGGTGAAGCTGCTGCAGGACATCTGGGCTGGGGCAGAGCGGGACGGCGCACCGCAGATCGTGGCGCTGGACTTCAAGCCGATCCCCGAGAAGCTGGCCCGCTGGGCCGAACTCGGCGTCACCGAGGTGTTGTTCGGCTTGCCTGATCGGCCCGACGCCGAGATCGCCGCCTACGTGGAGCGGCTGGCCGGCAAGCTGGCCGCGCTGGTTTAGCCGGCGAGCAGACGCAAAAGCACCCGACGCGCCGATGAAAAAGGTGATTTTGCGTCTGCTCGCCCTACAAAGTGCAGCGGTTGCCGTAGTCGAAGGAGCGCACCCGGACCGGTTTCCCAAGCGGATCGCCGTCGGTCAACTGCGCAATCGACTCGTCGTCCTCGGTGGTGGCCAGAAACCGGCTGCCATCGTCGAGACGACCGATGACGATGCCGGTCAGGCGGCCGTTGTCGCGGCGGACGGTGTAGGTCTCGACGGTGCCGTGCCCGTCGGCCCGCTCGGTCACCGGCACGCTGGGCGCGCTGTCGATCCGCGCCTGCAACGGCGCGCTGCCGTCGGGCTTCCATTCCGCCGCAGTGGTGGAGTAGACACCGACCGAGTATTTGCTCATGACTCCGCCGTTGGCGCCGACGATGCCGAACTGGCCTGGCGCACTCCGCATTCGGACGACGGTTTCGGCGATGCCATGCATCGAGTAGTTGTTGCCCGCGCCGCCGAAGAAGGGCAGCCCGCCGGTCAGGGTGAGACCGCGCGAGTCGTCGGGCGAGATGCCCATGCCGTCGCAGATGTTGAACACCGGGACCGGAAAGCAGCTGTACAGATCGAAGGTGGCGACGTCGTCGACTCCAATTCCGGCCACGCTCAGCGCCGCACGCACGGCCATGACGGCCGACGGGGCATGACCGAGATCCGGACGTTCCAGCAGACCCTGCTCCTGCAGGTCGGCGTGCCCGTGCAAATACACCCAGTTCTCCTCGGGCACGCCGAGCCGACGCGCGGTCGCGACCGACATCAGCAGCGCGGCCGCGCCCTGGTTCACCTGGTCGCGCGCGACCAGCAGCCGCGGGTAAGGCTCTGAGATCATTCGGTTGCGTTCGGTCACGGTGATCAACTCGTCGACGCTGTATTCGACCGGCGCCGCGGCGAACGGGTTGACCGCGGCGACCTTGGTGAACGGGGCGAACAATTCACCCATCCGCCGCAGATACTCGGCCGGCCCCAGTCCAGTTCCGGCCCGTCGCGCATTCTCCATCAGCGCGTATTGGGTCGGCGCATCGACCAGACCGTGAATGACGGTGTAGCGCGAGATGATTCCGTCGATGCCCTGACCGCGGTCTTCCAGGTCGCCGTCGACGGTCTCGGTGAAGTCGGGCTTGCGGTCGGCGTGCGCGAAGTGCCGAAGGGTCGACGTCGCGTCGGAGCCGAAGACCAGCGCGGCTTCCGAACGTCCCGCCGCGATCTCGGCGGCCAGCTCGCTGACCAGATGCTGGGGGCCTTGGCCGCCGACAATCTCCAGGATCGCGCGGGCGGGCCGTGCGCCGATCCGGTTGGCCACCGAGCGCGGGTAGTTGTTCGACCGTCCCAGCGGAGCGTTGACGACTGGTCCGGAGATCTCGAACTGGCGTACGCCGGCGACGGTGTCGATGGCGTCGGCCACCGATGCGGCGTCGGCACCGCAGTCCTTCAGCGCGGACTCGGCCGCGGCGGCGGCCAGCTCGACGGGTGACATGGCCCGGTAGTCGGGATCGTCGATGCGCTCGGCTGCCTGCCCGACGCCGACGACGACGGGCGTACGCCGATCAAGATTCATAGCCTTACTATCTACCGCAGGCCGGTCCCAGCGCCGCGGCTGGGGTGCGCAGCGCTAGAGGCTCTGCAGAATCTCCCGCGCCAGGGCCGCCGTCTCCGAGGGCGTCTTGCCCACCTTCACACCGGCGGCTTCCAGGGCTTCCTTCTTGGCGGCCGCGGTGCCCGACGAGCCCGAGACGATGGCACCCGCGTGGCCCATCGTCTTGCCCTCCGGAGCCGTGAATCCCGCCACATATCCGACCACCGGCTTGGACACGTTGGCCTTGATGAACTCCGCCGCCCGCTCTTCGGCGTCACCGCCGATCTCGCCGATCATCACGATGAGCTTGGTGTCGGGATCCTTCTCGAACGCCTCGATCGCGTCGATGTGGGTGGTGCCGATCACCGGGTCACCGCCGATGCCGATGGATGTGGTGAACCCGAAATCGCGCAGCTCGTACATCATCTGGTAGGTCAACGTGCCCGACTTGGACACCAGCCCGACGGGACCCGCTCCGGTGATGTTGGCCGGGGTGATGCCCACCAGCGACTGCCCGGGGCTGATGATGCCCGGGCAGTTCGGGCCGATGATTCTGGTCTTGCCGCCCTTCTCGAGGTTGTAGGCCCAGGCATATGCGGTGTCCTGCACCGGGATTCCCTCGGTGATGACCACCAGCAGCGGGATCTCGGCGTCGATGGCCTCGATGATGGCGTCCTTGGCGAACTTCGGTGGCACGAAGATGATCGAAACGTCGGCGCCGGTCTTCTCCATGGCCTCGGCGACGCTGCCGAACACGGGCAGCTTGACGATCCGGCCGCCCTTGTCCTCGTGGGTGACCGTGGTGCCGGCCTTGCGGGCGTTGACGCCGCCGACGATCTGCGTGCCCGCCTTGAGCATCCGCGCGGTGTGGACGGTGGCCTCGCTGCCGGTGATGCCCTGAACGATGACCTTGTTCTCTTTGGTCAAGAAGATGGACATGTGAGTCGTGGGTCCTTTCGCTCAGGCGCTCGCCAGTTCGGCTGCCTTGTCGGCGGCCTCGTCCATCGTCGGTACCAACGTCACCAGCGGGTGATTGGCCTCGGCCAGGATGCGCCGGCCCTCGTCGACGTTGTTGCCGTCCAGCCGCACCACCAGCGGCTTGTTCGCCTCGTCGCCGAGGATCTCCAGCGCCTTGACGATGCCGGTGGCAACCGCGTCGCAGGCGGTGATGCCACCGAAGACGTTGACGAACACGCTTTTGACCTGCGAGTCGCCCAACACCACGTCCAACCCGGCGGCCATTACCTCCGCGGAGGCGCCGCCGCCGATGTCCAGGAAGTTGGCCGGCTTGACCCCGCCGTGCTTCTCGCCGGCGTAGGCCACCACGTCCAGCGTCGACATCACCAGACCCGCGCCGTTGCCGATGATGCCGACCGAACCGTCGAGCTTGACGTAGTTGAGGTCGTGCTCCTTGGCCTTGAGCTCGAGCGGATCGGTAGCCGCGCGGTCCTCGAACTCGGCGTGGCCGGGCTGGCGGAAGGCGGCATTGGCATCCAGGGTGACCTTGCCGTCCAGCGCCAGGATCCGGTCGTCGGGTGTGCGGACCAGGGGGTTGACCTCCACCAGGGTGGCGTCCTCGGCGACGAACAGCTCCCACAGCTTGGCGATGGTGATCGCGGCGGCGTCCAGCACTTCGGCCGGCAGATGCCCCTGCTCGGCGATGGAGCGAGCGGTCGCGATGTCGACCCCCTTGACGGCGTTCACCGGGACCTTGGCGAGGCGGCCCGGCTTGGTGGCGGCCACCTCTTCGATCTCCATGCCTCCTTCGACCGAGCACATCGCGAGGTAGGTGCGGTTCGCCCGGTCCAGCAGGAAGGAGCAGTAGTACTCCTCGGCGATGTCGCTGGCCTCGGCCACCAGCAATTTCTTGACGATGTGACCCTTGATGTCCAGGCCCAGGATGTTCTTGGCGTGCTCGTAGGCCTCCTCCGGGGTCGCGGCGTATTTGACGCCGCCGGCCTTGCCCCGCCCACCGATCTTGACCTGCGCTTTGACCATCACCGGCCGGCCGATCTCGGCGGCGATGTCACGGGCGCCTTCGGCGGTATCGGTCACCCGGCCAGGAGTGCTGGGCACGTTGTGCTTGGCGAACAGCTCTTTCGCTTGGTACTCGAAAAGATCCATGGGCTCACTGTCTCTGCTTAGCGGGAGGCGGCACCGGTCTCGGCAACACGCACGGTGAACTGTATCCACCCACCGAACTCGATTCGCTTGTGGCCCCATCCCGCGCAGGATGACCACGCATAATCCGGAGCGGCACAGGTCATCTGGCACTTGAGCGGGTTAAACGTGATCAAGATCACAATCCGGCCCGTGATCTCGGCCGCGAGTTGCCAGTCCCGTAGGTCAGCGGATACCGTCTCAGGGTCCAGATAACGTTAAGGTCACGATCCGAGGACTTTTCAGGTTGTCGCAGCACCGACTCGCACGTTCTCGCGTCGCTGGAAGAGCAGTACGCACCAACCGCGAAAGCTGGACCCCTCACCGCAACGAAATCACCGAGATCCTTCCGCTGGACGGTTTCGACTTCGACGACCTCGACGATCTCTACGACACCGACCTCGGCGATCTGGAGTTGGAAGTCGAGTTCGCCGTCGACAACGAGATGCAGGTACTGCGGGCTCCTGAGCTCGATGATCTGCATGACACCGACAACCTGACTCCGCTGCGGTTGGCGTCCCCGCTAGAGCACACGGACGTGCTCCCCCGGGTCGTGGAGTTCGAGGCCGAACCGCGGCGCTACCGTCCCGACGAGCTGACCGTCGTGGAGATACCGCAGCGAGGTGGGCAGCACCGCAAGCAGCCGACCAGCGCGGCCAAGGGTCGCCTGATGATCTCGGCGATGGCGGCCGGCGCCGCGGCTGCGGCTGGACATGCGGCACTGACCCATTCCGACACCCACAAGACCGAGACCGTGCTGAGCGCCAACGCGTCGTCGCTGCTCGGAGGGTCGGGCGGCAGCGCAGCGCGGGGCGCGCAGGTTGTCGCCGTGCAGCCCGCCGCCAATGCCGCGGCCCACAACTTGGAACTCGCCAAAGGCGTGGCGTACGCCCAGGAGCGCGCCCAGCGCGAGGCGCGACTGCAACGACCGCTCTACGTGATGCCGACAAAGGGGATTTTCACGTCGAATTTCGGGTATCGCTGGGGTGTGCTGCACGCGGGAATCGATTTAGCCAATTCGATCGGAACACCGATCTACGCCGTGGCGGACGGCGTCGTCATTGACGCCGGGCCCACTGCCGGTTACGGCATGTGGGTCAAGCTGCGCCACGCCGACGGGACCGTCACCCTCTACGGCCACGTCAACACCACGCTGGTCAACGTCGGCGACCGGGTGATGGCGGGCGACCAGATCGCCACCATGGGCAACCGAGGCTTCTCCACCGGCCCGCACCTGCACTTCGAGGTGCAGCTGGGCGGCACCGAGCGAATCGACCCGGTGCCGTGGTTGGCCGCGCGCGGACTCAACGTCGGCAACTACGCCGGTTGAGCCGGTGACCGCGCCGAATACCCCACCCCCAGGCGCGCAACCGGCCGGGCCCGCTGCTTCGCCTGAATCGAAGGCCCGAATCATCCGGCGCGCGCCTACCGGCCCGATGCCAACCATCCCGGAATCGCCGACGAGCCTGATCCCGCCCCCAGTCGATCCGGGCGCGCGTCGCGTGTCCCCTCGGCTCGGTGAACCAACGGCCGGCACGACCATCGCCGCCTGCGCGGTCAGCATCGTCAGTGGGTGGGCCGCCTCGGTGGTGGCTACCGACCTGATCGCCGGTTGGTGGCGGACCGACCGCTTGTTCTGTATCGCGGTGGGTTTCCTCGCGCTGGTCTTTGCGTTGGCCACCATCTCGGGCGTGATCCTGCTGTTGCTGCACCGGCCGGTCGGGCGGTGGCTGATCGCGGCGGGCGGAGTGGTCGCGTTGCTGACTTACGGCGGCATCTTTCTCGCCGGCGCACGCGTTGCGTGGATCGTCTACACCCTTTGGGTGCTGCCGGTGGCCAGCATTGTGCTGGCGTGGCATCCGCGGACGAAGCGCTGGCTGCTGGGTTAAAGCGTCGGCTCAGTCGACGTCAGAGCTTGCTGACCGGGGCGTGGTTGTGCATCAGCTTGACTCGCCCCGCACTGCCGAAGTCGATCAGCGACATCGCCGACTCGCCCACGCCGGAAACTTCCTCGACGCGGCCCAGCCCGTATTTGTCGTGCGTCACCCGGTCACCGGGCTGCAACACCAGCACCGGACGCTTGCTGGCCGGTCGTGACGGGGACGGCCGCGGGGCGCCGAACCGGCCCGCGCCGCTTACCGGCGCGCTGAACGACGGCTTTGGCGCGGTGCGCCGCCAGTCGATCAGGTGCTGCGGGATCTCCCGCAGAAACCGCGACTCCGGGTTGAGCATCGGCTGTCCCCACGATGACCGGACGATCGCCCGGCTCAAATACAGTCGTTGCCGCGCGCGGGTAATGCCGACGTAAGCAAGCCGTCGTTCCTCGGACAGTTCGATCGGGTCGTCCAGCGCCCGTATGTGGGGGAACATCCCGTCCTCCCAGCCGGTGACGAAGACCACCGGGAACTCCAGGCCCTTGGCGGTATGCAGGGTCATCAGCGTCACCACGCCGGCATTGTGCTCGGGGATCTCGTCGCTGTCGGCGACCAGCGAGACCCGTTCCAGAAACGCGGCCAGCACACCGGTATCGGGCACATCCTCGTCCTCGGGTGGACGCTCGGCTTCCAGCGCGGCGGCGTTCGCCAGGTCGATGCTGAATTCGTGTGCGACACTGACGAGTTCGTTGAGGTTGTCCAGCCGCGCCAGCTCCTGCGGGTCGCTGGACGACTCCAATTCCCGACGGTAGCCGCTGCGTTCCAGCACCGACTCCACCAGTTCGCCGAGATCGTCATCCAGGCGGCCGCGCAGTTCGTCGAGCATTTCGACGAAGCCGGCGATGGCCTTCTCCGCTCGGCTGTTGAGCATCGGGACCTTGCCTTCGGCCGCGGCCACCAGCGCGTCGGCGAATGTGGCGCCGGTGTTCTCGGCGTACACCGCCACACAGGCTTCGGCGCGGTCACCGATGCCGCGGCGGGGGGTATTGAGGATGCGCCGCATGCTCACCGCGTCGCCGGGGTTGTCCAGCACCCGCAGATAGGCGACGATGTCGCGGATCTCCTTGCGTTCGTAAAACCGCACTCCGCCAACGACTTTGTAGGGAATCCCGGAGCGGATGAACACCTCTTCCAGCGACCGCGACGAGTTGTTGGTGCGGTAGAAGACGGCGACGTCGTTGTAGGTGATCTCGCCGAGCTCAACCAGCGCGTCGATTTCCTGGGCGACGAATCTCGCCTCGTCGTGCTCGTTGTCGGCGACGTAGCCGACGATCAGTTCCCCGTCACCGGCGTCGGTCCACAGCCGCTTCTCGCGGCGCCCGGCGTTGCGGGCGATCACCGAGTTGGCCGCCGACAGGATGTTCTGCGTGGAGCGGTAATTCTGTTCCAGCAGAATGGTTCTGGCGTCCGGGTAGTCGCGCTCGAAGTCTTCGATGTTGCGAATTGTGGCGCCCCGGAACGCATAGATCGACTGGTCGGCGTCGCCTACCACGCACAACTCCGCCGGCGGCACCGCGTCGGAGTCGTCAGAACCACGGCCTACCAATTCACGCACCAGCACGTACTGCGCGTGGTTGGTGTCCTGATACTCGTCGACCAGCACATGCCGGAATCTCCGCCGGTAGTACTGGGCGATCTGCGGGAAGGTCTGTAACACCGCGACGGTTTCGCCGATGAGATCGTCGAAGTCCAGCGCGTTGGCCGCCCGCAGCCGCCGCTGGTATTCGCCGTAGACCGACGCGACGGTGCGGGCCAGCTCGTCGGAGTCGTCGGTCAATGCCGAAACCGCCCGATACGGGTCGATCAATTCGTTCTTCAGGTTGGAGATCGCGTTGGCCAGCAGCCGCGGCGAATACCGCTTGATGTCCAAACCCATGTCGCGGCCGATCATCTGCAGCAGACGCCGCGAATCGTCGGCGTCATAGATCGAGAAGTTCGATTTCAGGCCCTCGATCAACGACGCCTGGTTGCGCAAGATCCGCACGCATGTCGAGTGAAAGGTGGACACCCACATGTACCGGGCCCGGTCACCGACCAGCCGGACCACCCGGTCGCGCATCTCGGCGGCGGCCTTGTTGGTGAAGGTGATCGCCAGGATCTGGCCCACCCCCACACCGCGGGCCGCGATCAGGTACGCGATGCGCCGCGTCAACACCGCCGTCTTCCCCGAGCCCGCGCCCGCGACGATCAGCAGGGGCGAACCCTCATGCACCACCGCCTGGCGCTGTTGCGGATTGAGACCTTCGAGCAGTCCATCCAATTCCGGGGGTGCCAATTCCGGGGGCGCCAATTCCCGGGGAGTTTGGGGGGCGGTTGCGTGCACACTCATGTCGCTCCAAACTTACCGCCGCCGGGGGACATCTTTGCGCCGGTGCGGCCGTTGATGGCACACTCGATTGGTGCTCCACCTGCAGCCCCGATTTTTTTATGGGTACCGACCAGCGGTGCCCTGGGTTTAGCTGCATTTCGCACGGCCCCGTGGTCCGCATCGGATTCGGGGCTCGTTTCTTGTGTGAGGCCTGAAACCGAATGAGACCAGAACCCCCACAACATGAAAGCGCGGAGTCAGCAGAGATGAACGCAGAGACAATCCAGGCCTCCGAGGTCGACATCGAAGAGTTGCGCCATGAGATCGACCGGCTGGACGCGGAGATCCTCGCCGCGGTCAAGCGGCGCGCCGAAGTGTCCCAGGCAATCGGCAGGGCTCGCATGGCGTCCGGCGGCACCCGGCTTGTGCACAGCCGCGAGATGAAAGTCATCGAGCGCTACAGCGAGCTCGGTCCCGACGGCAAGGACCTGGCAATGCTGCTGTTGCGGTTGGGTCGCGGCCGGCTCGGTCACTGAGCTGTGGTGCCGCTGCACCCCGCAGTTCACGCCTGATCGGTAGCGAGTACTGGGTAGCGGGTGCACGGGGCCACTAGGGTCGAGTCATGACCGTGCAATCAATCCCTGACATCACGGCCACCCCGGCATGGGAGGCCCTGCGCACGCATCACCAACAGATCGGACAAACCCACCTACGCCAGCTCTTCGCCGACGATCCCGACCGCGGGCGCGAGCTCACCGTCACGGTCGGGGACCTCTACATCGACTACAGCAAACACCGCATCACTCGCGAGACGCTGCGGCTGCTGGTCGATCTGGCGCGCGCAGCCAACCTCGAAGAGCGTCGCGACGAGATGTTCTCCGGTGTGCACATCAACACCTCGGAGGACCGCGCAGTCTTGCACACCGCCCTGCGGCTGCCTCGCGACGCCGAGCTGGTGGTCGACGGCCAGAACGTCGTCGAGGATGTGCATGCGGTACTGGATGCGATGGGTGACTTCACCGACCGGTTGCGCAGCGGCGAGTGGACCGGAGCAACCGGAAAGCGCATCAGCACCGTCGTCAACATCGGGATCGGCGGGTCCGACCTGGGACCGGTGATGGCCTATCAAGCGCTGCGCCACTACGCCGACGCGGGGATTTCGGCCCGGTTCGTCTCCAACGTCGACCCCGCCGACCTGATCGCGGAGCTGGCCGACTTGGACCCTGCCACAACACTTTTCGTTGTGGCTTCCAAGACCTTCTCCACCCTGGAGACGATCACCAACGCCACCGCGGCGCGGCGCTGGCTGACCGACGCGCTCGGCGACGCCGCGGTGTCCCACCACTTCGTCGCAGTGTCCACCAACAAGCGCCTGGTCGACGACTTCGGCATCAACACCGACAACATGTTCGGCTTCTGGGATTGGGTGGGCGGCCGGTATTCGGTCGACTCGGCGATCGGACTGTCGCTGATGGCCGTCATCGGACGAGAGGCGTTCGCCGATTTCCTGTCCGGGTTCCACATTGTCGACGAGCACTTCCGCACCGCCTCGTTGGAGTCGAATGCCCCTGTGCTGCTTGGTCTTATCGGCCTGTGGTACTCCAACTTCTTCGACGCGCAGTCACGCGCCGTACTGCCCTACTCCAACGACTTGGCGCGGTTCGCCGCCTATTTGCAGCAGCTGACCATGGAGTCCAACGGCAAGTCGACGCGAGCCGACGGCAAACCGGTGAGCACCGACACCGGTGAAATCTTCTGGGGCGAACCGGGAACCAACGGCCAGCACGCCTTCTACCAGTTGCTGCATCAGGGCACCCGGTTGGTGCCGGCCGATTTCATCGGCTTCAGCCAGCCGCTCGACGACCTTCCCACGGTCGAGGGCACCGGCAGCATGCACGACCTGTTGATGAGCAACTTCTTCGCCCAGACCCAGGTGCTGGCGTTCGGCAAAACCGCCGAAGAGATTGCCGCCGAGGGCACTCCGGAAGACGTGGTGCCGCACAAGGTGATGCCCGGAAACCGGCCGTCGACCTCGATCCTGGCAAACCGGCTTACGCCGTCGGTGCTGGGCCAGCTGATTGCGCTCTACGAGCATCAGGTGTTCACCGAGGGCGTGATCTGGGGCATCGATTCGTTCGACCAGTGGGGTGTGGAGCTGGGCAAGACGCAGGCCAAGGCGCTGCTTCCGGTGCTCACCGGCGACGGGTCACCCGGAAAGCAATCGGACAGCTCGACCGACGCGCTGGTCCGTCGTTATCGAGCCGAAAGAGGCCGCGCGGGTTGACTTCCCGCCGCGAGCGTCCGCAAATGCACACGCTCACTTGGCATATCGCGTACAAATGCGGACGCTCACCGGACGATTGCTGGTCCAGCGAGCTCGGAGCCGAGTCGGCGCACAAAGGTGCGCAGTCGTTCCTGGGTCGCGGTTTGCGGATCACTGAGATGAAGCTGCAGCAATTCGCGACCGGCCGCGTGCAGGATGCGTGCGGTGTATTCCGGCTCGTGCAGCGCGGGATTGTGGCGCAGCAGTTCCCGGACGAAAAACGCATTCACCACGGCCTGGGATTTAGCCAGGCGAGCATACAACTCAGGCGGAGCGCCCTGTGGCGGAAACAAGAAGAGCCGCCACGTTGCCGGGTAGGCGTCGACCGCGGCCAGCACCCCGTCGAACGCGTGGATGAGAGTCTGGTCGTCGTCGACCGCGTCCAATCCTGAGATCGCCTCGGCGAACTGCGCGCCGGCCCGCGCCGCCTCCCGGTCGATCAGTTCGACGAACAGCCCGGCCAGGTCGCCGAACTTCTGATAGATCAACGAGCGGTCGATCCCGGCCGCCTCCGCGATGCGGTTCGGTGTTGCCGCGTGGAATCCCTCGGCGTCGACGATCGCGTGCGTGACGTCGAGAATCTGCTCGCGTCGCTGCTCGGCGGTCATGCGCCGCCTGGGGCGTTCCACGCTTGACAGCATAACTAACACCTTGTGAGTATTACTCACTAAGTGTTAGTTAGCCGGAGGTTGTGATGGTCGCGTACTACCCCGAACTCGCCGAACGCGTCCGAAGCCAGCGCGATTTGCAGCCCGACCTGTACGGCGACTTTGATTTCGACCAGCAGCCGGATCGCCTGGCCACCGAACCCGACGTCGACTCCGCACTGCCCGCCTGGGTAGCCGATCGCGCGCCGATCCTGGCCGACGACCGCGTAATGGAACTGATCAGCACGGCCACCCTGCTCGGCGACGTCGTCGCCGATCCCTATGCGGCACTGATGAATACGCACAGCGTCACGCAGCTGATCGACATGCTGAAGCGCGCCTGCCGGGAGGGCATCGAGGCGGTACCTGAGGCGCCGGACGAGCTGGTGTCGTTCATCGCCGCAATGGAGGACACCCCCGAGTGGATCGACTTCGACCTGGTCCGCGAAGGCGCTCGGCAAGAGCGCATCCCCGCGGCGCTACTGGCCCCATTCATTACCCGCGGAGCGTTCATCGCGACCTTCACCAACACCTACGCCGCGCTCCCGATGGCGCTGACCGGCGCACTCTCGGGCAAACGCGCAGCCCGGCGGGTCAACGAGACGGCCAGTTTCTTCGCCGTCACCACCCTGCCCGGTGCGCTGGACAGGTACGGCCCCGGCTTCGAAGCCGCCGCCATGGTCCGCCTGATGCACTCGATGGTCCGCTACAACGCCCTGAAAAAGTCCGGCAAATGGGACGTCTCGGTCTACGGCATGCCGGTGCCGCAGGTCGACCAGATGCCCGCCGGGATGATCGGGCAGTACCTGTTGGCCCGCAAGGCTCGTCAACAAGGCCGGACGAAGTTCACCAAAGAGGAACGCGCCGTCGTCGAATTCGCCAGGTATCGCTGTTTTCTCCTCGGCCTGCCACCGGAACTGCTGCCCTCAGAACCCGCCGACATCATGCACGTCATGCATGCTCGTTCGGCGTTGCTCCGTGACGGATTCGACGACATCTGCCGCGAACTCGTCCGCGGGACGATGGCGGCGTATCTGCGCCCGGACACCACTCTGTTCGACCGTTGCGCGGAAGCGGTCGAGAAGAGTTTCAGCAAGCTGACGTTCGTCCGCACGTTCTGCGGAGGTGATCGCGACATCGCCGAGGCCATGGGCGTCTCACTCGGCCCAACGGATCTCCTGCTCGTCGCCCTGACCGCGCCGTTCATCATCGGGCGTTTCACCGCCGTCAGCCATGCCAGCCGTATCCCCGTGCTGCGGGACATCACCGACGCATACGTGATCGGGTTGCTCAAGCTACGGCTGGCGACCTACGGCAGGCCCGAATTCACCACCGACGCAGCGCATTACACACCAGTACCGCACTGAGTTAGTAGCGCGAGGGTGCGCAAATGCACGCACTTACTCGACATATCACGTACATTTGCGCACCCTCGCGCACGGAAAAGCGTCAGGCGAAGCGCTTGGTCAAAGGCGGCGGCAGCACTCGCATCAGCTGCACCAGCGGCGCCCAGGGCCACCACGGCACAGCGGCTCGGCCGGGCTCGCGCTCGATCGCGCCGACGAGTGCTTTGACGCCAGTCTCGTTGTCCACCATCAACATTGTGCTGCCCGACTTGGCCGTCATCTCCGACTCGATGTAGCCGGGCTCCATCACCGAGACCTTGATGGGACCCTTGGCGTACTCGGCGCGCAGCGATTCGCCGAGCGACCGCACGCCGGCCTTGCTCGCCGCGTAGGCGGCCTTGACACCCGGCACACCCTTGTTGCCGAGCACCGAGGAGATGAGCACCAGATGGCCCGACCCGCTTTTGTGGAACATCTCCAGCGCGGTCTCGATCTGGACGAGCGCCGCCACCAAGTTGGTTTCGATGGTCGCCTTGTTCGCCCACAGCTTGCCGGAGCCCAGCTTGGCGCCCTTGCCGATGCCGGCGTTGACGATGATGCGGTCGATGCCGCCCAACTCGTCGGCCAGCTCGGCGAATACCTTGGGCACTTGCTCGTGGTCGTTGACGTCCAGGGCGGCGACCGCGATCTTGATTTGCGGATATTGCTGGGACAGTTCGGTTTTCAGCTCGTCGAGCCGGTCGGTGCGACGGGCGCACAACGCCAGGTCGCGACCCTGGGCGGCGAAGGCACGCGCCATTCCGGCGCCCAGGCCGGAACTGGCCCCGGTGATGAGGATCTTCTGGCGAGTCACCCGGGCAGCATATCGGCTACTTCAGCAGCCGCGACATGCGCCGGTCGGCGAGCACCTTGCCGCCGGTCTGGCAGGTCGGGCAGTACTGAAAAGACTTGTCCGCGAACGACACTTCACGGACGGTGTCTCCGCACACCGGACACGGCAATCCGGTGCGGGCGTGCACCCGCAGTCCTGAGCGCTTCTCGCCTTTGAGCATGGCGGCGCCCTGGCCGACGGAGCGGCTCACCGCGTCCGTCAGCACCGACACCATCGCGTCGTGCAGGGTGGTGAGCTGTTCGTCGGTGAGCTTCGCGGCCGTCGCGAACGGCGAGATCTTGGCGACGTGCAGGATTTCGTCGCTGTAGGCGTTGCCGATGCCGGCTATCACCTTCTGGTCGGTGATGACGGTTTTGATGCGGCCGGTGTTGCTGGCCATCAGCCGGGCCAGGTCGTCGGGGCTGAGCTCCAGCGCGTCCGGGCCCAGCGCGGCGATGCCCGGCACCTGCTTCGGTTCCTCGACCAGCCACACCGCCAGCCGCTTCTGGGTGCCGGCCTCGGTGAGGTCGAAACCCGGTGCGCTTCCCGGGGTGCCCAGGTGGACGCGCAGCCCGATCGGTCCTTTGCCCGGCCGCAACGGCGCGGCGGCCAGCTGCTCCGACCAGCGCAGCCAGCCTGCCCGCGACAAGTGCGCGATCAGAAACAGTTCGCCCGCGCGCAGGCCCAAATACTTGCCCCAGCGCTGGGCTCCCTCGACGGTCTGGCCGTGCAGCGCGGTGATCGGCGGGTTGAAGGTCTTCAGCACCGACAGCGCGGCGACATCGACGCGGCCGACGGTCAGACCGACCGCGTGGCGCCGCAAATGGTCAACCAGCGCTTCGATCTCGGGGAGTTCGGGCACGCGACCAGTCTGCCGATTGCCGCAGCGACGTGTCCATCTGTCACGGCGCCCTGAGCAGATAGGTGTCCATGATCCAGCCGTGCCGCGCGCGGGCATCGGCACGCAGGGCCTGGATACGCGCGCCGACGTCGCCCACACGCCCCGCCACCAGCAACTCGTCGGCGGTGCCCAAATACGCGCCCCACCAGATCAAAGTGTCGGCCGGGCAAACCTGAAAGGAGCAGTCGGCGTCGAGCATCACCACCGCCGAGCCCGACAGTCCGTGCGCGCGCAGCGCCCTGCCCGTGGTGATCAGCACCGGTTCGCCAACCTCGTTGAGCGGGATGCGGTGCCGGGCCGTCAGGGCCTGGACCGCCGTGATGCCGGGAATGACGTCATAGTCGATGTCGGTCTCCGCGGCGACGGCGTCCAGGATGCGTAGCGTGCTGTCGTACAGGGACGGGTCACCCCAGGCCAGGAAGGCCCCCACGCCGTCCGGGCCCAGTTCGGCGGCAATCGCCGACGCCCAAACCCGGGCTCGCGCCGCATGCCAATCTGACACCGCCTGGCGGTAGTCGGTATCCGCCGCGCGGGACGGGTCGGAGAGCGTGACAAATCGATAGCCCGGCTCGCGGATGAACCGCGCGCAGATCTGCCGGCGCAGCGTCAGCAGATCGCTTTTGGTTTCGCCCTTGTCCATCGCAAAGAAGACCTGCGTGTCGTTGAGCGCCTCGATGGCCTGGACGGTCAGGAAGTCGGGGTCCCCCACGCCGATGCCGATGACGTGAATACGTCGGCTCACCCGGCAAGCGTATTCGAATCGATGCGGCCAAACCTCTAGCCGATACCTCTGGTACCGGATACCATGCGTATTGACTATCGATTGATTTCCCGACAGCCCAAAAGCACCGAAGGGACATTAACGATGACCACTGCGGTCAAACCGGACGGGCCGAGCCGCGAAGAGTTCTCCGAGCGTCTGCTCAAGGGCTCGGTCAAGAAGTCATACGAGCCGGTCGTCGATATCGACTGGGATGCGCCGCTGGACCCGGACAAGTTCTTCCTGCCACCCCGGCTGGTGTCCCTCTACGGCACCCCGATGTGGGACGAGATGACCCGCGAGCAGCAGATCGAGCTGTCTCGTCAGGAAATGGTCAACACGCTCTCGGCCGGTATCTGGTTCGAGAACATGCTCAACCAGTCCTTGCTGCGCACCATCCTGCACGAGGACCCCACCTCCAAGACGGTCCATTACAAGCTGACCGAGCTGGGCGACGAGACCCGCCACATGGTGATGTTCGGCAAGGCGATCGAGCGCATGGGCGCCAAGCCGGTACAGCCGCGGCGGTTCCATCGGATGATCATCAACCTCCTGCCGCTGGTGTTCCAGCGCGGCTCGATGTTGTGGGTGGCCGCCCTGATCGGCGAGGAGATCTTCGACTCGCTGCAGCGCCAGATGATGGACGACCCGGAACTGCAGCCGATGATCCAGCGCCTGATGCGCATCCACGTCACCGAGGAAGCCCGGCACATCCAGTTCGCCCGCGACGGCGCGCGCAAGCGAGTGCAGACCATGCCTCGGCTCAACAGATGGTGGATGGCCAACTTCAACGGGCTGGGCGGCTACTTCTTCCGCTACCTGTTCAACAACCCGATCCCGTACGCGCGAGTGGGTCTGGATCCGGCGCGGGCACGCAAGCTCGCGCGCAGCAGCCCCCACCGGCACGAGGTGCACAAGGCCGGGTTCGCCCCGCTGGCCGCGTTCTTGGCCGAGGTGGGGCTGCTCGGTCCGATCGCCCGCTTCGGTTGGAAGCGGACCAACTTTCTGTGACGGCCACGGCGGTCGTCGTCGGTGCCGGGTCCGCCGGCCGGGCGGCAGCAAACCAGCTGCTGGCCGCCGGTATCACCGACTTCCTGATCTTGGACAAGGCACCCACCGGGGACGATTGGACGGCCGGCAGGTTGAGGCCCGGCTGCGAGGTCGTCGGCGCGGTGTTCGACGACGACACCGACACCTGGACGTTGCGGACCAGTGCCGGTGCGACGTTCCGGAGTCGGGTGGTGATCGCCGCACACCGTCCGCCGTTTGTCCCGTGGGTACCAAAGCTTAACGGGTGCAACGACTTTCGCGGGGAATCATTCCACGCAGCGGCCTGGGGCGCCGATTTCGATCCGGTGGGCAAACGCATCGCGATGGTGGGCACGGATGCCAGCGCCGGCTACCACATCGGCCGGCTCAAGGCCGACCCCACGGCATCGGTCACCGTGTTCGCACACGCCCCGCGCTGGGTGGTCACGCACATGTCGCCCTGGATCCCGCTGCGCACCGTCCCGGCCCTGCGCTGGCTACGCGCCCACACCGGGGGTAGTCAGGGACCTTCGGTGATCGATTCGCCGATCGACACGCTGACGCCCACCGGCATCCGCACCCGCGATGGCGTCGAGCACCGCGTCGACGCCATCGTCTATGGCACCGGCTTTCAGGTTCCCGCATGGCTGCCCGACGAGGCGCTGGTCGGCGCCGGTGGCGCGACCATCCGACAGACCTGGTACGACGGCATGGAGCCATACCTGGGGGTCGCCGTCCGCGGTTTTCCCAACTACTTCTTCATCACCGGACCCGATGTCGACATGCAGACCCGCTTCGTCGCGCAATGCGTGGAACTGTTGCACCGCGACGGCCGCACCCGCATCGAGGTGCTACGCAGCAGCCAGCAGGTCTTCAACGAACGCGCGCATCTGGGACCGGACCGCCCCTATCGGGCGGCCAAGGCGTTCGACGTGACCGCCGGGCCGGCCGACGACGACGGGACCTACGACGGCGACGCGACGCTGACCATTGCCGGCGTCGTCCACCCGGTGCGGGTTCGGCTGCGGGGCCGTCTCGATCCCATCGACGGGCGCTACCACTGGCAGGGCACGGTATTCAGTTCGCTCCCCGACGACGCGCTCAAACAGACCCGGGGCGTGACGTTGACCGTCGGCGAACGCAGCGTCCCGGCACGCATCGTCGAGCAGACACCGTGGGGCACCCACTCGATCGCTGGGGTAGGCGCGCCTCCGTACCAGCTGAGCCGAGCTTGAGACACGACGGATTTCTTAGCTGTCGACATCCGGGGAATGCGGATAGGCTGACCCTCGAGGTTCCCACACAGCCCAAGTGGGTAATTGACGTTAGTGTTGCGCGCAGCGGAGGGCCAGACACGACGAGATCGACATGTTCGGCGTTAGCAAGGTGTTCACGCCCAGGGCCGTGCTGTCAACCGGCTCGCACGTCGACGATGGTTTAGGAGACATCAGAAGTTTTGTGCCGCCGAGAGGCGGCATTCGTCGGCATTCGACCAGGTCGCAATTCAAGGAGCGCCAGATGGAACGGGACGGGTGGGTGCGGTGAGCGCGATCGCAGGTTCGGCCAACTCGTTGGCCGTGGTGTCCCGAACCGAGGAGTCGGCGGTCGTGCTGACCGTCGACGGTGTGTTGGACACCGCCAATTCAGCGGCGTTGCTGGACAGCATCTTCAAGGCGATCCGCCAAGGGCCGTCAGCGGTGATTGTCGACGTCACCGCGCTTCGAGCACCGGAGGAGTCCGCGTGGTCGACGCTGATGAGCGCACGCTGGCAGAACGACCGCAGACCCGATATTCCGGTGCTGCTGGTCTGCGCGAACCGCACCAGCCGTGAGGTGATCGAACGCAGCGGGGTGGCCCGGTTGCTGCCGGTGTTCGCCACCGACAAGACGGCGCTGAAGGCCGTCGCCCGACTCGCGCGCACCAAGGTTCACCGGGCCAAAGCGGAGTTGCCCGCCCACCTGAGCAGCCTTCGGGAGTCGCGTCAGCTGGTCCGCGAGTGGTTCACCGCCTGGTCGCAGCCCGGGCTCATCCCGGTCGCCCTGGTGGTGGTCAACGTGTTCATCGAGAACGTGCTGGAACACACCGATAGTCAACCGCTGATGATCATCGAGTGCGACGGCCGCTCCGCGACCATCGCCGTATCGGACACCAGTTCGACGCCCGCGATGCGGCTGGAGTCGCCGGCGAAGGGGATCGACGTATCGGGCCTGGCGATCGTCGGGGCGTTGTCGCGGGATTGGGGCAGTACACCCACCGCGTCGGGCAAGACGGTGTGGGCGATCATCGGTCCGGATAACCAGCTCTAGCAGCACCCAGTCGCGGGCCGAATTAGAACACGTTCTACTGTCGTGCTAATGCCCGTTCGCGGAAGGTGATCATCGTGCGGTTCAGCTTTGCGGAGTCATTGACTGACCCTTCGTTCTACATTCCACTGGCCAAGGCCGCGGAAGACGCCGGGTACCACAGCATGACGATCGCCGACAGCCTCGCCTACCCCTTCGAGTCCGACTCCAAATACCCGTATACGCCCGATGGCAGCCGGGAATTCCTGGACGGCAAGGAGATCATCGAGGCGTTTGTGTTGATGGCCGCGCTGGGCGCGGTGACGACAACGCTGCGGTTCAACTCCTTCGTCCTCAAACTGCCGGTCCGGCATCCAGCGCTGACCGCCAAGCAGGCGAGTTCACTGGCCGCGCTGACCGGCAATCGCCTGGGGCTCGGCGTCGGGACCAGCCCGTGGCCGGAGGACTACGAACTGCTGGGCATTCCCTTCGAGAACCGCGGGAAGCGGATGGACGAGTGCATTGCGATAGTGCAGGGCCTGACCACCGGCGAATACTTCGAGTTTCACGGCGAGTTCTACGACATCCCGAAGACGAAGATGAGCCCCGCGCCCACCCAGCCGATCCCGATCCTGGTCGGCGGTCATGCCGATGCTGCGCTACGGCGCGCAGCTCGATTGGATGGCTGGATGCACGGCGGCGGCAGCACCCCCGAGGAACTCGACCGGCTCATCGCGAAAGTCAAGAAATACCGCGAGGAAGAGGACAAGACCGGACCGTTCGAGATCCACGTCATCTCGATGGACGCCTACACGGTGGACGGCATCAAACGACTCGAAGACAAGGGCGTCACCGACGCCATCGTCGGCTTCCGGTACCCCTACATCAAGGGGCCCGACACCGAACCACTGGAAAAGAAGATCCGTCACCTGGAGCGCTACGCCGAAAAGGTGATCTCGAAGGTCTAAGGCGGCGGTTGCCGCGCAGTCCAAGTCGGGCGCAGGGGCCCCCACAGTCCCAAACCTCGCTCGCGACTCGTCACACCTGCCACTTGAGTACCAGGAAACTGCGGCATATTGCGGTCAGCAAGTCGATATCACGGGCGATAGCGACTTACAGAATCACTGGTCGACCCTTGCAGGGACTGGTGTGGCTGATGTGACTGCTGCGGCTCCGTGGGCGCACGCAGTGTTTAGAGCCGATCCCATTTGGGCGACCGCTTTTCTTGGTGCGCCCTGGCGGCTTCGGCCGGATTGTTCGTGAAGCCGGTAAGCATCTGCGTGCGGTTCTCGATCTCGATGGCGTGCCGCAAGCTGGGCGCATCGAGTGCGGTATTGAGCCCAATCTTGGTTTGCCACACCCCAAATGCGTTGTTTTCCGCGATCGACCGCGCCATGTTCAATGACGCGGTGATCAGATGGTCCGGCGCGACCACCTCATGCACCAGCTTGATGCGATAGGCCTCGGCTGCGTCGATGATGCGACCGGTCAGCATCAGTTCGCGCGCCACGCCGGCTCCGACGATCTTCGGCAGCAGATAACTGGTGCCCATGTCCATCGACGAAAATCCCGCCTTGATGAACACCGAGCCGAACCGCGCGGCCTCCGAAGCGATCCGGATATCGCAGTGCAAGGCGAAGGCGAGCCCCCCACCGACGGCAACGCCGTTCACCGCGGCGATCACCGGGATGGGTAGCTCGTAGAGCCGGATGTACTGTTCGGCCAGGCGCACCTGAGCGTCATAACTGGCCTTGAACGGCGGGCTGGTGGGCTTCGGTTTGGTCCAGGCCTCGCCGGTGCCGGACAGGTCTGCGCCGGCGCAAAATCCGCGGCCGGCGCCCGTCAGGATCGCGACGCGGTATTCGCCCGAGCCGAGCGCGTCCAAGCAATCGTCCATCGCATCGATCAGCGACCCGTCGATGGCGTTCAGGCGCCGCGGGCGGTTCAAGGTGATCAGGGCGATCTCATCCTCGAGAGTTCCAAGTTCGACAGCAGTCATACCGGCACCGTAGCCGCGCCTCCGAGGTGGGTGCGTCGCTCGGTCCAGTCGAGGCACGCGCGGAACACCGGTCGCCGGCGGTGTCGGCGTTGACTATTGGTCACGTCCGCGCAGTGTGCCGAGCCAGTACGGCCGTAGCTCGCCGCGCATATACCCGCCGCTGGTCACCGGCTCCTGGGCGACGATGCTCTGCGCCGCCTCTTCGTCGGGTGCCTCGAAGATCATGATTCCGGTGTTGACTGGGCCCAGGCACGGCCCTGCCGCGATCAGGATGCCGTCGGCCAATAGCGCACGCAGCCAGTCGGCATGAGCGGCAAACGTCGAACGCTCGGCCTCGGTCATGGTGGCCATGAAGTTGTCGCGCGGAGGATGCATGAAAAAGACCCATTCGCCCATCCGCTCCATCCTTGCATTGCCAGCCCTCATCCCAAAGCTGCCGGCTGAGAAAAAGCCGCTGCGAGAGCGCAACTGTCGACGCCGTTACTCGGGAAATGCATTGGCAGTTGCACTTTCGCGGCAACGCACTGCTGGTTATCGCTTGGCCAGCCACTCCGCCTGCATCACCAGCAACGCCATTACCTCGAGTTGCGGCGTGTCAGGGTCGAGCTCACGGTAGCGCTGGTAGACGTTGACGACGACGCGCTCGGCGTCCAGCCAGGTCGCGTACTCGCCGAGGTCGATGGCGTCGGCGGCCTCCGACCACGACAGGCCTTTGCGGTAGGCGGCCTCGGCTTGTTCGCAGACGTGAGCGAGATACCCGCGGACCGCGCGGATGCCGTCCGGGTCGGTGACCGGACCGTGGCCGGGCACCACCGTCGGCGCATCCAGGGCAATCATGGTGTCGCAGGCCGTAATCCAGTTGGCGATCGGGCCGGCCCAGACGATCGGCGTGCAGCCGATGAACAACAGGTCACCGCCGAACAGCACGCCGGCGTCGGGTACGTGCACCACCGAGTCGGCGGCGGTGTGGGCCGGACCCAGGTTCAGCACCTTGACCTGCCGACCGCCGACTTCAACGCTGAGCTCGCGATCGAACGTCAAATCGGCGTTGCGCACCTTGATGCCGCTGAAGTCGAAGTGCCCGAAGCGTTCTCGTGAATACGGAGTTGCGACGGGACCGAGGTTGGCGGTCTGCGTCATCACCAGCATCTCCGGCGGCATGCCATGTGCGATCTCCTCGGCGGTGCCCTTGGCGGCAATGATTCGCACCGACGAGTCCAGCACCTGGTTGCCGTGGGTGTGATCGCCATTGGAGTGGGTGATCACCGCGTCGGTAATGGGTGCGCCATCGGTGATGGGCTTCATCGCGGTCAGCATCTCGCGGGTCAGCGTCAGGTCGAAAAGGGTGTCGACAAGCAGCGAAGCGCCCTCCCCGGCGACCAGCCCGGCGTTGCTCCAGCCATAGCCCCCATCCGGCAATGTCCACGCCCACACCCGGTCACCCACCTCGTGCAGCCCCCGCGTATAAGGCACCCGCGCCGGCGCGCGATTGACCCGACGCGGGGTGGCTGGGGCATCGGGGTTGGGGCGCGGCGCAAGCGGGTGTGGCGCGCGACTGGCGCGGACGGTTTGGCGGGTCTCGCCCAACCCCTGCACCTGCAGGGTGACCACGTCGCCGTCGTGCAACCAGCCCGGAAATGATTCCAGCGCAGTAAGACTCAGGTGTTCGACGAGTGTGCAGGTGGGCACCGTGCCGGAGCCGATGACGTCGCCGGGCAGCAGCGTCACCCCGCGTGAGGCGTAGGAAATGACTTCGCCGAAGGTCCAGTCCATCTGCGCGGTGGACCCGGTACCGATCACCGCGTCGTTCACCAGAGCGCGCACTCGAAGGTCGAGCTTGCCGTCGCGCCGGTAGCCCTCGAGCTCATCCGGCGTAACCAAGTAGGGGCCCAACGTGACTCCGCTGTCTTTGCCCTTGGCTTGCCCGATCGCCAACTGGCCCTCCAGCTGCTGCAGGTCGCGCGCGGACCAGTCGTTGAAGATCATGTAGCCGATGATGGCTCGTTCGGCTTCCTGCACCGTGAGGTCCCTGCCCTCGATACCGATAACCGCGGCGATCTCCAATTCGAAGTCCTGCCAAGCACTTCCGGGAGCCGTCGGCGCGTCGTCGTAGGGGCCGAGCACGGTTGCCGGGCAGGCGAAGTAGAACGCCGGTATGCGGTACCAGGTGTCAGCCAGTACCCGTCCGGCACCGAGTGCGGCCTGGCAGTTGCGCATGTGATCCAAGAAGCACAGCGAGTCCCGGATCGACGGCGGGCGAGGGATGGGCGCGCGCAACCGCACATCGGCCAGAGCAACCGGCTCGGAAGCCATTGCCTGCTCGCCGGCCTCGCGTAGCCCGTCGGCGCCTCGGCCGATCAACTCGAGCAGCGTCACGCCGGGCGGCATGGGGTGGATCAGGTCGCCGGACAACACGCCGGTGCGCTCACCGCCGTCCGGGCCTTGATACGTCACCCATTTCATTCGCGCATCACCTCACTCGGTTTCTTGTCCGGCCGCAGTCCCCGCCAACTCGGTTGTCGTAAACGGTTATCCGGGGTCCATTCGCTGTAGCGCACCTCGCCGACCAGAACCGGTTCGACGAAGGTAACCCGCTTGGTGTCGGGCGCGGGAAGCGGGGCGTCGAACGGAGATTTGTCGGTGTGCAGCGGCGCCAAAGTGGCCTTGAGGCTGGCCAAGTCGCGTTCGGTGAAGCCGGTGCCGACCCGCCCGGCGAACCGCAGCCCGCCGTCGCTGGGGATGCCGACCAGCAGCGCCCCGATGCCGCTGCTGCGACCGCCTTCCCCCGCACGCCAACCGCCGATCACGACTTCCTGGGTGTTCCAGTGCTTGTCCTTGATCCAGGACGCCGAACGCCGGCCCGGCTGATATGTGGAGTCGCGACGCTTGGCTACCACCCCCTCCCAGCCGTGCTCACGGGAGTACTCCAGCGCTTCGCTGCCGTCACCTGGCAGCAGCTCGGGAACGATGAGATCGCCCGCAGCAGCCAGTGTTTCAAGCAGCTTGCGGCGGTCGGAGTAACGGGCCCGCAGTAGCGAGCGGCCGTCCAGGTAAAGCAAGTCGAATGCCCAGAATTCGATGCGGGTGGCGCGCACCCGGTTCTGCATCTCGTTGAAGCTGGGTACACCGGACTTGTCGAGTGCCACCAGCTCGCCGTCGATTACCACATGGTGGTCAGCCAAACCTCGGGCCAGTGAACGTAATTGAGGGTATTCCTTGGTGACGTCGCGTCCGCTGCGCGACCTCAGTCGTACCTCACCGTGATCGGCGTCGACGAGCAGCCGGTAGCCGTCCCATTTGCCTTCGAACGCCCACTGACTGGCCTTCAGCTTCGCCACCGAGCCGTGGGTCGCGAACATCGGTGCCAGCGAGTCGAAGTCGAACGAGTTCTGGTCCTTCATCCGGTGCGCCAGCCATTGATCGCCGTTGGTTTGGATCAGGGCATAGCGCCCGGAAATCCGGCTGCCATGCAGGTTGACTATGACCTCCCCTTTTTCGCCGGAGTCGTTGAACTTTTCGGTGTCGTATGTGCCGGAGTCCCAGATGATTACCTTGCCCGCGCCGTACTCGCCCCTGGGGATATTGCCTTCGAACGTGCCGTATTCCAGCGGGTGATCTTCGGTGTGCACGGCCAGGTGGTTGACCGACGACGTCTCGGGCAGGTTCTTCGGCACCGCCCACGACACCAGCACCCCGTCGCGCTCCAGCCGGAAGTCGTAGTGCAGCCGTCGCGCGTGATGCTCCTGGATGACGAACGTATTGTTATGCCCGGTAACGGGTTTGGCCGCTGGCACCGGTTCCGGGGTCTTCGACGCGTCTCGCATGCTGCGGTATTTGGTCAGCCGGTCCGCGCCGGGCAGATCGGCGTCCAGCGCCGCCAGCAGATCGCCGTCGCGACCCACTCGGGCCAGCACCTCGTCGTAGCGCAGCTGACGCAGCGAATCGGGGTCGTCGAGCTCCTCCCAGCTGCGCGGCGCAGCGACCGTCGGATGCTCCCGGCCGCGCAGCGAGTACGGCGCGATCGTGGTCTTCGCGGCGTTGTTCTGGCTCCAGTCCAAGAACACCTTCCCGGCCCGCAGGCTCTTCGTCATCGTCGACGTGACCAGCTTGGGCATCGTCTTCTCCAGTTGCTGCGCAACACGTTTCGCCAACACCGACGCGCCCCTGCTGCTCACCGGCTCATCCATCGGCGCGTAGAGGTGCAGTCCCTTGCTGCCGCTGGTCAGCGGAAAGGTGGTCAGCCCGATGTCGGTGATCAGCTCGCGCACGGCACGGGCCACCTCGGCAAGCTGGGCCATCGTCACGCCCTCGCCGGGGTCCAGGTCGAACACCAATCGTGTTGCCGGGCCTGGGTTTAACTGCTCACCTTTGCGTGTCCACTCGGCGACGAACCGCCATTGCGGCACGTGCACCTCCAGCGCTGCCTGCTGCGCGATCCACGCCAGCCCGGTGGTGCTCTCGATGATCGGATACGTCGTGGTTCCCGACCGGTGCGTCACGCTGGCGCGCGGCAGCCAGTCCGGCGCCGACGACGCCAGCTGCTTTTCGAAAAACGAGCTTTCTTCGACGCCGTTGGGCCAGCGCTTGCGGGTGGCCGGGCGCCGCGCAATGTGCGGGACCATCACCTCGGCGATCGCGGTGTAGTACGCGAAGACCTCGGCTTTGGTGGTTCCGGTGGCGGGATAGAGCACCTTGTCGGCGTTGGTCAAAGTCACCCGCGGATGTGCTTTCGGCTCGGGAGGCCAAGCCCGCGGCAAGTCCATGCTGCTAAAACTACGCGCGCCGTCCGTGTTTTCAGCGGGCAATTCAGCGCGGCGTGTACCGGCCGCCGCCGTCCATGTGGCGCATTTCACCACATCGGCTAAACGGCTGTTGACGCCAGCAAGATAGGCCGCCACGGTGCGCTGTCGCTTTGCGACGGCCTGCACGATGGGTATGTTCGGCGACCGATGCGCTACGCCAACCACTTGACGAGTGTCGTCGCCGAGGGCTGCAGCAGTGGGGTTCCGCTGAGCGACGCCACATTACCCCTGCATTCTCCGCGGATAGACGTGCCAACCTATGACAGGTCGGCCCTCCAGCCCGGTGTTGTTCACATCGGAGCGGGCAACTTTCATCGTGCACACCAGGCCGTCTACTTCGATGACCTTGCCCGCTCGGGCATTTCCCAGGAATGGGGGGTCACCGGCGTCAGTCTGCGCTCCCGCGACGTCAAAGATCTGCTGTCGGCTCAGGATGGGCTTTACACCGTTGTACAGCGCGGCCATGACCGCCAGACGGCCCGCGTCGTCGGCTCGATCGGCTCCTACCACTTCGCACCGAACGACAACCCCGCGGTGCGTGCGGCGCTGGCTGACCCGCAAACCCGTGTCGTCAGCCTGACGATTACCGACAACGGGTACTTCCTCGATCCGGTTACGCGTGAGTTCGACGCCGACCATCCAGACGTGCGTGCCGATCTCGTCGCGTCGAATAGCTTTGCCACCGCGTGGGCTTACCTCGCCGAGGCACTCGAGCAGCGTCGCCGTGCCGGCACTGCCCCGTTTACGGTGCTCTGCTGCGACAACATCTCCGACAACACCCAGGCGGCGCGAACGGCGCTGGTGTCGTTCGCGGCTCTGCGAGACCCCGGTCTTGCTCGCTGGATCGACACACACGTCGCATTCCCGTCGACCATGGTCGACCGCATCACCCCGCAGACGTCGAACTCCGAGCGGCAATTCGTCGCGGACACGTTCGGCATCGCCGACAAGTTGCCAGTGCTGACCGAGCCGCATTGCCAGTGGGTCATCGAGGACATCTTCAGCGACGGCCGTCCGCCGCTGCACGAGGTCGGTGCCGAGTTCGTGACCGATGTCAGCGACCACAAGCTGGTCAAGACCCGTCTGCTCAACGGAACCCATATCGCGGTCGCATGTTTGGCCACGCTGGCCGGCTACCAGCGCACCGCCGAAGCGATGAGCGACCCGGTCATCTTTGACTACGTCGAGCAGCTCATGCGCGACGAGATCCAACCGCTGCTACCGGCGGTGCCGGGGATGAACACACCCGGTTATCGCCATACGTTGCTCACCCGGCTGGGCAATCCCCTTTTGAGCGACCAGTTGTCGCGCTTGGCTCGCCGCGGCTCGACGAAGATGGCGTCGTTTCTGCTGCCGTCCTTGCACGAGGCGATCGCGCAGGACAGACCGCACACTCTGCTGATGCTGGCCCTGGCCGGGTGGGCCCGGTATCTGCGCGGCTACGACCTCAACGGTGGCAAGATCCACGTCGATGACCCGGAGTCGGGATTGCTCACCAAGTTGGCGACCATGGGTGGCAATGATCCTCGTCCGTTGCTGCGGTACGAGATCCTCGCCGACCTACGCCTGATTCCCGGCTTCACCGAGCGCCTCGGCGCCATGATCGCCGACATCGATGAGCATGGTGTGACACCGACACTGCGCCGATCGTTGCGGGACGACACGCGGGAGCTGGTGTTGCAATGAACCAGCCCATCACATTTGTCCGGCAATTCGACCCCGCAGCGATAACCACCTTGCTCTGCGACGCCGACGACAACCTGTTTCCGTCGGAAAGGCCGGCCTTCGACGCATCGACGGAGGTGACGAATCGTTTCTTGGCACGATTCGGCGTGACGGCGCCGCTCAGCTCGGATGAGTTGCGTAAGCGGGCCGTCGGGAAGAACTTCCGTACCACCGCCCTCGACTTGGCGGTGCAGTGCGAGGTGCCGCTCGATCGGGCCCTGGCCCAGGGCCGTCCCGCCGCGGTGATCGCTTCGGCCAGCGACCTGGTGAGCGGCAACGCGTTGTCCGCCGACGAACTCGAGCAGTGGGTGCGTCAAGAGCGCGAGCAAGTCACCGCTCATCTGGCTGTCACCTTGACACCCGATCCGCAGGTGCTGGAACCGTTGCGAGACCTGGCAACGCACTACGCTCTCGCGGCCGTCAGCTCCAGCGCGAGCAAGCGTCTGCACGCCTGCTTCGCTGCCACCGGTCTCGACTCACTGATATCGGAGTCGGTGACTTTCAGCGCGGAGGATTCGCTCCCGGTGCCGACGAGCAAACCCGACCCGGCGGTGTATCTGCACTGCGGCCAGGCCCTGGGCGTCCAAGCCGAACAAGGTCTGGCCATCGAAGACTCCGTGGCCGGCGTGAGGTCGGCGGTGGCAGCCGGATACGCCACCGTCGGGAACCTGATGTTCGTGTTACCTGACGAACGTGCTTGCCGCCGTGCACAATTGATCGATGCCGGCGCGGTCGCCATCACCGACTCGTGGCGCGCTCTGGCCGATGTGCTGATGTTGCCGACCACCGCACGTGGACGTTCCTCGCTCAGGTAGGCCTCCGCGACTCCGCATCGACTGGTTATAGTCGCCGGACTTCAACCTCGACGATGCAGCGCTGACCAAGATGACGATCACCACGCCTGACTACGACCGCGGCGGCATCCGCGTCGGTATCGCGCATATCGGAACCGGTCACTTTCACCGAGCCCATCAGGCCATGTACATCGACCGGTTGCTGCAGGTCGGGTTGGGGCGCGAGTGGGGCATCTGTGGGATAGGGGTGTTGCCCGCCGACTGGCCAATGCGCGACGTGTTGCGTGACCAGGAGGGGCTCTACACGCTGATTCTGCAGAACCCGGACGGAAGCCGAGACGCACAAGTGATCGGCTCGATCATCGACTACCGCTATGCGCCCGACGATCCGGAGGCGGTGATCGAGTTGCTGGCCGCGGCAACCACCCGGATCATTTCGCTGACTATCACCGAGGGCGGCTACCGCGATCCAGACGGGCCCGCGTTCGGCTTGATCACCGAGGCTCTGGCCAGGCGCCGCGACCGAGGGATCGCCGCACCGACGATTCTGTCGTGCGACAACATCGAGAGCAACGGTGAAATCACGCGGCGGGTCGTCCTCGCACACGCCGAGCATCGGTATCCCGGTCTCGGCGAATGGATAGCGGAATACGCCCGGTTCCCCAGTTCGATGGTGGACCGAATCACCCCGGCCACAACACCGGAAATAGCTGCCGAGGTCCGGCGCGAGTTCGGCATAGCCGACCGGTGGCCGGTGGTGGCCGAGGCCTTCAGCAGCTGGGTCGTCGAAGACGACTTCGCGGACGGCAGACCGCCGTTGGAACAGGCCGGCGTGCTGTTGGTCGACGATGTCCGCCCGTACGAGTTGATGAAGCTGAGGCTGCTCAACGCGGGGCATCAATGCCTGTGCTACTTCGCGCATCTGTGTGGCTTCGAGTTTGTCCACGACGCGGCGCGCGACCCGTTGTTCGTCGAATTCCTGCTCGCCTATTTCGATTTCGAGGCCATTCCAACATTGCCGCCGGTGCCCGGGATCGATCTGCACGACTACAGCCGCGCACTCGTCGAGCGTTTCGCCAACCCGGGGATACGCGACACGGTGGCAAGGCTGTGCGCCTACTCGTCGGACCGCATCCCGAAGTGGCTGCTGCCGGTGATCCGCGACAATCTTGCCGGCGATCGGCAGGTTCGCCTGGCTGCAGCGACGGTGGCCAGCTGGGCCCGCTACGCCGAGGGGGTCGACGAGCGGGGCGAACCGATCGAGGTGGTGGACCAGCTGGCAGACTCGCTGGTGCCGATCGCCCGGTCGCAGCACCAGCACCGCATCGCGTTCATCGAGGTCACGGCGGTGTTCGGAGATCTGGCGCAGCACCCCCGATTCGTTGCGGCATATCTCTGGGCGCTGGATTCGTTGCACACCCGCGGTGCGCGGGCAACCCTGGAGATGTTGTTAGACCGGGAGGCACCATGACCCGCGGACTGGTGATCGGTGAAGCGCTGATCGACACCGTCGACGGGCACGACCATGTCGGCGGCAGTCCGTTGAACGTCGCAGTGGGATTGGCCCGGCTGGGCCGTGGTGTCGATCTGCTGACCCACATCGGCAACGACGCAGCCGGCCGACGCATCGCTGAATACGTGAAATCCGCTGGGGCGCAACTTCTTCCGAGCAGCATCTCGGCTTCTCGGACGCCGAGCGCCACCGCGACAGTGGCCGCCGACGGATCGGCCAGCTATGTGTTCGATCTGGACTGGGAGCTGTCCGGCATACCGCCGGTCACACCGCCGCTTTTCGTGCACACCGGATCCATCGCGGCGGTGCGCGAGCCGGGCTGCCTGGCCGTCGCCGCCCTGCTCGACACCTACCGCGTCTCGGCGACCCTGACCTTCGATCCCAACGTGCGGCCGTCGCTGATCGTCGATCGGGACCTGGCCCGGGAACGCATCGAGCATCTCGTCGAACGCTGCGACGTCGTCAAGGCCAGCGCCGACGACCTGCGCTGGCTGCAACCCAACCATCCGCCGGAGATGACCGCGCAGACTTGGCTGGCCTCCGGGCCCGCGGTCGTCGTGCTGACCCTCGGTGAGCAGGGTGCGGTGGCGTTCTGCGCGGCCGGTGAGGCCCGGGTGCCCGCGCGGCCAGTGCAGGTGGTGGACACCGTGGGCGCCGGCGACGCGTTCATGGTCGGCCTGCTCGACACGCTGTGGTCGCAGGGCTTGTTGGGCGGCGAACGGCGCGCCGCGCTACGCGGGATCGGGCTGGATGCGCTGACCGCGGCCATTGAGGCAGCCACTGCGGCGTCGGCCGTGACGGTCTCGCGCGCCGGAGCCTAACTCGCCGAACAGGTGTAAAAGCTCCCAAATTCGGCACGAATTGGCAGCTTTTGCGTTTGCTCGGCATTACCTGGGCATACTGGCACCATGCGCTCCATCTGGAAGGGTTCGATCGCCTTCGGGCTGGTAAACGTCCCAGTTAAGGTGTACAGCGCCACCGAGGACCACGACATCAAGTTCCATCAGGTGCACGCCAAGGACAACGGGCGCATCCGATACAAGCGGGTGTGCGAGGTGTGCGGCGAAGTCGTCGAATACAGCGACCTCGCCCGGGCCTACGAATCCCCCGACGGGCGGATGGTGGTGATCACCGACGACGACATCGCCACATTGCCCGAAGAGCGCAGCCGCGAGATCGAGGTTCTGGAATTCGTCCCCGCCAGCGAGGTCGACCCGATGCTGTTCGACCGCAGCTACTTCCTGGAGCCGGATTCCAAGTCGTCCAAATCCTATGTGCTGCTGGCCAAGACGCTCAGCGAGACCGACCGCATGGCGATAGTGCATTTCACGCTGCGCAACAAGACTCGGCTAGCGGCGTTGCGCGTCAAGGACTTCGGCAAGCGCGACGTGATGGTGATACACACCTTGTTGTGGCCCGACGAGATCCGCGACCCCGATTTCCCCGTGCTGGACAAGAAGGTCGATATCAAGCCCGCAGAACTCAAGATGGCCGGGCAGGTGGTCGAGTCGATGGCCGACGACTTCAACCCGGACCGCTACCACGACACCTATCAGGAGCAGTTGCAGGAACTGGTCGACGCGAAACTCGAAGGTGGGGAAGCCTTTACCGCCGAGGAGAAACCGACCGAGCTGGACGAGGCCGAAGACGTCTCCGATCTGCTCGCCAAGCTGGAAGCCAGCGTCCGGGCCCGCTCGGGTTCCAGCAAACCGGCGAAAAAGAGCCCCGCGAAGAAGACCACCGCAAAAAAGGCTGCTTCTGCTAACGGGGCCAAGAAGACCCGACCGAAACAGACATCGAAGTCCTAACCAAGGCGGCGTCGATTCCCGTAAGCTCATCGTGCTGCCGATCCTGAATTTAGGAGTCCCGTGAAGTTCGCTCGATCTGGCACCGCACTAAGTCTGGTAGTCGCCGGCACACTGGTGTTATCGGCTTGCGGCGGAAACTCGAACAACCCGTCGGCGTCAAAATCCACCACTCCCGCAGTCCCGGTGAACTGCGGTGGCAAGAAGAAATTGCATGCCGCCGGTTCGACCGCGCAAAAGAACGCGATCGAGCAATTCGTCTATGCCTACATCCACGCCTGCCCCGGCTACACGCTCGACTACAACGCCAACGGTTCGGGCGCCGGGATGAAGGCGTTCATCGGTGGGCAGGTAGATCTGGCCGGGTCGGACTCGCCGATGGATCCGGGCAAAGGTGAGCCCGACCGGGCGGCGGAGCGCTGCGGATCGCCGGCTTGGGACTTGCCCGTGGTGTTCGGTCCCATCGCGGTCACCTACAACATCAACGGCGTGAGCTCACTGAATCTGGACGGGCCCACCCTGGCGAGGATCTTCAACGGCGGCATCACCAAGTGGGACGACCCGGCGATCAAGTCGCTCAACTCCGGCACCAACCTGCCGTCGACGCCCATTCACGTCGTGTTCCGCTCCGACGAGTCCGGCACCACCGACAACTTCCAGAAATACCTGGACGCGGCTTCCAACGGCGCCTGGGGTAAGGGCGCCGGAAAGACGTTCAACGGCGGCGTCGGTGAAGGCGCCGCCGGCAATGACGGCACGTCGCAGGCTCTGAAACGAACTGACGGGTCGATCACCTACAACGAGTGGTCGTTCGCCGAGGGCCATCAGCTGAACCGGGCGCTGATCATCACCTCGGCGGGTCCCGATCCGGTGGCGATCACCCCGGATACGGTCGGCAAGACGATCTCGGGGGCGACCTTCAAGGGGCAGGGCAACGACCTGGTGGTGGACACGTCGTCGTTCTACAAGCCGCACCAAAGCGGCTCGTACCCGATCGTGCTGGTGACCTACGAGATCGTCTGCTCGAAGTACCCCGATGGCCCCACCGGCGCGGCGGTTAAGGCGTTTATGCAGGCCACAATTGGCGACGGCCAAAATGGCCTGGACGAGTACGGCTACATTCCGCTGCCGAGCTCATTGCAATCAAAACTGGTGCCGGCGGTCAACAGCATCTCATAACCAACCAAAGTACCCTGCGCACAACGGGTTTGGACGTGCGACCACCTGATGGGAGTTGGTGTTGCGCGCTTGCAACTGTTTGGAGAGTTTTCAGAATTCACTGTGAGTAATCCGATTCTCTGGGCACGCTGGTCGCCAAGGATTTACCGTGTGGTAACCAGCGGTTTTCCGAGGGCTTGTTCTGGCCGCCCGGATCAGGTGGCTGGTGAAGGGAGCGTCGACGGTGAGTAACGCCGTTTCGCGGGAGGGATCCCAGTTCGGGCCCTATAAGTTGGTGCGTCTCATAGGTCGCGGCGGGATGGGCGAGGTCTATGAAGCCGAGGACACCCGTAAGCGCCGGGTAGTGGCGCTCAAGCTGATTTCGTCGCAGTACTCCGACAATTCGGTGTTTCGTGCTCGGATGCAGCGCGAGGCCGACACCGCCGGGCGGTTGACCGAGCCGCACATTGTGCCGATCCATGACTACGGCGAGATCGACGGGCAGTTCTACGTAGAGATGCGCCTGATCGACGGCGTCTCGCTGCGGCACATTTTGACGCAGACCGGTCCGATGGCCCCGGCACGAGCGGTGGCGATCATCCGCCAAATCGCCGCCGCGCTCGACGCCGCGCACAGCGCCGGTGTCACCCACCGCGACGTCAAGCCGGAAAACATTCTGGTCACCAACCAGGACTTTGCCTATCTGGTGGACTTCGGCATCGCCCGGGCCGCCTCTGACCCCGGGCTGACCCAGACCGGCACAGCCGTGGGCACGTACAACTACATGGCCCCGGAAAGGTTCGGCGACACCGAGGTCACCTATCGTGCCGACATCTATGCGCTGGCCTGTGTGCTGGACGAGTGCTTGACCGGTTCACCGCCGTATTCGGCCCAGAGCGTGGAACGACTGATCGCGTCACATCTGATGGAGCCCGCGCCGCGTCCCAGCCAGATTCGGCCGGGCAGGGTGCCGGCGGCCTTGGACGACGTGATCGCCAAAGGCATGGCCAAGAACCCGCTCGACCGCTACCTCAGTTGCGGCGACCTGGCCGACGCCGCGCACGACGCGTTGACGACTTCCGAGCAACGTCAAGAAGCGACCATTCTGCGCCAGGGCGACAACGAAACCCTGATGGCCCCGGTTGTCGACCCGGGTTTGGCCTGGAACAGTTTTGGTGGCTCGGGTGCCCACGCACAGCACTCCTCGGGCGGCTACCAACAGCAGCCCTCGGGGGGCTACCCGCAACAGGTCTCCGGTGGTTATCCACAACAGGTCTCGGGTGGCTATCCGCAGCAGACGTCGGGGCCGCACCCTCAACAGCCCCCGGGTTCTTACGCCCAGCACCCCTCGGGGGACTATCCGGCCCCGACGGCGATGGGACCGACGCCGCAATACTCGACCGGCGACCAGACCATGATGCGTCCGGCGGCGCAATACTCGACCGGCGGGGAACAGACCATGATGCGTCCGGCGGCGATGGATACCGGGCAGGCTTCCGACCAACGGACCCAGGCCCACCCGGTGGCCGCCGGCGGCTGGCCCAGCCAACCCGGAGTCGCCACGCCCGGTCCATACACACCACCAGGCCAGTCGTTCCAGCCCACCGGCAAGCCCCGCGACAACAAGAAGTTGCTGCTGATCGCCGGTGGCGTCGCGGCGCTCCTGCTCGCGATCGTGTTGGTCGCCGTGTTTGCGTTCGGCGGGTCGGACCACAATGCCGGGCCGGGAGCCGAGCCGCAGGGAAAACAGCAGGTACTGCCGTTCAAAGATCTGAACTTCCGGCTCTCCCCCGGCGGCGTGGCGGTGGACAGTTCGGGCACCGTGTACGTCACCAACCAGGGCATGAAGGGCAGGGTGGTGACGTTAGCCGCCGGATCGAGCGCGCCGACGGTGAAGCCGTTCTCCGGTCTGTACGAGCCACAGGGCGTGGCGGTGGACAGCGCCGGCAAGATCTACGTCAGCGACTTCAACAACCGGGTGGTCTCGTTGGGGGCCGGGTCAAACAATCAGAGCGACATGCCGTTCCAAGGCCTGAACTACCCCGAGGGTGTGGCGGTGGATGCCCAGGGCTCTGTCTATGTCGCTGACCGCGGCAACAACCGGGTGGTGAAGTTGGAGCCGGGGTCCACCAACCAGATCGTGCTCGCGTTCGACGGGCTCAAGAACCCCGACGGGGTGGCCGTGGACAGCAACGGCAACGTCTACGTCACCGACACCGACAACAACCGGGTGCTGCGACTGGACGCCGGCACGAGCAACCAGTCCGTCCTGCCCTTCACCGGCCTGTCGGCACCGTGGGGGATCGCGGTGGACAAAGTCGGCAATGTCTACGTCACTGAACACGACAACAACCGGGTGCTGAAGCTGGCCGCGGGCGCGAGCACCTCGACCGAGTTGCCGTTCGAGGGACTCAACACGCCGCTGTCGGTGGCGGTGGATAAGGACGGAAACGTTTACGTCGCCGACCGCGGTAACGGCCGGGTGCTGAAGCTCAAGCCGTAACCGGCTAGCGACGCCGTCGGGTTGCCACGAAGCGGATCGCAGCAGCGGTCAGGCTGATCAGCGCCATGATGATGATCAGAGTCAGCGCCGCGCCCCAGCGCCGCTGGTTACTGGCTTCCCACGGGTCGGTGAGCGTGGTGTAGATCAACAGCGGGAGCGAGGCCATGTTGCCGTTGAAAATGTCGTAGTTGATCAATTGGTTGTAGCCGACGAGCACCAACACGGGCGCGGTTTCACCCAGCACGCGCGCGAGCGCCAGCAGAATGCCGGCGACGATGCCCGGCATCGCGATGGGGAAGACGATCCGCACAATCGTCTTCCATTTCGGAATCCCCAACGCGTAGCTGGCTTCTCGCAGTTCGTCGGGCACCAGCCGGAGCATCTCCTCGGTGGCCCGGACCACCACCGGTAACATCAGCAAGACCAGCGCCAGCGACACCGCGAAGGCGCTCTGCGGAAATCCCACGGTGGCGATCCACAGGCTGAAGATGAACAGGGAGGCCACGATCGACGGCACCCCGGCGAGCACGTCGACCATGAACGTGGTCACCCGGGCCAGCCGGCCAGAACCGTACTCCACCAGGTACACCGCGGTCATCACGCCGAGGGGTACGGCCAGAATGCCGGCCACCCCAGACTGCACCAGGGACCCGTAGATGGCGTGGTACACACCGCCGGCCAGCTGTTTGGGCACGACGCCGGCCAGGGAGTGGGTCCACCAGCCCGCGCGGGTGACGGCATACCAGCCCCGGATCACCACCACCCCCAGCAGCCAGACCAGCGGGATCAGTGCGACGACGAACGACCCGAGGAAAAACGTTGTGGCAAGGCTGTTTTCGATCCGCCGCCGGGTGCTCAGGGGCCGAAACACCGCCGCCTTCACCGGCCGATTGAGTAGGTCGGCACTCATCCGTTGACCTTCCCACCGGCGATTGCGCGAGCCACGGCATTGACCACGAAGGTCAGGACGAACAGCGCGAACCCCGCGGAAATGTACGCCCCGGTGGGCAGTGGCTGGCTGAATTCCGATGCGGCGGAAGCGATCTTGGAAGCGAAGGTGTAACCGCCGTCGAACAGGGACCACCGTCCCGGCTGCGCGGACGAGCGCAGAATGACCAACACGGCCACGGTCTCACCCAGCGCGCGGCCCAGGCCCAGCATCGATGCCGCGATCACGCCGCTGCGACCGAAGGGCAGCACGGTCATTCGGATGACTTCCCACTTGGTCGCGCCCAGCGCCTGCGCGGCTTCGATCTGCATTGGCGGGGTTTGCCGGAACACTTCTCGCGATACCGAGGTGACGATCGGCAAGATCATCACCGAGAGCACGATGCCGGCAGTGAAGATGGTGCCACCGCCCGCCATGGATACGTTGCCCTGCTTGAACAGGAACAACCACCCCAGGTGGCGGTTCAGGAATGTGGCGAGCGGCTCGAGCTTCGGTCCCAGCACGTAGATTCCCCAGAGGCCGAAGATGATCGACGGCACCGCGGCCAGCAGATCCACCATGGCGGCAAAGGGTCGCGACAACCTTGTCGGCGCGTATTGGGTGAGGAACACCGCGATCCCGATGGCGATGGGCACCGCCAACACCAGCGCGCAAATCGAACTGAGCACCGTGACCATGAACAAGTCGCGGATACCGAACGCCAGGTGGTTGGCGTCAGTGGTGTCGAATCGCGGACTGGTGAAGAAGTTGGCGTGATTCACCCGCAACGACGGGACCGCACGCATCAGCAGGAATACCGCGATCAGCACGATCGCGATGACGATGGTGGAACCGGCTGTTCCAGCGGCCAACTTGAACAGCCGGTCCCCACGTCGCGCGGCGCGTGCATCGGGAGCCGCTAGCGCAGGCTTCGCCACGCTCGGGCGATGCGGCCTGGCTAGCGGTCCTCGGGCCATGACTCAGGCGATGGCGTTGACCGCAGTCGACAGCCTCGCTTTGAAACTGTCCGGAATCGGGGCGTAACCGTTGTCGCCCAAGCCGTTTTGGCCGGGGCCGATGGTGGTCTGCAGGAAGGCCTTGACGGCCTTGCCGACCTGGGCGTCCGGATACTTCGAGCAGACGATCTCATAGGTCGCCAGCACGATCGGGTAAGAGCCCGCCTGAGCCGGCTTGTAGAACGAATTGGTGTCGATCACCAGGTCGTTACCCTGGCCCGAGATGGTGGCCCCGGAAATCGTTTTCCCGACCGACTCGGCGCTGATCGCCACCGCATCCGGACCGGCCGACGTGACGATTTTGGCCATATTCAGCTTCTGCCCCTGCGCGAAGGACCACTCGTTATAGGTGATTGAACCTTCGGTGGACTTGACGGCCGCCGAGGTGCCCTCGTTGCCCTTGGCGCCCTCACCGACGCCGCCCTTGAACGTCTTGCCGGCGCCCTTGCCCCATGCGCCATTGGAGGCCGCCTCCAGGTACTTCTGGAAGTTGTCCGTGGTGCCCGACTCGTCGTTGCGGAAGATGACGTGAATCGGCTCACCGGGCAGCGTGAAGCCCTTGTTCAGCTCTTGAATTGCCGGGTCGTTCCACGTCTTGATGGCGCCGTTGAAGATCTTTGCCAGCGTCGGGCCGTCCAGGTTCAACGAGTTGACGGTGTTCAGGTTGAACGTCACCGCAATCGGGCCGAACACCACGGGCAGGTCCCACGCCGGCGAGCCGCAGCGCTGCTGCGCCGCAGCGGCCTCTTCCTTGCTCAGCGGCACGTCCGAGCCGCCGAAATCGGTCTGGTTGCCGGTGAACTCTTTGACTCCGGCGCCCGAACCGTTGGGCGTGTAGTTCAGCGACTGACCGGAGCAGGCCTGTTCGAAAGCCTTGGTGAAGAGCGTCATGGCGTTGGCCTGGGCGGTTGACCCGCTCGCCTTCAAGGTCGCCTTACCGCCGCAGGTGACATTGACATTGCCGCCACCCGCCGACGGCGAGCCCGACGCCCCGCTTCCACCACTTGCATTTTTGTCGCTGCCACACCCTGACAACACCAGCGCGCCAATTGCCAGGACACTGAGCGCGACGCCAAATCGTTTGAGTTTCAATCTACTTCCTTACGGTCGAAATGAAACAGGTTGGCCGCGGCTCCTCTTCCGCGGCTTTGCCAGGCAGCCGTCTTCTCGCACGCCCCGACGTTACATGAGGACCGTTGCAAGTTCGATAGTTTCGCCGGGCGACACTTTCTTGCGGCCGTCGTCGAATGCGGTCGCCAGCCATGTGCCAAACTAGAACCTGTTACAAAAATGCTGTCTATCCGAACGGTCAGGCATGCTTCCGGTTCGGCCGACGACTGAAAAAGAGAGGCCGCAATGATCCTCGACAGGTTCCGTCTCGACGACAAAGTCGCCGTCATCACCGGTGGCGGACGCGGGCTGGGTGCGGCCATCGCAGTGGCCTTCGCCGAGGCGGGTGCCGACGTGGTCATCGCGTCGCGAACGCAATCTCAACTAGACGCCGTCGCGGAACAGGTCCGGGCCACCGGCCGACGGGTCCATGCCGTCGCCGCCGACCTGGCCCATCCCGACGCCACCGCGCAGCTGGCCGGCGAGGCCGTCGAGGCGTTCGGAAAACTCGACATCGTCGTCAACAACGTCGGTGGCACCATGCCGAACACGTTGCTGACCACCTCGGTCAAGGACCTCAAGGACGCGTTCACCTTCAATGTGGCCACCGCCCACGCCTTGACCGTCGCCGCCGTCCCGCTGATGCTGCAGCACTCCGGCGGCGGCAGCATCATCAACATCACCTCCACCATGGGCCGGCTGGCCGGACGCGGCTTCGCCGCCTATGGCACCGCGAAGGCGGCGCTGTCGCACTACACCCGGCTGGCGGCGCTTGACCTGTGTCCACGTATCCGGGTCAACGCCATTGCGCCCGGGTCGATTCTGACCTCCGCACTCGACGTGGTGGCCGCCAACGACGAGCTGCGCGAACCGATGGAGAAGGTGACCCCGATGCGTCGCCTCGGCGATCCCGTCGACATCGCAGCCGCCGCAGTCTATTTGGCCTCCCCGGCCGGCAGCTTCCTGACCGGCAAGACGCTCGAGGTCGACGGCGGCCTCACGTTCCCCAACCTCGACATCCCCGTCCCCGACCTATGATGCGCGAGCAGACGCAAAATCACCCGAAACGTATCGTTTCAGGGTGATTTTGCGTCTGCTCGCGGTCCTTACCCTAAGGAGCACGCCATGGCCATACCCGTCGTCCAGCTCGGCACCGGCAACGTCGGCGTCCACTCGCTGCGCGCGCTCATCACGAACCCGGAATTCGAGCTCACCGGCGTCTGGGTGTCGTCAGATGCCAAGGCGGGCAAGGACGCCGGAGAAATCGCCGGACTCGATACTTCGACCGGCGTGAAAGCCAGCACCGACCTGGACGCCGTGCTGGCCACCGGCCCGCAATGTGCCGTCTACAACGCCATGGCCGACAACCGGTTGCCCGAGGCGCTGGAGGACTACCGGCGTGTCCTGGCAGCCGGGATCAACATCGTCGGCAGCGGGCCGGTCTTCTTGCAGTGGCCGTGGCAGGTGCTGCCGGAGGAACTCATCACTCCACTGGAAGATGCTGCCCGCGAAGGCAATTCGAGTCTGTATGTCAACGGCATCGATCCTGGATTCGCCAACGACCTGTTGCCGCTGGCATTGGCCGGCACCTGCCAGAGCATCCAGCAGGTGCGCTGCATGGAGATCGTCGACTACGCGACGTACGACAGCGCCGTCGTCATGTTCGACGTGATGGGCTTCGGCAAGCCGATGGACGATATCCCAATGCTGCTGCAGCCCGGGGTGCTGAGCCTGGCCTGGGGATCGGTGGTGCGCCAAATCGCTGCAGGCCTTGGTATTTCGCTCGACGAGGTCACCGAAAGCTATGTGCGGGAACCGGCACCGGAGGCCTTCGACATCGCCTCGGGTCACATTCCCGAAGGCAGCGCGGCGGCGGTGCGGTTCGAGGTGCGCGGGATGGTCGACGGCCAGGCCGCCGTCGTGCTCGAACACGTCACCCGGCTGCGCGAAGACCTGTGCCCGGATTGGCCACAGCCCGCCCAGCCGGGCGGGTGCTACCGCATCGAAATCACCGGCGAACCGTCCTACGCCATGGACATCTGCCTGAGCAGTCCCAACGGCGACCACAACCATGCCGGGTTGGTGGCGACCGCGATGCGGATCGTCAACGCGATTCCGGCTGTGGTGGCCGCCGACCCCGGTATCCGGACGACCCTCGACCTGCCCCTGGTGACTGGGCGCGGCCTCTGGCGAGCAGACGCATAAGCTCCTCTTTCTAGCCAGAATCATGGGCTTTTGCGTCTGCTCGCCATGCTTCGGCTAACCTCACTTTTCTATCCGGGTCTACGAAATCGAGGGTCGAAACGTTGGCGCAGGGCACTCAGACGTCGCTCAAGACGCGCTGGTACCTGCTCGGTCCGGCGTTCGTCGCCGCCATCGCCTATGTCGATCCCGGAAACGTCGCGGCCAACGTTAGCTCCGGCGCGCAGTACGGCTACCTGCTGCTGTGGGTGATCGTCGTGGCCAATGTGCTGGCCGGCCTGGTGCAATACCTGTCGGCGAAGCTCGGGCTGGTTACCGGCCGCTCGTTGCCCGAGGCGATCGGCAAGCAGATGAGCCGTCCACTGCGGCTGGCTTTTTGGGTGCAGGCCGAACTCGTGGCGATGGCGACCGACGTCGCCGAAATGATTGGCGGGGCGATTGCCTTGCACGTGCTGTTCAACCTGCCGTTACTGGTAGGCGGGGTGATCACCGGGGCGGTCTCGCTGGTATTGCTGACGATCAAGGACCGTCGCGGCCAGCTGATCTTCGAACGCGTCATCACCGGGCTGTTGCTGATCATCGCGGTAGGCTTTGCGGCCAGCTTCTTCGTCGCCACTCCCCCGCCGGGCGACGTGCTCGGCGGCCTGCTGCCGCGGTTCCGGGGCACCGAGACGGTGTTGCTGGCCGCCGCCATCCTGGGTGCCACCGTGATGCCGCACGCGGTGTACCTGCATTCGGGCCTGGCCATCGACCGTCATGGGCATCCCGACGAAGGCCGGCACCGACGTCATCTGCTGCAAGTCACCAGGTTGGACGTGGTTTTGGCGATGGCGGTCGCCGGAACGGTGAACGCGGCGATGCTACTGGTCGCCGCGATCAACCTGCAGAACCACGGCGCGACCGGCTCCATCGAGGGCGCTTACACCGCCATCCACGACACCCTGGGCGCCACCATCGCGGTGCTGTTCGCGATCGGGCTGCTCGCGTCCGGGCTGGCGTCGTCGTCGGTAGGCGCCTATGCCGGTGCGATGATCATGCAGGGTTTGCTGCATCGGTCGGTTCCCATGCTCGCGCGTCGTTTGATTACGCTGTGCCCCGCGGTGGCGGTGTTGGCGCTGGGCTTCGACCCCACCCGCACGTTGGTGCTCTCCCAGGTGGTGCTGTCCTTCGGAATACCGTTCGCGGTGCTTCCCCTGGTCCGGCTGACCAGCAACCGCAAGCTGATGGGCACCGACACCAACCATCCGGTCACCACCGCCCTAGGTTGGGCGGTCGCGGTAATGGTGAGCCTGCTCAACGTCGTGCTGATCTTTCTGACGGTGACCGGCTGAAGATGCAGTAGCAATTCACATGCCAAAGTGCGTGCTACGCACTGCCGCAACGGCATCCGGCGATCCGCTCACTTCGACTTGTGCCGCCCCCTGGCGCCCAAAGAGATACAGGAGAAGCTCGCCTGGTGCACCACTGAGCCGAGCCGTCGGTTCGCCGCGTCGAGCCGTCGCCAACTCGTTGGTTCCATCCCACTCAATCTCGAGACCGCAACCATGTAGCCGCCGACTCAAGTAGGGGCTGCCACGGCTAACGTTTCGCCACAAAGCAGCCTCCAGTGCCGGCGTGAGGCTGCGAGGTCCTCGCCCGTTGGCTTGGCGAACGTCTTCATGATGAACAAAGAACTCGTTGAGATTCGCCAACGCACGGACCCAGCCGATGCGAAACAACCCGACGGGCGGCCCGGACCGGATCCGCGCAATGAGCCAGCCAAAGTCCCTGTTCGTGGCCAACCTTGTCCTGCGGCCTTCGGCGAACCGTTGGAAGGGACCGGGTAGCACGATGCAAGGACCAGCAACGAGATCGCGTTCGCGCAGCACGATGTGGGCCGCGAGATCGTGCGTCGTCCACCCGTCGAGCAGCGTGGGAGCGGATGGCCCGAGCTCGTCGAGAAGATCACAAAGTTCAAAACGCTCCTGCGCATCGAGTGGAACGCCAGCCATGCCGTCGGAGTCTACGGCGCGTGGGAAAGTTGTTCTAGCACATGCAATTAGGGTCGATCACCAGGCGGTCGCAAACTGTCCTCGAACCGCCGCAGGGCCGTGTTGAAGAAGGCTTCGTGCCTGCAGGCCGGACCATAGGGCAGGATAGAAACGTCGTCGTACGTGGAGGCTCGCGGGCTTGGTTCAGAATATTTCGCACGCGGTGACGGGCTGAATGCCGGCCCTCCGCCATTCTTATTTCGCATACGGTTCCAACCTGTGCGTCCGTCAAATGGCGGCGCGCTGCCCCGACGCAAGAGATCCGCGACCTGCGGTGCTCAACGATCACGACTGGCTGATCAACGAGCGCGGCGTCGCCACCGTCGAACCGTTCCTCGGCAATCAGGTGCACGGCGTGCTGTGGCAGGTGTCCGACCACGATCTGGCGGTTCTGGACAGCGCCGAGGGCGTCCCGGTTCGCTATCGGCGTGACCGGATGACGGTGCACACCGACGTCGGGCCGGCACCGGCGTGGGTCTACATCGACCATCGGGTGACTCCGGGTCCGCCGCGGCCGGGTTATCTGCCGCGGATCATCGACGGCGCCGTGCACCATGGGCTCCCGCAAAGCTGGGTTGACTTTCTGCATCGCTGGGACCCGGCACACTGGCCGCGCCCACTCGCCGCGTCTGGCCTTGGGCCGCAATCACTTTCGGCGTTGTTGACCGAGCCGGGCGTCGTCGAGGCGAGCACGCTGCGGTCGCGGTTCGGCTTTCTTGCCATTCACGGCGGCGGCCTCGAGCAGATGACCGACGCGATCGCCGAACGTGCGGCCGAGGCGGCCGGGGCGTCGGTGTATGTGCTGCGCCATCCCGACCGTTACCCGCATCATCTGCCGTCGGCTCGTTTCGATCCGAGCGAGTCACCGCGACTGGCCGAGTTTGTGGAACATGTGGACGTCGCCATTTCCCTGCACGGGTACGGGCGCACCGGACGCGGCACCCAGCTACTGGCCGGGGGGCGCAACCGCACCCTGGCCGCCCACGTGGCGCGGCACCTAGAACTGCCCGGGTACCAAGTCATCACCGATCTGGACGCCATGCCCACTGAACTGCGCGGGCTGCATCCGGACAATCCGGTCAACCGCGTGCGCGGCGGCGGGACGCAGCTAGAGCTGTCGGTCCGGGTCCGGGGATTGAGCCCACGCAGTCACCCGGCAGCCGACGGCTGGGCACCGATCACCATCAGCCTGGTCGACGGCTTGGTGGCCGCGGCGCGATCCTGGTAAGTGTTACTTAGCTCGTTTAACGGAGGTTGTCGGTGGCCAAGGATTTCCGCTTCGCGGTCAGCATGCGCTTCTTCAAATCTCGCGCGGCGTTGGAGGAGAAGGCTAAGCGCGCCGAAGACCTCGGGTTCGACGTCCTCTGCGTGCCTGACCATCTCGGCGCCGCGGCGCCCATGCCGACGCTGGCCGCGGTGGCGATGGTGACCACCACGATCCGGCTGAGCATGTATGTGCTCAACGCCGCTTTCTACAAGCCCGCCCTGCTGAGCCGAGACCTTTCAGCGGTGGACCGGCTCAGCGACGGCCGTCTGGAGATCGGGCTGGGCACTGGTTATGTCCGAGAGGAGTTCGAGGCCGCCGAGCTGCCGTATCCCAGCGCCGGAGCCCGGGTCGACTACCTCGAGCACATGACGGCATACCTGAAGCAGCACCACCCGACGACACCGATCCTGATCGCGGGCAATGGCGACCGAGTGCTGACGCTGGCAGCTCAGCACGCCGACATCATCGGGCTGACCGGTTCCAGAGTGCGCGACGCCGACGACCCGCTGGCCGAGCGCATCGAGTTCGTCCGCAACGCCGCCGGGGGCCGCTTTGATCCTCTGGAGCTGAACCTCGCGATCACCGCTCTGCCGGCCGAGGGCGAGACCATGCCCGACTTGTCGCTCACCCGCAGGTATGCATCCGAGCTATCCGACTCCGAGTTGCTGCAGCTGACTTCGGTGCTGACCGGATCGCCGGGCGAGATGGCCGACACGTTGGCCGGATACCGCGACAAATATGGCGTCACCTCGTTTACCGTCCAGGACAACCACATGGACAACTTCGGCAAGGTGATCGCGGAGCTGCGGTGACTTTGATGCGGATACGAGTCCAGGTCCTAAAGGAGCTTTAGCGCGAGGCCAAGCGTGGCGCGCGAGCACGAAATGACGCTTGCCGAAGTCGTTCTTCGCAGCAGAGGATTGCGCCATGGCCAGAAGGATCGCCCAGCAACATCTCCGGGACGACAACGCGAAGGTTCTCGACGCGGTAGCGGCGGGCGCAACGTTCGTCGTGACGCGCGACGGAGAACCGGTGGCCGAACTTCGCCCGCTGCGGGCCGTTCGCCGCACATTCATCCCTCGCGACGAGGTCGCGGCGCTGGCCAGCGCACCCGTGCGTATTGATCATCCTCAGTTCCGCGCCGACGTTGACGGGTCGATCGTCCAAGATATTTGAGGTGACATTCGGAAATTGGCACGCGCGATCGTCGGCCAGATCTCTACAGTCGGAACGCGGCCCATTTTTGTGGGCTCGAAGATCTGATCCGTATCGTCGCGATCTGACAATCGACGTTGCAGTCTCAAGGGTGCGGTGCCGATGCCGCACTACGACGCCTGAGTATGCGCGCCTGATGGACCGAGCCGCATGTGACCCTTGTCAACCCGGATACACTCACACCCTGCCGCAGTCGACAACACGACGCCGTCGTCGTGGCGCGACCAGGCACCCCGACGTCCAAGACGCCGCTGAATTCACTCCTCATCGGAGGGGTTCGTCACGTAGTCGAAGACGCCAACCGCCCTCGTAGCTCAGGGGATAGAGCACGGCTCTCCTAAAGCCGGTGTCGCAGGTTCGAATCCTGCCGGGGGCACTGCTGTC
>NZ_JCALCG010000002.1:0-702470 GCF_059812225.1 Mycobacterium sp. NGS66 | reverse complement strand
CCCAAATCGTAGGGAGACAATGCGAATACGTCGACCGTATCTTCGCCGGGACGTTGCGTAGCCAGAAATCCGGACTGACCGGCGCGATAGGCCAGGATTCGCAGGTCTGGCTCCTCGGACATGTAATTGACGCGGCACTCCACCCAGATGTCGGCAGACACATAGCATTGCGCCCATTTCTGGAAGACGCTCAGATCCCCGCCGGCGAACCGCTGCGCCACCGAGGATGCATTGCTCAATGGCGCTTCGGTAGGCTGGGTCCGCCAAAACGGATAGGGCAAACCGTCACGGCCCTGCAACTCGCAGATACCGAGCAAGTCGATCAAATCGACGCTGCCAACCCGCTTCAGGTCGATAGTGGTTGTCATCGCATCGGCGTCGTGCTGAATGATGAACGTGGCGCCGACAAAATGTCTCCTCCTTTGGTCGAAGTGGACGCCCCATGGTACGAGAAACCGCTGTAGGGAGAACGTTGAGTCTAGCCAGGGGTTGTGGTGAGTGATCCTGATGACCGGTAGGGGGTGAAGAGTCGGCATTCGCCGAAAATCAGCGACCAACAACAACATCCGGTCTGGGTGATCGCTCTCGTCCCCGCGAAGCAGGCCAGCCCTTAAATTGTGCTCAACGGTGGTGCGCCGACTTGTTTTTCGCACAGCTTGTGTTTTGACGATCCGGGCAGCGCCCGATAGGCCGATGTGCGTCGAATACCGTTACCCGAGAACGGCTGCGGTCGGCAAGCCGTGGGCCCCCCGCGTTAGTTTCCCCACTCCCCATTAGTCTGCACCGGACATGAGGACCAACTTCTTAGCGGGCGTCAAGGCACGTCTTTTCGGCTCGACGGTGAGGCGCGGCGCAGCCCAGGTGTTGCTGGCAATATCCCGCGCGGCGGCAGGATGTGCGGCCACGTGGCTGATATGGGCGGCGGCACTGGCGTTTTGGAGTTGGCGGGCGACCGCGCCGTCCCCGGCCTATGAGACGTGGCATCACAGCAATGCGGTGATGAAAGTGCCGTGGGCGAGCTATTCCCCGGTGCGGATCGCGGCGACGCTCGTCGTGGTAGCGACGGTCTTGGTGGTGTCGATGGCACTGACGAGGTGGCCGGCGACGAAAATGCCCTGGGGGCTTCTCGCTGGGATCGCGGGCGCGGCCTGGGGCTACTTGTGGAGAACAGGGCAATCGCGGGGGGAGTTTTCTCACCTAATTAACGGCTATCCGGTCACGGCTAAGGTGCCAAGCGCGATTGCGGCGTGGTCGCTGGCTTTGTGGGGCGCCGCGGCGGTGATCGTGGCCAGCTTGGCGATGAGCCGAGTCGTCACACACCGGTGGTGGTATGTCGGCGCGGGCGTGCTGCTGGCGGCCATGAGCGCCTGCACGACCACGGTCGCGGCTTTGCACGCCGGTGACGACCGCCAATTCGTCGACGCCACCACCGCTTCGCCGGTGCCCATCGCGCCGCTGCCGGCCCATTGGGGGCAGCAAAGATTCACCATCCGTTTTTCCGGGTGGAACGCGCCCAGGGAAAGTTACCCCAATTGGCGCGTGGAAAGCGCCGGAGCGGGGTTCGTGACGTTAGGCGGCGGCAAAGTCACGGCTTATGGCCCCGATGGCAAGGAACGCTGGCACTACCGCCGCACCGGGCCCGGGGAGATGCGACCGGAGTCGTTGCGGGTGTTCGACGAGGGACGCACCATTATTATCGGCCTCGGCTACGGACGGCCCGCGATCCTCGTCGGACTGGACGCCATGACCGGCCAGCAATTGTGGTGGTCCGGCGACCGGGCGATCAGCGCTGCCTTTGATAAACCGGGAGCGGCGCCGGGGTATCTGATCAGCGCCAGTGACGACTTTTTGCAGTGGACCCGCTTTGATACCCGCACCGGCCAACGCATGTGGACCAAACCGGCCCCGGCCACGGAATGCGACGGAGTTTACGGTTATCTGCCCACCCTCCCAGCCGCGGCCTTTCGCTGCCCGACCGATCCGCCGGCACAGCTGCGATTCACCTATGTCGATCCTGCCACCGGCGAAAAACGTTGGAGAACACGGCTATTGCAGAACATGCAGGTGCCCGCAGCTTCCGACCTGCAGGCTCTGCCGGAGGTCTGGCCCGCCGGCCGCGACGGCGCGCTTGTCCACACTCACATCCAATCGGGCCTCAACCACACGGCCTACTACATCAGCACCTATGTCAACCTGACTACACGCCTGGCCCACAACCTCACCGAAATGGCCAGCGAGCCTGTTCTGGTGGCTTGGACTCATTCCCAGAGCTCTACCACTACCAGCGACGACTTCTTGGCCTACGGGCGCGACGGCTACCGACTCTATGGCCCAGACGGCCTGGCTCGATGCGGATTCCCCAACAGCCCGCAATACAGCCCCGACACGCGAGAAACCCTGGCGGTGATCCTCGGCGACGAAATGGTATTTGGCGTCACCGAACGACGTGATGCCAACTTCGTTGAGCTGCTCCGAACCGTCACTCTCCGCGACTGCACACCCGTAGGCGACAGTCCGGCACCGACCAACATGGAGTCACTGGTCGAAGCTCCAGGCGTGGTCCTGGCCGTACACACCGACAAGACCGGAACCTACGTCGACGGCTACCGCGAATGACATATTGGCCCTCCGCTCGATCCGTCAGCCGAGCACCGTCTGACCATCCGCGCCGATCAGGTAACGCTCGGTGCCGTGCTCAACCCTCGGAGCATCGGCGCCCAGCGCCACGGCTACCTTGTTGCTGGCGTTACGCATGATGTCAAAGGTCATCTCGACGGCCTCGGCCTCGGAGAACCGGGAACGCACCTCGGCGACATCGTCGGCGACGAGGTGCGCCGGACTCCAAATTAACGCATCCGTATACCGCAGCGCTGCCTTTGCGCGGTCGTCGAGCAGCGCCGAGGTCTCGAAACGCTCGATATCGTCGTACAACGTCTCGGATCCCCCGGCGTCGAGCGCGGTGCTCTCGCGCAGCGACTTGCATAGCCGGCAGTTGTGCTGCGCCGCTCCGCGCAGCCGAACCAGTTCGGAGATGATCGGGTCGAGCGCGCGCATGCGGGCCACGGCCGGTAGGAATCGGTTGAACACCGCATCGGACGGGTCGACGTGCTCCCACGAGATCGGCCTGTCCACCCAGCCGAGATACTCTAAACCGACACCCAGCGCTTCCAGCCCGGCCCGCACCCTGGGCACGAAGTCGGCGATGTACATCGCAACGACAGCACCGAACGTGCTGTCCCCCAACGCTTTCCACAGCTGCGAACGCTGCTGGTCAGTGATCACCGAGACATCGGCACTGAACTGCTCGGCAAACTCCGCGACCGTGGCCTCGACGTCGGACGCCGGCCCGTCCACGGCTACCTCGGCGGGCAAGGGCGGCAGCGACAGCGCGCGTGCGCAGACCCGGCGAACCAGGGCGGTGAGGCGTGCGTCGCCGGGCGACAACGCCACCAATCGCGTGAGCTGATCTTTGTCGACGGAAACCGGGGCAACCATTTATCCCACGGTAGAAGGCAGGTCGGCGATCGGCTAGTGCGCCTGGCTCACCGAGGACATATGGAAGTCCGGTATCCGCAGCGACGGCATCGCCGCGCGGGTGACCCAATCCCCCCATTCCCGGGGCAGCGTCTTTTCGCTGGCACCGGCCTCGGTGGCCCGCCTCAAAAGATCCAGCGGGCTTTCGTTGAACCGGAAATTGTTGACCGCCGCAGTCACCTCGCCGTCTTCGATGAGGTAAACCCCGTCCCGGGTCAGCCCGGTCAGCAAGAGCGTGGTCGGCTCTACCTCGCGGATGTACCACAGCGTTGTCAGCAGCAGACCGCGCTCGGTCGAAGCGATCATGTCGGCCAGGTCGGCCGACCCGCCCGTCATCACGATGTTGTCCGCCGCTACCGCCACCGGCTCGTCATATTTGGCGGCGGTCGCCCGGGGATAGGCGAGGGCATTGATCACCCCATCGCGAATCCAGTCGACCTGGTTGATCTCCATCCCGTTGTCGAAAACCGACACCGTCTCCGAGGAGTTGGTCACCGCGACAAACGGCGTGCACGCCAGACCGGGCGCGTGCGGATCGGAGAACAACGTCAACGGCAACTGAGTGAGCCGCTCCCCCACCCGCGTCCCACCGCCGGGCGCCGAGAATGCAGTTCGGCCCTCCTGGGCGCCCCGGCCGGACATCCTCCATGCCAGATGGATCATCATGTCGGCCACCGTGGAGGGCGGCATGACGGTCTCGTAGCGTCCCGCAGGGAGCTCGACAGTTCGCTCGGCCCACCCCAGTCGCGTCGACAGGTCGTCGAGCATGGCATCGGTTGGCACATCGGCGAAATCAGGTGTGCCGACGCCAACCCAAGCGCTGGCGTCGCCGCGTTTGGCGTTGATCTCGACCCCGCCGGTGGGCTGGGTGTAGCGCCGGCGCATGCCGTTTGACGACGCTAAGAACGTCGTCGAAAGACTGTGGTGTGCAAAGCCATACAGTTGATCGGTGCCGGCGAAGCCCCGGCTCAACGACGAAGCGACGTCTGCGAATACTTCGGCGCTGGTGCCGGGCACGGGCGCGTCCCAGTCGGCCGGGACCCCGGTGTCGGCAATCAGCGGCGCGGCATCACCGGCCTCCGGCGCACACTGCGCCGCTTCCTCGGAGGCCGCCACCAGCCCACGAATTACCGAGGGGTCGACCTCACCGGATACCACTGAGCCGACAAAGGTGCTATCGCCATGGCGCACAATCGATATCACCGCGAGATTGCGGCTGACCGAAACTCCATTAGTGGTCATCGAATTGCCCGCCCAACGCAATGTCGCTTCGACCCGGTCGGTGACCAGGACCATGGTCTCGTCGGCGCGGGCTTCCCTCGCGGCCTCCGCCAAAACGACGTTGACGAGGTGCTGCGCGGTGATCATTTGCGCCGCTCCTCAGCATCGCTAGCATTGCTTCGCTCTGCATCGTCGCCGGCGCGGATCATCGGCCACCCTCGGCAACGGTGTTGAGCACGTTGACGCCCCGAAACAACGCCGACGGACAGCCGTGACTGACGGGTGCCACCTGGCCAGGCTGGGCCTTCCCGCAGTTGAGCGCGCCGCACAGCCGCCAGGTCGACGGGCCGCCGACGGCTTCCATGGAGTTCCAGAAATCGGTCGTGGTGGCCTGGTACGCGACATCGCGTAACTGACCGTCCAGGCGGCCGTCACGGATGCGAAAAAACCGCTGGCCGGTGAACTGAAAGTTGTAGCGCTGCATATCGATTGACCACGATTTGTCGCCGACGATGTAGATGCCGTCATCGACTCGTGCGATCAGCTCGGCGGTGCTGAGATTGTCGGAACCGGGCTGCAGTGACACGTTGGCCATCCGCTGGATCGGCACGTGATGTGCCGAGTCGGCGTACGAGCATCCATTCGAGCGCCCCTGCCCGAGCCGCGGCGCAAACACGCGGTCGAGCTGATACCCGACGAATACTCCGTCACGCACCAAATCCCAGCTTTGAGCAGCGACCCCCTCGTCGTCGTAACCCACACTGGCCAAGCCGAATTCGACGGTGCGGTCGGCGGTCACGTTCATGACCGGTGAGCCGTACCGCAGGGTACCGAGTTTGTCCGGAGTGGCGAACGAGGTTCCGGCGTAGGCGGCTTCGTAGCCGATGGCTCGGTCGTATTCGGTTGCGTGGCCGATGGATTCGTGAATGGTCAGCCACAGATTGGTCGGGTCGATCACCAGATCCTTGCGCCCCGGCGTCACGCTGGGTGCCTTGACCTTTTCGGCCAGCAGCGACGGCAGCTGCGCGAGTTCCTCGGTCCAGTTCCAGATTTCGTCGCCGGCCACCACTTCCCAGCCCCGGGCCGTCGGCGGCGCCAGGGTGCGCATCGAGTCGAAGCTGCCCGCCGCGGGATCCACGGTCACCGCCTCCAATGTCGGCTGCAGTCGCACGCGTTGCTGCGTGATCGTCGAACCGAAGGTGTCGGCGTAGAACGTCTGCTCCCTTACGGCGGTCAGCGCGGCGGACACATGGTCGACGCCATCGGCGCTCAGCAGCCGCCCGGAGTACTCCTCGAGCACGGCGATCTTTTCCGACGCGTCGACGTGGAACGGGTCGACTTGGTAATGCGACACCCAGGTGACGTCTTTGTACACCGGCTCCGGGGCCAGCTCGACCCGTTCGCTGTTGAGCCCGCCCAGCATGGTGGCCACGTGCACGGCGCGGCGCGCGGTGTCGGCCGCGACGGACGGCGAAAGTTCGGCGTGCGACGCGAAACCCCAGGTGCCGTCCACGATCACCCGGACCGCCAAACCGACCTCTCTACTGATGACGGCGGTCTCCAGCTCGCCGTCGCGCAACTGAATGATCTCGGTGCTGATGCGGTGAATGCGCAGGTCGGCGTAGCTGGCCCCGGCCGCAGTAGCCGCTGACAACGCGGCATCAGCCAGCTCGTGGCGCGGCAGGTGAAGGAAGTCGGCATCGATCCCCCGGTCGAGTGTCACCGCTCCACCGTAACGAGAAGCTTTAATACATCCATGGCCGACGTGCCACGGCGATCCACCTCGCTCGCATATGCGCTGCTCGCGCCCAGCCTGTTCGGGGTCGTGGCGTTCTTGCTGCTGCCGATCCTGGTCGTCGTCTGGCTCAGCTTGTACCGGTGGGACCTGCTGGGGCCGCTGCGCTATGTCGGCCTGGCCAACTGGCGCTCGGTGCTGTCCGACTCCGGCTTCGCCAACTCACTGCTGGTCACCGCCGCGTTCGTGGCGATCGTCGTGCCCGCACAGACGGTGCTCGGCCTGCTGGCCGCCTCCCTGCTGGCCCGCCAGCTGCCCGGTACCGGCGTGTTTCGCACTCTGTATGTGCTGCCCTGGGTCTGTGCGCCGTTGGCGATCGCGGTGTTGTGGCGCTGGATCCTGGCGCCCACCGACGGAGCGGTCAGCGCGGTGCTCGGGCACCGCATCGAGTGGCTGTCCGATCCCAGCCTGGCGCTGCCCGTCGTCTCGGCGGTCGTCGTGTGGACCAACGTGGGCTACGTCGCGCTGTTCTTCCTGGCGGGCCTGCTGGCCATCCCGGCCGATATCCACGCGGCCGCACGCACCGACGGCGCCAACGCCTGGCAACGGTTCCGGCGCATCACCCTGCCGATGCTGAGGCCGACGATGTTCTTCGTGCTGGTCACCGGAATCGTCAGTGCCGCTCAGGTTTTCGACACCGTCTATGCGCTGACCGACGGCGGGCCGGCGGGCCGCACCGACCTGGTGGCGCATCGCATCTACGCCGAGGCTTTCGGGGCCGCGGCCATTGGGCGGGCGTCGGTCATGGCGGTGCTGTTGTTCCTCATTCTGGTCGGCGTCACCATCGTGCAGCAGCTGTACTTCCGGCGACGGGTCAGCTATGACCTCACGTAGCGGGTCCGGCCTGATCTACACCGGCCTGGTCGTGGGCGCCCTGATCACGTTGGCGCCGTTCCTACTTGGATTGCTGACCTCGGTCACTTCCCCACACCAGTTCGCGACGGGCACGCCGCTGCAATTGCCACGGCCACCCACGCTGGCCAACTACGCCCATCTGGCCGGCGCCGGGTTCGGTCGCGCGGCGGTGGTGACCGCGCTGATGACGGCGGTGATTCTGCTGGGCCAGTTGAGTTTTTCGGTGCTGGCCGCTTACGCGTTTGCCCGGTTGCGATTCGCCGGACGCGACGTGCTGTTCTGGGTCTACATCGCCACGCTGATGGTCCCGGGGACGGTCACGGTGGTGCCGCTGTACCTGATGATGGCGCAGCTCGGCCTGCGCAATACGTTCTGGGCACTGGTGTTGCCCTTCATGTTTGGCTCTCCGTACGCGATTTTCCTGCTGCGCGAGCACTTTCGGATGATTCCCGACGACTTGATCAACGCCGCGCATCTCGACGGCGCCAACACCCTGGACGTCATCATGCATGTGGTGATTCCGTCCAGCCGGCCGGTGCTTGCCGCCCTGACGCTGATCACCGTTGTCTCGCAATGGAACAACTTCATGTGGCCGTTAGTGATCACCAGCGGTAGCAAGTGGCGGGTGCTGACCGTGGCGACCGCCCAACTGCAGTCCCAGTACAACGCCCAGTGGACGTTGGTGATGGCGGCGACCACGGTTGCGATCATCCCGCTGATCGCGCTTTTCGTTGTGTTTCAACGTCATATCGTCGCTTCGATCGTGGTCTCGGGACTCAAATGACCCGGCCCCGGCTTTCCACGGTGGTCGCTGCGGCGCTGATTTTGGTCGCGGCGCTGCTGGCGACGACGGCGGTGCTGCTGGGCAGGTCAGGCGAACCGAGCGGCGGCAAAATCGTGGTGACGGTGCGGCTGTGGTCCGATCAGATCGCCGCGGCCTACCGGGCGTCGTTCGACGCATTCAGCCGCGCCCACCCCAACATCGAAGTGCGCATCAACCTGGTCTCTTACGCCACCTACTTCAACACCTTGCGCACGGATGTCGCCGGGGGAAGCGCAGACGATATCTTTTGGCTGTCGAACGCGTATTTCGCTGCGTACGCCGACAATGGTCGCCTGATGAAGATCGAGGCTGCCGCCGACTGGGAGCCGGCGGTGGTGGAGCAGTTCACCCGCGGCGGCGTGCTGTGGGGCGTGCCGCAGCTGACCGACGCCGGCATCGCCGTGTTCTACAACGCCGACCTGCTCGGTGCCGCCAGTGTCGATCCGGCGCAGCTGAACGATTTGCGGTGGAATCCCAGCGGGGACGACACTTTACGGCCCCTGCTGGCCCGGCTCACCGTCGACGCCGACGGGCACGCCGCGGCCACACCGGGTTTCGACGCGAGACGGGTACGTCAGTGGGGATACAACGCGGGCAACGACGCCCAAGCCATCTACCTGAACTACATCGGCTCGGCGGGCGGCGTATTCCAGCGCGGCGACCAGTTCGCGTTCGACAACCCCGCGGCGGTGCAGGCCTTCCGCTACCTGGTCGGCCTGATCAACGACGACCACGTCGCACCGCCGGCGTCGGAGACCAACGCCAACGGCGACTTCTCCCGCAACCAGTTTCTGGCCGGCAAGATGGCGCTGTTCCAGTCCGGCACTTACAATCTGGCGCCGGTCGCACGCGATGCCCGGTTCCGCTGGGGAGTGGCGATGTTGCCGGCCGGCCCGAAAGGTCGGGTAAGCGTCACCAATGGCATTGCGGCTGCGGGCAATTCGGCGTCCAAACATCCGGATGCGGTTCGTCAGGTGTTGGCCTGGATGGGCAGTCGTGCCGGCAACGAGTACGTCGCTCGAGATGGCGCAGCCATCCCGGCGGTGCGGTCGGCCCAGCCGGTGTACTTCGATTACTGGGCAGCCAAGGGTGTCGATGTGACACCTTTCTTCGCCGTGCTCGAAGGACCGCGGATTCCCGCACCGGGCGGTAGCGGCTTCGCCGCGGGGTTTCAGGCATTGCAACCCTACTTCGACGAAATGTTCCTCGGCCGAGGCGATGTCGGGACGCTGCTGCGCCAGGCTCAGGCCGCGGCCAACGCCGCCGCGCAGCGTTAGCGTCAGCCGGGCAATACCAACACCGGTACCGGGCTATGGCGAATGATCTTGGCGCTGCGAGACCCCAGGAACACCCTGGCGATGTCGCCGCGAGGTGAGGTGCCCAGCGCCAGTATCTCGCCGTCCTCCCAGTCCGCCGCGGCCAGGGCGTGTGCCCAGGTTCTTCCGGTAACCACTTCCAGCACAACGTCTTTGCCGACGATGCCGTCGGCCTTCAGGCTTTCCAGGATTTCTCGCGCCTGCGACGCCCACGTTTGCAGAATCGAATCCTCAACGTGTAGGCCAACCTCGGGCGGGTACATCGTCTTTCCGCGGACCGCGAAGGTGAGCACCCGCAGCGGCAGCCCGAGTCGCTCGGCGAACTCGATGCACCGTCGTACCACGTCCACGGACTCCGGGGTGGCCGAATCTGCGCAGCTGAGTCGCGTCAATTTGCCGCTGCGAGCGCGATATCCGCGAGGACTGATCGCCACGGGCACCGGCGACGAATGCAGCAGCCAGTCGGCGGTCGAGCCGATGACCACCTGTCCTCGCCGCGCGCTGGGCAGCGAGCCCAGCACCAGGACTTGCGCGCTGGCCTCCGCAACGATCTCGATCAAGCCACCCGACACCGATCGGTGCGCGCGATGGCAGTAGCTGACCTCGACCCCGTCGGCCAATTTGCGTAAATAGAGCTGCGCCTCTTTGGCCGAGTCTGCCGCCAGCTGATCGGCCCAGAGCTCGAATTCCGCGTCGACGCGGGCGAGCGAGGGCGTCAGCCACGGCTTGGGCACGATGGTCGCCACGGTCAGCGAGGTGCCAAGTGTGCGCGCCACACGGATCGCCAGGTATAACCCGGAAAGCCCGACCTTGCCGGCCACGTAGCCGACAACGACTGTCACAGCACGTCTTTCGCCGGACCGGTTGGCGCGTCGTCGTTGGGCGCGCTTTCGTCGTTTAATGCGCTTTCGTCGTTTAATGCGCTTTCGTCGTTTAATGCGCTTTCGTCGTTTAATGCGCTTTCGTCGTTTAATGCGCTGTGGTGGCGGCCCCACACCAGGTAGAAGATCAGCGCCAACGACACCCATCCACTGAACGCCAGCCAGGTGTACCAGTGCAGGCTCGCCAGGATGTACCCACACGCCAGCACCGAGAGGATCGGCGTGACTGGGTAGCCGGGCACTTTGAACCCGCGCGGCAGGTCGGGCTGGCGCACCCGCAAAATGATCACTCCGATCGACACGACCGTGAAAGCGGTGAGCGTGCCGATGGATACCAAGTCCGCCAGCTTTTCCAGCGGCACGAATGCCGCCAGCCCCGACGCGACGGTTGCGACGATCAGCGTGTTGGTCACCGGAGTCATCGTGCGGGGATTCACAGTGGCAAAGCGCGGCGGCAACAGCCCGTCGCGACCCATGGCGAACACGATGCGGGTCTGCCCGTATTGAGTCACCAAGGTGACGGAAAAGATTGAGATCACCGCACCGGCGGCCAGAATGGTGCTGGCCCACCGGCCCTTGGTGACGTTGTCGAGAATCGTTGCCAGCCCGGCCTCTTGCTGTCCGCCGAAGTCCTGCCAGCGCTGGGTACCCAGCGCAGACAGTGCGACGAGCACGTAGACGCTGGTAACGATCGTCAGCGCTGTGATCAGCGCGCGCGGCATGGTGGTTTGCGGGTCTTTCACCTCGTCGCCCGCGGTCGACACCGCGTCGAGGCCGATGTAGGAGAAGAAGATCGTTCCGGCGGCCGTGCCGATGCCGGCTACCCCGTAGGGCGCGAAGTCCCGGAGATGGTCGGCATCGTAGGCAGTGAATGCGAGGACCACGAACATGCCCAGCACACCCAGCTTGATCAGCACCATCACCGCGTTTACCTTCGCGGATTCGCTGGCGCCGCGGATCAGCAGCAGTGCGCACACCCAGATCAAGAACACCGCCGGCAGGTTCATCACGCCCGGATGCTCGTCCCAGGGGGCCGCCGACAGCGCATGCGGAACCTGAAATCCGAACACGTTGTTCAGCAGCTTGTTGACATAACCACTCCACCCGACCGATACCGCCGCCGTGGCCACGCCGTACTCCAGCAGCAGGCAGGCCGCCACCCCCATGGCGACGACCTCACCCAGAGTGGTGTATGCATACGAATATGCTGAGCCGGAAACCGGTACAGCGGAAGCCAATTCGGCGTAGCAGATGGCCGCCAGCCCCGCTGCGATGCCGGCGATGATGAACGACACGACCACGCCGGGGCCGGCTTGCGGCACGGCCTGGGACAGCACGAAGAAGATACCGGTGCCAATCGTCGAGCCGACGCCGAACATCGTCAGCTGGAACATGCCGATGCTGCGCTTGAGGTGGTCGGCGGCCCCGTGAGCGACCGGGGCGCCGCTGACTGGACGGCGCCGCAGCATCTGCTTTTTCAGGCTGATCGACGGGGCCGTCATCGCACCTCCCGTTAGTAGATCAGCTGATTATGCGGCCTGGCGCAGTACGGCGGCGCGAGTTTGGTCGGCTCCGGACGTCGGACGCTCGTCATGAGTCCCGCCCGTCGCGGGACGTCCGCCGGTAGGGTCCGCACTGCGCGTCCCGGGTGAACCTACGGCTTTTGGTGTGAAGCTACGGCTTTCGGTGTGACGCCCGGGCGGGATCCGGCGCGAATGTCCGCCCTGGCTGCACTCTCAACGCCGAGGATTCACGCCCAACGCGCACGCCCAACGCGCATCGACGAATCAGGTTGGCGCGCAACGCGCCGATAAGCCTATCGGGCCAGGTGCAGGACGGTGTCGATCGTCACCGCCGTTCCGCTGGCCGCGATAACGATCAACAGGGTCACCCAGTCCGCCAGCTTGGGTCGGCGCGGGTTCGCACTCAGCTGACCGGTGCCGCCGCGAGCAGTGATCGCGTCGCCCATCTCGTCGGCACGCCGCAGCGTCACCGTGATTGCGGCAGTGAGCAAGTCGATCAGCTCCAGCGCATGCCGCCAGCGCCGGGCCTTGCGGCTGCGCGGTATCCGCTTGGGCCGCAACCGACGCGCCGCGTAGAGCACCTGGAACTCGTCGATCAGCATCGGAAAGGCGCGCAGCGCCAGCGCCAGCGCCACCGCCCATTCGTCGACCGGTATCCGCAGCAGCCGTAATGGCCAGCCCAAAGTCGCTAGGGCAGGCCCTATTTCGGCGACATTGGTGGTCCACGACACCATCCCGCCCAGCGCCAGCAACACGATCGACAGCGCGGTGAACCGCAAGAAGTTCAGCGCTCCGCCGAGTCCGATCTGGGTCCCGCCCAGCGTAATCACCGGGCTACCGCCGGCCAGGGCCGCGGTGACAAACCCGAAGGCAAGCAGGATCCACAGCCAGCGCGGGACCGACGGCAGCACCCCGCGCGGAATGCGGGCGATCCAGATCGCCGCCGCCACCAGAACTGAAACCAGCCCGATCGCCACCCAGCCCGGATAGAACGTCAGCAACAGCGAAACACCGAAGACAACCAGCAATTTGGTGCCGGCCCACAGATCGTGGATGGTCGAGCGGCCGGGCACCGGCACCAGCAGCACCACCGGGCGAGGCTGACGTTGAGGTGCCGAGTGCGTCGACGCCGCGGCCGAGATGGCGGTCACGAGATGCCTCCCGCCGCGGTCGACACCGACTCCAGCGCACCATTGTGCAGGTGCAAGATTCGCGGGCACAGATCCTCCAGCCCGGCGAAGTCGTTGGAAATGACGACTACGGTCAGGCCCCGCTCCCGTCGTAAATCCTCGAGCAGCCGCAGCAGACCGCGTTGGCTGGCCGCATCCAAGCCGGCCAGCGGTTCGTCCAAGATCAACGCGCGCGGCGAACGCGCCAACAGTCCGGCAAGCACCACACGGCGCATCTGGCCCCCGCTGAGTTGGTCGATGCGCCGCTTGGCCAGCGTGGGATCGAGCCCGACGACGCTCAACGCACTGATAACCCGGTCGTGCTCGCGATGTGAAAAGCCCGCTGCCGAAGCCACTTCCAAGTCGACGCGGCTGCGCATCAACTGCAGCCTGGCCGCCTGGAACGACAACGCGACAGAGCCGACCTGCTCGTGCGTGGGCCGGCCATCGACCAGGCAGGCGCCGGCGGTGGGCACCGTCAGCCCCGCCATGATCCACGCCAGCGTCGACTTGCCCGAGCCGTTGCCGCCATGGATCAGCACGCCGTCACCTTGTTCTACGACAAAGCTGACATCGCGCAGTGCGACCTTCGCCCACGGTGTGCCGACGCCGTACTCGTGGCCGACGCCGACGAGTTCGAGCGCGGGGGCCTTCCGGCGGTGATGCACGGCAACCGACGGCGCCGGGACTTGCGCGGTCTCCGCCATGTCGGTGTTGTCCGGTGAGTTGCTGAGGTTGATCGTGCGGTCGGCGGACGCCGCCTCGTTGTCAAAGTGCGTGATATGGACCAGAGCGGTCCGATGCCGCTTGGTCAAACCCGACAGCACGTTCAACAGCGCGTCACGCCCCCGCTGATCCACCATGCTGGTGACCTCGTCGGCGATGAGCATCGCCGGCTCGCGCGCCAATGCGGCAGCCAGCGCAAGGCGTTGCAACTCACCGCCCGACAGGCTTCCGGTGTCGCGTTCGCCGAGGCCTTCGAGGCCGACTTCGCCAAGCAACCGGTCGACGTCGACGTTCGTGCCCGGCGGGAGCCCCCACACCACGTCGTCGGCCACCCTGGTTCCCAGTACCTGGCTTTCGGGATGTTGTAGCACCACCGCGGTGCCGCCCAGCTTGCCCAGACCCACCGCACCGGGGCGCTGCACCGTCCCCGATGTCGGTTCCCGGCCGGCCAGGATCAGCATCAGGGTGGTCTTGCCGGAACCGTTGGCGCCGGTGATCGCGACGTGTTCGCCGACCCGCAGGTCGATGCTGACCTCACGCAGCGCGTCCTGATGGGCTCCCGGGTACCGGTAGCGCACCTTGTCCAGTCGTACCGGAACCGGTCCGACCGGAACGTCCGGGTTGCCGTCGGCTGCCGGGGCGTCCAGTTTGTGCACATCGGGGACACCGCGCATCCGCTCGAGCACGCGCGACAAGGCCCACCAGCCGATCAACGACACCACCAGGACCATCAGCACGGAGTAGCCGAGCAGCACCCAGGGCCAATGATCCATTCCAATTGCGAAATAGTGCCGCAAACCTGCGGCAAGACCCTGCAGATGCACCCGGCTCAGGAAGCTGGCCAACCCCTCGACGTTTGCCGTCATCGCGGCGAAGATCAGGTGCCGCAGCCGGAACATCACGGCCAGCGAGGCCACATTCGCCGCGCCGAAGACCAAGCCGGCGATCAGCGCGGACGCAATCACAGTCGGTGTGCCCCGGCGTCTACGTTTGATGATCCCCGTCAGCCCGCCGATATAGGCGCTGTTGACGACCCCCAAAAAGCCGCCCAAGCCGGCGATCAAAAAGGCGATCATTCCGGCAGCGACGACCGCGGCGAACAGCACCCGCAGCCGGTAGCGGTAGGCCAACAGCCCCATCGGCACGGTGCCCAGCAGCGCCAGGCCCGCGGCAAACGGTACGACGACAGAGATAATGGCGGTCACCGCGCATAATGCGGCCATCACCGAGGCTTGCGCCAATTCGCTCGGTTGCAGCGCTCCGCCCCGACGCGGATGCGGGGCCGGGGCGATCACTTCACCGATTGTGCCAGGCCGCGGCGTTACGCACCGCGCAGCGCACCGCCCAATCTGGGCTTTCTGGTCCAGCGACCGCAGGCATCCGCTATTGGTCTCGCATAGCAAAGCTATGCAACGATGTTCGTATGAATTCATCCGCTGCCGCCAATCAGCAAGGCGCCCGCGAAGCGGAAATTGACGCCGCAACCCAACCCGCACCGGGCCTGGGAGCGGACTTGCTCGCGGTGGTTGCCCGCCTCAACCGACTGGCCACGCAACGCATCCAAATGCCGTTGCCGGCGGCGCAGGCCAGGCTGTTGGCCACGATCGACGCCCACGGCGAAGCCCGAATCGGCGACCTGGCGGCCGTCGACCACTGTTCGCAACCGACGATGACCACCCAGGTGCGACGGCTGGAAGAAGCCGGCCTGGTCACCCGGACCGTCGATCCGGGAGACGCCCGGGCCGTGCGAATCAAGATCACGCCCGAAGGGATGCGTACGCTCACCGCCGTGCGGGCCGATCGCGCCGCGGCCATCGAGCCGCAGCTGGCACAGCTCGATCCGGCCGACCGCAAGGTACTGGCCGATGCCGTCGAGGTGTTGCGTCGCCTGCTCGAGAATTCCGCAGCCGCCCCGCGTCGCAACACCACGTGACCGACGCGGACCCGTGCGGGTGGCTAGACCGTCTGCGGCAGGTAGACACTTGAACCAACGATTGAAAGGTGGCGGGCATGCGGACCGAAGCTTCCGCTTTCCAAGCCTCCCCGTTGATCGTGTGGGCCGAATCGACGAGGTACGTCCTTCTCCCCGGGCCCGACATAAGCGTGGGCTCCGGCAGTCAGTGCGACATCCGGCTGGACCGGGGCGACACCGCCGAGGAGTCGACGTCCGAGGATCTGGTGCTGCGGTTCGCCGGTACCCACTGGTTGGCCATCGACAGAAGCGGAGAGGGCATGCTGGTCGACGGCGCCCGAGTGGCGACCGTCGAAATCCACGACGGTCAGGCCATCACGCTGGGTGGTCCGCCCGGCCGGAAGCTCATTTTTCAGATCGGCTCGCCGGCCGATGCAGCCGCGAAACCGGCGCCGGCCGCGCCGCACCATACGGTCCCGACGGAGCAACCTACGGGGCCGATGCGAGTGCCCCACATCGAGTCCGTGACGGAGTCACCGACCGGTCCGATCCCGTTACGCCCAGGTCCGCCGGCGCAACCCATGCCGCCTTCCGTCGCGCAGCCGCCACCTGCTGAGCCGACCTCGACCTTTCGCCTGCCGATTAAGTCCGACGCTCGCACGCTCGGAGTGGCGGCATATCAACTCGCGCTGACCGGCGGCGACGAGCGCGCGTTGCTCGCGAACGTGTCGTTCGCGGCCCGTCCAGGCACACTGACGGCGGTTGTCGGCCCGTCGCATGCGCACAACTCGGCACTGCTGGAGGTGCTCAGCGGCACCAGAGAACTCAGCTCGGGCAGGGTCACCGTCGACGGCCATGACGTGCAGCACGTCCAGGAGGCGATGCCGGCCCGCATCGGGATAGTGCCGCGCGACGAGCGGGTGTATTCGCACCTCACAGTGGAGCGAGCAGTGGACTACGCCGCCCGGCTTCGGCTGCCGCCCGACACATCACCCGAGCACCGCGAACGGGTGGTCGATCAGGTGCTCGACGAGCTCGAGCTGACGCCGCACCGCAGGACCCGCATCCGCAAGCTGCCGCCCGAGGTGCGGCGGTGTGCGTCGATGGCGATCGAGCTGGTCAGCAGACCGACGCTGCTGGTGGTTGACGAGCCGGCCGCCGGGCTCGATCCCGTACAGACGCAGCACGTGCTGGCAATGCTGCGGCGACAAGCCGACATCGGATGCGTCGCCGTGGTCGCCGTGTCGTCGCAGTCGTCGGCGATGCAGCTGCAGATGTGCGACGAGGTATTGCTGCTCACCGCCGCCGGCACCATGGCATTCGCCGGACCGCCCACTCGGATCGAGTCCGCCATGGGGACCACGGACTGGTCGGAGATCTTCGCGCGGCTGAGCTTCGACCCCCAGGGGGCGCACCGAGCATTCCTGGCCCGACAACAGCCACCGGAGCCATCGACCCCGCCGCCTCCTTCTGCTGCGGGCGAGTTGGCGCCGGCCCGACTCACCTTCACCCAACAGACCCGATTCGTCGCCGGCCGCCAAGTCCGCCTGCTCCTGGCCGGCCGCGCTTACCTGGTCTTCTTGGTGCTTCTGCCGGTGGCACTGGCGGCGCTGACGCTGCTGATTCCCGGGGAGTCCGGGTTCGGCAGGCCGGCGCCGTCCGCTCATAACGCGCATGAAGCCGTCGAGATCCTGGCCCTCCTCAACCTCGCCGCAGTGATCATCGGCACCGCGCTGACCATCCGCGAGCTCGTAGGAGAGCGCCGCCTGTTCCGGCGCGAGCAGGAAATCGGGCTATCGACGTCGGCCTATCTACTCGGCAAGATCATCGTCTTCGCCGTCGCCGCCGCCATCCTGGCGGCCATCCTGACCGGCATCGTGATCGCCGTGAAAGGGCAGCCGGTGCACCGCGCCGTGTTGCTCGGCAGTCCGGCCGCCGAGCTGTACGTGGCGGTGGCGGCGACGGCCGTCGTCTCGGCGATCGTCGGGCTGGCGCTGTCCAGCCTGGGCAACTCGCTGCGCGAGGTTCTACTCCTGGCTTTGCCGGTGATCCTGGCGTCAATGCTGTTCGCCGGTGGGCTGATTCCTTTGGTCGGTACCTGGGGCTATGACCAGATCTCCTGGTTCGTGCCGGCTCAGTGGGGTTTTGCGGCGTCGGCAGCCACCGTCGACCTGCGTCGGGTCGACGCGCTTGCCGCCAACGTCCAGATGTGGACCCATTATTCGGGCTGGTGGGTGTTCGACATGGGCGCACTGCTGGCGCTCGGCACGCTGTGGGCCGGCTTCGTCTGGTACCGGCTGCGCCCGCGGCGACGGCAGCGCGCCGCCAGCCTCGGTGAACGGCATGGGGCAGCGGCGAGCCGGCGGCATTCGTAGCCCTTCAGACATAGCGCCGGACACGGTTGCAGTACTCGAGGTATTCCTGGCCGTACCACCGCCGCATGAATTCTTCCTCCCGCAACACCTGGCGATGGAACAGCAAAGTGCCAGCGACCAGATAGCAGAGGGGAATCCAGTTGGGAAATACCAAGAGCTGGCCGACCAGGAACAGGAAGAAGCCGACGTAAATCGGATTGCGGCTGACCGCGAAGATGCCCGTGGTGACCAGCCGGCCAGGTTTGTCGATGTCAATGCCGACCCGAAAGCTGTTGCCGAATGCCACCAAGCTGAACACCAGGATCAGCAGGCCGCCCGCGCACAGCCCAACTCCCAGCCAGGCAACGGTTGTCGACCGGAAAAACCGCTGTGTGCTGACCAGCGGCCAGCCGAAAGCGGCGGCGAACACCGTGTAGAAGTAGAACAATGCCACCGGCGGTATCAGAAAGTCCGTCTTGTCGATGTTTCCGAAATGCATTGCGCGAGTGCCGCTTCGGCGCAACAAGGCGACTCGGGCAAACACCGTGCCCAACAGCAGCACAATCATGAGAGCGGCCAGCTTTTGCGGCATGTCGTGTAGTTTGCGCGAGCAGTCCCCGCAAGCCGCAGGCACCCCCTCGACGAACCTATTCCCGCGGCACGCACGGCACGTTACGGTCTGGTTATGGCGCCGAACATGACAACCACTGCCGATCATCTGCGCGATACGCTGGACGGGCGTTGGCGTGACGTGAAGAACCAGACCCGGGCCAAGTTCGAACACGAACAATTCCGCCCGCACTACACCCCCAACACCGTCATCGCCCGCGCCAAGGTCTTCGAGCAGATGAAGATCATCGCCGCGGCCGGCATCTCCGACGAAGGGTTCCGCAAGGAACATGGCGGCACCGGCGACGTGGGTGCGGCGATCACGATGATCCAGATGCTGGCGATGTCGGACCTGTCGCTGATGGTCAAGGCCGGCGTGCAATGGGGCCTGTTCGGCGGTGCGGTCGAGAACCTGGGCACCGAACGGCATTACGACTATGTCAAGGACATCATCTCGCTCGAGTTGCGCGGTTGTTTTGCGATGACCGAGACCGGACACGGCAGTGACGTGCAGGCGCTGGAGACGACGGCCACCTACGACCCCGAAACCGAAGAGTTTGTCGTCCACTCCCCCACTCCCACGGCCCGCAAGGACTACATCGGCGGGGCCGCCGAAACAGCCTCCATCGCAGCGGTTTTCGCGCAGCTGATCACCCATGAGAACGGTGAGCCGGTCAACCACGGCGTGCACTGCGTGCTGGTGCCGATCCGCGACGAAGAGGGCAATGACCTACCCGGCGTGACGACGTCGGACTGCCACTACAAGGGCGGGCTACCCGGCGTCGACAACGGCCGCATCATGTTCGACCACGTCCGGGTTCCGCGGGTGAACCTGCTCAACAAGTACGGGGACGTCGAGCCGGACGGCACCTACACCTCACCTATCGACAACCCCAACCGCCGATTCTTCACCATGATCGGCACGCTGATCCGCGGCCGGGTCACCGTCGGGGGCAGCGCGGGCGCCGCGGCCCAGGTCGCACTCGACATCGCCACCCGATATGCGTTGCAGCGCAGGCAGTTCAGCGCTCCCGACGACGACCACGAAGTGCTGATCATGGACTACCTGGTACATCAGCGACGGCTGTTCCCCTTGATAGCGCGGTCCTATGCACTGCAATTCGCGCAGAACGAGCTGGTGTCCAAGTGTCACGACCTGCAGACGTCGGACGTGGTGGACGCCGATGAGCAGCGCGAGCTCGAAGCGCGCGCTGCGGGACTGAAGGCGGCCAACACCTGGCACGCCAGCAAGGCCATCCAAGAGGCCCGGGAAGCCTGTGGCGGAGCGGGTTACATGGCCGAGAACCGGCTGATCGCACTGCGCGCCGACACCGACGTGTTCACCACCTTCGAAGGTGACAACCACGTGCTCACGCAGCTGGTCGCCAAGGAGTTGCTGACCGCTTACGCCGACGACATCCGCAGCATGAGCCCGGTGGAGTGGGTGCGGTTCGCCGCCAACGCCGTCGGAGATCGGGTGATGAAACGCACTGCCGCAGAAGCGATTATGCAACGGATCGTGGACGCCAGCCAAGACAGTGAGGAAGAAGGCAGCCTGTTCAACCGCGGCACCCAGGTCACCATGTTCGAGGAACGCGAGAACTACCTGCTGTCCTCGGTCGCCCGCCGGCTGCAGGGCAAATCCAAGGAAATGTCGGCCTTCGACGCCTTCAACGCGGTGCAGGATCACGTGTTGCACGCGGCGAGCGCACACATTGACCGGGTAGTGCTGGAAGCGTTCGTCGCCGGCATCGAGTCGTGTCAGGACGCCGCGGCGCGCGAGCTGCTGGAGATGGTGTGCGACCTGTATGCGCTGTCGGTGATCGAGGAAGACAAGGCCTGGTACATCGAGCACCGGTATCTGTCCACCGAGCGGGCCAAGGCGGTCACCCGGGGCATCAACGACCGGTGCCGCAAGCTACGCCCGCATGCCGAGACGTTGGTCGACGGCTTCGGCATCCCCGAGCCGCTGCGCTACGCCGAGATGCTGCACCCGGAGAATCTGCCCGGCTGACGTGGCGCGAGCAGACGCAAAATCCCCTATTTCGGCACGAAAATAGGGGATTTTGCGTCTGCTCGGCCGGCTTACTGGTTGGGGATCGGGCCGAGCGCCTTGAGCTTGCCGTCGGATCCGATCTGGAACTTCACCGTCCCGATGCCGGTGGGGCAGCAGGGCTGGTCTTTGCCCTTCTGCCACTGGTATTGAACGGTGATCGTGTCATCCGTGGGCGGCAGCACGGTGATGTAGGGCTTCGGGTTGGGAGTAGGTGAGCCCAGTGGAGTGTTGTGGTCGAAGAACAACAACTGCTGGGGAGTCGACTCGCTGGCAATCGTCGGAATGATCTGCACCCAGTACAACCGGCACTTCCTGGTGTGCCCCCGCGCGATTTCCACCCACGTCGAGCCTGGAACCTCGACCGGGACGGCGGCGATGGCCTGCTTCACCGTGTCGACACTGGGGCCGTCGGAAGCCTTGCAGTTGTCGGGCGGCGGCGGAGGTGGCGTGGGCGGCTTCCAGCCACATGCCGAAAACGACGGCGCCAGCAGGATCAGCAAAACCACAACCAGCCGGCGACACACGCAACGAGCTTAACGAAGGCTGGGAATGTCCCACCGGTTTCGTCGAAGCACCGCTTTCGGCGCGCACGACCGCCGGCGTCGCCGGTAACCTAAGCTACGACTGCCGGTCCAGGTTGACCCGCGAAAGCCGTGGTCAACCGCTGTTTTCCCGCACATTTCACCACAGCGCCGGATCGGTTGCGGGGAACCCGTAAAGCGGCGGAAACGTCGGATACGCGGTGCCGAAACATGCTTGCCGCACGATTCAGCGGAAAAGCCTGTTGCGGATTCCAGGGCTGTATTCGAGGAGGTAGGCGTGGCCGGGGACACCGGAGCCACCGTGCGCACCCTGTGCGCCTACTGCGGTGTGGGCTGCGGCATGGTGCTGCAGCTCACAACCGACCCGGAAAGCGGCCGGCGTCACGTGGCGAAGTCGGCCGGAAATACCAGCCACCCCGCGAATTTCGGACGGTTGTGCACCAAGGGTGCCACCACTGCCGACCTGCTTTCCGCAAGCGGCCGCGCGGAGTCGGCCTACGTTCGGGCCGACCGTGGCCAGGCCCTGGAACCCGTCGGCATCGACGCCGCGATCACGCGGTCCGCCAACCGGTTACGCGCCATCATCGACAAGCACGGCCCCGACGCCGTGGCTTTGTACGTGTCGGGGCAGATGTCGCTCGAGGCGCAGTACCTGGCGAACAAGCTGGCCAAAGGTTTCATCGGCACCAACCAGATCGAGTCGAACTCCCGATTGTGCATGGCCGGTGCCAGCTCCGGTTACAAGCTCTCCCTCGGCGCCGACGGCCCGCCCGGCTCGTATCAGGACTTCGACCACGCCGACGTTTTCTTCGTCATCGGCTCCAACATGGCCGACTGTCACCCAATCCTGTTCCTGCGCATGACGGATCGGGTCAAAGCCGGCGCCAAACTGATCGTCGTCGACCCGCGCCGCACCGCGACGGCCGCCAAGGCGGACCTCTTCCTGCAGATCACACCTGGCTCGGATCTGGCGCTGCTGAATGGCTTGCTGCACCTCATCGTCGAAAATGGGCACACCGACGCCGAATTCATCTCTGAGTTCACCACAGGCTGGGAGGTGATGCCTAGTTTCCTGAAGCAGTTCACCCCCGACACGGTCAGCGAAATCACCGGCATCCCAGCCGACGACATCCGCACGGCAGCACGCTGGATCGGCGAAGCCGGAAACTGGATGAGTTGCTGGACAATGGGACTCAATCAGAGCACCCATGGGACCTGGAACACCAATGCGATCTGCAACTTGCATTTGGCTACCGGCGCGATCTGCAAACCCGGCAGCGGTCCGTTCTCGCTCACCGGTCAGCCCAATGCGATGGGCGGACGCGAGATGGGCTACATGGGACCCGGCCTGCCCGGTCAGCGGACAGTGCTCAGCACCGACGACCGCGAATTCGTGGAAGCCCAGTGGGATATCCCGCGCGGGTCGTTGCGCACCGACGTCAGCGACGGTGTGATCGACATGTTCTCCCGCATGGCCGACGGCGAGATCAAAGCATGCTGGATCATCTGCACCAATCCCGTTGCCACGGTGGCCAATCGCAAGACGGTCCTGGCCGGCCTGGAAACCGCCGAACTGGTGATTACCCAGGATGCGTTCCTGGACACCGAGACCAATGAATACGCCGACGTGCTGCTACCGGCCACCTTGTGGACCGAGTCGGACGGGGTGATGGTCAATTCGGAGCGCACCCTGACGCTGTTTCAGCGAGCCGTCGAGCCGGTAGGGCAGGCGCTGCCGGATTGGCAACTCATCGCCAAAATGGCCTGCGCGATGGGCTATTCGGAGGCTTTCAGCTACACCACGGCTGAAGAGGTGTTCGACGAAATCAAGCGGTTCTGGAATCCCGCCACCGGGTATGACTTGCGGGGCGTCAGCTACGAACGGCTGCGCCAGACACCGCTGCAGTGGCCGTGCCCGCCGGACAGCGACGATCGCAACCCGATCCGCTACCTCAACGACGGTGTCAGCCAGACGAGGCTGGTGCGCGAGGACGGCATCGTCCCCCGCCTGGCCTTCCCCACCCCGGATGGCCGGGCGGTCTTCTTCGCCCGGCCGCACCTGCCACCTGAAGAGATGCCCGACGCCGAATACCCGTTCCTGCTCAACACCGGGCGCCTGGCGCACCAGTGGCACACCCTGACCAAAACCGGCAAGGTCGCCAAACTCAACCAGCTCAACCCGGGACCGTTCGTCGAAATCCATCCCGATGACGCCGCGCGGTTGCAGATCAGCGACACCGATCCGGTCGAAATCGCTTCCCGCCGTGGCCGTGCCGTGCTGCCCGCCGTCGTCACCGACCGGGTGCTGCCCGGCACCTGCTTCGCCCCGTTCCACTGGAATGACGCATTCGGCGAATACCTGTCGATCAACGCCGTCACCAACGATGCCGTCGACCCGGTGTCGCGCCAACCGGAGTACAAGGCGTGCGCTGTCACCTTGATCAAGGTCGCCGTCGCCTCGAACGCCGAGCCGCCCGTAACCGAGTCGCCGGAGGCACCCGAAGCGCCAGGAATCAGCCTGGCCAAGGTCGATGCCCTGGCCGAAATCCTCGGTATGACAAATGAACCGGCGCCCCAGTTCGGTCCACTTGGACGCTCTTATCTCGCGGGTCTCATCGCCGGGCTGCGATCGGAGGCCGGCCGCCGCAGCGCGGGTGTGCCGACGCTACCGCTGAGCGCCCCGTTCGACTCCGCCACCCGATTGTGGGTCGACGGTCTGCTCGCCGGAATCTTTGCGCGCGCCGAGACACCCCCGGAGGCCGCTGGCCGGGAACCCACTCCGACCCCCGCAGAGGCGCCAAAGGCGGCCCCGATCGTGGTGTTGTGGGCGTCGCAGACCGGGAACGCCGAGGAGCTCGCCGTCAATGTCGCCGCGCAACTCGGCGACGCCGGGCTCTCGGCGGCGTTGCACAGCATGGACGACTTTCCGGTTGCCGAACTACCGGCGACTCCACAACTGCTGCTGATCACCAGCACCACCGGCGACGGCGAACCACCTGACAACGGCGCTGGGCTCTGGCGGGCGCTGAGCGGAAGTGGCGCACCGAGATTCACCGATACCAGTTACGCCGTTCTGGCTCTGGGCGACTCCAACTACGGCGATTTCTGCGGTCACGGACGCAAAATCGACGAGCGGCTGTCCGAGTTGGGCGCGACTCGACTGGTCCCCCGGGTCGATTGCGAGCCCGATTACGAAGCCGCAGCGGCCGGTTGGCTGGCCTCGGTCGTCCGGGCGCTGACCGGCGATACCCCGGATACCCGCAACGCCCCCACCACGCTCGTCACAACCCCGCGCTCCAAACGCCCGGCGACGCACACCTACACGAAGAAGCGCCCGCTGATCACCGGGATGGTGCGCAACACCACGCTGAGCAAGCCTCGATCAGCGAAAGACGTGCGGCACTTGGTGTTTGATTTGCCCGAAGGGACCGTAACGTACGAGGCCGGCGATGCGCTGGGCGTGTGGCCGCGCAACAGCGACCGCCTGGTCGACGAATGGCTGGCGGTCACCGGGCTAGATCCGCAGACCCCGGTCGAGGTCGGCGAGCTTGGCCTGATGTCGTTACGTTCCGCGCTCACCGAACGAATCGAGATCGCCCACATCAGCCGAGACCTGGTGCGCTTCGTGCAGCAACGCACCGGCAACGCGAAACTCGCGGAGATGCTGAAGCCGGAAAACAAAGCCGCCCTGAGCAATTGGGCGTGGGGTCGCCAGTCCATCGACCTGCTTCGACAGCTGCCGGTCTCCGCATCGGCCCACGAGTGGCTGAGGGTCCTCAAACGCCTTCGGCCACGGCTGTACTCGATCTCGTCGAGCCCCAAAGAGTGCCCGGGGGAAGTTCATCTGACCGTCTCGCCGGTGCGCTTCAACTTTCAGGGCGTCCCACGCCGCGGAGTGTGTTCGACCTACCTTGCCGATCGTTCCCCCGGCGATCGAGTTGCCGTCTATCTGCAGCCGTCCAGCAACTTTCGGCCACCGAGCGACTCGCAGACGCCGATGATCATGATCGGCCCGGGAACCGGGATCGCGCCGTTCCGCGGCTTCCTGCAGGAGCGTCGGGCGCTCGGCCACACCGGGCCCAACTGGCTGTTCTTCGGCGAGCAGCACGCCGCCACCGACTTCTACTACCGCGACGAGATCGAAAAGATGCATGCCGACGGCTTGCTCACCGAGCTGGACCTTGCGTTCTCGCGGGATCAGCGCGAGAAGGTCTACGTGCAGCATCTGATGCGCAAGCGTGGGGCCGAGCTGTGGCGATGGTTGCAGGACGGCGCCCACCTCTACGTCTGCGGCAACGCCGACCCGATGGCCAAAGACGTCGACCGTGCGATCTGTGAGATCGCAGCCGAACACGGCAAGCTCAGCCGCGGCACCGCCGAGGACTACGTCCGGCAGTTGAGCGCCGACAAGCGCTACCACCGCGACGTCTACTGAGCTCATGCCGGGGCCCGTCCCCAGCGGGCTTAGGCGAGCAACCGTAATACGTCGGAAACATCGCACACCCGCAGTTGAAACATCCCCGTCGCACGATGCACTCAGTTGGTCGCGCAGTCGAGGGAGGGATGTTCGCATGGCTCCGGAGTGTGACCGTCTCGGCAGGGCCGCCGCGCATAAAGACTGCCCATTGCAATGCTGGCGGCGTCGTGGCGACACACCCGACACCGAGTCCAGCAGCCAGTCCTGGGCCCGAGACCACGTCGATTGGGCAGGGTTGCCGGTCAACCTCGACCTGGCGTTCTCCCCACAGCAGCGCGACAAGGTCTACGCGCAGCACATGATGCGCAAGCGCGGCGCCCAGTTGTGGCGCTGGTTGCCGCGCACCACGGCGCTTTGCGTCTGCGAGGCCTCAACTGCCTCAGCCGAGCGACTCGATGCGGACGCGGCCAAAGACTACGTCTAATCCGCGTCTCGTCGCGCCTGCCTAGCTCACCGATTGCGCGCGGCGGGCTGGCCGTAGACGGCCACCACGACGGTGCGGTCCAGACTGTTCTCCGACCACACTCCGATGGCGGTGTTCCCGCAGTCGCGCATGATCGCCAGGTAATCGGGGTTGTAGTACCACTGCTTGATCAGTTCGAGATTGCTGATGGCCAACGCCGGATTGATCCCGACCGTCTCGGCGACTCTGCCGTGAAAGCCTGCGGCATTGGCGCGGTCTTGCGGCGTGGAACCGTCGGAACCGATGTCGCCGTCGAGGTTTCGGTTGTTGAGCATGTCGACCGCATGCCATTGGGCGGCCAGCTGGAGCGGCAGATTGATGACGACGTCGTTGGTGCAACCGGCTTGGTGCTGGATGGTGTACACGTCGGAGACAACGGCGTCGTTGAGCCGCTTATTGTCGGCATAGGCCGTCGGGTTCACCAAAACGGTTGTCGCCGAAACGATCCCGGCGCCAACCAAGATGCTGGCCTTCACACCGGGTCGAAATGCGAAACGAGCCACTTGCCATTGACCTTGTCCAGCGTCACCCGCAGTACGGGTGTGGTATCGGTAGGGGCGCCGTCGCCGACGGTCACCGTCTGGCGCACGAACGCGAGGACCACCGCGTGGTTGTCGGTTACCGAAACTGGCGCTGCTGCGGTGACTTTCGCCACCGCAGCGATGTGCTTCTCCTTCGCCCCGGGGATCACCACTTCGCGCGTCAGCGCGGTGTAAGCGTCCTTGAAGTCGCCGGTCAACCGTTCCCGTGCCGCGCCGAGATCCCGGTCGACCGACTCCGGCCGGTACGACAACAACGCAGCAGCGTCCTCACTGGCGACGCGCACGGACTCGCTGCGAGCCGTTGGGAAGTCATTGGCGGATCGATCCCACCAGTTCAGGTACGCCACGACAACTGCGAGCACGAGTGCCGCACCGGGCAGCACCCAATAACCAAACACCCGCGACCAGGCGATCCGGCGATGCGGGGTGTCCTGGTCGGTGTGGGTGGATCTCGAATCCGCTTCGGCCGCCCCGGCGTCAGGCGCTGAGTCGACGCTCTCCGCGAGTTCCTCCTCGCGGGTGGTGGGTTCCTTCAGCGTCGTCATGGCACGAAGACCACGTTCGATACCTTGGCGCCGTCGCCGACGGCCTGAACCTGAATTCTCATCCGCCATTCCCGCGGCGCCTGCTCGCCGACGGCAGTTCGCGATTTCACCGCGACTGCTACCAGCACCTGAGCCGAGTCGCCGCGCTGGGATTCCAGTCCGGCCTCGGTGATCGTGCCTTCCGACTGCGATCGCGCTGCCTTGACCACCTCGATGAACGGCTGGGCGCGCTTCGCGAAGTCATCCCGGAAAGCGCCGGTGGCCGAATCGAGCACACGCTGCACGTCCGCCTCGACCTCGGTGTAGTTGATCGTCGTGAGATTCAGCGCGCCCTGACGCGCGGTCTGCACGAAAAGTTCGCGCTGCGTGTGTGCCTCGTGCTTTTGGTAGCCGCGGTAGCCGAACCAGCCACCCAATGCTGCCAGCACTGCGACGACGAGGGCGCTGGCCACCAACGCCCATCCCGCATCTGAAAGCCGCCAGCGGATCCGAGGTCCAGCAGCCTCGGCTGCGGAGATTTCAGCGGACTCCTCGGCGTCACCGGCAGGGTCGTTGTGGTCCTCGGCCTCGGTTGATTCGCCGACCTGTTTTTCGGTGTCGGGGGCATCAGGTTCGGCGGACATGGCACTCCTTCACAGTGCGGCTGGTGGGTTGTATCGCCATGAGTTTCCTTATCTGTCGGTGTTTTTCATCGCCCACAGCGCCTTATGGCGGCGGTACCAGCAGTTGCTGCCAGTTCTTGGCGCGCGGATGGGCGAGGTCGGACTCGGTGTAGCGGTGCCCGTCGGGGGCCAGGTAGTCGCCAGTCGCCGGATCGTAGGTGGTAACCGCAAGCGGTGGGGCCGACGGTGCGATGAAAGGCGCGGTGCCCCGCGGCGGTGGTAACCGCGGATCGGCGCCCGGCGGATACTGCGGGACGCCCTGACCGGTGTAGGTGGCGTTCGGGTCGCCCTTCCAGTTGTAGCCGTCGTTGAGCGGCACGTACTCCTCGTTGCTCTCGCAGAGTTCGACGGTGGGAGCCCGCTTCCACGGCTTGGTTTCACAGGGAATGTTGCGCACCCCACGAACATTGAGCTCCGAGTCTTGCGGCAGTCGGCAGTACAGGTCTGCCGCCGGCCGGTCCGGAGCATCAACGCTGGCCGGCGAACGTCGCTGTTTGGGCGGGAGGTATCCGGTGGTGCACGGCGGCGGCAGGTTGAGGTTGAGGTTGAAGTCCAGATAGGCGCCGCGGTAGTCCTGCTTGGTGCCGGAGTTAGGCACGATGATCGCCGACATGGCCGCAATGCCTTGCGGCAGCAGCACCAGCAGTTGCTCGATGTCGTGGCGGTAGACCACCGCGATATCGCCCAAGCTGACCAGGTTCGCCAACAGCAGCGGCACGGCCGGCGCTACCCGGTCGAACAACCGGTGGCCTTCTTGCACGCCGGCCGCACCCTGGGTGAGCAAATCGCGCAGCGCGGCGTCCTGCGCCTTGAATTGCGCCATGATGGCCGCGGTTCGACTGGCCCAGGTGGCGATCGCATCCGACGTCCGCACCTGGGAGTCCAGCACCGGCGGGGACTGGTCGATCAACGCGGCCAGCGGATCGGTGGTCCGGCCTCCGGCGATCGCCAGCGCCGCCGACCCGTCGACGATCCGGGATAGCTCGGGTCCGAGCCCGCCGACCGCCCGGTTGCTCTCCTCGATCACCGTGCGCAGGTTGTCACGCGGGATCGCTTGCAGCGCACGGTTTGTCACGTCGAGCAAGTGGCCGATGTCGACGGGCACGTCGACGCGCCCTACGGGGATGACGTCGCCGTCGCGCAGGGGCCGCCCAGGTTGGCCGCTGCCCGGCTTCGGTGTCAGCTCGATGTATTGCTCGCCGATCGCCGAGCGACTGTGCACCGATGCCTGGACGTCGGAAGGCACCGGGGTGCCGGATTTCATTGCCAGCACCGCACGCACACCGCTGGCGGTCACTTCGATCGACTTGACCTGACCGACGTCGGTGCCCCGATAGGTGACCACCGAGGTCTGGTACAGCCCGCCCGACTCTGGCAGGTCGACGGTCACGTTGTACTGCCCGACCCCGAACAGTGTCTCGGGAAGCTTCATGAAGTCCAAAGCCATTGCTCCGCAGGACAATATGGTGACCAGCGCCAAGACTGCCAACTGAATCCAGGTCTTGCGATGTAAACGCAGCACTCAGTACCCCCCGTCGTGGTACGGGAAGGTCAGCGGATTGCCGCCGGTGGCCGGGCTGGGCTGCATGCCGATGGTGCGTCCCCACTGCAGTTCCAACCGGGTGAGGTTGCCTTCCCAGCGCGAGCCGGTGAAGATCCCGGTGTCTATGCGGCTCAATGTCAGATCGACGATCAGGGTGAGGTTCGCGTAGTCACCGCGGAACCAGTTTCGGGCCGTGGATGCCGGCCACGGATAGGTCAGCAGCATGTCCAGGCCCTTGGTCAGCGCCGGGCCGGCATCCGCCAAAGACCTTAGTACCGGCGCGATGTCACGCAGGTTGGCAACCAACGATTCCTTGCTCTGGTGGATGGTGTCCGCCGCGATCGCGCTGAACTTGCCGAGCTGGTCGATGGCTTCGGCGATGTTGCGGCGTTGCTCGGCCAGCACGGCCAGCGCCTTGGGCACCACGGTCAGCGCCTTGTCGACGACGGGATCCTTGGCGGCCACCTGGCCGGCCAGGCTGTTGAGATTCTCTGCGGCGGCGATGATGTCGTTGGTCTGCGCGTTGGTGCCGGCGATGAATTGGTCCAGCTGGACGAGCAGGCTGCGCATGTCGCTTTCGCGACCGGCGAAGGCGGTGGCTATCGAACGGTTGATTTCCTGTAGTTGGCCCAGTCCGCCGCCGTTGAGCAGGATCGACACCGCGGCCAGAGTTTGTTCGGTGGTCGGATACATGCTGGCGTGCGACAGCGGAATGATCGACCCGTTTTTCAATTCACCCACCGGCGGCTGGTCTTTGGGCGGCGCGAGTTCGATGTGCATCGAGCCGAGCAGGCTGGTCTGGCCGAGCTTGGCCGTCGAGTTGGCGGGCAGGCGGACATCGCCGTTGATGCGCATGGTGACCAGCGCGTGCCAGTCTTGCACCTCGATCTTGGTGACGTTGCCGATGTTGACGTCGTTGACCCGGACCCGGGTGTTTTCCTGGATGGTCACGACGTCGGGCATCTGCGCCTGGATCGTGTAGGAGTTCGGTCCCCCGCCGGCAGTACCGGGGAGGCGAAAGGAGTTGAGCCCGCGCCATTGACACGCCGGCAGCGCGACGATCGATGCCACGCACAGCGCCGCGGCCAAGGCACGTCTCATGATGGACCTACTGGTAGCAATAGATTCCGCAGGACTTCCGTCGAGCTCACCGTCGCGGCCGGCGGAGGTGGCTCGGCGGGCGGCGGGGCCCCCTCGGGTCGCGGCTGCTCGGCCGGCATGGGCTGATCTACCGGCTCCGGAGCCGGGGGCGGCGTATAGCCCGGCCGCAGCCAGTCTTCGCTGTAGGTGATCTCGTTCGGCCGGGCCTGAGGTCCGACAAAGGGATTGATCCCGATCGGGATGTAGTTGTAGATGCGGTTTTTGATGACCGGATTGACGTACTGCAGGCACAGCTTCGACACCCGCTCCAGGCGGGCCCGCGACGCCGACTCGATCGCGCTGCAGATCCACTGCGGGATGTCGGCGAAATTGTTCAACGCCAGGATGCCGGTCATCGCGGACTGCGCCGGCTGGTAGATGTTCATGAAGTTCTGGAACACCGTCGGGGCGATGTGCAGGATCTGCTTGATATCGCCACGGCTGTCGTTGAGCGCGGTCGTGATGGAACTCAACCGGTCGAAGGTGACCCCCAGCGCTTCCCGATTTTCGCCGACGAAGCCACGCAGGTCCGCCAGTGCCGCGTCCAGGCCGCGCACCGCATTCGCGACTTCGTTGGGCGTGTTCGACAGCACGGTGGTCACGCTGGCCAGGTTCCGGTTGAACGAGGCCAGCAGATCGCTGCTGGAGTACAGGGCCGACACCAGCAGCTGCAGGTTGCGCACCGTGCTGAAGATGTCGTCGGCGTGATCGCCCAGCGCCGAAATCGCTTTGGACAACTTAATTACGGTGTCCCGCGCGGTGTCACCGGTGCCGCGCAGGTTGTCCGCGGCGGAGTTGATGAATTCGCCCAGTGTGTTCACCCCGCCCGGAGCGGTGGGCCGTAACGTCTCGCTCAGCGTTTCCAGCTGTTTGCGGAAGTCGTCCCACTCGACCGGAACCGCGGTGCGGCTCAGCGGAATTGCCGCCCCCGGACTCAGTTTCGGGCCGCCGGAGTAAACCGGGACAAGTTGGATGGCACGCGATGTCACCAGCGACGGCGACAGGATGGCTGCCCGGGCGTCGGCCGGGACCGAATATCGCTTGTCGACGGAGAATGTCACCAAGGTCGCGGTGGGCTGCGGCTCGATCTTGTCCACCGATCCGACGGCGACGCCGAGAATCCTGATCTCGTCGCCGACGAACAGACCATTGGTTTCCGCGAAATACGCCGAGTAGGTGTTCTTTTCGACAACCTTCCACAGCCGGGCGCCGACGATCAGCGACGAGATCGTCAGCGTGGCCGCGAGGCTGATCGCGGTCAGAATCCGCAGGGTGCGCCGGTTCATGATCCCGCACCGCCGTAACCGGTGTGGGGCGGCACCGTACGAAGCGGCGGTGTCGCGGGCGGGGGTGAGGGTGGCTGAGACCACAGCGGCACCGGTGCGTTCTGCGGCGGGACGGGCGGAGATCCCGTCGGCGGGTCGACCGCCTCGGACGGCAACTTGGCATTGGGATCAAGGAACCTGTCGTACATGTCCGCGTCGATCACGGGTCCGCCGATCTGGCCGGGAATCAGGTTGGCCACATACGCCTTGAAAAACGGTCCAGATCCCAGTGATTCGCCGAACGACATCGCATAGCGCTTGAACTTGGGTAGCGTTGCCTGCAGCTCCTGCTTTCGGTTGTCCAGGATCTCCAGCACCCCGTTGAGCTTGTCCAGGGCGGGTTTGAGTTGCGTCCGGTTGTCGTTGACCAGCCCGGAGATCTGCTGTGAAACCGCGGTCAGGTTGTTCATCAATGTGTCGATCGAATCTCGTTCATCCAGCAACGCCGCCAACAGCGCATTGGAATTCGCCACCAACCCGGCAATCTGCTGGCTACGCCGGCCCAGCACTCCGGAGACCTTGTTGGCGTTGCTCAGCAAGTTGCGCAGCTGCTCGTCGCGACTGTTGAGGGTGTCCGAAAACCGGGCCACGCCTTCCAGTGCGGGCCGCAGATCGGGTGGCGTCTCCTTGAACGTGTTCGCCAACGTCGTTAGGGCCGAGGACAATTGGGCGGTATCCAGACCGCTGATCGTGGTGGTCAGGTCACCCAGCGCGTCGGGAAGGTCGTAGGGTGATCGGGTTCGCTCCAACGGAATGGTGCCCGTCAACCGGCCCTCGCCGCGTGGCGTGAGCTCCAGCATCTTGGCGCCCAGCACCGTCTCGGTCTTGATCGCCGCTTCCGTGCGGTCGCCGAGCTCGACGCTCTTGCGGACGGTGAAGCCGACGCGGACCTTGGTGCCGTCCAGGCGGACATCGGAGACCCTGCCCACCCCCATGCCCGAAACCCGCACGGTGCTACCGACTTTGATCCCGCCGGCTTCGGCGAAATAGGCCGAATAGTCGTTGGAGCCGTTGATGAACGGCAGCTTGTCGTACTGGAAGGCGCCGACGACCACTGCGGTCACGATCGCGAGTCCGGCCAGCCCGACCATGACCGGATTGCGCTCGCTGAGCGGCTTGAACCTGAATCGTTTCATTGCGGCGTGCACCGCCCGCTCGGCTGGCCCAGCATCTTGACGTAGATGGGGTTGCCGCCTTTGCCGTTGAGCTTGAGCAGCACGTCGCAGAAGTAGAAACCGAAGTAGTCACCGTTCAGGCCCTGCCTCGCCAGCACCTGATAGATGTCGGGCAATGTCTTGAGCAGGTTGTCGACGTACTCGCGGTCGGCCAGCACCTGACCGGACATCCGGTCGGTTTCGCGCACCATGTCCTTGATCGGCTGGCGTGCCTGGGCAAGTAGGTCGGTGACCGAGCCGGCTGCCGCGTTGATGTACGCCAGCCCGTTGGCGATGTCGGTCTTACGCTGCGCCAGTCCCTCCACCAGTTGGGCGAGTTTGTCCAGGCCGTCGGAGAATTCGTGGTCGCGGGTGGCGAAGGTGTGCAGCACCGTGTTCAGGTTGGTGATGAGTTCACTGATCAGCTCGCTGCGTCCGGCCAGGGTGGTGGTCAGCGTGGAGGTTTGCGCCAGCGCCGAGGCGATGGTGCCGCCCTGTCCCTGGAAAATTCGCAGCAGTTCCCCGGACAACGCGTTGACCTGGTCGGGGTCCAGAGCCCGGAACAACGGCCGGAATCCCCCGATCAGTGCGTCGATGTCCAGCGCGGGCGCGGTGCGGGCCAGCGGGATCGTCGCACCCGGCGCCAGCCGGCGCGGGGGCCCGGCACCCTCGACGAGCGCCAGATAGCGGTCGCCAATGAGGTTTTCGTAACGCACGACGGCCTTGGTACCCTCGGTGAGCCGCAGGCCCTTGTCGATCGCGAAGTCGACGGTGACCGTTCCGTCGCGGTGCAAGGTGAGGTCACCGACCTTGCCCACCTCGACGCCGGCGATGCGCACGAAGTTGCCGGACTTCAGGCCAGATATGTTGGTGAACACCGCATGATAGGGCGTGCGGTCCTCGAACCGCAGCTGCCCGAAGACCGCGATGAGCGTGAAGGTGAACACCAGGCAGACCGCCGTGAACAACGCGACGCGAGCGATGATCGCCGATAGCTTCCTTCTTTTCATGGCGGCGGCTGCCCTCCACGCCAGAAGTACCGCGGCGGTTCGGGTGGGTTCTTGGTGGTCGGGAAGTAGTTGGACCACCACGGGTTTCCGGTCGCCAGGTTGGTGCGAATCTCGTTGGGCTCGGTTCCCCAAGCGGTGTCGGTCACCAGCTGACGGACCGGGTAGTTCGCGCTCGGGTCGGGCAGCGAACCGCAGCTCGGCCGCCCCCCGGGCCCGCCCGTGGCGTTCACCTTGGGCAGGTGGCGTGGGTACCGGTAGGGGTCGTCGCCGAATAGCAGTGCGGCGTCGAGGATCACCGAGTAGCCGTTGCCGCCGAAGGCGTCGCGGCCGCCGTGATCCAGAAACCATTGCGCACCCTGGAACAGGCAGGTGTAGGTCGGCGAATACTTGCGCAGCAGCGCCGTCGTGGGTTCCAACAGGTTGACCGATCGCACGATGTTGGATTCGTTGTTGCCGATCACGCTGATGCCGGCCTGGCTGAAGCCGATCGCCGACAACAGCAGCGTGTCGAGCGCCTGCTGATTGGCGGTGATGGTGGCGCTGGGGGTGACCGCCGAGTCCAGAATCGACAGGATGTCCTGCGCCGCAGCGGAATACGCGGCCGCCGTCTTGCCGAACAACCGCCAGTCCTGATGGATCGTGGACATCCGGGGGTTCACGGTCAGCAGCAGGTCGTTGGCGTCGGTGATGGCTTCTCCGAGTCGATCGCCCTTGCCCCGCAGCGCTTGTGAGAACGCGGACAGAATCGCATTGAGTTTGGCGGGGTCGATCGCCGCGACCACCGATTGCAGGTTTTCGAAGACGGTGTTGACCTCGACGGTGACATTGCGCGAGCGCAGCACCGAACCGGGCTTGAGCGCTTGCGTGCTGCGATGGTCGGGCACGATCAGGTCGACGTACTTGGAGCCGAACGCGGTGGTCGACTTGATCTCGGCCTCGACGTTGCTGGGTAGGTACTTGAACGGCCCGGGGTCCATTTTCAGTTGCAGCTGGGCCGATTTCACGTCGCTGCCGATCGACGCCACCTGGCCGATCTGCACGCCGCGCAGCTTGACCTTTGCGCCGGTTTCCATGACCAGTCCGGCACGGTCCGACACCAGCGTCAGCGGGATGTAGCTGCGGAAGGTGCCGGAGAACGACGCCGCGGTCAGCGCGACCAGGCCAGCGATGAGGATGAACAGCGTTGGCGCCCACCAAATTGGGTCGACCTTGCCCCTGCGGGGTCGATTGACCCTGTTGCGCGCGTGGCTTCCGCCGGAGATGTTGGCCATGCGGTCACCCCGACAGGTTGAAGTTGCCGGACTGCCCGTAGATGGATAGCGAAATCAGCAGGCAGACAAAGGCTGTGACGATCATCGACGATCGCACCGAACGACCTACCGCTTCGCCCACGCCGGCGGGACCGCCCGTCGCGGTGAATCCGTAGTAGGTATGCACCACCATCACGCCCATCGCCATGGTCAGCGCCGCCAGGAACGACCACAGCAGGTCGGTCGGACGCAAGAACGTCGAAAAGTAATGCTCGTAGACACCGCGGGACTGTCCGTAGATGTAGATGGTGCCGAACTTTGCCGCGAAGAACGACATCAGCACGGCGACAGCGTAGAGCGGGATGACGACCAAGATGCCGGCGATGATCCGTGTCGACGCCAGGTAGGTGATGGATCGGATGCCCATCACTTCGAGCGCGTCGATCTCTTCATTGATGCGCATCGCGCCCAATTGCGCTGTGGTGCCGGCGCCGATGGTGGCCGCCAGTGCCACTCCGGCCGTGCACGGCGCGATCATGCGGACGTTGAAGAAGGCCGAGAGGAATCCGGTTAGCGCCTCGACGCCGATGTTGGACAACGTGTCGTAGCCCTGCACCGCGACCAGGGCGCCCGTCGTCAGCGTCAGGAAGCCGATGATGCCCACCGTGCCGCCGATCACGGCCAATGCGCCTGCGCCCAGGCCCATCTCGGCGATCAGCCGCAGCAGCTCTCCCGGGTAGCGGCGTATCGCATCGGCGATAGACACCAACGATTGCGCGTAGAACGCGGTTTGTTCACCCAGCCGCCGGGTGGCGGACACCATCCTGGGACCGAGCGTGGCGAACCACGGCGGCTCGCTTGCGGTGGCGCTCATTTCGCGGTCACCTTCACGCCGAGGGCGGTGACCACGATGTTGATGAAGAACAACGCCATGAAGGAGAAGACCACGGTTTCGTTGACGGCGTTTCCGACGCCGGTGGGGCCTCCGCCGACCGACAGGCCCTTGTAGCAGGCGATCAATCCGGCAGACAGCCCGAACAAGGTCGCCTTGATCAGTGAGATCACCACTTGTGGCAGCCCGGTGACCAGCGTCATGCCCGCAATGAACGCACCGGGTGTGACGTGCTGGACGAAGACCACGAAGATGTAGCTGCCGGTCAAGCCGGTCACTGCCACCACCGAATAGAGCAGCAGCGCGACGAAGGTGGCGGCGATGATGCGCGGAACCACCAGGGCCTGAACCGGATTGACGCCGATCACCTTCATGGCGTCGATTTCCTCACGGATGGTGCGCGCACCCAAATCGGCGCACATGGCGGTCGAGCCGGCGCCGGCGACGGCCATTGCGGTGACCACCGGCCCGACCTGGGTTACCGACGCCAGGGCGGCTCCGGCGCCGGACAGATCTCCCGCCCCGATCTCGACGAGCAAAATGTTGAGCACGAACACGATCAGCACCGTGTACGGGATCGACAGCATGATGGTCGGGAAAATCGAGACCCGGGCCACGAACCAGATTTGCTCGAGAAGCTCGCGCCAGGCCCACGGGCGACGCACCATCACCACCAACGATTCGACGCTGAGCACGAAGAACTGTCCCAGCGCGTTCATGGGCTTCGCGATGGCCGTGCCGTTCATACGTTCCGCTCGACCCACCGGGTGTCGATTCGGCGCATCCGGTCCCCCATTTTCGTAATAAGTGCAACGCACTTTTAATTTATTGGCCTGCTGTCTGCCTGCCTCGCTACCCTCTTGCGACTAAAAGGAAGCGCCAGTTTACGGGCACTACCGATGCCACCCGTAGATTTGCAATCAGCCAGAACAAATCTGGCCGGACGGCGACAACCGTCCAGCTCACGTGCGTGGCACCCGGTCGACGATGGCCACCGAGCACGAAATCCAACCGGGCAAAGCGGGACCACCGCAATAGTTTTGTCCCGGCTGAGCAAAATTGCATCGCCCGAGATTGTTTGACGAAGGACTTTGCATCTCGATTCACCGGGATCTAATCACTTGGATAGCTATGCCGAGGGCGCAACGATTGCCCGCAAGACTGCGGCCCGGATCATGCCGCCGCCAATGGGAATAGGAGCAATCGAAGTGGGGCAGAACGCGCAAAGTGGGCCCGAACCGGACACTCCGCAGTGGCGCGGTCGGTTGCTGCGGATCGGCGACGACTGGTGGGCAGTGACGCTGGCAGGTGTGATCACCGCGCTGGCGGTCGCCGATGCGCTTCCGAAGATTCCGTGGTGATCAGCCGTGAGCGTCGTTGACGTCGAGCCCGAGGAAGCGCTGGGCGAAACCGCCTTCACCAGCACTCGGCCCATCGAGTACGTGCCCGGGATACTGCTGCTGGTTGTTGTGGGCGGGTTAGGAAAGTACGCCCAGGTCTGGTGGAATGCCCTTGCCCGCCAGCAGCATTGGACTGTTCCGGACATCGAATACGTGCTGTGGGCGATCGTGATCGGCCTGCTCGTCGCGAACACGATCGGCCTGCACCGCGTGTTTCGGCCCGGGGTGCTGACCTACCAGTTCTGGCTGAAGGTCGGAATCGTGCTGTTGGGGTCGCGCTTTGTTTTGGGCGATATCGTCAAGCTCGGCGCCACCAGCCTGGTTCAGATCTTGGTGGATATGGCGATCGCCGGGACGATAATCCTGGTTGTCGCAAGCACATTCGGCTTGTCCGGGAAGCTCGGCTCGCTGCTGGCGATCGGCACCTCGATCTGCGGGGTGTCGGCAATCGTGGCCGCCAAGGGTGCGATCCGGGCGCGCAACACCGACGTCGGCTACGCGATCGCGGCGATCCTTGCGTTGGGAGCGGTAGGACTGTTCGTCCTGCCGCCACTCGGGCACGCGATCGGGCTGACCGACTACGAATTCGGACTATGGGCTGGCCTGTCGGTGGACAACACCGCAGAAACCACCGCCACCGGCTATCTGTTCTCTGCACCTGCCGGCAAGATCGCCGTGCTGGTCAAGTCGACCCGCAACGCGCTAATCGGCTTCGTCGTATTGGGTTTCGCGTTGTTTTGGGCTTCGCGAGGGCAAGCCGACGATATCGCCCGGGGCGCAACAGCCAAGGCTGCGTTTATCTGGCAGAAATTTCCCAAGTTCGTACTGGGATTTTTGGCCGTCTCGACGATCGCGACGGCGGGCTGGCTGAGCAAGGGCCAGACGGCCAACCTCGCCAACGTGTCGAAATGGGCTTTCCTGCTTACCTTCGCCGGTGTCGGGCTTAACACCGACATCCGCCAGCTCGCCCGCACCGGATGGCGCCCGCTCGTTGTCGCGGTGATCGGCCTTGTCGTCGTCGCGTCGGTGTCGCTGGGGATCGTGTTGCTGACCTCACGCGTATGGCATTGGGGCGCAGGCGCCGTAGGGGCGTAGCACATATGGGCGCGTCGAACGTGGGTGCTATGCACGCGTTTTGGCGCTACTTTTCGTACGTAACCCCCACGTTCGGCGGGCTAGGGCAACGCGATGCGGCGCACCGCGTCCAGGAAGACGTCGATCTCCTCGAACGTGTTGTAGAAGGCAAACGACGGTCGAACGGTGGCCTCCACTCCGAGCCGGCGAAGAATCGGCTGCGCGCAGTGATGGCCGGCGCGCACCGCGATGCCCTCGGCGTTCAGCGCCTTGCCGACCTCCAGCGGATCGTGGCCGTCCAGAACAAACGACAACACACTGGCCTTCTCGGTTGCGGTGCCCACCAAGCGAACACCCGGGATGTCGGCCAGCCGCGGTGTCGCATACTGCAGCAGCGCGTGCTCGTGCGCCGCGATGCGCTCGATTCCCAGGCGCTCGACGTACCGCAGCGCCTCCCCGAGCCCGACGGCGTCGGCGATATTGCCGGTGCCGGCCTCGAACTTGCTCGGCGGTCCTTGATACAGCGACCGCTCCAGGGTGACGTCGGCAATCATGTTGCCGCCGCCTTGCCACGGCGGTGTCTCGGTCAGCGCCTGCTCAGACCCGTAGAGGACGCCGATCCCAGTGGGACCGTAGATCTTGTGGCCGGAGAACGCGAAGAAGTCCACGCCGAGTTCGGAGACGTCGACCGGCAGATGCTGGATCGACTGGGCACCGTCGATCAGCACCCGTGCCCCATAGCGGTGACCCAATTCGACGATCTTCTCAATCGGTGTCACTGTGCCCAGCGCGTTGGAAACCTGGGTTGCGGCAACGAGTTTGGTGCGCGGACCGAGCAGTTCCTCGAATTCCGACAGCAACAGATTGCCCGCGTCATCCACCGGAGCGACCTTCAGGATTGCACCGGTCTGCTGCGAAAGTAGCTGCCACGGAACGATATTGGCGTGGTGTTCGAGGTGGGTGATGACGATCTCATCGCCCGGTCCCAGATGCTTGCCGCCCCACGCATAGGCCACCAGGTTGATGGCTTCGGTGGTGCCGCGCACAAAGACGATCTCTTCGTCCTTGGCCGCCCCGATGAAACGCCGAGCGGTGTCCCGGGCCTCTTCGTAGGCATCGGTGGCCCGGGCTGCCAACTCGTGCGCGGCGCGGTGGATATTGGAATTCTCGTGCGCGTAGAAGTGCGCCAGCCGGTCGATGACAACCTGCGGCTTCTGGGTGGTTGCGGCGTTGTCGAACCAGATCAGCGGCTTGCCGTTGACGGTCTCCCGCAAAATCGGAAAGTCCGCCCGCACCGCGTCGACGTCGAACACCTCATGCCGGTCGGGCAGCGCCGGAACCGGCTCGGACACGGCGAGGAACCGATAGTTGCCTTCGTCGCCAACCGGTCCGGCGGGCGGCGAGTCGGACCAGCCCAAATCCGGTATCGACGGCGCCTCGGGCAACCAGCCCGGTGCGGTGCCGCGTGGGGCGACCGGGACGCTCGGGACCGAGCCGGCCAGCACGCCGGGCACCGTCGGCACGATCCCGGAAGACGGCACCGCGAACGCGGTCAGATCGGCGACGCCCGGGGGGACATAAGGATCGGCGACACCCGCGGTCGCAGCGGCGGCCGAGGGCGCCGCCGTCGTGTCCGGGACGCTGCCGCGCGGGGCGACCGGCGCGGTCTGCGGCACGCCGTCCGGCTCGGGTGAGGCCGGCGCCGGGACATAGATATCCGAGACCCCGATCAGCGGGACCGGCGCCGTAAACGGATCGCCCGCGCCCGCGGCGGCCCGACCGGCCGACGTCGCGGCGGTGGCGTCGGGCACTCCGCCCCGAGGAGCCATCGGCGCTGTCTGCGGTGGGCTGTCGGGGCCCGGCCGAATGCTGGCCGCATACAGCTGCGTCGCCAGTGCCGCGAGTTCGGCAGCACTGATGGGCAGCTCGCTTTCGGCGTCTACCGACCGGTACTCACTTGTACTCATGGAACTGGTCCACAGCGACGTCGTCGAGCACGGCGAGCGCGTCGTCGGTGAGGACGGCCAAAGACGTGTAGAGGGTGACCAAGTAGGTCGCGATGGCGGACTGGTTGATGCCCGTGAAGCGCACCGACAGACCGGGCGCCTGCTCGCCCACCAGACCCGGCTGGAAGAGTCCCACCACGCCCTGGCGCTCCTCGCCGGTGCGCACCAGGATGAACTTGGTCTTGCCATCCTGGACCGGAACCTTGTCGGAGGGAACCAGCGGAATCCCCCGCCAGGTGATGAACTGTGCGCCGAACAGGCTCACGACCGGGGGCGGCACTCCGCGGTAGGTGGCCTCCCGCCCGAATGCGGCGATGCCCAGCGGATGGGTGAGGAAGAAACTCGGCGTCTTCCACACCTTGGTGATCAGCGCGTCCAGGTCGTCGGGCGTGGGAGCACCGCCGAGCGTCTGGATCGTCTGCTCCGGGGTCACCTGCGCCAACAGCCCGTACTCGGGACTGTTGACCAGTTCGAGTTCCTGGCGTTCCTTGATGGTCTCGATGGTCAGCCGCAGCTGCTGAGCGATCTGGTCGTGCGGACTCGAGTACAGGTCGGAGACGCGGGTGTGGATGTCGACCAGAGTCGAAATCGTCCGCAGGGTGTATTCGCGCGGACTGGTCTCGTAGTCGACGTAGGTCTCCGGCAGTGGTTCTTCGGTGCCGGCACCCTCCTCGGCGTTGATCGCCACCCGCTCGGGATTGACCACGCGGTTCACCCGATACAGGCCGGCTTCCACCGGCACCCAGCTGAGCAGATGCAACAACCAGCGCGGCGTGATGGTGGAGAGCTGCGGGACGGTCTTGGTCGCGTTGGCGAGCTGCCGGGCACCAAGATCGCCAAGTGCCTGAGACTCGGTTTGAGCCGCCATCATCGTTGTCCTTCCGTGCTTGGTGAGGTACTGCAGTGTGCCGGGCAGATCCATGATCGCCCACAACGAGCGCCCGCGCGCGACGAGCTTACGCAGCCGCGGAGACCGTCGACAGGATTAAAGCTGATCTGAGCGAAACCGCGAATTGCACCCGCGACCTGCGGTTGTCCTATAGTGGTGCCATGGCACAGCCCACACAGTCGCGCTTCGTCCTTACGCGCCGCCCCGTGGTGAGCTGTTGTTGTTGTCGCTGCTGTTGATTTCCGGACGCCTTTCGACGCTGTAGAAATCCTCGCGCCTTACCCGGGCACACGGGTGGTACCGCTCGTACCCCCGGCAATCCCGACCGCGCGCCGTCAACTGTCTCAGGAAGATCAACCGCACATGACCGTGTTATCCATGCCGCACCGCGCCGTGGCGCAGGTGGCGACGCGTCGCCGAGTCCTGGTCCGCCCCACCACCGGGCTCGCTCAGATGACGCGTTACCGCGGCGGCACCTATTCGCACACCGTCGACACGATCCTGTTCGTCGACGGCAGCTCCGCCCGCACCGACTTGATCCGGGTGCACCCCAACCTGCAGGGTTACTCGCTGGATTTCTGCGGCATCGCACCGGACCATCCCTCGCGTTACCGGCTGGGCAGTTGGTCCACGCTGCCGCATCTGCGTCACCGAGCCGGTGAAACCGAAGTGGATTGGATTGTGCGCCAGTCCTTCCCGATGCACAGCACCACCGAACTGAGTCGTCAGTTACGCCAGCACGGCTACCCGTTGGGACCGGCCAATATCAGCGAACACGAAGCGATCGCCGCCACGCAGGCTGCGATCTGGTATTTCACGAATGGTTTGGCTCTGGACACCCGCCCGCTGAACGTACCGGTCGCGGTGCACCGGTCACCCGGGCCGGTGCTCACCTTCGAGTTCGACGGCGAACCACAACTGGGCGGCTACTCGGTGTGGGTGGCGTCCGACACCGCGGTCAACCTCAAGCTGCAAAAGTCGGCCGATGGCCGCTGCTGGCAGGATGTCTCCGGATCGCAGCTGACCGCCGAAGCCGGCAGCGCCCGCTACCAGCGCGCACTTGGTGTCGGCAGCACCTTGTCGGCCAGCAGCCACAGTCGCGGCGGGCGCGGCTACCGCTACTACCGCTTGATCGCAATCGCGCCGACCGCGGCCACCCCGACGGTCGGCCACGTTCGCTTCCGGCTGACCGGTGCCCGCCACTTTCGGAATGCCGACCGAGTGGTGCACCTCTACAATTACCTACTCAGCGGAGCGCGCGATGCCTTGCGCGATAGCCTTGACATCCAGGCGCCCTACCTGGTCGATACGCAAGCAACCGCCGAAACCGAACTCATAGGACCATTTCAAGTGCCCATTCCTTTGACGCTCAGCGTCGCGAAAGGACATGCACTGGTCGATGCCGACGGCGCGCATATCGATTCCGTCATTTCCCCGGGTACCGACTTCTACCTGCGTCCTGCGCCGGGCACATCGGCAACCACGATGACTGCGACAACACCGCATGAGCTGGGCGGACGGGTGCTGACCGGAGTGGCGTTCGAGGGGGCGTCACAGCGCCTGACACCGATTGCCCTGACGGTGCCCGCCGATGTGGCCATCGAATTCGACATCACCTGGCAGTCCGACGAAGCCTGTACCGACATCGCCTAAGGATTCACATGACCATTGCCGACAACATCACCCAACTGATCGGTAACACGCCGCTGGTCCGGCTGCGCCGAGTCACCGATGGCGCGGTGGCCGACGTGGTGGCCAAGCTGGAGTCGTTCAATCCGGCGGGCAGCGTGAAGGACCGCATCGGGGTGGCCATGATCGACGCCGCCGAGCGGGCGGGCCTGATCAAGCCGGACACCATCATCCTCGAGCCGACCAGCGGCAACACTGGCATCGCGCTGGCCATGGTTGCCGCGTCCCGCGGCTACAAGTGCGTGCTGACCATGCCGGACACCATGAGCATCGAGCGGCGAATGCTGCTGCGCGCGTACGGCGCCGAACTCGTCCTGACACCCGGCGCGGAGGGCATGGCAGGCGCGATCGCCAAAGCCGAGGAATTGGCCAAGACCGACGAAAGATATTTCATTCCACAGCAATTCGAGAATCCGGCCAATCCAGCGGTACACGCCGTCACCACCGCGGAAGAGGTATGGCGGGACACCGACGGCAATGTCGACGTCTTCGTTTCCGGCGTCGGGACCGGCGGCACCATCACTGGGGTGGCGCAGGTCATCAAGGACCGCAAGCCGTCCGCGCGGTTCGTCGCGGTAGAACCCGTCGCGTCGCCGGTGCTGTCCGGTGGCCAAAAGGGACCGCACCCCATCCAGGGCATCGGCGCCGGGTTCATCCCGCCGGTGTTGGACCTGGGGTTGGTGGACGAGGTGATCACGGTCGAGAACGACGACGCGCTCACTCTGGCCCGGCGACTGGCCAGGGAAGAGGGATTGCTGGTGGGCATCTCGTCGGGTGCCGCCGTCGCGGCTGCTCTCGAGGTGGCCCGACGGCCCGAGAACGCCGGCAAGCTCGTCGTCGTTGTGCTCCCCGACTTCGGCGAGCGGTATCTGAGCACGGTGCTGTTCAGCGATCTGAGCGATTGATCATGCTGGCAGCGATACGACGTGACATCCGGGTGGCCAGGGAGCGTGATCCGGCCAACCCCACCACGCTCGAGGTCATCTTGTGCTACCCCGGCGTGCATGCGGTGTGGGGGCACCGGATCAGTCACCGGCTGTGGAATAGCGGCCGGCGGCTGGCCGCGCGCACGGTCGCGGAACTCACCCGCATCCTGACCGGTGTCGACGTCCATCCCGGTGCCGTGCTGGGCGGCGGCCTGTTCATCGACCACGCGACAGGAGTCGTCATCGGGGAGACCGCGGAAGTGGGCGAGGACGTGACGCTCTTCCACGGCGTCACCCTCGGGGGCACCGGTTCGGATACCGGCAAGCGCCACCCCACCATCGGTGATCGGGTGATCATCGGCGCCGGAGCCAAGGTGCTGGGCCCGATCAAGATCGGCGACGACAGCCGTATCGGCGCCAATTCCGTGGTGGTCAAAGAGGTTCCGTCAAGCGCCGTGGTGGTCGGGGTCCCCGGCCAGGTCATCAGCCGCCCCGGCAAAGCCACCGAAGACGATTCCGTGCTGCCCGATCTGGTGGGGGTCAGCCTGCAATCCCTGCTTACCCGGGTGGCCAGGCTGGAAGGAAACGGCGCCGGCAAGCACCCCGACCGCGTCATCCGGCCGCCGGAAGGCGGAGTGTGGCATGGCGAAGACTTCTCGATCTGAGCCTGAGGTTGGATGAGCCCTAGATGAGCACTGTCATCGCCGCCACCGTCGCAACCGTCGCCGCGCTGGGAGGTGCCGGCGTGATTGGTGTGGCAGTCAATCGACGGTCCGGCGTGTTGCGGGAAAGCGGCCCGGCGCCCGAGCACGAGAGCGCAGACCTGGGCCTGTCGGATGTCGGGCCGACCGTCGTGCACTTCAGCGCGGCTTGGTGCGGTCCGTGCGCGTCCGTGCGTCGGGTGGTCGACCAGGTCTGCGCCGACCTGCCAGGGGTGGCGCACATGGAGATCGATATCGACGCCAATCCGGCTGCTGCTAAACGGTTTTCGGTGCTGTCGTTGCCGACGACCTTCATTTTCGACGCCGGCGGGCGGCAACGATATCGCAGCGCAGGCGTGCCAAAGGTGGCCGACCTGCGGACGGCACTCGAGCCGCTTTTGGCCTGACCATCGATGAGGAGCGGTACATGTCAGATAACGGGCAAGTAGACGTGCGCGGTCCGCGGTTCGCCGCCTGGGTCAGCACCGCGGTCTTGGTGCTGACGTTGGCGGTCTCCGCGTTGAGCGCACCCGCCGCCGCGGTGATCCTGGGCGCGCAGACCGTCGTCTTCGCGATCACGGCGTGGCGAGGCCCGCGCAATGGGCCGTACGGAGTCCTTTTTCGTAAGGTGGTGGCGCCGCGGCTGGGGCCGGTGACCGAACGCGAGCCGGTGCCGCCGCTGAGGTTCGCCCAATTGGTCGGGTTCATTTTCGCGGCGCTCGGGGTCGTCGGCTTCGCCGCCGCCATCCCGCTGCTCGGCGTGATTGCGACCGGGTTCGCGCTCTTCGCCGCTTTCCTCAACGCCGCCTTCGGCATTTGCCTCGGCTGCCAGCTGTATCCGCTGGTGGCCCGCCTGCGCCGCGCGCCGGCGGCCTAGGCGTTCCCGGTTCGAGCGACTAACTTCCGCCGCCGCCGCAGCCGCCTCCGCCGCATCCACTTCCGCCGCCGCAGCCGCTGCTCCCACCGCCGCAGCCACTTCCGCCACTACAGCTGCTTCCTCCGCTGCAGCTGCTGCCCGCGCTACAGCTGCTCGCCCCGCTGCAGCCGCTGACGAAGCCGCTGCTGCCACCGCCGCATCCGCCGTAGAAACCGCCGACCCGTCCGGTGGACCCGGCCGACCAGATGCTGCTGCCCAGTGAGGTTCCTGCGGTACGGGCGGCACGTCCCACCAGCGCGATGATGCCCACCACGACGGCAGCGACCATCAACAGCGCGCCCAAGACGATGCAGATCACCCCGACCACGGCGCCGTCCATGCGCACAGGGTACGGCGTGCGGCTGCCGGGGGCAGTTGGCTGTGCGAAGTTGTGCGCTGTCGTTGCCCCTTACAGTTGATGACGTGCGACGACGGCCCCGGGAACGCTACCTGCGCGCGCTTGCGGCGACGGCCGAACTCGACTTCCCACCTGCCGTTTTCAAGACGTGTCCCTGGCAGCCGCGAGCGCTCGTGGAAACGGGATTGCGGCAGTGGCTGCGCTGTTGTGCACCCGCGCTGCGTGACAAGCAGGTGATCGGCATGCCGTCCCGCGCGGTCGATGAGGCATGGCATGGCCTCATCCTCTGCACCGCGCTGTATGCCGCGTTCTGCGACAAGGCGTACGGTGAGTTTTTGCATCACTATCCGGAGGGCGGTGCCACCGCAGACATCCGGGGTGCCAACGATTCAGCCGACGAGCAGCTGCGCAGGACGGTCATCGCATGGTCGTTGGTCGCGCAGCCAGGTGAGCGGTGTGTGCTGTGGGATCTCGACAAACGAGTGGCAGTAGACCAGCCCTGGGGCATCGAAGCGGCCCGGGTCGCGGAGGTCGAGGCAGCTATTGCGAGCCTTTAGCGCTGCGTGAGTGCAACGCTTGCTCCCCCGCCTGGACTCGAACCAGGAACCCTTCGGTTAACAGCCGAACGCTCTGCCAATTGAGCTACGGAGGACCGCTCAGTCCACGCGAACACTGCGCGGATCGCGGGACGACTCTAGCGTACTGGCATACCTGCGCCCAACTGGATTGGACCGTCGGCACCACCTAAGTTCATGAGGCAGTATGGAGCAATCCGCACCTTTGTCCGGGAGGGACCGTTTTGATCGGGTATGTCGTCGTGCTTGGAGTCGGTTACGTCCTGGGCAGCAAGGCCGGTCGTCGCCGATATGAGCAGATCGTCGGCACGTATCGGGCGGTCACCGGCAGCCCCGTGGCCAAGTCGATGATCGAGGGCGGCCGTCGCAAGATCGCGAATCGGATCTCACCCGATGCGGGATTCGTCACGCTGGCCGAGATCGACAACCAGACGAGCGTGGTCGAGCGGGCCGACGAGCGGCCGGCAAATGGCGCCGAGTATCGCGACCAGCACGTCACGCGGTGAGATCGTCGCCGCTGGCCTGCTCCAGCAGGCTGCGCCGGTACGCTTCCATCGCGACCAGGTCGCCGAACAGGGCGTGATACTCGTCGCCCTGCTCGATCGGTGACATGCGCTGCAGCTTCGACTTGACCTCGGCGATCTGGCGGCCCATCCAGACCTCTTGGAGACGGGCCAGCACGCCGGCGATATAGCGCGGCAGCTTCTCGTCGTCGACTTGGATCGCCTCCACCCCGAGCTCGCTGATCAGCCCCGCGGTCAACGCCGACGTGGTGTGCCGACGCACCGCGTCGATCCACTGCGCCCCGGTGATACCGGCCGACGTACCGCCGGCCGCCTCGATAGCCGCGCGCACCGCCGCATAACCGGGATGGGTGAAGCTTTCCACCGTCAGCGTGTCGAACACCGGGCCCGCCAGCGCCGGGTATTGCAACGCCGACTTGAGCGCTTCCCGTTGCGGCCACAGGGTCGGCTCACGCGGGTCCGGACGGGTAGCCGGCGGTTCGGGTGATGCCGCGGCGGGAGCGTCGTGCTGCTCGCGGGTCACCCGCCGTGCGGCTTTGGATGCTGAGCCCGTCCGGCCGGGGCGGGACTTCTTGGCCTCGTCGCGAACTCGGCCGATGACCTGTGCCACGTCGGCCCATCCGACCCAGCCGGCCAGCTGCCGCGCATACTCGTCGCGCAACGTGGGGTCCTTGATCTGGCCCACCATGGGTACACAACGGCGCAGCGCGGCCACCCTGCCTTCGGCGCTGTCCAGGTCTATCTCGGCCAGCGCGGTGCGAATTGCGAACTCGAACAACGGAGTTCGACGCGCCACCAGGTCGCGCAGTGCGCTGTCGCCGGACTTCAACCGCAAATCGCAGGGGTCCATACCGTCCGGGGCCACGGCGACAAACGACTGGCCCGCCAAGTTCTGCTCGCCGTCAAGCGCCTTGAGTGCGGCGGCGCGGCCGGCCTCGTCACCGTCAAACACGTAAATCAGCTCGCCCCGAAAGAAGCTGTCGTCCATCATCAGCCGGCGCAGCATCGCCAGGTGCTCGTCACCGAAGGCGGTGCCGCACGACGCCACCGCGGTGGTGACACCGGCCAGATGCATCGCCATCACATCGGTGTAGCCCTCGACCACAACCGCCTGATGCCCCTTGGCGATGTCGCGTTTTGCCAAGTCGATCCCGAACATCACCGCGGACTTCTTGTAGAGCAGCGTTTCGGGCGTATTGACGTACTTCGCCTCCATCGGGTCGTCATCGAACAACCGACGGGCGCCGAAGCCGATCACTTCACCGGCCGCTGTCCGGATGGGCCACAGCAGCCGGCGGTGAAAACGGTCGATCGGACCGCGGCGCCCCTGCCGGGACAGGCCCGCGGCTTCCAGTTCCCTGAACTCAAAGCCCTTGCGCTGCAGGTGCTTTGTCAGCGAATCCCAGCCGGAGGGCGCGAAACCGCAGCCGAAACGGCGCGCGGCCTCGGCATCGAAGTTCCGGTCCGTGAGGTACTGGCGGGCCGGGGCCGCCTCGTCGGACTCCAATGCTGCGGCGTAGAACTCCGCCGCGGCCGCATTGGCCGCGACCAGTCGGCTGCGGCTGCCGCGGTCGCGCTGCACGCTGGTGGCCGCGCCGGTGTAGCTGATCGTGTGGCCGATGCGGTCGGCGAGCAGTTCAACCGCCTCGACGAAGCTGACGTGTTCGATCTTTTGCACGAACGCATACACGTCGCCGCCTTCACCGCAGCCGAAGCAGTGGAAGTGACCGTGATTGGGACGAACGTGGAACGACGGCGACTTTTCGTTGTGGAACGGGCACAGTCCCTTCAGGGAGTCGGCCCCGGCCTTTCGAAGTTGCACGTAGTCACCGACGACGTCCTCGATGCGAACCCGCTCACGGATGGCGGCGATATCGCGATCGGAGATCCGGCCAGCCATCGGCTCAGTGTAAGACGCCTGTCGTGGTCAGCTGGTACCGATCACACCGCATGCGACCCGCTCCATCGCCATGTGGTCGACGCCGTGGATCATCAACGAGGTCCCTTTTCCGGCCAGCAGCTGGTCCTTGGTGAACGCATCGGTCGTGGTCTGCAAAGTCCCGGACCCATCCGGGCCCACCTCGAGCGGCGGCAGGTCGCCGCTTTCCGGCTTCCCGGTATGCCCGGGTGCCTGATAGTGCCCACCCGCCGACAAGAAATTTCCGGGCGGCCCGCCCTCCGGGGCAACGGAGTGGGGCTCACATTTTCCGATCTCATGGATGTGCACGCCATGACTACCCGGTGCCAGGATGCCGTTAGCCACGGTCTGTATGCGCACTGTGGCGTGCCCGCCGCTGAAATCGAACGTCGCATCGGCAACGGGTTTGCCCTCAGCGGTTTTCAGGTGCGCCGCAAGCGTGCCGGCCTGACTGGTCGCGGACGGCGAACCGCTCTGGCTTGCCGGCGCGCTGCTGGTCGGGCTGCTCGGATGTTGCGCGGAACTGCAGGCGGTCATGGCCACCACGGGAAGCGACAGCAGCAGGGCGGCGACAGCGGGGTTTCTGGTCATGCTGGGCAGCCTATCGTCGCCTGCCCGTTACACGTCTGCGCGGCGGGCATCGACACGCTCCAGCCGGCCTTCGGTATACGACGCGATCTGGTCGACGATCACCCGCCACCGGGCGCCGTCGTCGGGTGCGACGGTGAACGCGGCGGCAAATATCGGGTCGAGTGTTCGAGGCGCACCGGCATACAACCAGTGCGCTACCCGATGGATCCGTTCCCGCTGCCGCACCTGAGTTTCCAGGTGCCGCGGGTCCGACATAATGAATTGCAGCGCAAGGGTTTTCAGCACCGCGACCTCGGCACGCACCAGGTCTGGTACGTGCAAATCTGCCTGGTAGCGCACCAGCGGACCCGAGCCGGCCGCCGCGCGTGTGCTCGCGATCGCGGCCGAGACGAACCGGCCCACCAGCTCGCTGGTCAACCGCTTGAGCGCGACCGACGCCGCCAGCGAGGCGTCGTATTTCCCGACGGCGGCCACCACCGGGAGCTGCGAGAGCCGCCCGGCGGCGGCCATCAGTTCGTCGGAACCCACCCGCGAGTACTCGCGCTCCCCCAGCTTGGCCAGCACCGCCGCCTCGTCGTCGTCGGCCAGCACCCGCAGATCGATGCGCTCCGAGACGACACCGTCCTCGACGTCGTGCACCGAATAGGCGACATCGTCGGCCCAGTCCATCACCTGTGCCTCCAGGCAGGTGCGCTCCGCGGGCGCCTGCTGCCGCATCCACGCCGCCGCATCGCGATCCTCGTCGTAAAACCCGAACTTGCGATGCCCATGACCGCGCGGCCACGGGTATTTGGTGACCGCATCCAGCGCTGCGCGAGTCAGGTTCAGCCCTGCGCTATTTCCTTGCGCATCAAACACTTTCGGTTCAAGGCTGGTGAGTATCCGGAAGTTCTGCGCGTTGCCCTCAAATCCACCGCACTGGGCCGCAACCTCGTTCAGCGCCGCCTCACCGTTATGCCCGTACGGGGGGTGCCCGATGTCGTGGGCCAAGCCGGCCAACTCGACGAGGTCGAGGTCGCAACCCAACTCGACCGCCATGCCCCGGCCGATCTGGGCCACCTCCAGCGAATGGGTCAGCCTGGTACGCGGGGTGTCGCCTTCACGGGGTCCGACCACCTGGGTCTTGTCGGCCAACCGCCGCAGCGCGGCGCTGTGCAGCACCCGGGCCCGGTCGCGGGCGAAATCGGTGCGGTGCTGCTGACCCTGGGTGCCAGGTAGACCGGCAGTCTTCGGCGCTTCCACCACCCGCCGCTGCCGGTCGAAGTCATCGTAGGGGTCGTGCTCATTCGTGGTCACCGACGCCTAGTCTGCCAGCACGATCGCCGAGCAGAACCCGCTTCACACCGGTGCGGGCCGGCATCGACGCCGGGCTACATTGACGTATGCGCATTGCGCGGCTACTTGGCGTGATCCTGACCATGCTGGCTGTGAGTTGCACTGGGACTCTGCTCGCCCCGCGGGCGGACGCGCGACCACCATTCCGGCTGTCGGACTACATCACCGATGGTGCCGGCGCGCTGTCCGGATCGGGCCGCGCCGAGGTCAAATCCGCCGTCGACAAGCTTTATGCCAACCACCACATCAGGCTGTGGGTGGTCTACGTCGACGACTTCTCCGGGCTGACCGCCGAGAATTGGGCCCGGCGCACCTACAGCGCCAGCGACTTGGGCGGATACGACGCACTGCTGGCCGTGGCCACCACCGATCGCGCGTATGCCTTTCTGGTGCCGAGCACGGTGCACAGTGTCGAGGCCAACCAAGTAGACGTTCTGCGGCGCACTCAAATCGAACCCGCAGTGCGAGACGGCAACTGGAGTGGAGCGGCGATTGCGGCGGCCAACGGCCTCAACCAGTCACCGAGTTCCTCAGGCCGCGTGCTGCTGCTGATCGTGCTCGGCGGCATCGCCGTCGTGGTCGTGACGATGTTGATCGTGATGCGTTATCGGCGGCGCCGCCGGCGCGCGGCGGCGCTGGCCGCGGCCCGTCGAGTCGACCCCACCGACGCCGACGCGCTGGCTGCGGTGCCGCTCGAAGCGCTGGACGACTTGTCGCGCTCGATGGTGGTCGACGTCGACAACGCGGTACGTACCAGCTCCAACGAGCTCACGTTGGCGATCGACGAGTTCGGTCAACAGCGCACCGAACCTTTCAGCAAGGCGGTCGAAAGCGCCAAAGCTGCTCTGTCCCAAGCATTCACGGTGCGCCAACAACTCGACGACGACCTGCCCGAAACGCCGGCGCAGCGCCGCGAGTTGCTCACCCGGGTTATCGTGTCCGCTGCTCGCGCGGACCGCGAACTGGAATCCCAGACCGAAGCGTTCGAGCAGCTGCGCGATCTGGTGATCAACGCGCCGGCGCGACTCGACGGGCTGACCCAGCAATACGTCGATCTGACCGCTCGCATCGGCCCGACGGAACAGCGGCTGGCCGAATTGCACACCGAGTTCGATGCCGCCGCGTTGACGTCGGTGTCCGGCAATATCTCGACCGCCAAAGAGCGACTGGCGTTCGCCGACAAGAACATTAGCGCGGCACGCAACCTGACCGCACAGGTAGAGAGCGGACGCCAGAGTGACTTGGTGGACGCGGTTCGCGCGGCCGAGTCCGCACTCGGGCAAGCCCGTTCGCTGTTCGACGCGGTGGACAGTGCAGCCAGCGACATCCGCCATGCCGTCGCTTCGCTGCCATCGTTGATGACCGAAATCCAGACGGCCATCGCGCACGCCGACGAGCAGCTGCAGCGCAGCCCAGAATCTGCCCACACCGCGCAACTGGCTGCCGCGCGTGATGCCGCGACCAGGGCACTCGACACCGCCCGCGGCACCGGCTCCGCCGACCCCTTGGGCACCTTCGTGCAGCTGACCAAGGCCGACGCGGAGCTCAACCGGATGCTGGCCACCGTCGCCGAAGAGAAGGCGGCCGCCGATCGCCTCAACCGCTCGCTCGAGCAGGCGTTGTTCACCGCGGAGTCGCGGGTGCGCGGAGTGTCGGAATACATCGACACCCGCCGCGGCAGCATCGGATCCGAGGCGCGCACTCGGCTGGCCGAAGCCAGACGGCACCTACAAGCCGCACACGACATGCGCACGACGAATGTGACCGAGGCGATTGCCCACGCCAACGCGGCGTCCACGCTGGCCGCTCATGTGCAGACGCTGGCGAATGCGGACGTGCAATCGGCCGAACGCGTTTACAGCCGCCGCAGCGGCGACGACACCGGCGCGCTGATCGGCGGAATCATCATCAGCGACCTGCTCAACGCGGGCATGCGGGGTGGCTTCGGCTGGACCCCCACCTCCTTCGGCGGCTCGTCACGAAATTCGTCCGGCGGCGGCTTCATGGGCGGCGGCGGGCGGTTCTAACGGCGCGCTAAGCAGCGCGAGCAGACGCAAAATCCCCCAAATTCCTTGCGAATTGGGCGATTTTGCGTCTGCTCGCCGGGAGTGGTCAGCAGCCCTTGAGGCGCACCGCCAGGTAGTCGGCGACGTTGCTCATCGGGATGCGCTCCTGGGTCATCCCGTCGCGCTCGCGCACGGTGACCGCATCGTCCTCGAGTGACTCGAAATCCACTGTCACACAGAACGGGGTGCCGATCTCGTCCTGACGGCGGTAGCGCCGCCCGATCGCGCCGGCGTCGTCGAATTCGATGTTCCAGCATTTCCGCAACTCTGCGGCCAGATCACGAGCCTTGGGACTCAAGTCGGCATGCCGCGACAGCGGCAGGACGGCGGCCTTGACCGGTGCCAGTCGCGGATCCAGCCGAAGCACGGTGCGCTTTTCCATGACCCCCTTGGCATTTGGGGCTTCGTCCTCGGTGTAGGCGTCGATCAAGAACGTCATCAAGGAACGCGTCAGACCGGCTGCCGGCTCGATGACATACGGAATGTATCGGGTGTCGCTGACCTGGTCATAGAACGATAGGTCGACGCCGGAATGCTTACTGTGCGCTGAGAGGTCGAAATCGGTCCGGTTGGCGATGCCTTCCAGCTCACCCCAGGGATTGCCGACGAAGCCGAACTTGTACTCGATGTCGACGGTGCGGTCGGAGTAGTGCGACAGCTTGTCCTTGGGGTGTTCGAACAGCCGCAGGTTCTCCGGCTTGACACCGAGATCGACGTACCATTGCAGCCGGGTGTCGATCCAATATTGGTGCCACTCTCTGGCGGTTGACGGCTCGACGAAGAATTCCATCTCCATCATCTCGAATTCGCGGGTGCGGAAGATGAAATTGCCCGGCGTGATCTCGTTGCGGAAGCTCTTGCCGATTTGGCCGATGCCGAACGGGGGCTTTTTGCGCGCCGTCGTCACCACGTTGGCGAAGTTGATGAAGATGCCCTGGGCGGTTTCGGGGCGCAGATAGTGCAGCCCCTCCTCGGTTTCAATCGGCCCCAGGTACGTCTTGAGCATCATGTTGAATTCGCGGGGCTCGGTCCACTGGCCGGGTTCGCCGGTGTCCGGGTCGCGAATGTCGGCCAGGCCATTGGGTGGCGGGTGCCCGTGCTTGGCTTCGTAGGCCTCGATGAGGTGGTCGGCCCGGTAGCGCTTGTGCGTGATCAACGACTCGACCAGGGGGTCATGGAACACCTCGACGTGGCCGGAGGCCACCCACACCTGCCGCGGCAGGATGATCGAGGAATCTATTCCGACGACGTCGTCGCGGCCGGTGACCACCGCGCGCCACCACTGCCGTTTGATGTTCTCCTTGAGTTCGACGCCCAGCGGTCCGTAGTCCCACGCCGACTTGGTGCCGCCGTAGATTTCGCCCGAGGGAAAGACGAAGCCGCGCCGTTTGGCCAGGTTGACTACGGTGTCGATGACGGACGCCACGAGGTAGTCACTCCTTTCGGTCCCTTCCGGAATTTGGGCGGGTGCATGCCGCAGCGAACCGCCGCCGCGCAAAGCATGAGCAATGGTAGCGATCGACTGCCACGTCTTTGACATGCGTGCTCATGCATGTGACAGTGGACGTCAGCGGCAGACTGGTACAAATCTTGGCACTTCTCGAGGTGATGACTCCGATATGGTGACGTCCTCGTCAACGCCGACCGCCGACGACGCCGCGGACTTGGTGGTTGCCCACGAGCACGTCAGCGGCGGATTCGGCGAATACCCCGCGCCGCCACCGCGGGAGATCCTCGACGGCGCCGGGGAGCTGCTGCGGGCGCTGGCCGCACCCGTGCGGATCGCCATCGTGCTGCAATTGCGCGAATCTCAGCGTTGCGTGCACGAACTGGTCGACGCGCTCGGCGTGCCGCAGCCACTGGTCAGCCAGCATCTGAAGATCCTCAAGGCCGCCGGCGTGGTGGCCGGTGAGCGGTCGGGCCGGGAAGTGCTCTACCGGCTGGCCGATCATCACCTTGCGCACATCGTCGTCGATGCGGTCGCCCATGCCGGCGAAGACGCGCCATGACGGCCCGCGCCGGTGACGTCGCCCGCTCCACCCGTCAGCGGGCAGCGGTGTCGACTTTGCTGGAGACCCTCGACGACTTTCGCTCGGCCCAGGAGATCCACGACGAGCTGCGCCGTCGCGGTGAGAACATCGGCCTGACCACCGTTTACCGGACGCTGCAGTCGATGGCGGCGGCGGGCGTGGTCGATACGTTGCGCACCGACACCGGCGAATCCGTCTACCGCAGTTGCTCGGAACACCATCACCACCACCTGGTCTGTCGCCACTGCGGCTCCACGATCGAGGTGGGCGACCACGAGGTCGAGGCGTGGGCGGCCGGAGTGGCCAGCGCGCACGGCTTCTCCGACGTCAGCCACACCATCGAGATCTTCGGCACCTGCTCGGAATGCGTGTCCTGACGACGAGTACGCGGGCACATGGAAGCGCGTCGTTTCGGGCGATCCAGCCGTGCTCAGACCGCGACGACTTCGACCAACCCCTCGAGGCCGCCGAAGTCGACTGGGTTGCGGGTATAGAGCACGGCTGAGTGAGCGTGCGCCGTGGCCGCTACCAGCAGGTCCATTGAACGGGCTCGCGGCTGACGTCCCGCATCGACTACCGCAGCCGCAACCTGCCCGTAGCTAACCGCCACGGCGTCATCCACGGGCAACGCGTCGAACTTGCGCTGAGCAATCAGCAGACGTCGCAGCCGCTCCGAGCGCGACTTCTGCTGCTTGGCCACCAGGACTCCAAAGTGAAGTTCCGCCAACGTAATTGCACTGATGGCCAGCTCACCCTCCAGGGGCTCGACGTCCGTCGCGATGACCACACTGGTGTCCAGAATCGCTCTCACTGCCTTGCCCATGGGTCGCGGATATCGTCGGCGACTGCCGCGCGGTCGGCCTCCCAGGCAGCGTCTGCCGGCCCGGCGAACAGTTCGGCCACATCGGCCCATCGCCTCCACGTCCGTGGCGCTGCCGGAACGAGCCGGGCTCCCGGTCGCCCGGCGACCGTGATGGTGATCTCCTCGCCCTCCTCCGCCCGTCGGACGAGTTCGGAAGCTTTCTGCCGGAGTTCACGCAACCCAACTATCTCCATGACTGGCGAGTGTAGCATATGTAACACATGTGCTACACTCGCTCGTCGACTCCACCCGCTCGGCTCGCTATCAAGAAGACCTGCTGCGCTCGCCGCTACGCAACCACCACATCGGTTCGGCTGCAACCGGTTTCGCCGATCAGTCAGCGGTGTTCTTCGGAGGTCAGCGCCCGGCGCAGCTGACCGCCGGTGTCGAGCACCAGCAGAATCAGCGTGCGCAGCGCGTCGTCGGTCAAGCCCGCGCCGGGAAAGTTGTACCGCAGCATCACATCGGCGAGCTTGCCGGCACTCTTACCGGAATTGACCTTCTCCATCAGAGTCACCGTGCCGAGGTTGCAGTCGCGCGCCTGTTTGGCCACCAGGTCCCGGAGCTTCTTGGTCAACGGCAGGTCCCACGCCAGCACCTGCGTCAGCGACACCAGGTCAAGGCCTTCCACGATGTTCACCACCCGCAACGACGCAAGAGTGCCGTCATGGCGGACCGTCAATCCGCCGTCGGGTTCTTCGTCGACGGGCACGACGTCGCGGAGGATGGATGCCAGGCGCTCCTGCAGGGAGGGCTTTGGGTCCTCGTGCGGACCCGCTGCGCCCGGCTCCGCCGCGCTTTCCGTCCCCACTACGCGCTGCCGAACCGTCGGTTGCGGGATGCGTACTCCTCGCAGGCAGCCCAGAGATCCCGGCGGTCGTAGTCGGGCCACAACTTGTCCTGGAATATGTATTCAGCGTATGCCGCCTGCCACAACATGAAGTTGCTGGACCGCTGCTCGCCGGAGGTTCGCAGCAGTAGATCCACATCAGGGATGTCGGGCCATTGCAGGTGACGAGCGATGGTCGACTCGGTGATCCGGTCCGAACTCAGCTTGCCCAACTCGACCAACCGGGCGATATCCTTTGCGGCTTCGGCTATTTCGGTGCGGCCGCCGTAGTTCACGCAGTAGTTGACGGTGATGACGTCGTTGTTTTTCGTCATCTCCTCCGCGATCGCCAATTCCTTGATGACACTGCGCCACAGACGCGGCCGCGACCCCACCCACCGAATCCGGACCCCGAGCGTGTTGAGGTTGACGCGGCGCATGCGCACGACGTCGCGGTTGAAACCCATCAAAAAGCGGACTTCCTCGGGCGAGCGCTTCCAGTTCTCCGTGGAGAACGCGTACAGGCTGAGCCATCTGATCCCGAGTTCGATTGCGCCGCAGACAATGTCGATCACGACCGCCTCGCCCGCCTTGTGCCCCTCGGTGCGCGGCATGCCCCGTTGGGTGGCCCACCTGCCGTTGCCGTCCATCACAATGGCCACATGGCCCGGTAGCCGGTCCCGCGGAATCCGCGGCGCGGCGGCCTTCGACGGATGTTGCGGCGGCCGGCTTGGACCGCCACCGGGGGACGGCGGCAGCGCTGGGAACAGCACCGGCCAGGTCGACTTGTCGGGAAAGGTCGGATAGTCGTCGGGGGCCGGGGGCAGCTGCGGAAAATCGCTCGAGGTCAGCTTGCGCGCGCTCCTAGCCACAGGCCATATCCCATCCGACGTCTCGCCCGTCCCGGGCCGCGCGCCGATCGGCGATGGTGCGATCCACCTGATACGTCCGTTCCACCAACGGCAGTGTTTTGAGCTGCCGTTCCAGATGCCATTGCAGGTGCGCGGCCACCAACCCGCTGGCGTGGCCACGGTGAGATTGCGGTGCCCGTCCGGCGGCCTCCCAATCACCGTCGTAGAGCGCGGACATCAGCTCCAGCACGCCCGGCGGCGGTGTCGTCGAACCGGCCGGGCGGCAGTGCCCGCAAACGCTGCCCCCGGCGGCGATGTGAAACGCCCGATGTGGGCCGGGTGTGGCACAGCGAGCGCACTCGGTCAGCGCCGGCGCCCAGCCGGCGATGCCCATCGCCCGCAGCAGATAGGCGTCCAACAACAGCTCGCGGGGCCGGCTTCCGTCAGCCACCGCCCGCAAGGCGCTCACCGTGAGCCGGTGCAGGGCCGGGGCCGGCGCCCGCTCCTCACCGGCCAGGCGTTCGGCGGTTTCCAGCATCGCGCACCCGCAGGTGTACCGGGCATAGTCGCTGACGATGTCGGTGGCGAACGCGTCAATCGAGATGACCTGGGTGACGATGTCGAGGTTGCGGCCGGCATGCAGTTGCGCGTCGATGTGCGCGAACGGCTCCAGCCGGGCGCCGAATTTGCTGCGCGTGCGCCGGACGCCCTTGGCCACCGCTCGAACCAACCCGTGATCGCGGGTCAACAAGGTGACGATTCGGTCGGCTTCGCCAAGCTTGTGCTGACGCAGCACAACAGCCCGGTCTCGATACAGCCGCATCCCGACATTTTCGCACCACCCCGCGACATCGCGGGTATCCGCGCCGATAGTCTTCTACCCCGTGATTGGCGCTACCGGCTCCGTTTCCGGGTCCGCTTCCGGATCCAGCTACCAGCGCCTGCCCACCCTGACCGACCTGCTCTACCAGCTGGCCGCCCGCTCGGTGACCTCCGAAGAACTGGTCCGGCGTTCACTGCACGCCATCAACATGAGCCAGCACACGTTGAACGCCTTTCGCGTGGTTTTGACCGAATCCGCGCTGGCCGACGCCGCGGAGGCAGACCGGCGCAGGGCCGCCGGAGACACCGCGCCGCTGCTGGGCATCCCGATTGCCGTCAAAGACGACGTGGACGTTGCTGGAGTGCCGACCGCCTTCGGCACCGAAGGCCACATTCGGCCCGCCACCCAGGACTCGGAGGTGGTTCGCCGGCTGAAGGTCGCCGGTGCCGTGATCGTCGGCAAGACCAACACCTGCGAACTGGGCCAGTGGCCGTTCACCAGCGGTCCCGGATTCGGACACACCCGCAATCCGTGGTCGCGTCGGCACACCCCGGGCGGATCGTCGGGCGGGAGCGCCGCCGCCGTGGCCGCCGGCCTGGTAACGGCTGCCATCGGCTCCGACGGGGCCGGCAGCGTGCGCATCCCCGCCGCCTGGACCCACCTGGTCGGCATCAAGCCCCAGCGCGGCCGAATCTCAACCTGGCCGTTGCCGGAAGCGTTCAACGGCATCACCGTCAACGGTGTGCTGGCCCGCACGGTGGCCGACGCGGCGCTGGTGCTCGACGCCGCCTCCGGCAACGTCGAGGGCGATCTGCACAAGCCGCCGCCGCTGACCGCGTCCGACTACGTTGGTAACGCGCCCGGCCCGCTGAACATCGCGTTGTCAACCCGGTTCCCGTACACCGCTTTTCGGGCCAAGTTGCATCCGGAGATCCTGGCGGCGACCCGACGGGTCGCCAAACAGCTCGAGTTGCTCGGCCACTCTGTGGTGTCCGGCAACCCGGACTATGGCCTGCGTTTGTCGTGGGACTTCCTCGCCCGGTCCACCGCGGGCCTCGTCGAATGGGAGGAGCGGCTGGGCGACCAGGTCAACTGGGACCCCCGCACCCTGGCCAACCTGCGTACCGGCCGCGTGCTGGGTCAAGCGATCCTGCGCAGCGCCCGCCGGCACGAAGCCGCCGAACAGCGCCGGGTCGGCTCGATCTTCGACATCGTCGACGTGGTACTGGCGCCGACCACCGCGCAGCCACCGCCGTTGGCGCGCTCGTTCGACCGGCTCACTGGCTTTGGCACCGATCGCGCGATGATCGCCGCTTGCCCGTTGACCTGGCCATGGAACGTGTTGGGCTGGCCATCAATCAATGTGCCGGCCGGGTTCACCTCCGACGGACTACCGATCGGTGTGCAGCTGATGGGCCCGGCCAACAGCGAGGGCCTGCTGATATCGCTGGCCGCCGAGCTGGAAGCCATCTGCGGCTGGGCAAACAAGCAGCCGAATATGTGGTGGGACTCGCATATAAACACCCCGCCGATGGATGGCGCGCCGCCCGTCGTGCCTTAGCGGATCTCGCCGAGTTTGTAACCACTGCGAAAATCTGGCCCAATTCCTCGCGCTCAGAACACGCTCGGCGACGTCGTACTGACCGCCAAGTCAAAAGCCAAGCCGGCCAAGCTGTTTGGGATCTTGCTGCCAGTTCTTGGCGACCTTGACGCGCAGGTCGAGATAGATCTTGGTGCCCAGCAGCTTCTCGATTTGGGTGCGCGCGGCGGTCCCCACCTCACGTAGCCGGGCTCCACCCTTACCGATGACGATCCCCTTTTGGCTGGGTCGTTCGACGTAGAGCACCGCATACACATCGGTGAGGTCGTCTCGCCCGTCCCGTTGGCTGACCTCGTCGATCACCACGGCCAATGAATGCGGTAGCTCGTCGCGCACCCCTTCCAGGGCGGCCTCGCGGATGAGCTCGGCCATCAGCATCTCCTCGGGCTCATCGGTAAGCTCACCGTCGGGGTAGTACGCCGGGCCGGCGGGCAGCGCCGCGGCCAGCACGTCGATCAGCACGTCGATCTGCTCACCGCTCACCGCCGACACCGGGACGATCTCTGCGGGATTGGGCAGGCCTGCTGCCAGTTCGCTGGCCGCAACGAGCTGCGCGGCCACCCGATCCTTGGACACTTTGTCGATCTTGGTGACGATCATGACGAGGGTCGTGTTCGGTGCGATCGCTCGGATCTGCTCGACGATCCACCGGTCTCCCGGGCCGATGGCCTCGTCGGCCGGGATGCACAACCCGATGACGTCGACCTCGGCATAGGTGTCACGGACCAGGTCGTTGAGCCTCTTGCCCAGCAGGGTCCGCGGCCGGTGCAGACCCGGAGTGTCGACCAGGACGATCTGAAATTCCTCGCTGCGGTGCACGATCCCGCGAATGGTGTGCCGGGTGGTCTGCGGCTTGGTCGAGGTGATCGCGACCTTGGCGCCCACCAACGCATTCGTCAGCGTCGACTTGCCGGTGTTCGGCCTGCCGACCAAACACACGAAGCCGGAACGGAATTCAGCCATGTCGCCGACGGGTCACAGCGGGTTTCCGGCCTGATCGGTGATGATCACCGACGCCGTCGGCGACAGCTCGCGTACCGCGGCGATGCCGGGGTCGTCGGCGGACCCGGCAACCAGAACCACCGTGTCGAGCGCTTTGACCCCGCTTGATACTGCCGCCGCCACCGCCGCCTGCAAGCCTGTCAGCTTTAGTGTCGACAAGTTCACCGCCGCGGCTGCATAGCTGCGCCCATCGGCATCGCGCACGGCGGCGCCGCTGCCGGATTCGGCGCGAGCCATCGCGGATCGCGCCAGCGTTACCAGCTTGGCGTCTTCGGCATCCAGTGACTCAGCCATCGTGTGCGTTCTCCTCTGAATCGGCCGGGCTCAGCAGGACGGTGCCGACGCGTACGCGTCCTCGATGGTCGGGGCCACCCTCGGCATGGAGTCGCAGACCGTGGGATATCACCTCTGCACCGGGCAGCGGGACCCGGCCCAATTCCAAGGCCAGCAGACCGCCCACCGTGTCGACGTCGAGATCCTCGTCGAACTCCATGCCGTACAGCTCGCCTAAGTCTTCGATCGGCAGCCGCGCCGATACGCGGAAATGGTTGTCTCCCAAGGCTTCCACCGGCGCCGTCTCGGCGTCATCGTACTCGTCGGCGATCTCGCCAACGATTTCCTCCAGCACGTCTTCGATGCTCACCAGCCCCGCAATTGCGCCGTATTCGTCGACCAGTAACGCCATGTGGTTGCGGTCGCGCTGCATCTCACGCAGCAGCGCGTCGATCGGCTTGGAGTCCGGCACGAATACCGCCGGGCGCATCACCTGCGCCACGGTGGTGTCGCGGCCCTCGTCGGGCGCCAAAAAGGACTTCGCGACAAGGTCTTTGAGGTAGACGACACCGACGATGTCGTCGACGTTCTCACCGATCACCGGGATGCGGGAGTGCCCACTTCGGACCGCCAACGCGGTGGCGTCGCCGGCCGACGCGTCACTTTCGATCCACACCATCTCCGTCCTGGGCACCATCACCTCCCGGGCTGGGGTGTCGCCGAGTTCAAAGACGGACTGGATCATTCGGCGCTCGTCGGCGGCGACCACGCCGCGTTGCTGGGCCAGGTCGACGACTTCTCGCAGCTCGATCTCGGATGCGAATGGCCCGTTACGCAGACCCGGGCCCGGGGTGAGCGCGTTACCCACCACCACCAGCAACCGGCTGATCGGCATCAACAGCCACGAGATCGCCTGCAGCGGAAGGGCAGTCGCCAATGAGATGGAGTACGCGTGCTGGCGGCCGAGGGTGCGCGGGCCCACTCCGATCACCACGAAGTTGACCAGCACCATGGTGACGGCGGCGGTGAACAAGCCCCAGTGCAGGCCGAAGTTGTCATAGAGAAAGACCACCAGCAGTACGGTCGCGTTGATTTCGCAGGTAATACGCAGCAGCACCACCAGATTGATGTAGCGGGGCCGATCGGCCATCACCTTGGACAGGGCAACTGCGCCGGGCCGCTTGTCGCGCACCAATTCCTGCACCCGGGCCAGCGAGACGGTGCTCACGGCGGCGTCGATCGCTGCAAAAAGCCCACTGAGACAAATGAGCGCGAGAGCGCCCAGCAGCTGGAGCCAACCGGTCAACTGTCGAAATACCTTGACTTGTCCAGCAATCGGCGGTCCCGCTCCTCTTGGCGGTCGTGCTGGTAGGCCTCGACCTGGTCAGCGACCCACTCTTCGAGCAGCCGCTCCTGCAGGGCGAACATCTCCTTTTCCTCGTCCGGCTCGGCGTGGTCGTAGCCGAGCAGATGAAGCACACCGTGGATCGTCAACAGCGCCAACTCATGTCCAAGGCTGTGCCCCGCGGCCAGCGCCTGCTCGGCGGCGAACTCCGGACAAAGCACGATGTCGCCGAGCATCGCCGGCCCCGGCTCGGGAGCGTCGGGCCGACCACCCGGTTCGAGCTCGTCCATCGGGAAGCTCATCACGTCCGTCGGCCCGGGTAAGTCCATCCAACGCATGTGCAGGTCGGCCATCGCGGCGCTGTCCAGCAACAGCATCGACAGCTCGGCGGCTGGATTGACATCCATCTTGGCGATGACAAACCGCGCGACGCTGACCAATTCGGCTTCCGAGACGTCAACGCCCGACTCGTTGGATACTTCGATGCTCATAAGATGCTCATCGGTTGGCTCATCGGTTGGCTGGGTCGGTCGTCATGACACCATCATCGGCGACTGCGGATGCCGGATGCGCGCCGAGCCGCCCGATTCATACCCGAGCCGGGTTCCTCGTACTTCGCGTAGGCGTCGACGATCTCTGACACGAGCCGATGACGTACCACGTCCACGCTGGTCAGCTCGGCGATGTGGATATCGTCGACGCTGTCCAAAATGTCGATTGCCGAACGCAAACCGGATCTGGCGCCACCGGGAAGATCGACCTGCGTGACATCGCCGGTCACGACGACCTTCGAGCCGAAGCCCAAGCGGGTGAGGAACATTTTCATTTGCTCGGCGGTGGTGTTCTGCGCCTCGTCTAGGACGATGAAAGCGTCATTCAACGTGTTGTGTGTCAGCAGGAAATCTTCGGTGACATACAGCGAGTCGGCGGCCGCGACCTGAATACACACCGCTTCCTCGGTGCCCGCTGGGTCGATTCGATCGACGAAACGCATTACCCGACCGCCACCGGTTGCGTCGTACCTCGCGGCCTTGCGCGCGAGCCGGAACGGGACGACTCCAGCTGGCAAACGAATGTCGAGGAGGTGTGCGTCTGATCGGTGGTGCACGGCCCGACCGCGCGCTAGTCCCGGCTCGCGGCCCAATGCCGCCCTGGTGCGGTGGTATACGACCCCACCGAGCGACTGCACCAGGAACACCACGTCATCACGCAGCCGGTTGGAGACCGTAGTGAATTGAATGCGACACGTGCGCCCACGTTGGGTCACCGGACCACCGTCGGCATCGAGCAGACCCTGCAGGACCGCGAGTCGTACATCGGGCGAATTGAAAAGGTAGTCCTCCGGAATGAACTTGGTCGACGATCGCGTACCTGCCAGGCCTAACTGCCGAAGTGCACTCGTGACCGGGTTGGCAATCGTGATGACCTCGCCGGGACGAGTAATCCGGTTCAGGATGTAGTCGACGTCCGATTTCCGCCGCACTTGGATTCCGGGGATCAGCCGCCCTAGCGACTGAGCCAATTCAGGATCGGCCGTCGCGAAGCTGGGGGTAGTCGAACAGGTGAGACATCCATCGCCCAGCAGCAATCCAAGGGCGTATGGCTCGAGAGGCACCGGCCGCGAGTCGAATTGCACTGGTCCGCTCAGCATTGGCAACTCGTAGCGGTGGTAGTGCGCAGCGCGCAGGTTGCCGATCATTTCCTTGGTCTGCAACACCCGAGGCGGTTTTCCAAGCCTGCGATCACTACGCGTATACACCGACCAAAGGTGGTCACCGGACGCAAGCGTCGACGAACCGTCCTGCGCTGAAACGCGATAAATCTCTTTGAAGCCCTGCGGATAAACCCCTAGAACTTCCGTCGGACGCCCGTCTGAACCGATAACGAAGTCACCGACTTGAAGTTTACCGATGGGTCGAAAACCGTTGGGGGTCAACACCTTCGTCGATACGGGCTGCGCCCTACCCCGCATATATGCCAACGGCGCGACTTCAATTACCCCGGCGGACATCAGTTTTGGGATCAGCTCGGGGTCCATCATGTCGTACAGTGCGTCATACAGCGGCCGCAGATACGGGTCGATCTTCTCGCTCAGCGTGCCCGGCAGAAAGCCAAGGCGCTCACCGGCTTCCACCGCAGGACGAGTCAGGATGATCCGCGTCACCTGCTTGGTCTGCAGCGCGTTGACCGCCTTGGCCATCGCCAGATACGTCTTCCCGGTACCGGCCGGGCCGACGCCGAAGACGATGGTATTGGCGTCGATGGCGTCGACGTAACGCTTCTGGTTGAGCGTCTTGGGCCGGATCGTCTTACCGCGGCGCGACAGGATGTCCAGTGTCAGGACTTCGGCCGGTGACTCGTTACCGGTGCCCAGCAGCATGGCGACGCTGTGGCGCACGACCTCGGGTGTCAACGGTTGACCCGCGGCCACGATGGCGACCAGCTCGGTGATCGCCCGCTCGGCAAGGGCCACGTCGGCCGCCTCTCCGGACAGGGTGACGGCGTTGCCTCGCACATGCAGATCGGCGTTGAGCGTACGTTCGAGCGCGCGCAGATTCTCGTCTGAGGAGCCCAGCAAACCCACGACCAGATCGGGCGGAACATCGATACTGCTGCGAACTTGAGCGTCGGCCTGCCGGGCTCCGGCTGCGTCAGCAGCGCTGGTCTCGCGGGGCGTCACGTGGTTTCCGATGCCTGCCTTCTGGGGCTTGTCAGGGTTTGCTCAGCGGCTTTTAGTTTACGCCCGGGCTTCGTCGAGGCTGTAACTTTGCAGGGAAACTACGAGTAGCGGGCTGCAAACTTACAGCCTCGACGCATCCGATTCCCAGCGCGGCGTCAGCACGCCCAGCGCGCCCAATGCCACCGCGGCTGCGGTCGACGTCCGCAGTACGGTGGGACCCAGCCGGGCCGTGACGGCGCCGGCTCCGGTCAATGCGGCGACCTCTTCGGGTGCGATGCCGCCCTCCGGGCCGATCACCAGGATCACTGAGTTCGCCTGTGCCACAGTGGTATTCGTAAACACGTCAGGGAGCAGTTCGGACGCCGACTCGTGCAGGACGAGCACCGCGGCGCCACCGGCCACCTCGTCGCGGACCCGCTCGATCAACGCCGCGGTGGACAGCAAGCCGTCGACGGGCGGGATGTACGCGCGTCGGGATTGCCGGGCCGCCGAGCGGGCCACTGAGCGCCATCGGCGCAGACCCTTGTCCACCTTGGCGCCGTCCCACTTGGCCACACAACGTGCCGCCTGCCAGGCCAGAAACGCGTCGGCACCGGCCTCGGTGGCCAGCTCGATCGCCAACTCCGAACGCTCGGATTTGGGCAGCGCCTGCACCACCGTCACCGGCGGCTGCCCGGATGGGACACTCCAGCGCTGCAGAACCCGGGCAGCCAACCCGTCGCGTCCGGCCCGCTCCACTTCGCAGCGTGCCAGGCTGCCCGCGCCGTCGCCGAGCACCAGCTGCTCGCCGGGACGGATTCGGCGCACCATGGCGGCGTGGAACCCCTCGTCGTCGGCTAAGACCGCCAGGGCGCCGACTTCGGGCAGTGCATCGATGTAGAACAGCGTCGCCACCATCAGCGGCTCGGAAAACTAGCGGCCGCTGAAGGTCTCGCGTAGCCGGCTGAACAGCCCGCCGCTGCCGTTGTGAGTGGACCGGACCTCCGCCACGTCACGGCTGCGCCGGCGCTTGAGCTCGCGCAGCAGTTCGGCCTCGTGGTGATCCAGCCTGCTGGGGACCACCACCTCGACGTGCACGTGCAAATCGCCCCGTGCGCTGGAACGCAACAGCGGCATGCCGTGCCCACGCAGCGTGATGACCGAACCCGGTTGCGTCCCAGGCGGAATCGTGATTTCGCTCATTCCGTCCAGGATGGCGTCGACGGTGATCGTGACGCCCAGCGCGGCGTCCACCATCGGTACCGACACCGTGCAGTGCAGGTCGTTGCCGTCGCGTACGAAGATGTCGTGCGGCTGCTCGTGAACCTCGACGTACAAATCACCCGCCGGTCCTCCGCCGGGCCCCACCTCGCCCTGCGCAGCCAACCGCACCCGCATGCCGTCGCCGACCCCCGCGGGAATTTTGACGCTGATTTCCCGACGGGCCCGCACCCGCCCGTCGCCGAAGCATTGGTGGCACGGGTCGGGAATCACCACCCCGACGCCGCGGCAGGTGGGGCAGGGCCGCGACGTCATCACCTGGCCCAGCAGCGACCGTTGCACCGTCTGCACCTCCCCGCGTCCACCACAGGTGTCGCAGGGTATCGGCGCCGAATCGCCGTTGGTGCCCTTGCCGTGACACCGGTCGCACAACACGGCGGTGTCCACGGTGACCTGCTTGGTGACCCCGGTCGCGCATTCCTCGAGGTCGAGGCGCATCCGCAGCAGCGAGTCCGAACCCGGCCGAACCCGGCCGATCGGACCGCGGGATGCCGAACTTCCGCCGAACCCCCCGCCGAAGAATGCCTCGAAAACGTCGCCCAGGCCGCCGAAGCCGCCGAACCCTCCGGCCGAGACGCCGGCGCTTTCCAACGGATCGCCGCCCAGATCGACGATCCGGCGTTTCTCCGGGTCACTGAGCACCTCGTAGGCGGCGCTGATTTCCTTGAATTTCGCCTGCGCGGCCTCGTCGGGGTTGACGTCGGGATGTAGTTCACGCGCCAGCTTGCGATAGGCGCGCTTGATCTCGGCGTCGGTGGCGTTCCTGCTTACGCCGAGCAGCCCGTAGTAGTCGCGTGCCACGCCTGATTCTCCTATGCGGGGGTCTGATGCCGCGTCACGCGGCCGTCCACAAATCTTGCACCGGGTGCGCGATCATCGGGCACCCAGAACTTCGCCAATATAAAGAGCAACCGCAGCAACACTGGCAATAGTTCCCGGATAGTCCATCCGGGTGGGCCCCAGCACGCCCATGCCGCCATACACGGTGTCGGAGGTGCCGTAGGCGGTGGTCACCATCGAGGTGCAGGCCATCTGCTCGACCGCCGTCTCATGACCGATACGGACGGTGACCTTACCGGCCTCCTGCTGGGCCGCCAGCAGTCGCAGCACCACCACCTGTTCCTCGAGCGCTTCCAGGATCGACCGCAAGGAGCCACCGAAGTCGGCGGCGTTGCGGGTCAAGTTGGCGGTGCCGCCCATCACCAGGCGTTCTTCGGTGTGCTCCACCAGCGACTCCAGCAAGACCGTGGCCGCTCGCCCGACGGCATCGCCCAGCGTGCCCGCTCCTTGCAGCTGCGCCGCCAGGTCGGCAACGGCCACCGACGCCGCCGAGAGCTTCTTGCCGTCCAGGGCCTGGCCGAGCATTTCCCGCAGCTGGGAGAGCTGGTGATCGTCGATCACGTCGCCGAGCTCGACGATGCGCTGGTCCACCCGGCCGGAATCGGTGATGACCACCATCAACAGGCGGGCCGGCGTCAGCGCGATCACTTCCAGGTGCCGAACGGTCGACGTGGACAACGTCGGGTATTGGACAACGGCCACCTGACGGGTCAGTTGGGCCAGCAGCCGGACCGCCCGGCGCAGCACGTCGTCGAGGTCGACCCCGGATTCCAGGAAACTTTGTATCGCGCGCCGCTCGGCCGCTGACAGCGGCTTCACGTCGTCGAGGCGGTCGACGAACTCGCGGTAGCCCTTCTCGGTAGGCACTCGTCCCGAGCTGGTATGCGGCTGGGTGATGTACCCCTCGGCCTCTAACACGGCCATGTCGTTGCGGATGGTGGCGCTGGACACGCCCAGGTTGTGCCGTTCCACCAGCGTCTTGGACCCGATCGGCTCCTTGGTGGCGACGAAGTCGGCGACGATGGCGCGCAGCACCTCGAAGCGACGGTCGTCAGCGCTTCCCATCGGCTCCTCCCCTCCATCGACACCTGGTAGATCGACATCTGTTAGATCCGGTCCATTTTACGGTCAAGAAGGCATTCGACCTCGCCAGCGGTCCACCGGGCAGCTATCTGGAGGCCTTTGTGTCTGTTCGCCGCGGCGCGGGTTTACAGCTACGATCCGCGAATGATCTTCAAGGGCGTGCGGGACGGCAAGCCCTACCCCGAGCATGGGCTGTCCTACCGAGACTGGGCGCAGATCCCGCCACAGCAGATCCGGCTCGACGAATTGGTGACCACCACCACGGTGCTTGCCCTGGACCGGTTGCTCTCCGAGGACTCCACGTTCTACGGCGACCTGTTCCCGCACGCCGTGCGATGGCGGGGCATCACGTATCTCGAGGACGGCCTGCACCGCGCCGTACGCGCGGCGCTGCGCAATCGCACCGTGCTGCATGCCCGCGTCTTCGACATGGATCTCCCGCTGGGGGCGCAGACCTGACCCCGGTGCCGGTCACGTTTGGGTAGCGCCGGGTGTCGACTTAAAGAGAACCACCCAACGCCCTACCCCGGAGGACCTCATGCCCCGACTCAACGGAATCTCGGACCGCGACGCCGGCCTGAGCGCCAAGATCGCCTTCTTCTTCACCAAGCGAAAGCTGGCAAAAATGGCTGGACTGGCACCATTGGATAGCCCTGAAATGCTCGAACCGCTGCGGATGTACGCGCATATTCCCCGGCTGCTCAACGCCTACGGCAGGCTCGAGCAGGCCGAGTCCAAGCTGGATGTGCTCAGTCCGCGCCACCGCGCGCTGGCCGAGTTGAAGTCGGCCACCGTGGTGCGCTGCGAGTACTGCATCGACCTCGGTTCGCAGATCGCCCGCTCCTGGGGGATCAGCGACGAGGAATTGCTGGCCTTGTCCGATTACCGCAACGCGACGTGTTTCTCCGAGGTCGACAAGCTGATCCTGGATTACGCCACCGCGGTCAGCCGCACGCCGGTAGAGGTGAGCGACGAACTTTTCGACGCCCTGCGCAGACACTTCGACACCGCCGCGTTGGTGGCACTCACCCACGTGATCACGCTGGGCAACCTTCGGGGCCGCTTCAACGTGGCGCTCGGCATCGGGTCGTCCGGCTTCTCTGACGGCCGGGTATGTGCGTTGCCCGACACGAGCCGGGCATGACCGTCGGCAAGACCCGAGAGAACTCGGCAGCGGCGCTGGCGGCGCGATTCCAGGCCGCCCGACCGCAGCTGGGCGCCATCGCTTACCGGATGCTCGGTTCGATCGACGACGCCGAGGACGCCGTGCAGGAAGCATGGCTGCGGCTGAGCCGGACCCCCGACATCGACGAGATCGACAACCTTGATGCCTGGCTGACCACCGTGGTCGCCCGCATCTGCCTGAACACGTTGCGCGAGCGACGTAACCACACCCCGGAGCAACTCGTCGCCCGGCTGCCGGACCCGATCGTGGACGCCGACGGGGAATTCGATCCCGAACACCGCGCGATGCTGGCCGATGCGGTGGGCATGGCGCTTTACGTGGTGCTGGAGACGCTGTCGCCGAGCGAACGGCTGGCATTCGTCTTGCACGACGTCTTCACGGTCCCGTTCGAGCAGATCGCACCGATTGTCGACCGATCACCGGAGGCCACCCGCAAGCTGGCCAGCCGCGCCCGGCGGCGCATCGAGCAGACCGAACCCACGCCCGACGGCGACATCACCTCTCAGCGCGAAGTCGTCGACGCGTTCTTCGCGGCCGGACACGCCGGCGACTTCGACCGGCTGGTGGCCGTGCTGGATCCCGACGTGGTGCTGCGCGGCGACTTCGGCCCGCCCGCCGAGGTCTTCCATGCGGAAGGTGCGTCCGCCGTCGCCAACCTGGCACGCGCATATGCCGGACCCGACCGCGAGGTGCGCGCCGCAACGATCAACGGCAGCGCCGGCGCGGTCATCTTCGTCGCCGGCCGGGCGACCGCGATCATGGGATTCGTGGTGCGCGCCGGCCGGATCACGGCGATCGACGTGCTGGCCGACCCGCGGCGCATCACGCGGATCGACTTGAGCGCGGTAACCGGCTAGCTGGTCGCCGCCTGGATCAGCGCGATCGCGGAGTCGTGCTGAAGGACCCAGTTGCCACCCTGGTCGATGAAGACCAGGTGCTTGCTGACGGGGCCGACGAACTTCGGGCCCGAGATCGCCACGTCGGCCTGGGCCTCGTTCGGACCCGCCGGCGCGATGTTCGTCACGTTGAAGGTCTCCGGGAACTTCCCGTCTCGGTACGCCTTCCGCAGGTCGTGGTCGGCAGTATGGCCCTCACCTGGGCTGATGCCGTTTTCGACCAGGTTCTGCTTGGTCGTGTAGGACACGCCAGGGTCGGTGACCTGGGTGCACAGCGTCGCCAGTTGTTCTGCGGTCGGCAGTTGCCCCGGCGGCGGCGGGTCCTGCGGCAGCGGCGCGCCGAGACCGGCCAGCTGCACCTGAGCCGGGCTGGCCGGAACGAAGCCGATGGAAGTCACGCCGACGGCGGCGGCTCCGATAGCGCCTATGGCCGCCATGCCGGTGGCGATTGATTTGATCGTGCTCACGGTCGGGTTCCCCCTTCGGTTAGGTCAGAACGTCCCTGTGTTCCGAGGTGCAATTCTGCACGGTGTGACCTTTGTTTCCTAGTACCGTCGCGTTGCGCTATTGCAACGTCGGCTGCAACGGGCCCGACGCCCTGGGCGGCTGGACTGCGACCTAGTCGCTCGCCAGATTAAAATCCCTCCCACCGGCGTACCGGATTTGCGTTGTTGCCGGGGTGCATTGCTCACCTACCTTGATGGGCGCGGCACGGCAAATGGCATTCGACGTAAAGGGTTGCGGTTGTCCGTCAGCAGATACCCCGACGAGACGCAATTCGCATTCCGTTCCGGTGTCACCTGTCTTACCACCCCTGCCGGCGCCGTACTGCTGAATCCTCCGCGCACCGAAAAGCTGACCCGACTGACGCCGGATCAACTACGAGCCCTCAAAATCCTAAACGTGAGGCCGGCAACGGTTTCCGATTTGGCGGGGACCGGCCAGGCGTCCGGCGGTGTCGCGGGGCTCATCGATCAACTCGCTGCCGGCGGCTGGCTGACCTTCACCGTGCGCGACGAGATGCGGGATCGCTACACCATATTGCCGTTCGGTCAGCCCCCGGCCCGCGCGGCCGGACCGCTAGACTCCCTCGTCTTATCGAAATTCGCTGTGCTGCACCGTGATTCGGAAGGATTAGTGCTCGAGCATCCGCTGGCCTGGTGCGACGTGCGCATCCATGACCCGAACTTGCTGGTGCTGCTCGACGCACCGGACGGCGCCGCCGGTGCCGTCGCTGCGCGGTTCGTCGAGGATCTGCAGTGGAGCGGGATGCTGGTCCGACACGGCCAAGAGGACCGTGGCTTCGAGGCCCTCAGCTGGAGCGCACCGGATCTGTGGTTTCATCGTCGCAGCACGCTCGGCGAACGCACCGTCACGTGGGAACATTTCGGTCCGACCAAGTGGGCCAAGGGCCGGTTCCCGCAGCCACCCGCGCGCCGCCCGAACTACCCAGGCACACCGGTCACGCTGCCTGTCCCCGACCTGTCGGCCAGACGAAGTCAAGACCCGACATTGACCGCAGTTCTCGAAGATCGGGTCTCGACAAGAACATTCGACGACGCCAACCCCATCACCATCGAACAGCTCGCCGAGTTGCTGTACCGCACAGCGCGGACCCGCAAATCTTTACCGGTCGACGAAGGCGAGGAACTGCTATCCCGCCCATACCCCTCCGGCGGCGGCCTCTATGAGCTCGAGCTCTACCCGGTGGTGCGCAACGTCGCCGGCCTGGAACCTCGCATGTACCACTACGACTCGTTCGATCACGCGTTGCGCCCGGTCGCCGCCACAGATTCTCGCGCCGTGTCCCAATTGATCAAGCCGGCGGCGGCAACGCTCACCGAAGGTGCGGAACCGCAGGTGCTCGTCGTCATGGCGGCACGGAGCGGCCGCATCATGTGGACCTACGAACAAATCGGCTACGCCGCCATCCTCAAGGATGTCGGTGTACTGATGCAGACCATCTATCTGGCCGCGACCGCGATGGGCCTGGGTGCCTGCGCGCAAGGTTTCGGCGACACCGCGGCGTTCGTCGCGGCCACCGGCGTCGACGAACGCCAGGAATGCAGCGTCGGCAGCATCATCGTCGGCGCGCCCCTCAGTGAGCCCGACTCAGCGAAATGGTCCTAGCATCTGCTCGACACCCACTCAGCTTTGCCCGTTAGTACGAACGGATGAATTCTCGACTGTTGCGCTGCGTGATGTCCAGTTTCGGTTTGCCGACAGTGTGTGGGTCTGATATATCCATGGCACCATCATCCATTTGTGGCTTCCATACGTAGGGGGGACGTATGCTGGGCGCCCTAACTTTCGCTGCGGTGGGGGCATTGAAGCGGGCGGCAATCATCGCAATATGCATGGGCGCCATCACCACCACGGCTGCCTGCGGCACTGGACCGTGAACTGTGCATGCGGAGCCCTAACGGGTACTTGCGGGAATTTAACGTCCTACACAAGGAGGCTGCGTGATTCAAGCGGCGAAGCGCTTTGCAATCGTCAGCATAGTTACTTGGCTGGCGATTGCGGCCGCGGGTTGTTCGACATCACCTTCGAATGGAAGTCGTTCCGCGGGCGCCAAAACATCTACCAGCGCATCGAATTCGCCATCCCAGCCTCCTACGAGGTCTTCCCTACCCGCTGGGAATCACCTCAGCCGGAACTCGTCGACGGTCTACACCGGATGCAGCAGACAGGTGACCGCCACCTTCGATCAGACAGCGCAACTATTCGATCCGGCGTCCGGCAAGAACGTGACGCTTCCCCGGCCGCCCCTCGCGCCCACGGAACAACTGGTGTCCCAAGCCTGCACCGTCACCACGCTTGCTGACGGTCGCCAGCGAGTCATCTACCTGCTCACCACGAGGACACCATCACACGGCCTGACTCCCGAGGCCAAACGGACCGACCTGGTCGCAATGGACCCGTCCTCGACTAAACCAGTCGCCGTCAAACCGTTCCCGCTAAGCGCCGACGACAACTGGTACCTGTATCCAGCCTCAAACGGATTCTCCGTCGTGCACACGCTCGGCGGAACATCAATCAACGAGACCTTTACTGACATCGCATTCTTCGACGCGAACACGCTAGACATAACGGCCCAGACCCATGCCGACGCCGACCATCCATTGTCGGGGACGAATTATGACGGTTACGCAACGACGAGCGGTAATCGCGGACCAGGAAATGGCTATTTCGTCAGCTACGACTTGCATGTCTTCGACCGCGCTGGCGGCGGCGAGGTTGGGATCTTCCGCAACGTCGGATTACATGTTGCGGTTGACCACGGCTTCTTGCTGCAGCACGATCAGGGGGCACATGCCGACCCGGCCGATAAGCAGCCCGGAGTGTTCTATTTCGACATGCGGACAAACGACATAACGGGCCCGTTCGCGCCATTTCTACAACCTGGCCCATTTTTCCCGACCGATCTCAACGTCTATGGTGACTCGGTTCTGCTGCAGGACGCTTCGCACACTGAATATGTAACGGTGTTTGATATGGCGGCGAAAAAGGTCGTGTTCAACTTAGCTGCGAACCAGCTTGAAGGACTCAAAATATCAAAAATCCACCTCGGCGGTGGCTACCTCTATGTGAATAATGCGTCGGACAACCCCGTGATTGACTACCACTCGTCGCAGTCGGTGTCAGCGGGCTGGAAACTGATGCCGGTGATGAAACTCGCGGGTGGGTGGGTCTACCTCGTCGGCGGCGGGGCGGGACAGGCCAGTAGCGATGATTGCTACCTCGATTCATTCGGCGTGTCGTGTCATCACACACCCTCGCGCGGTGACTACTTGGCTCGCGGGTCGACCGGCGACTACGGCGGTCCGTGGTTCTAGGCGCGAGCAGCAAGCGCGAGAGCTTCAATCCAGCCAATGAAGACATTGGCTGCATCATTCTGGGCGCGCGAGCCGCAGGCTGATCATCCTTCGGCGAGCACCTCTTCGTCGGTCAACGCGGCGACGTCCAGGTAGTGGCGCGCAATGATCGCCAGCCGTTCTGGCGTGCCCCGCTGCACTTCTCGGCTTTGCAGACGTTCGGCGAAGCCGGCCACGGTTCTGGTGGCGAACAGGTCGGCGACCACGGCATGGTCGATTTCCAGCCAGTCGCGCACCCGCGCGATGACGGTCGTGGCCAACACCGAATCGCCGCCGAGCGCAAAGAAATCGTCGTGTACGCCAAGCGAACTCGGGCCCGCTAGGCCCAGCACCTCGGCGACGATTTCCGCCAGCACCGCTTCCACGTCGTTCCGCGGGGCACCGGCACGTTCGTCGCCGCGCACAGCGGCTTCCGCGTCTGGCTCCAGCAGCGCGGCCACAGCGCGACGATCAAGTTTTCCGTTCGGGGTCAACGGAATCTGGGAGAAGAACACCGTCCGGGTGGGAATCATGTAGCCGGGCAACAGATCTGCGAGCGCCGCGCCGATGTCCCCGACCTCGTGCGGATCGCCCGCCACTGCGGCAACCAGCTTTGGCGCATTGGCGCCGACCACAGCGGCGACGGCGTGATGTACCCCGGGCACGGTGCGCAGCGCGCTTTCCACTTCGCCCAGTTCGACCCGATACCCGCGGATCTGTACCTGATGGTCTGTGCGACCGAGGAATTCGATGGTGCCGTCGGGCCAGTATCTGGCGATGTCGCCGGTCTTGTACCAGCGGATGCCGTCGTGCTCGACGAAGCGCTCCGCGGTACGTCGCGGGTCTTTTCGATAACCCGCAGCGACATTGGCGCCTCCGACCCAGAGCTCACCGGGCACCCAGTCGAGGCAGTCGCGGCCCGACGACGAAACCACCCGGCATCGAACATTGCGTAAGGGAACACCGAATGGCACGGTCGTCCAGTGCGCCGGCGGGTCACCCACGACCTCGCAGATGGTGTGGTGGATGGCCGTCTCCGTCGCACCGCCGAGGCCGGAGAAGCGGCATCCCGGCACCTGCCTGGCCAGTCTGCGGGCCAGGTCGGCGCCCACCCAGTCACCGCCCAGGGTGACGGCGCGCAACGAGTCGCCCAGCCGATCGCCGCCGAGCTCCAAGATCATGTCCAGCATGCTCGGCACGCAGTTGATCAGCGAAACCCGTTGACGGCGTAGCAATTCCGGCCAGGTGGTGGGATCGGCCTTCTGCTCGGCGTCGACGGCCACCAGTGATCCTCCGACGGAGAACATGCCGAAAATGTCGTACACCGAAGCGTCGAACTCCAGGGCGGACAGCGCGAGCACTCGATCGGTGCTGTTGACTCCGAACCACTGGTTCACCGCGTCGATCGTGTTCATCGCCGCGCTGTGCGGCACGTCGACACCTTTCGGCAGCCCTGTCGATCCGGATGTGAAGATCACGTAGGCGATCTCGCGGGTATCGGGCAAGACCGGCTCGAGCAACGGCTCCGGATACTGGCGGACCCCATCGATGGATAGGCACGAGATAGTGTTTTCCGATTCGTAGCTCGCACCGTCGACCGTGAGCGCCGCCGCGACGTCGGCGGTCTGAAGAATCTTCGCGCGACGGGCGTCCGGTTGGTCGAAGCCGATCGGCACATACGTTGCCCCCGCGGCCAGCACCCCGAGTACCGCGAGGACTTGGTCCCGTCCTTTGGGAAGCTGAACCGCGACGGCATCACCGGTGCGAACACCGTTGGCGCGCAACGCTCCTGCAACCGCCAGCGCTTGCTGCGCGAGATCGCGGTAGCTCCAGACCTCGACCTCCCCGGTATCCGACACCACCGCCGGCGCGTCCGGCGTCGCCGCCGCATGCTCGAAGAAGCCCTGGTGTAGGCACCGCCCGCTGACCGGACCGTCGGTTGAGTTGACCGCCGCGCGCACCGCCGCCTGCGCGGCCGGCAATCGCACGGCCGCCTCTGCCTCCCAGCCCGCGTCGCCCTGGGCCAGCCGATCCACCGCCTCGGTGAATCTGGCGAACATGGCGTCGATCACCCCGGGCGGGAACGCCGACTCGCGGACGTCCCAGTTGACCAGCAGACCGCCGCGCAACTCCGTCACTTGGGCATCCAGCAGCACCTGGGGGCCTTGCGAGATGATCCACACCGGCTCACCGAAGGTTTGGATCACGTTGTCGGCGAACAGTTCGCCGAGATCGAGCGCACTGGTGAAGACCACCGGCGCCAGCACCGGCTCGCCCCGGTACCTGCCCAGATCACGGAGCACGTCGAGGCCGGAATAGGCGGCGTGCGAGCCGCTTTCGTACATGCTGCGCTGAATTGTCCGGGCCCGCTCGATGACCGAGACGTTCGCGCTGACATCGACCTCGAGCATCAGCGACGAGGTGAAGTCACCGACCACACGGTCGATGTCTGGGTGCACCGGCACTCGGTGGAACAACGGAACATTGAGCAGAAATCTGCTCTGCGTCGACCAACCGCCGATGGTGTCGGCGAACACCGCTGCCAGGGCAGTGGCGGGGGTGACACCGCGCCGATGCGCCCCGGCCACCAGCGTCCGCTTGGCTGCCGGTGCCAGCCAGTGGTGATGGCGGACGGTGCGATGCGGCGCCTTGCGCTCGCCCACCGGGACGGTGGGAAGCTCTGGGGCGCCTGGCATCTCGGGCAACCGTCGCCGCCACCAATCCCGGTCCCGCTCCCGCGCGGCCGAATCTCCGGCGTGCTCGGTCCGATAACGCCGGTAGCTATAGCCGGGTGGGGGCAGCGTCGCGCCCCGGTAGAGCTCCGCCAGGTCCGAAACCAGGATGCGGTAACTCATGGCGTCGCCGGCCAACATGTCGATGTCCAGGTGCAAACGGGTCCGAATGTCGCCGGAACCGTCCTCGTAGCGCGTCAGCGTGACGTCGATGACCTGAGCGTCTTCGATCGCCAAGCGCTGGTGGGTTTTGCGGTCGCGCAACTCCGCCAGCGCGGATTCCACCGCGGTGGGGTGCTGCCCGCGCAGGTCGACGACGTCGAATACCGGCCGGTCTGGGTGTGGCCGGGTCTGTTGGGTCCCGTCGGGCAGGAATCGGGTCCGCAGCATGGGATGCGTCGCTACCAGGTCGGACACCGCGCCCCGCAACCGTCCGGGATCGAGGTCTCCGCAATCGAATTCGACGTACAGGTGAGCGGCGACACCGCCCAGCTGTTGCTCATCGGAGCGACCTATCCAGTACGCGTGTTGCATGCCGGCCAGCGGGAAGGGGTCTTCTTCGGCGACCGGTTGGCTCGGCTGCGCCGCCGCGAGCGGGTCTGGCATGTCGTCCCCCTCGGCTGCGCACAGCAGTCCGTACCAGGACTCCACCGTCGGACTGGCTGCGAGTTGCGCGAACGTGACATTCACCCCGCGTTTGCGCCAGCCTCCGGCCAACGCCATCATCCGGATCGAGTTCAAACCCAATTGGATCAGGTCGTCGTCGTCACCGACGTCTGCCGCCGCGCACCCGAGTTGAGCCGCGACCGTCGCCCTGACCTCGTCTCGGCTGATTCGTCCGGCGTCGTTGTGCAGCGGGTCCATTGCGTTCCTTCCTACGCCAGAGCGGCTGCGAGAGCGGCGATTGCGCGTTGCCAGAGCTGCACCAGCCGGTCAATGTCAAACCCGGCGAACAGCGCATCGCTCCACAGCCAGTTGGTCATCAGTTCCAGGCCATCCGGCGTAGCCCGCACAAGCGCGTTGACGTACAGGGCAAACCGCAGCGGCAGATCCGGCTCGGTAGCGACCGGCAGGGCATCGAGTGCGGCGCCGGTAAGCAGCGCCCACGGTTGCTCGTCGGCACCGCTCAGATCCATTCGGCCCATGTAGTTGAACATGATCTGCGCCTCGGTCGCCTGCTGCAATTCCGAAACGTCGCCGCCATAGCGGAGCAGACCATAGTCCAACCCCTCGTTGGGGATTGCTTTGAGGTGCGTCACGACCGTTTCGAAGATCTTGCGGGCCGCGTCGGGATCCGCCTCGGCCCGCTGCACATCGACGGCCGCCGTACCCACCCCGAGTCGCACCGGGAAAGCCGCGGTGAACCACCCGACGGTGTTGGTGGTGTCGGTGTCGAGTAACGCATCGGCGCGCCCGTGATCCTCCAGGGTGATCAGCGCACCCGACGCCGAATCCTGCCTGCGCGAGCGCCGCCAGCTCGCGATGGTCATTGCGGTTGCGGCGAGCAGGAATTCGCGTACCCCCTCTTCCCTGGTGAGGGCGGCCAACACCCGTCCGGTGACGTCACCCGGGGTGACCACCGGGGTGACGCGCACGGTGGACCAGGTGTCGCGGGCGGGGTCGGGATGCCGGCTGCCCAGCGCCGGATCGGGACCGCGGACTTGCGCGATCCAGTACTGGCGTTGAGCCTGAACGTCCTGTGCGCCGGCCCGCTCCCACATCAACTGTGACCATCGCCGGTAGGAGCTGAATTCGGGCAATGGCTTCGGCGCCGCGCCCTCTTTCACCGAGCGCCAGCCCGCCGCGATGTCGCCCAAGATGATGTGCCAGGACACCACATCCACCGCCAGGTGGTGCGCGGTGATGAGCAACACATCGCCGCTCTGGGGGCGGGAGAACCAGGCCGCGCGCACCATAGCCCCGGCATGCGGGTCGATCTCATCCAGCACCTTGCGGGCAACGCTCGTTATGGCCGCGGTCAATTCGGCGTCAGTCGAGTCTTCCAGCTCGACGCGGGTCAGCACATCGGCCGCGTGGACCACACCGGGCTCGCGAGTGACCAGGCGGGGCCCATCGGGAGTTTCGGTCAGGATTGCCCGCAGGGTGTCGTGTCCGTCGAGGAGCGACTGCAGTATCGATTCGATTGCCACCCGGTCGATCTCGTCGGGAAGCCGGAGCAGCACGGTCTGGCTGAACCGACGGTAGTTGCCGTATTCGTAGAGCCACGACACGATGGGCAGCGGTAGGACTTCGCCGTATTCGTTGTGCTCCGCGGCGGCATCTGCGCCGGCCCCCGCGTCGATCAGGGCCGCCAGCTGACGAATCGTGGGTGCGGTGAACATCATTCGCGGGCTCAACGGCAAACCGCGTCGTCGCGCCTTGTGTACCACCGAAATTGCCACGATGCTGTCCAGACCGAGGGCGAAGAAGTCGTCGTCGACATGCGGCGTCACGCCGTTGAACTGCTCGGCGAACACATCGCATAACAATCGCTCGGTATCGGTGGAGGCTGACGGCGCCCCGTCGCCGGCGCCCGGCGACAGCGCCTGATCGGCCAGCAGGTCCAGGGCACGGCCGTCCAGTTTGCCGTTGTCGTTGACCGGAAGCGCGGGCAAGGCCAGAATCCGCGCGGGAACCATGTACAACGGCAGGCGCTGGGTGAGCGCGGCCCGCAGCCCCAGCAGGTCGCCCGTTGACTTCTGTTCCCACACAACGAAACCCACCAGGGTGGGCCCGGTTTGCCGATGCAGCACCGACACCGCCGCGTCATGCACCCGAGGCTGGCCCCGCAGGGCGGCCTCGATCTCACCGACCTCGACGCGGTAGCCGCGAACCTTGACCTGAGTATCGCTTCGGCCCAGGTACGCGTAACCGCCGTGCGGCAGGCGACGGACCAGGTCTCCGGTGCGGTACATGCGCTGACCCGGCCGCAGTGGATCGGCCACGAAGCGGGCCGCGGTCAGCGCGGGACTGCCGAGGTAGCCGCGGGCCAGCTGAGCGCCGGACAGATACAGCTCGCCCACCACGCCGTCGGGCACCATCCGCAGGCCGGAATCCAGGACATAGCCGAACGTGCCGGCGTTGGTCGTGCCGATCGTCGGTGCCGGGTACTTCTGCACCGGTGCCACCACCGCCTCGACCGTCATTTCGGTGGGCCCGTAGCAGTTGTAGACAGTGGTCTCACCGCCGCCGGCCAACTCACGCAACCGCTGCCACAACGCCGTATCTATCGCCTCACCGCCAAGCGCCAGCACCGCCAGACCCTGTTCCAGCAGTCCAGCTGCACCGAGCTGTACCAACAGCGACGGGGTGGTGTCGAGCATGTCGACACGATGCGCGGCAATGCCTTTCACCAACCGGTCCGCATCGCGCATCTCTTCTGCGTCGAACAAGTGCAGGCCATGGCCGTCGAGCAGGCCGACCATCGGTTGCCAGGAGGCGTCGAAGCTCAGCGACCAGGCATGCGCGATGCGCAACGGGCGGCCCAGCCGCGCCACGGCGGGGCGGTAGACGCGCTCCCGGTGGTCGGCGAAGTAGCCGAGCAGGGCGGCGTTGGTGCCGATGACACCCTTGGGCTCACCGGTGGAGCCGGAGGTGAAGATGACGTAGGCGCTGTGTTCGGGGTGACGGCGCACCGTGGGCGCAACGGCGCGGTTCCGCGAAATGCGTTCGGCCACAGCAGGTTCGTCGAGGACGAGGGTGGGAGCTGTCGCCGCGCCGGGCCGCGCCTGTCCGGTTTCGGTGATGATGAGCGTCGGCTTGGCTTGGCGGAGCATGGATTCGATCCGCGCCCGGGGCAGGGTGACGTCGACGGGCAGGTACGCACCGCCGGCGGCGAGCACGGCCAGGGTCGCCACAATGGACCGGGTCGAACGTGGCAGTAGCAGCGCGACCACATCTTCTGGCCCGACGCCGCGCTCGGCCAATGCCCCCGCCAAACGGGTTGCTTCCCGGTGCAATTCGGCATAGCTATAGCGCTCGCCCTCGGAGGTGCCGAGAGCATCGGCGTCCGGAGTGACGCGGACCTGCCGTTCGAACATCTCCCATACGGTCCCGCTCTGCAGAACCGGCACCGGTGATGTGGTGAGCCCGGCGAGCCGGGCATGCTCGGCTGGGGTGAGAACGTCGAGCACGTCGGGCGGGTGATCGCCGACATCGGGCAGCTGCCGCAGCACCGCCAGCAGCCGCTCGCCTATCGCTGCCGGCGAAAGATGCGGCAGCGCTTCGCGGATCGCCTCGACGAGCACCACCAGCGCGTCGCCGTGCAGGTGCGAGACGACCGTCAGCGGGTAGTGCGTCAGGCTCTCCATCTCGACCGGTCGAAAGCATGCGCCGTCGGGTGTGCTGACCGGACGGATCGCGTCCTCGATGGGCGCGTTCTCGAAGACGAACAGGGAGTCGAACAGACTTCCGCGGCCGAATTCGCGCTGCAGCTCCGACAGGCTCAGGTAACCGATGTCACGCATGGCCGACGACTCGCGCTGCAACTGCGCGCACTGCTCGACCACCGAGGCGGTGCCGCTCAGCTGGTGCACGACGGGCACCGCGTTGATGAACAACCCGACCATGGTTTCCACGCCGGGCAGGCTCTCCGGACGGCCGGAGACGATGGTGCCGAACACCACGTCGCGCCGGTCGGTGAGCCGGCCCAGCACCAGCGCCCAGGCGAAGAGCACAGCGGTATTGAGCGTCAAGCCGTTGCGGCTCACCCATTCCCGCAGCCGTGCCGTGTCGGCCGCGGGCAGCAGCAGTTCAGTCTTGTCCGGCACCGCGTCGCCGGGGACGACCTCGACGGCGTCGGCAATCATCAGCGGTCCGGAAGCGCCCCGCAGATACTGCATCCATTTCGCGATCGCGGCGCCCCGGTCCTGCCCCGCGAGCCAGACGATGTAGTCGCGGTAGGGCCGCGGCGCCGGTAGCCCGTCAACCGATCCGCCCGCCCGGTAGACGGCGAGCATCTCGCTGAAGAACACCGCAAGCGCCCACCCGTCAACCAGAATGTGGTGCGCGGTGAAGATCAGTCGCCGCCGGGTCTCGCCCGGCACCGTGAGTAGCACTACCCGCAATGCCGGGCCGCGTCTCAAGTCAAACGGCCGGCGCCGCTCCGAGCGGGCGATAGCGTCGAATTCGGTTGGTGTCGCGATGCGTTCGAACCACGGCAGCTCGGCGTGCGCGGGCACGACCTGCACCGGTTTGGGTATGTCCCGATCCCAGAACGCGGCGCGCAAGTTCGGGTGCCGAACCAGCATCGCTTGCCCACTGCGGCGCAGCAGCTCGACGTCAACCGGCCCGTCGACATCGACGACGAACTGCATGCTGTAGAGGTCCACGCTGTCTTCGGCCAACCGGTAGAGGGCGAACAACCCTTCTTGCAGCGGACTGAGCGCAAGAACGTCTTCGATCGGTGCTGGTGTCACGACTGTTGGTGCCAGGATGCGGCGAGGTCGGCGAGCGCATCGGCGCTCAGGCCGGATGCGCTCATCGGCGTGTACTCCTGCGCCGGCGGCGAATCCACTTCGGCCGCAGGCTGTTCCGCGGAACCGTCCACTGCGGCGGCCAACTCGGCGATCGTCATGTGCTCGAATACCATGGGCGGGGTCAGCGGCAGTCCTTGCGCGTTGGCCTGGGCGGACCATTTGATCGAGATGATGCTGTCGCCGCCGAGGGCGAAGAAGTTGTCCTCGGCATCCACACCGGTGATATCCAGCAGCTCTTCCAGTAACCCGATGAGCGCCCGTTGCGTCTCTTGGTGTTTCGCCGAATCGGCGACGACGGGTTGCGGTCGCGGCGCCGGAGCCGGAGGTGCGAGCAGCTTCGCCATGTCCGCCGTGGGCAGCAACTGCAGCGTGGATACCCGCGCATCCGGCGTGGTCACGAACGCATCGAGGGTGCTGTCGAGGGCGTCGGCGACCAGCGCGACGGTGTCGGGCCGGTAGAGATCGGCATTGGCTACCACCCGAACGTCCAGCTCGCCATCCGGCGTCACGGTCATGCCCAGGTCAAGGTCCAGCAGCGACACCTCGAAGTCCATCGGCAGCGGCACGACGGTCGTTTCCGGCGTGAGGTCGCGCGCAACGAGCGCCCAGTCCTCGCCGCGGAAATGAAGCATGCTCTGGAACAACGGATTCCGGGATCGCGAGCGCGGTGGGTTGAGGGCTTCGACCAAGCGTTCGATGGGCAATTCCTGATGCGCGAACGCGTCCAGCACCACGTCCCGACTGCGCGCAATCATGGTCCGCAGACTCGGATCACCCGACACGTCGTTGCGCAGCACCACCATGTTGGCGAACAGACCGATCGCCTGCTGGGTGGCCGAATCGACTCGAGATGCGACCGGGCTGCCGACCGGCAGGTCCGGGCCGCCGCCGAGCTTGTGCAGCAGCGCCGCAAGGACAGCCTGGTAAACCATGAACTCGGTCGCGCCGTTTTCCTCGGCGAGTTGGGTGAGCGCTCCGCGGCGAGCCGCTGACACCCGGAAAGTCGCTACCTCCCCTTGCTTGCCGAGCACCGGCGGGCGGGCGTGGTCGTGAGCCACTGAGATCTCGTCAGGCAGCCCGGCCAACGCCTGGCGCCAATGGGCCAGCTCCGATTCTCCCCAGCCGGTGCCGAACGCACTGCGTTGCCACACTGCGTAATCCGGGAACTGGATCGGCGAGACGGGCCAGTGCGGCGTCTTGCCCGCTACCCGCGCTCGGTAGGCGGTGACGAGGTCGTCGAACATGATGCCGAGTGAAGCGTGATCGCTCACGATGTGGTGGACCAGCAGCAGCAGCACATGGTTTTGCGCGCCGAGTTCCAACAGGGTCCCTCGGAGCAGCGGGCCGGACTCCGGAGTGAACACATGCCGGCGCAGCGCGGTCACCGTCTCGTCGAACTCGCCCGCGGCAACGGGTACCACCGGCAGCTCGACCCGAACCGCCGGATGCACAAACTGATATGGAACACCCTCGTGCTCAGCGAAATTGGTGCGCAGCGCCTCATGCCGGGCCACCACGTCGTTGAGCGCCTCGGCAAGCGCGGCGGTGTCCAGCGGCCCGGTGAAACGCAACGCAAAGGGCAGATTGAAGCCGTCGCGTGCGCCTTCCATCCGGTACTGGAACCACATGGCCAGCTGGGAGTAGGACAACGGCAGCCGCTCTGGACGAACGGAGCCGACGAGTGGTGGACGGCCCGGCTGCGATCCGTGCGAGGAATCGATCGGCGCGTCGAATTCACCTGTGTCGTACAGTGTTTCCAGCTCGTCCAGCTCATCGAGGTCGATGTCGAATTCCGAGCGGAAGTAGTCGACCAGCCGAGCGGCCAATCCGGCCGGAGTGGGGGTGTCGAACACGGCGCGCACGGTCAGCTCCACACCGAACTCCGCGCGGATCTGTGCCACCAGCCGCGCCGCCAGCAGCGAATGCCCACCCAGCCCGAAGAACGAGTCTTCGGCGCCTATCCGCTCCCAACCGAACATGCGGGCGAAGATCGAGCACATGCGGCGCTCGGTGGGCGTCGCCGGCTCACGATAACGACGGACCGCAACGGGAGTGGGCGCCGGTAACGCGCGCTTGTCCAATTTGCCGCTGACGGTGAGCGGGATCTCGGGGATCACCGCGAACGCGGTGGGCACCATGTACTCGGGTAGCGCCGACGCGGCGTGGCTCCGGATTTCGTCCAGGTCGAGGTCGTCCAAAGGACTTGCGAGACCGGTGTTTTCAGCGGTTGCGGGCACCAGGTAGGCGGCCAGCGCGGGCCCGGACTCACGCTCTTCGGCGACGACGAGGCAGTGCCGCACCGCGGGATGCGCCGCGATGACGGACTCGACTTCGCCGAGCTCGATGCGAAAACCACGAACCTTGACCTGTTCGTCGGCGCGGCCGACGAATTCGAGGTCGCCAGAGATGTTGCGGCGGACCAGATCCCCGGTCCGATACAGCCGCATGCCCGGGCTGAACGGGTCGGCGACGAATCGCTGCGCGGTCAGTCCCGGACGCCCCAGATACCCGCGCGCCAACTGGACGCCGCCGAGGTACAGCTCCCCGATCACCTCGGCGGGCACCGGCTGCAACTCCTCGTCGAGCACGTAGGCGTACACGTTGCGGTTCGGTACGCCGATGGGCACCACCCGCGCGCCGTGTGAGCCCTTGACGTCCATGTGGGTCGCGCAGACGACGGCCTCGGTGGGGCCGTAGTGATTGCGCAATTGCGCGTCGAAGTAGCCGGCGAATTTGTCCGCCACCTCACCGGCCAGCGCCTCGCCACCCACGGGCACGTGCCGCAGCTGCCGCCAGGCATCCTCGTCGAGGACCTGCCGCATCAGCAGGACGGTACTGAGCATGGACGGCACCATGTGCAGCACGGTGACACCATGGCGGCCAATCAGTTCCGCGACATAAGCAATGTCGCCGAAGCCGTCCGGTTTGGGCACGACCAGGGTTGCGCCGATCGTCAGCGGGATCAGGATGTCGGAGAGCGAGGCGTCGAAACTCACCGACGAGGACTGCAGCAACCGGTCCTCGGCGGTGATGCTCCACTCCGCGACGAAGCACTCGAGGTGCTCGGCGATCGCGTGATGGGAGACGGCAACGCCTTTGGGCTTGCCGGTGGAGCCGGACGTATAGATGACGTACGCGAGGTTGTCGGGACGTAACGGACGAACACGGTCGTGGTCGGTGATCGGCGCGTCGGACAGCTGCGCGGCGGCCGTCTGCGCGGCGTGGAACTCCTGCGGCCCGATCACTATCTGTGGTCGGGCATCGGTGATCAGGTAATCGATGCGGTCGTCCGGGTAGGCCGGATCGATGGGCAGGTAAGCCGCACCGGCTTTCAGCACCGCAAGCATCGCGACGATGAACTCGATCGACGTGGTCATGCGTAGACCGACGATGTCCTCGGTACCGAAACCCTCGCCAATCAGCCAGCGCGCCAAGCGATTCGTGCGGCGATCCAATTCGGCATAGCTCAGTTCGGCCGCGTCGGAAACCAGCGCCGTCGCATCCGTCGGAATCGCAACCGCCGCGTCCTCGAGGAGGGCGACCAGTGTGGTGGCGGGCGTGGTGACGAGTTCACCGTGCGACTGCGCCAGCACGGTTTCCCGTTCGCCGGTGCCGAGCATGTCCAGACTGGTGAGCCGACGTTCCGGCTGAGACAGCGCGTTGTCCAGCAGCTGCACGTAGTGCGTCAGCAGCTGCTCGACGAGGGCAGTCTTGAGCACGTCGGTTTGGTATTCGAACTCGACGGTCACCTGCGCGTCGAGCACCACCGAAAGGGCCAGCGGTAGATGCGCGGTCACCGCGCCCAGGTCGAGTTGGCGCACGGCAACGCCGTCGAGGGCGAACCCGCCCGCGCTTTTGCGCAGGGAAAAGCCCAGCCGGACCAGCTGATCCATGCCGTCGTGGCCCATCCGCTCCGGGTTGGCCTCGCGCACCACCCGGTCGATGCCGACGGCTTGATGGGCGAAGCCGTCGAGGCAGGTTTCCCGCACCGCGCCGACGAACGAGGCGAAGGTGTCGTGGGACCGAGGGGTCATCCGCAACAGCAGGGTGTTGCCGAAATATCCGATGGCACCCTCGGCCGCGGCCCTGCGATCGGTCACCGGCACCGAGATCAGGAAATCCGGCGCTCCGGTATAGCGGCGCACCAGCACGGCGTAAACGGCCAGCAGCACCATGAACGGGGACGCCGAATGCGCGCGCGCGAAGTCCTCCACCCGGCCGAAAAGCTCGGCGGGCAGCGCCTTGCTGCGACGCTGCGCCTGCCTCGACGGATGCGCGGCGGCCACACCGGGCAGTTGCAGCGGTTCGGGTCGCGGACGCAACGCCTCGGCCCAGTAGCCGACGTCGGCGATGGTGGGTTCGGCGGCTGCGTCAAGCACCTCGACGGCGACGTATTGGGGCGCTTCCTGGTGAAGCTGCCGCCCGTTGTAGGCCGCGCTCAGGTCGTGGGCGAGAACGGCCCACGAGTCGTCGTCCCAACTGATGTGGTGCACGACGAGCAGGAGCACGAATTCGCCGGCGCCGGCGCGGATGAGGATTATCCGCATCGGCAACTCGTCGGTCAGATCAAAGGGCCTGCCGAACTCGTCGCGGGCCAGTGCCTCGATCCGCTGACGCCGGTCACCGGGTGGCACATCGGTCAGATCCCTTACTTGCCAAGCGATTTCGACATCGTCGGAAAACACTTGGTAGGGCTCGCCTTCGGTGTCCACCCCATAGCCGGTGCGCAGAATGGTGTGCCGGGCGGCGACTTTTCGGAAGGCGGCATGCAGACGGCCTTCGTCGAGAGCACCCGTCAGGCGATAGGCGACACAGATGTTCAGCGTGGAGTCGGTTGGGTCCATCGTCTGCAGGAACCACATCCGGCGCTGACCGGCCGACAGGGGGTAACGCTGACCGGGACTCAGGCGCGGTCGGTCGGCTGGCCCCTCGGCCGCCAAACCGCTTTGGGCGATCCGCCTGCGCAGCAGTTCCCGACGGCGATCCCGCAACGTTTTGCCGTCGTCCGTCGTCACAGCGAAACCCTTCAACTCTGCCTGCCAGGCCAGGGCGTGGCGGGTGTTTCGGTCGGCGGAATGCGCGACCGACTACAAGTTCAGCAGCTTATGTTAGCCTTCGCTAAGTTGCATAGGTCTGCTGGCCGCGGTGGCTGGGAGGCACCGGGGGGTGCGGGAGGTACGAGCGTGAGCACACCGGCCTCGCGACGCCGCGGCGTCGCACTGGACCACGAGGTGTTCGCCGGGAATTTCTCGCTCCGGCGCGTCGACCCGGACCGGGACCTGGAGCTCGTGCACTCGTGGATGAACGACCCCGAGGTAGCCCGCTTCTGGAAGATGCCGTGGCCCCGGGCCGAGATCGCGTCCTACCTGCACCGGCAAGACCGCAGCCTGCACTCCACGCCGTACCTGGGCATCGTGAACGGTGTCCCGAACAGCTACTGGGAGCTCTACCACGCCGATCTTGATCCGCTCGGCCAGCACTACGCCGCCCGCGAGCACGACGTGGGCTTGCACATGCTGCTGGGCCCGGCCGAATGCCGCGGCCGCAGACTTGCCGCGCAAATGATCCGCTCGGTCGTGGCCCGGCTGATGAGCCGAGACCCGCGCACCCGGGTGGTCGCCGAACCCGATGTCGAAAACACGCGGGCAATTCGGACTCTGGAGGCGCTCGGGTTCCGGCGTGCCGCCGATCTCGATCTGCCGAGCAAGCGGGCCGCGCTGATGGTGCTCGACCGGGACCAGACCGCATAACCCGCCACCGCGCCTGAACGTCGAAAGGTAACCGCCATGCCGCGCACACTGGGCTGGATCAGGCAGTTCCACGCACCGCCTTCGCCCGACAGCCTGCCGCTGCTGGTTTTCCCACATGCCGGCGCCGGCGCATCGGCTTACCGCGAATTCTCGAAACGGCTCAGCGCACGATTCAACGTCGTCGTGTTCCAGTACCCGGGTCGTCAGGACCGGGCCGGTGAGCCCTCGTTGTCTTCGCTCCCGGATATCGCCGCGGGAGCATTCGGCGACTTCTCGACGTCGAATCACCACCGTGGCCTGCCGATCGTCACATTCGGTCACAGCATGGGCGCGTTGGTCGCATTCGAGTTCGTCCGGCTCGCCGAAGAATCGGGCATCGACGTGCGGCGGCTCATCGTCTCCGCGGCGGTTGCACCGAGCAACGTCGCCGCCAAACCACCACATCCGCAAGACGACGAAGCAATCCTCAACCATCTCGCAGCACTCGAGGGCACCGACATCGATGTGATGGCGAATCGCGCACTGATGAGGCTGGCGCTTCCAGTGATCAAAGCGGATTACCGGGCCTTCGACGCGTACACCTGTGCGGACGACGTGAAGGTCGTGGCTCCGATCCACGCCATGGGCGGTGACCAGGACCCATATATCACGCTGGGCGATCTGTACGGATGGGGTAAACACACCGACACCGTCGCGGTCACCATGTTCGACGGCGGACACTTCTACCTGACGTCGCACATCGAGGCGGTCACCGAGCTGTTGGTCTCGAGCGCCTACTGCGAGCAGACGACTTGAGCGACCGCAGTGCCGCCGTCGCCGCACCAGCCGACCCGATCGTCATCTCCGGAATGGCGGTCGAGGCCCCGGGCGGAATCGACACCCCGGGCGCGCTGTGGTCGGCACTGGTCCAAGCCAGCGAGCTGCTCGGCCCGTTCCCGCGCGATCGGGGCTGGACCGTCGACGACCTGCTGTCGGCGTCCCGCGTCGCCGACGGTTGGCGGCAGGTCTGCGACTCCGGCGGATTCCTCGACGGCGCAGCGGCATTCGATCCGTCCTTCTTCGGCCTGACCCATCACGAGGCGACGGTGATGCACCCGCAGCAACGGGTCGCGATGCGGGTGGCGTGGAAGGCGCTGGAGAACGCCGGAATCAACCCCGGCTTGCTCGAAGGTTCCGAAGGGGGCTGTTTCGTCGGGATGTCGATGACCGAATACGGCTCACGCACGGCCGTAGCCGACGATTACACCGGGTTTCGGACGGTCGGCATGGGACAGTTGGGGGGCGCCGGCCGGATCTCGCACTGCCTCGGCCTGGTCGGTCCGTCGATGACGGTGGATTCGGCGTGCGCCTCGTCGTTGACGGCAGTGCAGTTGGCGGCCAACGCGATTCAACTCGGCGAGTGCGATTGGGCGGTGGCCGGCGCCGCTTGCGTGCTGGGAGAGCCGACCGCGTTCTACGAGTTCTCCCGGCTCAATGCCATCTCCGCGGATGGACACTGCCGCGCCTACTCCGACGACGCCAGCGGCACCGTCTGGGGTGAAGGCGCGGGAATGGTTGTCGTCGAACGTGAATCGCGAGCGCGCCAGTTGGGGCACCGGATTTACGGCCACCTGCTGGCCATCCGCACCAACCACAACGGCAAGGGCAAGCCGATCCTGGTGCCCCGGGCGCGGGCGCAGGAGCAGCTGGTACGCAAGACCATCGATGCTTCAGGGATCGACCCGGCCGATGTCGGGATGATCGAAGGACACGGCACCGCAACCCCGGCCGGTGATCCGCAGGAATTGACCGCCCTGCTCAACACCTATGGAGCGGGCGGGTCCGAGGCGCTGCTGGGTTCGATCAAGTCGAACGTCGGCCACGCGCAAGCCGCGTCCGGGATCCTCGGGCTGATCAAGCTGCTGCTGGCGGGACAGCACGGCCACGTTCCGCCAACCCTGTTCTCCGACAACCCATCCAAGACCGTCGACTGGGGTCGGACGGGTCTGCGCCTCGCCACCACGCTGCAGCCCTGGGAGGCGAAAGACGGCGTCCGCTACGGCGCGGTGTCGTCATTCGGCGCGGGCGGCTCCAATGCGCACGCAATTATTGCCATGCCGACGAGGCCCGGAACATGAAGCCGCTCACCTACCGGCTCCCGGACGGCAGCATTCCCGTTCTGGTGTCGGCGGATACCACCGATTTGCTGCAACGTGAAGCGGCAGCCTTGTTTTCGTATGCCGCGGCCCGCCCCGACGTGGCACCGCAAGCGATCGCCGACATGCTGTTTCGGACTCGTATCCCCCGCCGGCACCGGGCGCTGGCGATGGTGGCCGACCGCGACGAATTGCTCGACGCGCTGCGGGCGGCTCGCGATGGCCGCCAACATCCGGCACTGGTATGTACGGACACGGCCGCCACGAGCCGCCGAATCGCCTACGTCTTTCCCGGTCAAGGCGCCCAGCGCCCGGGTATGGGGCGGCTGTTCTATGACTCGGTGCCCGCATTCCGGGACGAAGTGAATCGATGCGCCGAGGCGTTCACGAACCGGCTCGACGAATCACCGCTGGAATACCTTCTCGACGAACATCTTTCGGCGCAAGACAACGCCCGCACCGTACAGCCGGCGCTGTTCACTCAGATGGCCGGCCTGGCCGCGATGTGGCGGTCGTTCGGAGTCGCGCCGGACGCCACCGTCGGGCACAGCCAGGGCGAGATCGCCGCGGCCTATGTGTCCGGGATGACTACCCTGGCCGACGCCGTCAGCATCGTCGGGATACGCGCACGCGCCGCCGACGAGTTCGAATCCGGTGACTACGCAATGGCGGTCGTTGCCGCCGGCCGCGACAGGTGCGAAGACCTGCTGGCTCGTTGCTCGGGCTGGGCCGAGCTGTCGGTGGTCAATTCGCCAGGCATGGTGGGGATTTCGGGCGATCGGGAAACCGTGCAGGACATCGTCGACACGCTTACCGAGCGCGGCACGTTCGCGCGCGTCATCCGCGTCCAATATCCGGCGCATACCAGTTTGATCAACTCGCTGGCCGGAAAGATTCGCACTGCCGCGCAGCGTGAGCTGCAGAACGCAAACTTTCTCGGCACCGATATCGACTGCCTGGGCGCCACCCTCGGGGCCCGCATCACGCCCGAACTGTCGCCCGAAAAATATTGGTTCCTGAACCTGCGCAACACCGTTCGCTTCGACAAGGCGATGGCCGCAGCGCTGGAACTCGGCATCGACACCTTCGTCGAACTGGCCGAGCATCCCACGCTGCAGCTGGCGATTCAAGAGAATCTCGCCGCCCGGACTGATGAACACCAACGCCTCATTGTGGGCACCTCACAGCGACCGGCCACCGATTTGCGCGAGTTCACCCGCAACCTCGCGCACCTTGCCGTGCACGACCTGGACTATCGGTGGGAGTGCCTGGGCACCGAGCCCGACGGCCCAATCCCGTTGCCGTTGGTCGATTTTCCCAACACCCAGATGAACGAGACCCGGCTGTGGCAGGTGTACCGCCCGCAGCTTTCCCCGGCAGCAACCTCGGAGCCGGAAACCGAACCCACACCGGCGCGATTTTTCGTCGAGCAGTGGATACGGCTGTCGCAGCGCTCGCTGGTAGCGCCCCGTGCCATCGGCATCATCGATCACACCGGCACCCAGGCCGAACTGGCCACCGCCGTGCACCGTGCCGCCGAGGCCATCGGCGCCACGGCTCGTCAGATCGATGTCGAAAGCGTCCCAACCGATCTCAATACCTTGGTCATACTCCTTCCCCGGTCCCCGAGACTGGACGACGACGCCGCCGCGGCCGCGGTCACGGCCTTCTTTTCGAACCGCACGTGGTGGCCGGGACTGAACTCCTCGATTACCGACTGCTGGCTGGTGACGGTTGGCGGCGAGGCAGTCGTGGCCGACGACGCGCCGCCGGATCCGGTACACGCCGCGGCGAGCGCGGGCTTTCGCAGCATCGGCGCGGACCATCCGGGCACGGGCTTCAAACACATCGATCTGCCGCCAGCGGCTTCGATCTTGGAGGCGTCCGAAGCGATCGTCGCCGCGCTGCACACCGCGGCCGAACCGGAGCTGGCCCTGCGCGACGGCGGCCTCTACGCGAAGCGGATCGTCGACGGCGATGCGGGGCCGGACACTGACGGCGTCGCACCCGAGCATGCCCTGATCATCGGTGGCACCGGCAACCTCGGGCTGGAGTTCTGCGATCACTTCGCCCGACGCGGCGCCCGCCGGATCACGGTGGTGAGCAGGTCGGGTGCGGCCGCCCCAGCCGTCGCGGATCGGCTACGCGCAATCCGTTCGGACACATCGACTGACATCCGCGTCGCCCGATGCGACGTGGGCGACCCAGCGGCGGTGGCGCGGCTGGCCGCCGGGCACGACGGCGCCCCGGCGGATCTGATAATCCATGCCGCAGTTGACTATTCGGCCGTCGAATTCGCCGAAATCACCGCGGAGAAGGTGGAGCAGGCGTTGCGGGCCAAGGTGCTCGGCATCGCCCGGGTGCTCGAGACGTATCCGCGGACCGAAGACTGTCGCGTCGTGCTCTGCTCTTCGGCGCGGGCGACCATCGGCGGCCGCGGCCAGGTCGTCTACGCCGCCGCCAATCGAATGCTCGATGCTATGGCGCATCGCCTCCGCGCCGAGGGGCTGGACTGCGTTTCCGTGCAGTGGGGCCAGTGGACGGTCCACTTCGAGCTGGACGCGGCCAGCACGGCGCAGCTCGACGCGATCGGTGTGATTCCGATGAAGCCGGCGGACGCTCTAGCGTTGGGGACCAGGCAATTTCACCACAATGCGATCGTCTTGGCGTACGACTTCGACCGTGCCCGCCCGATCCTCGAGGCCTATGGCTACGGACCCCTGATATCTCAGCTGTCCGACCCGCAATCGCCGTCTATCCAACTCCGTCCCCCCGTTGAGTCCGATGTCTCGCATCGGCTGCTGGGACTGCTCGCGACCGCCATCGGTACTGACCGTCCCGAAGACATAGACGTCACCATGCCCATGGTCGCGATCGGCTTGGACTCGTTGCAAGCCCTCGAACTGCGCCGGCGAGTCAAGATCGAACTCGGCCATGACCTGGAAGTGTCGGATCTCTTGGGCGGGGCGACGATTGCGGATGTGCTGGCCAAATTTGGCAGCTGAGCTACTGCATTCTTGCGATCATGGAACAGCTGGGTTTGACGGGCCATAGCCACCGCGCACGTCAAATACAGGGCTGCCGTCGTCAACCGGGTTCGTCGTCGTCTTCGTCGCGCAGGAATCGTTCGGGGTGGTGAAACGAATTCGTTCTTGGCTGTCCGTGGTCTAAGTGCGGTGGCGGTATCCATTCGGTCTGGCCGTGGGCGTTGGTGCGGGTGGTCCAGCCTTTTTCGACGAGCCGGTTATCTGGGCCGCAGGCCAGGGTGAGATCGGTGATGTCGGTGCGGTGCGTGGTGGTCCAGCCCTGGACGTGGTGGGCTTCACTGTGGTAGGCCGGCGCTGGACAGCCCGGTCGGCTACAGCCGCGGTCCTTGGCGTAGAGCATGATTCGCTGTGCGGGTGAGGCGAAGCGTTTGGTGTGATACAGGGCCAGGGGTTTGGCGCCGTCGAAGATGGCCAGGTAGTGGTGGGCGTGGCTGGCCATCCGGATCAGATCCGACATCGGCAGTAGCGACCCGCCGCCCGTGTGGGCTTTGCCCGCGGCGGCGTGCAACTCCTTGATAGTGGTCATCGCGATGATTGATACCGGCAGTCCGTTGTGCTGACCCAGGTCTCCGGAGGCGAGCAGCGTGCGCAGGGCGGCCACCAGTGCGTCGTGATGGCGCTGGGCCTGGGTTCGGGTGTCGCGGCGCACCGCGTCCTGATCAGGAGTGTCGTCGATGATGGGGATGTCGTCGTCGGGGTTGCAGGTGCCGGGGGCGCCCAGTTTGGCTAGGACGGGTTCCAGGGTGGCGCGGGCCTCGGGGGTCAGATACCCAGAAAGCCGGGACATGCCGTCGTATTCCTGTTTGCCTAGGGTCAGGCCGCGCTTGCGGGCGCGCTCGGTGTCGTCGAGTTCGCCATCGGGGTTGAGCCAGTCCATGACTTTCTGGGCGTATTGGGCCAACTCGTCGGGGCGGTAGTGGCTGGCCTTGTCGGCGAGGTCGGCCTCGGCGGCGTCGCGGGTGGGCAGGTCGATGTCGGTGGGCAGGTGGGAAAAGAAGCTGCGGATCACCTTGACATGGCCGTCGCCGATCAGCCCTTGGCGTTGGGCGGCCGCGGTGGCGCTGAGCTGTGGGGCCAGCGGTTCGCCGGTCAGCGCCCGGCGCTGGCCAAGATCGTCGGCGTCGGCGATGCGCCGGGCCGCTTCGGCTTTGGTGATCCGCAGGCGGTTGGCCAACGCCGTGGATAAGGTGCTGCCCAGTTCTTGTTCGCCTGCTTGAGCTTTGACTTGGTTGATCAAGGTGTGCTGCGGGGCGCGCAGCCGACGGGTCAGGTGTTCTAGCCGCTCCAACGCGCGCAAGCGTTCGGGGGTGGTGAACACGTCAAAGGACAACCCGCACAATCGGTCCACCTCGGCATCGAGCGCGCGAAAGACCTCCACGACCTCTTCACGACTGCTCGAACCCATGCCTCAAATTGTATGAAGGGCCACCGACAAGTTTGGCAATCCGCCAACGACTCAAACCCAAGTGGCACAAGTGATTTAACAACCAACGCTGAGACGCAAAAGCTTCCAACTTCGGGTCGAAACTGGAGCTTTGCGTCTGCTCGCGCCTACGAAGCGGTCGGCGGCTCATTCCGCCGATGGCCCGCCGCGCACGCGCTGAGGCTCGGTTTACAGCCGCTGTAGTTTCCGAGACATGATTCGCTGTCCTGGTGAGGCGAAGCGCCACCGGTGAAGCACTTACCCGTGGCGGCTTCCCGATCCTGCAGATCCTGCAGCGTGAGCGTCGCGCTGAGCGACACCGGAAGACCGTTGTGCTGAACCAAATCTGGCAACGATGCGCCGTGGACTGGGATGCTGTCGCCCACTGATCAGCGTTACGCGAGCGATCCCGCGGGGGCTGCCACAATTCGCAACCCGTGAGTGGGCCTCGGTGGATGCGTTGGGTAGCCAGTCTATTCCGTTAGGACAGCAGTGAGCAGACGCAAAATCCCCCGAAACCTAGGCGTTTTGGGGGATTTTGCGTCTGCTCGCCGGGCACTCAAACGGATTGGTATTCACCGCTTCTCCCCATCGGGGACGGGTCGGCTGCACCGATATGGGCGCCGAGCACTCGGTCCGACAGCAGCCCCAGGCAGCTCAGGTTCGGAAATCCAGGGCCCTCGTTGAGGCCAGACAGATTGGGCAAGATCAATTTCGGTGTGACACCGGCAACGGCCAAGTCGGGACCGATCGACTCCTCGAGCCGCTCACCGGTCAGCGGCCCACCCAGCCCGAGCTCCATCAAGTCCACGGCATCAGGGCTCAGCAGCGGCATGAACCACAGTGCGTCAGCACCGGACCCGTCGATGACGAGGTCGAAGCGATGCAGCGTTTCCAGCGGTTCACCGGAGCGCTCGGTAGACAGCGTGATCCAGATCGTGCTGTCCCGATCGACGACGCGCATCACCCGTCCGCGCAGATGCTTGATCCGCTCGTCGGCCAGCAATGACTCCTGAACCCGGGCCGAGAAAACGCCCCGATCGGTTCGGGCAATGCAGTCGCGCCGCTCGGCCTGGGTGAGGCTGCGCCAGCCGGTGGGATCGGAGAACAGTGAGTTCTCGAAGAAGCCCTCCCCGCGGGTGAACAGGGTCGCTTGCGGCGAGATAGCCGTGATCGACGAAACCCGATGGTGAAAAAGCTCATTGAGCATCGACGCCGCGGTCTCTCCGCCACCGATGACCGCCACATTGTCGGCGACGATTCGGTCGTGGCGCGCGGCACGCTCCCAAAACTGCGCGATCGACAGCACTCGCGGATCGCCCGACCGGATACACCGCTCCGCCTGACCCGGCCCGGTGATCATGACCGCATCGGCGGACAACCGCCCCTCGGAGGTCTGCAACTCCCACCGCGCTCCGTCTACACAGAGCCGAACCACCTCGCCGCGAACGACTTTCAACCCGGCCACTTCGGCCGCCCAGCGCAAATATCGAGCCCAGGTGTCATGGGTGGGCGACGGCCTGCCGCGGTCGATCCAGCCGACGAACTGGTCGGTGGCCACCAGATACGACTGCCAACTGAACCGCATCATCTGCTCGTCGAGTTCGGCGTTGCGGCCCGGCACCAGCGATGACCGGTAGGGGAATCCGACGTCCTTTTCGGGGCTGGTGCCCAATCGCTGACGGCCGTCGGTCCAGCCCCCGCCGGCGCGCCAGTTGGCCGCCACGCCGGCGCGTTCGACGGCGACGACGTCGGCCACCTCGACGCCCATCTCGCGCAGCACCGCCGCCTTGGCCGCGACCGCCACCGCTTTGGCGCCGGCCCCGACTATCGCGAGTGTGCCGCTCATGGAGCCCCGGCCGGCAGCGCACGGTCATGCGGACCCACAACCCCACCTCCGTCCGGCAGCTTAGCTCAGGCTGTCCTAACTTCGTGTACGCTACCGTATGTTCCGCAAGCAGGACATGCCTGCCCCGAGGGAGCCGCCGAGTTTGCCTGTAACTCCTGCCCAACCGGCCGAAACCGCAGCACAACCGGCCTCGCTGCAGGGCTTCGTGCCGTTCCCACCCGACCGCGCCGCACGATATCGCGCGGCTGGCTTCTGGGCCGGTCGCTCCGTCGACTCCGTGCTGCGGCACGCCGCAACGGCGTGGCCCGGCCGCGTCGCCGTGGTGGACGACCTCGACAGCTATACCTATTTCCACCTGGACAAACTCGTCGACCAAGCGGCGGCGGGATTCGCCGCGCTGGGCATCGCACCCGGGGACCGGGTGCTCTTGCAGCTTCCCAACTCGTGCCGATTCGCCGTCGCGTTGTTCGGGCTGCTGCGCGCCGGGGCCATCCCGGTGATGTGCCTGGCCGGGCACCGCCTGGCAGAGCTGAGCCACTTCACGCGTGTCAGTGACGCCGTCGGTCTGGTCATCGCCGAGACGGCGGGCGGTTTCGACTACCGGTCGATGGCCGAGCAGCTGGTCAGGGCACATCCGCAGCTGCGCCACGTGATCGTCGACGGCGATCCCGGGCCGTTCGTGTCCTGGTCCGAACTTTCCGACGGCGACGTCCCCCGACTTGTGGCCGATACCGCTGGTCCTGCCATCCTGCTGGTGTCGGGTGGCACCACCGGCGCGCCCAAGCTGATCCCCCGCACACACGACGACTACGTGTACAACGCCGCCGCGAGCGCAGAACTGTGTCGGCTGACCGCCGACGACGTGTATCTGGTGACGCTGCCGGCAGCGCACAACTTTCCGCTGGCGTGTCCCGGCATCCTGGGCGCGCTAACCGTCGGCGCCACAATCGTTTTCAGCGCCAACCCCAGCCCCGAGGCCGCATTCGCCACGATCGCGCGGCACGGGGTCACGGTGACCGCGCTGGTGCCGGCGCTGGCCAAGCTGTGGGCCCAGGCCTGCGAATGGGAGCCGGTGACACCGAAAACGTTGCGGCTCTTGCAAGTAGGTGGCGCCAAGCTGGAGCCCGAAGACGCCCGCAGGATACGCGCCACCTTGACGCCCGGGCTGCAACAGGTATTCGGGATGGCCGAAGGACTGCTGAACTACACCCGGCTCGACGATCCTCCAGACGTGGTCGAGCACACCCAGGGGCGGCCCCTGTGTGCGGCCGACGAACTGCGCATCGTCGACGCCGCGGGTGAGCCGGTCGCACCGGGCCAAGACGGCGAACTGCTGGTACGCGGTCCATACACATTCAACGGCTACTTTCGTGCCGGGCCCGACAACGCCCGCTGCTTCGACCCCGACGGCTTCTACCGCTCCGGCGATTTGGTACGGCTGCGAGACGATGGCAACCTGGTGGTCACCGGTCGGGTCAAAGACGTCATCTGCCGGTGCGGTGAAACGATTTCGGCGCAAGACATCGAAGAGCAGATGCTCAGCCATCCAGGCATCTGGTCGGCGGCCGCGGTTGCGCTGCCCGACCCGTACCTTGGGGAAAAGATCTGCGCTGCAGTCGTTTTCGACGGCCCGCCGCTGACGCTGCCGGAGTTGAACGCCTACCTGGACCAGCGCGGTGTGGCGGCACACGCCAGGCCCGACATGCTGGTCGCCATGCCGTCACTGCCCACTACCGCAGTCGGCAAGATCGACAAGCGGGCCATCGCACGCCAGGTCGACGCCGGCCGCTAAACGCCCCGGGACGCAGCGTCCGCGGCGCGGCACGGCGAAGCGATACGCTCTGCACAGGCGTTCGTATCAAGGGTCAAAGGATGGCTGTGGCGGATCGATTGTCGGCGCGTGAGGCCAAGCGACTGCAAACTCGAGAACGCCTGATGGGTGCGGCGATCGCCGAGTTCAAGCGGGCGGGAATGGCCGAGGCGGACGTCGGTGCCATCGTCACTGCGGCCGGCGTCGCACATGGCACATTCTTCTTCCACTTCCCCACCAAAGAACATGTCCTGCTGGAGCTGGAGCGACGCGAAGAGGAGCGACTTGTCAAGCAGTTCAACCAGTTTCTGAAGACCCCACAGGCGCTTTCGGCGGTACTTGCTGAAGCGGCGCGCCTGGTGATCAGCCTTGAGCGTCGCCTCGGCGACGAGTTGTTCCACGACTTTCTGGCGTTGCACTTCTCGCAAACCCGTCAGGCCAATGAGGGCGGCCAAGACCATCCGCTGATCGTGCTGGTGGCCAAGCAGATTGAGCTCGCACGCGCCGGCGGGCAGATCGATCCCGACGTCGATCCGATGAACAGCGCCGTCTTCTTTCTGCTGGGGCTGTATGCGCTGTTGATCACCACCCGGGATTGGCCGGCACGTCAGGCCCTCATTGACGATTACCTGACGAGAACGCTGCGAAGCCTGCAACGCCCCGTGTGAGGCCACGCTTCTTGTTGACTTCGGTCAGTGTTGGTAGGTTAGGATGCCATGCATCTGCCGACCGCCAAGCGACGCCGGCATTCAGCCGCAGCGACCGCACCACAAGCCAACGATGGGCGCGACGGGGGACTCGACGAGCATTTCCATGACTCCCGGCTAGCGCAGCGGCACGCCGATAAGTGGCTGATCAGTGGCAGCGTCCTCATCGGGACGGCGGCACTGGGCATTTTCGGCCTGCCGCTGTTCTTGCGGGGGGTGTACCTACTCCGGCGGGCACAACGCGCAGGTCTGTCGGTTCGCCCGATGCTGGTTACCTTGCTCGGCTACCTGGTGCTGATCGACGCCGCTATCAACACCATGGGGTGGGCGCTGGACACCGTGGCAAATCACACGCTGCTGGCCCGTGTGCTCTTGAACGGGTGGGGCAACATGTTCGACGGCGGATATTTCTGGCACTACAACGAATTGTGGGTCGGCGGAGCGGCGGGGCCTGGTGAAAAGGCTTGGGAATTCGGGTTGATCGCCACCGTCTTCACCATGCGAATGGCCGCTGCGATCGGCTTCCTGCAGATGAAGCGCTGGGGGCACCAGTGGATGATCATCACCTGCTGGATGGGCGTGGTGATCTGGTGCGGCTATGTGTTGAACATGACGATGTTCGCCGATGTCCGCTATGCCGGAGTAGTGCTGCCGGTGATCGGCTGGTGGCTGTACGACATCTTCTACATCAGCCCGTTTCTGGCCATTCCCTACCTGCACACGGTGAATCGGGAACTCTTCACCGACTGAGCGAGCCTCGGCGTGCCCGACTGTGCAATCTGCGACGCGACACACCGGGCACCTGTCGTGCCATTCACACTCGGCGCATGCAGCGGCCCCGGCCAGGTAGTCATTGACTTTAGTCAGTCAAAGGACTAGAACGTCAATCTATGGCATCGCACGCCACGCTTTCGCCGCGCAACGTGCGCCGACTGAAGACGCGGGAACGCATCCTCGGCGCGGCGATCGCCGAGTTCAAACGTTCGGGCATGGCCGACGCGGAAGTCGATGTGATCGTGGCCGCAGCCGGCGTCGCCCACGGCACGTTCTACTTTCACTTCCCCACCAAGGAACACGTCCTGCTCGAGTTGGAGCATCGCGAAGAAGCGCGTATCGCCGCCGAATTCGGCCGGTTTCTCGGACATGACCATGACCTGGCATCGGCGTTGGCCGAACTCGTCAGGATGGTGACGGGACTAGAAGCGGTATTCGGCCGCAAGCTCTTCAAAGAGCTGCTGGCGCTGCACTTTTCGCCGTCGCGGCCCAGCTCCGATGATTGGACCGACCATCCGGTGATCGCGCTGTTGGTCGACGAGATCGAACGCGCCCGCGGTGACGGAACCGTCCACCCAGAGGTGGACGCCTTCTACAGTGCGACGTTTTTTCTGCTCGGCATCTACGGCGTGATCACCACAACGGACGTCGACGCCCGCGACGCGATGCTTCAGGAGTTGGTCGCCTCGGCCGTACGTGGGCTGGAGGTCCGGTGACCGAATCAGCGCCGCCAACATGTCAATCCTCGACAAGGAGACCGGGTCATGGCTTATGTGTGGGAAATCCTCCGCTACGTGGCGGCGTGGGGCGGCACCGTTCTGATCATCGTGTTCTGGTACTGGATGTTCTCCAACATCGGCACGTTCTGACCGGCAATGACCGAGCTGTCTGACGCCCACGCGATGGAATTCGAACGCAGTTGTGCGGTATCGGCAGTTGCGTTCAGCGAGCGACGTCGCGAGGGCGCGCGACTGGTCAGTGGTGATCGGCGCAGCTTTGGGCTGAACACGGCATTTACACACGTCTACGTCCCATACCCGTTCCCCACTGCCCGCTGGACCCAGCGCACCGTCACTTGTGGTGTCGCGCTTCAATGTTCGCCCTCGAAGGAACGTCTTATCGAATATCGGTTGCATGAGCTGACACATCGCGAGCTCAGCGCGCTCACCCTGGTCGAGGCCGGCGTCGCACTTGGCTGGGTGGCTTGGCGATGGCCGGGTCTACTCGGTGAGATGGCCCGCGCGCTGCCCGGTCTGACGGTCCGGCCCGCCGACATGGACGCCGGCGACATGCTCGACTGCGCCGTGAAAATGGCTCGTACCAACCAGTCCGTCGATCTCGACCCCTTGATCGGCGTGCTTCCGTTGGCTCACACGATGCCCCGAGGACTGACCGACAGACTGCGCCGCACATTCGGCAGGATGCCCTGGACCACCACCCAGCAGCGGCTCCCCCGGCCTTACTCCGTTCCCGTCGGCGGTGACGGCGGAGTACGCAACTCCAACCTGCCGCCGCCAAATCGCCCACAGGACAACGATCTCGACATCGCGCCGGACCATCGGGCCGGTATCCCGTATCCGGAGTGGAACGCGTGGACCCAAAGCTTTCTACGCGACCACGTCGCCGTGCTGGAGCGCGCCGACCGCCCACGGGCGGTCAAGCCGGTAGCGGTGTCTGCGGACGTGCGCAGCTGGTTCGAGAAGCACACCCACCGCGCGATGAAGGGCGGACTGGAAGACGGCTCGGACATCGACGTCGACCAATATGTCAGCCATTTCACCGATTTGGTGACCGGCGAGACGGCCGAGCCGCGAATCTTTCGCGAGCTGCTGCCCGCTGACCGCGACGTCACCACCGCGCTGCTCCTCGACGGCAGCTCGTCGTTGGGTGTACACGGCGGCCGGATCTTCCAGTTGGAATTGGCGTGCGCAGACGCGCTTTCGCGCGCGATGAAATTTGCCCGCGAGCGCCACGGCGTCTTCGTTTTCACCGGCAACACCCGCCACCGGGTGGAGGTCCGGTGTCTCAAGGACTTCGACGAATCACGTCTGATCGCGCCCAGTGGTATGGGCCTGACAACCGCCGGCTACACCCGGCTGGGTGCACCGCTGCGGCATCTGACCAGCCGACTGCTCGCCCAACCATCCGAGCGCCGACTGCTGATCGTCATTGGCGACGGCCTGATCTCCGACGAGGGTTATGAGGGGCGCTACGCCTGGGCCGACACGGCCCACGCTGTCGAGGAGGCCAACGATGCCGGCGTCTCGGTCTACTACGTCGGCGTCGGGCCGGTGCGCGTCGACCCGCTCCCAGAGGTCTTCGGATCGCGCCGCTCCCAACGCATTCGGCGGGTGGAGGAATTACCCCGGGTGCTCGCCCACGTCCATCGTGAGCTGGTCGCGGCCTGAACCACGAATGCAAGCAAAAACTCGAAGAAGGAAGACATGACTACCGACGCCTATCTGGCCGTAGGCAGTGAAGTCCGGCTGTTCGAGCAGGCATACCACCGCCGCCTTCCGGTGATGCTCACCGGCCCCACCGGATGCGGTAAAACCCGACTGGTCGAGCACATGGGGATGCTGCTGGGCCGGCCCGTCGTCACCATCAGTTGCCATGACGACTTGACCAGCTCCGATCTCGTCGGCCGCTTCATGGTGACCGGTGGCGACGTGGTGTGGACCGACGGCCCGCTCACCCGAGCGGTCAAGGCCGGCGCAATCTGCTACCTGGACGAAGTGGTCGAGGCCCGGCACGATTCGCTGGCGATCCTCCATTCGCTGACCGATCACCGTCGGTCCCTCTACTTGGACCGCGCGGGTGAAGTCGTCCAAGCACCCGACACGTTCATGCTGGTCTGTTCGTACAACCCGGCCTACCGCAGCTCACTCAAGGAGCTCAAACCGTCCTTCCGGCAACGGTTCGTCACCCTGGCAATGACGTACCTGCCCGCCGACAAAGAGGCCCAGGTGATCGTCGCCGAGACGGGGGTCTCGCCATCGACCGCCCAGCGACTCGTCGGGTGCGCGGCCGCGATCCGCACCGCCGACGAAGCGTTCCACTTCGAGCCACCGTCGACCAGGGTTTTGGTGACGGCCGGGCAGTTGATCGCCGCCGGCGCAACGGAACTGGAAGCCGCTGACGCCTGCATTCTCGCTCCACTCACCAGCGATGGCGCGATCACCGATGGTTTGCGTGAAGTGGCGGCGGCATGTCTGACCGGCGAGACGTCAGCACGATAGAAAAAAGGGGCTTCGATATGGATCAGAAAGAACAGAAACGCAAACGCGCGTTGATCATTCTTCAGCTCGTCATCTATGGCTATCTGCTGGCAATGTTTCTCATCCAGCTCTACATGTCGTTCGTGCGGGGCTGGTGGAACCTGTGAGTTCGACTGCATTAGGCCGACTCGCGTTGAGCGGCAAGAAGTTCGATGAGGCGCTCGGTCTCGACGAACATCACGACCAGTCGCGCAACGCGCAACGGCGTGCCGACAAGTGGATGATCGTCGGTGCCGCACTGATGGGCATGTGGGCGCCCGGCCTGATCGGCTTCCCCATCTTCATGCGCGGAGTCTGGTTGCAACGGCAGGCGTTGCGCGCCGGCCTGGCGGTCCGCCCGATGATCGTCACCTTGATCGGCTACCTGGTCCTGATCGACGGAATGCTCAACAGCCTGGGCTGGGCCTTGGACCTGGTCGCCAATCACACGCTGATCAACCGCGTGCTGATGGCCGGGTGGGGCAACATGTTCGACGCTGGGTACTTCTGGCATTACAACGAGTCGTGGGTCGGTGGGGCCGCCGGGCCGGGCGAGAAGGCGTACGTGGCCGGGTTGATCTTCACCGTGTTTTCGATGCGCGTGGCCGCGGCCGTCGGCTTCCTGCAGATGAAGCGCTGGGGGCACCAGTGGATGGTGGTGACCTGCTGGATGGGGGTGGTGATCTGGTGTGCCTATGTCTTCAACATGACCATGTACGCCGACGTCCGCTACGCCGGAGTCGTGTTCCCCGTCGTCGGGTGGTGGCTCTACGACATTTTCTACATCACGCCGTTCCTGGCCATCCCGTACCTGCACACCGTGAACCGCGAAATCTTCTCCGACTGAGGACAATTCAGGAGCACCCATGACCGAGAATTCCGGCGTCGAGACGAAGCCGACCGAGGACCTCCCGCCCGGTACCATCCCGTATTACGCGCGCATGCACAGGTGGATCAAGCGCGCCACGTTGGTCTGTCTGATCGCTCTCGTCCTCGAGGGAGCCTTCACCTTGCCCTTCATGGCGGTCTATTACGGTTATCCGACGTTGAGCCTCACCCAGATCTGCAGCGAGCTGTTGAAGGTCCGCTACTCCGACGACACCTTGGAGTGCAAGTACCCGTATCCGCCGCTGGGACCGCCCGAAGGCGCCGCAGCCAAGGCCACCGCGAAGGACAAGTGGGGCATCCAACCGACTCCGCAATACCACCGGCTGGGATTTCGCGAGTTGGTGCGCATACACGACGAGCGCATTGCCCGTCAGAAAGCGGCTCAGCAGCAAACCAGCCCGCATCCCTGACCCCCAGCTGGCGCGGTGCTAGGTTCGACCGCAGAGCGAAGGAGCCAGGGGTGGATTCGGTTTTGTTCGGTTTTCTGACGATAGTCTCCTTGGTCATGGCGCTGGTGTTCGTCACCATTGCGGCTGTATTCGTCAAACGCCTCGGAGATCGTGCGCCTACTTCGATGAGCGAGGACATCGGCAGCGCCAAGACAGTTACCCGGAAATTGCGCAAGCGCGAGCCGATGACCAGCGAGGAGGTGGCGTACGCGAGGCGGGTCGTCGCCGATCGCAGCTCCTGGATGGCGTTTTGCATTCCGGGCGCGTTATTCATGGTGGGCTGCTTTTACGTTTTCGGAAGTCTTTACCACTTGCATGGAGCGAACCCGTCCGAGCGGACATTTCTCGGCGCATTCCCGATGTTGGCTTCACTGAACTTCACCGCGCAGCTGCTCAGAAGTAAAAGGTTGAAAGGGCGGCTACGCAACCTGCCCTGACGCATCGCGAGGTAGGCGGTGCGCTCAGCCGCTGACGGGGCTTCGCCGCCGCATGCCGGCGGCAGTCTTTGCCGATCGATTGTCTATTAGGTACATCACCGTCTACTATCTGGATGGGCTGGGGCCGGAGCCGGGGCGGGAAGCGATGTGCGGACAAGAGTCGAGAAGGTGATCGAGTGAGCCCTCGTTCGGTCGGCAGGACGGTCTTGGCGCGCGTCTGGATGCCCTTGGTTGCCGTCGTTGCGCTCGTTGTGGGTGCAATCTGCATGTGGAAGGTGCACCAGTTCTCCGCTCCGCCGCCCGTCATCACGGTCAATGGCCCGGCAGCTCCGGAGCAGTCCACTCCCAAACGGCTCACATATGAGGTGTTCGGTTCCGTCGGCGAGGGCGGGATGCTCGTCTACCTGGACATCGACGGGCATCCGCATCGGGTTGATTTCACCGTGTTGCCGTGGTCGCACACCGAGACGACCACGCTCACCGTGGTGTCCGGCAGCATCTCGGCGCAGGTTCACGGTGGCCAACTCGGCTGCCGGATGTTGGTGAATGGCGTTGTGCGCGATGCACAATCCGATAGTCATGGGGATGCCCACGTCATGTGCAGGGTGAAATCCGCATGAGCGCGCCGCGACCGAAACGACCTTTTATACCGAGAACGGTTCGCGTCCTGGCAATACCGATCATCGCTTTCTGGGCGCTGCTCGCCATATCGACGAATACCTTTATGCCACAGGTGGAACGCGTCGCAGAGGAACTCGCGGGGCCGATGGTTCCGCACTATGCGCCGTCGCAGCGTGCGTTGCTGCACATCGGCGAGAAGTTCCAGGAGTCCAACTCGACCAACCTGACCATGCTGGTTTTGGAAGCCGATCGGCCGTTGGGCGATGGGGACCACCGGTACTACGACGATTTGGTGCGCCGCCTGAAGCATGACGTCAAGCATGTGCAGTACGTCATGGACCTGTGGGGCAAGCCGATCACCGCGGCGGGGGCGCAGAGCGTCGACGGCAAAGCCGCTTATGTGCTGCTGCGCCTCGCGGGCGACATCGGCCAGATGCAAGCAAACGAGTCGGTCAATGCCGTCCGGCAAATCATCGCGAAAGACCCGCCGCCGCAGGGGCTCAAGGTCTATGTGAGCGGGGCGGCGCCGCTCGCCTCGGACACCGTGGCTATTGCCAATTCGAGCCTGAACAACATCACGATCGTGACGATCATCCTGATCGTCACGATGTTGCTACTGGTGTACCGCTCCATCACCAACGTGCTGGTGCCCTTGCTCGGTGTGCTGATCGAGATGCTGGTCTCGAAGGGCGTCATCGCAACTCTCGGACACTTGGGCTACATCGAACTGTCGTCATTCGCGGTGAACATCGTCGTCGCGCTCACTCTCGGGGCGGGGACGGACTACGGCATTTTTCTCATGGGCCGCTATCACGAGGCGCGACTAGCCGGCGAAAGCCGCGAGGACGCCTTTTACACCGCCTATAAGGGCGTCACGCCCGTCATCGTCGGCTCAGGGCTGACCATCGCGCTGGCGTGTTACTGCTTGACTTTCGCGCGGCTCAACTACTTCCACACCATGGGGCCCGCCGTCGGCATCGCCATGCTGTTTCTGGTCGCGGCGGCCCTGACCCTCGGCCCGGCCATTTTGACCGTGGGCAGCCTGCTCGGGCTCTTCGACCCCAGACAGCAGCACAAGGCGACGCTGTATCGACGGATCGGGGCGAGCGTGGTGCGGTGGCCGGTGCCCATTCTCGCCGCCAGTGCCACTGCGGTATTGCTCGGGGCGATTTTCGTCCCGACGTACCGGCAGAATTACGATGACCGCGCGTATCAGCCGCACGACGCGCCCGCCAAATTGGGTTTCGCGGCGGCGGATCGGCATTTTCCGAAAAGCAAACTGTTCTCCGAAATGCTGATGATCGAGACCGACCATGACATGCGCAACTCGGCTGACTTCATCTCGTTGGACCGGGCGGCCAAAAGTCTGGTTCGCCTTCCCGGAGTCGCGATGGTGCAAAGCATCACCCGCCCTCTGGGACGACCACTGGAACATGCGACCCTGCCGTACCTGTTCACCACGCAGGGCAGCGGAAACGGTCAACAGTTGCCGTTCAACATGCGGCAGAACGCCAATACCGCCGAGCAGGCGGAGATAACAAGCCACTCTGTCGAGGTCTTGCGGAAAGAGATCGTCTTCTTCCAACGGATGTCCGACGAGTTGCACAAGACGGTTCTCACCGTCCAGGATCTGCAGCAGATCACCGATGAGATGAATTCGGAGATCTCCAATCTCGACGACTTCTTCCGGCCGATCAAGAGCTACTTCTATTGGGAGCGCCACTGTTTCGACATTCCCATCTGCTGGGCATTCCGATCGCTCTTCGACGGGCTCGACAACATCGACCACCTGGCTGCCGACATCAAGGACGCCAGGGCTTCCCTCGAAGCGTTGGACAAGCTGTTACCGCAAGTCATCACACAGCTGAAACTCACCGCCGATGACTCGGAGTCATTGGCCGCTTTGTTGGTCAGCACCTACGGCCAGACGGCTTTGCAATCCACCCAGACCGACCAGACCTTCGACGACCTGATCAACGTAGGCCTCGATTTCGATCGGGCTCGCAGCGACGACTTCTTCTACATCCCCCATGAGGGTTTCGACAACGACGACGTCAAGACCGGCATGCAGCTGCTGATGTCGCCGGATGGCAAGGCCGCGCGGTTCATCATCACCCACGAGGGCAATGCGATGGGGCCGGAAGGCGTGCAGCACGTCGAGCAGTTCCCGGCTGCTCTCACCTCGGTGCTGAAAGAGACCTCGTTGGCCGGCGCGCGGATTTATATCGGCGGGTCCGGATCGAATGACAAGGACATCAAGGAATACGCCGCGTCGGATCTGCTCATCGTGGCGATCGCCGCCTTCGTGCTGATCTTCCTGATCATGTTGTTCCTGACGCGAAGTCTGATGGCCGCCTTGGTCATTCCCGGCACCGTGGCCTTCTCGTACGCCGGCGCTTTCGGCCTCTCCATACTCGTCTGGCAGCACCTCATCGGTCTGCCCCTGCACTGGCTGGTGTTGCCGCTGACGTTCATCATCCTGGTGGCGGTGGGTTCGGACTACAACCTGCTGTTGATCGTCCGAGTCAAAGAGGAACTGCACGCCGGGCTGAACACCGGTCTCATCCGCGCGCTCGGAAGCACCGGTGGCGTGGTGACGTCCGCGGGTCTGGTGTTCGCATTCACCATGCTGGCCATGCTCACCAGCGACCTGAGGACCATCGGCCAGGTGGGTTCGACCGTATGCATCGGCCTGTTGCTCGACACACTGATCGTGCGATCGTTCGTGGTGCCGTGCATTCTGCGGATCCTCGGGCCCTGGTTCTGGTGGCCGACCCTGGTGCGTAAACGTCCGCTGCCGCAACGATAAAAGCGTCGTACCGCGGGAAGAACCATGTCGCGGTGCGCAAGTCGATATCGCCGGCGATATCGAATTGAAATCATCGGCCAACCGCTGCAGGGGCGGACGTGCCCGACGATCGGCAGTACCATCTGCCTGGATGGCAAATCGACCCCGGCGGAGGAACTTTGCCTGCTCAGCAAACGATGGATGTCACGACCGCAATCCATGTCGCCCAGCTTGTCAGCACCACCTATGCCACGTTGCCGAGCGACCTGACGAATGCCGCGGGTAAGTCGGTCAGCGCCGGCGGGATCGACTACACGGTGATAACGACGATTTACGCGAACGATCTTGCGACCGACATCAACCCGAGCCGGGGCAATGCCGACGTGTCCATCGGGCTGGTCTGCCAGGCGTCCCAGACCGGCGATGTGGTCGTCGCGATCCGGGGCACCGTCGGGATCTTGGAGTGGCTTCACGACGTCGAATTCGGGCAAGTGCCATGCCCTTTCCTGGCCGGCGCGGGCCATACCGAAGACGGCTTCACCGCCCTTTATGAGTCACTGAGAATCGGTGTCGCGCCGAACTCGACGACACTGGTGCACGCATTGGAACAGCTCTCGTACCCCCGTCCGGTCAGCTCACTGACGATTTCCGGTTACAGCCTGGGAGGAGCCCTCGCGACGCTGCTGGCTCTCGACGTGGCAGCGAACACCAGCTTCCGCGCGCCGATCGTTTATACGTACGGCAGTCCGCGCGTAGGGGATTCGCTGTTTGCCCAAACCTACGACCAGGTGGTGAAGGCTTCATACCGCATCGCGAACCGGCTGGACATCGTCCCGGCGTTGCCTCCTCCGGTGAACTATGAGCATGTGCGGAATCCCTATGAGCTGAACCCGATTCGACTCCTCCCGTTTCCGCCGAAGGTTCTCGTCAAGTTCAATCCCGGGTGCGAACATGCGTTGGAAACGTACCTGTACCTCTTGTCGCTCCGATCCGGCGGCCCGGTCCTTCCACTGCAACCCAGCTGCCAACCCTGAACGCTCAGGCTGCCGCCTTCTGGACTAGCGCACGAATCTTGGCCTCCGTGGCGGCATCCAACGAGGTGAAGGTCCACGCGACCGGGTGCATGTGGGCGCCCTCCTCGCGTGCGGGGTTCACGACTTCGCCAAAGCCGAACGCGATGAAGTTCCGATCCGGTTTGATGTAGCAGATGTCCTTGCCGTCCTTCACATAGAACGGCAGTCCCCAACGGACGATCGGCTGCAACGACGGCGCGCTCTCCCGGATGATGTCGTGCAGGCGGTTTCCAATCTCCCGGTACGGTGCCGGGGCTTCACCGAGTTTGGCGAGGACGGCGGCGTCGCCCTTCTTGGTGAACATGTCGTCAAGACCTCCTCGAGGTTCCTCGGTCAGATCGTCGATAGTGACAGTACTACTCTCGAAATGAGAGTGCTAGTGTTATTTGGTGGCGACTCAGGCACGGACTCGTCTCGCGCGGCGCGCAGTCATCGACGCCGCCGGCTCGCTGTTCCTTGAGCGTGGTTACGGGGCGACGACGATCGATGCGATAAGTGCCCGCTCGGACGTCCCGGCGGCCACCGTATATCGGTTGTTCTCGTCTAAGCGGGGGATCCTCAAGGCACTGCTGGATATATCAGTCGTCGGCGACGACGAGCCTGTTCCGATGCTCGACCGCCCGTCGGTTCGATCGCTGTTGGCCGATCCGGACCCGAAACACATGCTGGCCAGTTTTGTGCACGTCGCCGCCGAGGTGAACGCGCGGATGTCCGCGATCTATCGCATCCTCGTCAGTGCGGCCGCGTCGGACGACGGCGCCGCGACGCTGCTCGACGAGTTGACCCGCCAACGCCACGAGGGGCAACGGCAGGTTGCTCGTGCGCTGGCACGACGGCGGTTGTTGCGCGGGACGCTGCGGGAGCGTGATGCCGCCGATATCGTGCACGCCCTGGCGTCTCCCGAGGTCTACCGGTTGCTCGTCGTCGACCGAAGCTGGTCGCCGGATCGATACGAGACGTGGCTTACCGAGACCCTCGTCGATCAACTTCTCGCTGCCGCGACTCGTCGGTAGGCCAGCAGCTACCGTGCCTGTACGAGCTGATTTCCGTCGGCGTCGAAGAGCTCTTTGGACCAGCGGTCGAGGAGTTCGGTGGTGTCCCAGTCGTCCGGGTGGAAGCCCGCCCGGTTGTAGGAGGCGATGCGACGACGGGTCTCGGCGCTCACCAACGGCGATTTGCGGAAATCGTTGAGGCTTCGCAGCAGCCGTCGCGGGTTGTAAGACGCGCGGTCGCGGGCCATCGACCGGAGCGTCTGGAAGACCATCTCGGCCAAGAAGATCACGGTGGCAATTCGCATGGCACGCACCCGGGTCCGCTCGGTTCCGCCGACGGCTCGGAAGACGTCGAAGGCCACCGCTTTGTGCTCGCACTCTTCGAAGGCGTGCCACAGCAGTATCGAGCGCACGTCCGAACGGCCGAGCAAATCCAACATTTGGTCGTCGGTGAGCAGGAGCTCCGCCAACGTCGCCGTGTAGTGCTCGAGGGCGGCGGTGCCGGCCAGCGCCATCTCCGTGGAGAACACCTTTTCGAGTTTGGCGAGCAACCATGTGACGTGGCGGTCGAACCGGGCGGTGGGATAACCCATTTCCTGAAGTCGGTCGTTGAGCATTCGGTGTTGGTAACGGTGGGTGGCCTCCTGGGCGATGAACCCCTTCACCGCCTGCTGCAGGTCCGGGTCGGTCACCTGGTCGCGATAGTTGCGGACGGAACGGATGAAAAAGTCCTCACCCTCCGGAAACACAGCGGACAGCATCGCAACCAAATGGCTCATCACCAGGTCGTCGCCGGCGAAATGCTTACGGCTACCCGCGGGAAGCGTGAACTGGACCCGACGGGCTTTCAGTGCAGGCCGCTTGGCAGGCGGTGTGCTGGACATCTATCGGTCCTCCTATCGGTAGGCAGCCTTAATCTGACAATACGCCTAGTCAGATAAGAATGACAGACTGTTGCCGTGAGCCCGGCGCGAATCTACGGCGGCATGACAGCCGAGCAGCGGGAGGCCGGGCGTCGGGCGCGCCTGATCGACACGGCGATCGAGTTGATGGGCACGCGGGGTGCCGCCGACACCACGGTCACCGCGGTGTGCGCCACGTCCGGGGTCACCTCGCGGTACTTCTACCAGTACTTCGCTGACCGCGACGCGCTGCTGCACGCCGTCGCCGAGCAACTCCGCACCACCATGCAAGACGCCATCGTGGCGGCCATTCCCGACGGGAGCCTCACCCCAGACGCGCTGGCAAAAGCCCCTATCCGGGCGATGCTGACCATGATCAACGACGATCCACGGCTGGCCCGGATTCTGTTCGTGGAATCCGGCACCGAGCCCACCCTGCGCCGGCTCCGCAGCGAACTGCTGGCCAGCTTCGCCGACCTGGTCTGGCAGCAGTCCAGGCTGCACCTGAACATCTCCGATTCCGCGGCCGAAGTCGGGCAGCTCGCCGCCATCGTGGGCGTCGGCGGGGTGTTCGAGGTGTTGCGCCGCTGGGCCGACGGCGAACTCGACTACACCCCGGAGCAACTCGTCGAGCACTGCGCCGGGTTGTTAGGCAGCCTCGCCGGCTACGTGCTGAGTGAGCGCGGCGCCACCCAATAGGTGGTCGCATGCGCCCGGCCCAAACTTGCCATTGACTAATGTCACCATTTGCGGTTGACTGCGTCGCATGAACGACGTCGTTCCGGCCCGGGGGTCGCTGCGCTCTCGTGGCGCGGCAGCCGTCAGTACATATACATTGCGACCGCTGAGCGGGCTGATCCCACCCGAACGGGCGTGGGGAATCTGGCTGTCGAGACAGATCATCGCCAAAATCATGGGCACCCTTGGCCCTTCGCTGGCCGGCGCCCGCGTCGAACAAGTCGACACGACACTGCCCGACGGTCGCCGGGTCAAGGGCGAATGGGTCTACGGCCCCCGCACCCCCACCAGCCAGGCCAGTCGTCCAGTCGACGCGGATCCATTACGGACCGAAGCCATCTACTACGTGCACGGCAGCGGATACGCCGTCTGCTCGCCGAAAACACACCGTCGATTGACGGCGTGGTTGTCATCATTGACCGGGCTGCCGGTATTCAGCATCGATTACCGGCTTGCGCCCCGCCACCGCTTTCCCACCGCCGCCGACGACGTACGCGCGGGCTGGGACTGGCTGGTAGACGCCTGTGGTGTGTCAGCGAAACAGATTGTGGTAGCTGGTGATTCGGCGGGGGGCCATCTTACGGTCGACTTGTTGCTGCAACCCGAGGTGGCCGAGAAAAAGCCCGCCGCGCTGGTGTTGTTCTCGCCGCTGTATGACCTCACGTTCGAACTTTGCCTCGCGCGCGAGCGGGTCCGTCCCGATCCCGCTATCCGCGCGGCCGACGCGCTTCGCTTGGTCAAGCTCTATCACGCCGGTATGGATCTCACCCATCATCGGCTGAGACTCGACGTCGCCGGCGGCGCGGTGCTTCCGCCGACGCTGATCCAAGCGGGTGGCGCGGAAATGCTGCAGGAGGACGCCCGCCAGCTCGCGGCGGACATCCGCGCCGCCGGCGGCAGGTGTGAGCTGCAAATCTGGCCGCACCAGGTACACGTTTTCCAGGCACTGCCGCGAATGACACCCGAAGCGGCCAAAGCCATGGTCTACGTGGCCCGTTTCATCGCGCATGCGTTGCAGGATGCTCGCCTGCCGGCCGGTGAGAAGGTGGGCTGACGATGCTCGGACCCCTGGACAAGCTGCTAAGCAAACCGAAGACCACCCACGGCGCCTACGCGGTCGTGACCGGGGCGGGTAGCGGGATCGGCGCGGCGTTCGCCGTCGAGCTCGGCCGCCGCGGCGGCATGGTGGTCTGCAGTGACATCAACGAAGCCGCAGCCCAAAACACCGCCGACGCGATTATCGAGCGGGGTGCCAAGGCGACGGCGATCCGCTGTGACGTGTCCCGATTCGACGACGTGTGCGCGCTGGCCGAGCAGTCGCAGTCCTGGTTCGGTGCACCGCCCACGCTGGTGATCAACAACGCCGGTGTCGGCGCCGGCGGCGACGCGATCGGTGACACGCCACTGGACGATTGGCTATGGACCCTCGGCATCAATCTGTGGGGGCCGATACACGGCTGCCATGTATTCACCCCGATCCTGCGCGAAGCCGACCCCTCCCATGCGCCGCGCGGAATCATCAATGTGGCGTCGGCGGCGGCGTTCGGTGCGGCTCCGGGCATGGCCGCCTATAACGTCAGCAAGGCCGGGGTGCTCTCGCTGTCAGAAACGTTGGCGGCCGAATTGTCCGGCACCGCAATCAGAGTCACCGTGCTCTGCCCCACCTTCGTTAAGACCAACATCGTCGAGTCGGGCCGGATCAGTGAGCAATCCAGTGAACTCGCCGCCAAGTTGATGCGCTGGACCGGCTTTTCAGCGGACAAAGTGGCGCGGATATGTCTGGACGCACACGACCGCGGGGAGCTCTACTGCATGCCGCAACTCGATGCCAAGATCGGCTGGAACGTCAAACGCTTGGCGCCACAAACATTTACCCGCGCGGTTGGCGTGGTGTCGCGGACGAACAAGCACTGATCAACGGGGATCGGAAGGAGAAGCTGATGGCAATCGAAATGGATGCCATGCTCGCCAAGATCAAGGACCGGCAGTGGGCGCTCGCCGATATCGACTGGGACGCGCCCGGCGCCGACACCATCCGGCCCGAATTCCGGCCGAAGCTCAAGGCTTTCATGGCCGATCTGTGCTGGATCGAGAATGTGGGCGCTCGCGGATTCGCGGCGCTGGCCAAGAAGGCGCCCAACCCTACGGTGGCCGAGATCTACCGGTACTTCCATGCCGAGGAGCAGCGCCACGCCAACGCCGAGTTGGCACTGATGAAGCGGTGGGGCATGCTCGATGACGGCGAGATGCCCGAACCAAACGTCAATATCAGGTTGGCGATGGATTGGCTGGACACCTACGCCGACGGCATGCCGCTGTCGGTGCTGGGCACCGTGATCCCGATGCTGGAGGTCGCCCTCGACGGAGCGTTGTTGAAGTTCCTGCTGGACTCGGTGGAGGACCCGGTCTGTCATCAGGTATTCGAAAAGATCAACAACGACGAATCACGGCATTTGGCAGTCGATTTCGCAGTGCTCGACATGATCGGTCATGCCAGGGCACGTCGGTTGGCCATCGAATTCGTCGGCACCGTCGCATCGCCCGGCGTGATCATCGGCACGCTCATGTACATACCGTTGCTCAATCGCGTGCGCAACGAGATGGCCGGCATGGGAATGGAACCCGAGCGGCTGTACAACGCCGTCAAGCGTTTCAAGCAACTCGGTGAGCGCGGCGAGCACACCTGGCGGGTGCCCGCCTACCAACTTCTCAAGCGACACGCCGCGATGGTGGTCAACCCGCGCCACCCCTACCACCTGCTGGCCAATTCCATGGTGTGGTTGTCGGATCGATATCCCCAGCCGCTGCTGCGACCGGTGCCCAGCTGGTTCAAAGAACTCACCCATCAGCCCGCGGCGTGATCATGGCACGACAGCACATTTACGCGACGCTCGTGATCGGAGCGGGTTTCACCGGGCTCGGTACGGCAATCCGATTGGCCGAAGCCGGCATTGACGACATCGTCATCTTGGAGCGGTCCGATCGCGTGGGCGGAACGTGGCGCGACACCACGTATCCGGGTGCGAGCTGCGACGTTCCTTCGCTGCTGTACTCGTTTTCGTTCGTCAAGAACCCGAGGTGGTCCCGCACCTACTCTCCGGCGGCCGAGATCTGTCGGCACATCGAGGACATGACGGCCAGGTTCGACATCGGACGTCATATCCGCTTCGGACACGAGGTCACCGGGCTGACGTTCGACGAGGACGCCGGCATCTGGACCGCAACGACGAAGAACCGCAAACGCTTTAGCGCTCGCACCGTGGTACTGGCCTCCGGCCCGCTGTCCGATGTCAGCTTCCCGGACATCCGCGGCCTGAACAGCTACCAGGGTCACAAAATTCACAGCGCCCGCTGGGACCACGACTACGATTTCAGCGGCAAGCGAGTCGCCGTCATCGGCACCGGCGCCAGCGCGATCCAGATTATCCCCGAACTGGTGAAGCAGGCCGGATTCGTCAAGGTGTTCCAGCGGACCCCAGGCTGGGTGCTACCGCGTCTGGATGTCGCCACCCCCTCGGCCGTCCAGGCGCTGTTCGCCAAAGTCCCTGCGACCCAACAACTTGCCCGTCAACTGCTGTTCTGGGGCCACGAAGCCACCGCGACGGCGATGGTGTGGAACACCCCGCTGACGTCGCTGGTCGCACGGTTGGGTCAAGCCCACATCCGCGCGCAGGTCAAAGACCCGTGGTTGCGCCGGCAGCTGACCCCCGACTTCGCACCGGGCTGCAAGCGCATGCTCATCTCCAGCGACTACTACCCCGCGCTGCAGCGCGAGAACTGCAAACTCATCGACTGGCCGATCGCAACGCTGAGCCCGGTGGGCATCCGCACCAGCGACGGCATCGAACACCACCTCGACTGCATCGTGTTCGCCACCGGTTACGACGTTCACCTGACCGGCCCGCCATTCCCGGTGACCGGACTGGGTGGCCGGTCCCTGGCCGCCGAATGGGCCAACGGCGCACAGGCTTACAAGAGCATCAACGCGCACGGGTACCCCAACTTGTTCTTCATGACCGGGCCCAACTCCGGACCCGGACACAACTCGCTGCTGGTCTACGTCGAAGGCCAGCTCGACTACGCGGTGCGCGGTATCAGCACCATCCTGGACAACGACTTGCGCTATCTCGATGTGCGCGCAGAGATCCAACAGCGCTACAACCATCGCATCCAGCGCCGGCTCACCAAGACGACATGGATGTCGGGTTGCCGCAGTTGGTATCTCACGAAGGACGGCTTCAACGCCGCCATGTACCCCGGCACCGCGACGCAGTATCTTCGGCAGATGCACGATTTCCGCTATTCGGACTACGACGCGGTGGCCAAAGACGCCCCCGCGCTGGTCAGCTCCTCCGCGTGACGCGGCGCTCGCACATGGCACCCGACCGACCAGCACGGCCAGAACCCGGCACGGTCGCCAGCGTTTTGCACAACGTGCGCAGAGCGCCCAAGCGGGTCCGGCGGCAATCGCGCGAATTCCGTGAATTCGTCGAGACGGCGGTATCGCAGCTGTTCGACGCGGCGGTCCGCCATCCCCACGACATCGCGGCGTCCGGTGAATACCGGATCGACGACCTGGCCCGGCTGGCTGGCACCACCACGCGCAACATCCGGGTCTACCGCGACCGCGGATTGCTGCCTCCGCCATTGCGGGTTGGCCGGATCGCGTTGTTCAACGACACCCATCTGACCCGGCTGCGGCTGATCACCTCGATGCTCGACCGCGGATACAACATCGCACACGTCCGGGAAATGCTCAGCGCCTGGGAGGAGGGCAGGAATCTCGGCGATGTCCTCGGCCTGGAATCCGCCATCGTGGGCACCTGGACCAGTGAGAAACCGCGGACGATGCCGATCGCCGAAGCCAAGCGACTTGTCGACGACGCGCGTGCATTCCAGCGCCTGGTGGACCTGCAGGTAATCCGGGTTGAGGGACAGCAGGCTACAGTCACCAGGCCCAAACTCCTCGAGGCGTTCAACGAGATTCGCGGCTACGGGATCAGCATCGACAAGCTCATCGACCTGCACGAGCAGATCGCGCCCAAGATCGACGAGATCAGCGACATTCTGGTGCGCGCGGGCGCCGAACACGTCCAGGACCGCATCAAGCCGGGAGGGCCGCTGCCTGCCGATGCCGAAATCGCCGAGTTGATCACCATGCTGGTCCGATTCCGCACCCAGGCTGTCGCCAGCGTCACCGCGACACTCGCGTCCTCGATCGAGTCGACCATCGAGTCGCTGGTCAGCCAAGTGCTTGCCGACTACCTGGTGCAAACCTCGGAATCGGAGAGCGCGCCGGGACTGCGACAGGTCCAGTGAGCGCCCGCTGCGCCGGTGCGCACCGCGGCTATTGGCGCGCAATGAGATACGGCGCGAGGGTGGACAATTTCTCGCAGGTCTCCTCGAATTCCCGCTCGGGTTGCGATGATTCGATGATGCCGGCGCCCGCCCGCAGCCACGTTTTTCCGTCGCATTCGTAGACTGCCCGCAGCGTCAGCGCCGCGTCCAGGCCACCGTCGGCGGAAAAGGTCACGATTGCACCGGAATACATTCCGCGCGGGGCTTCGTCGAGACGCAAGATCGCCTCTACACCGGCCGCTTTCGGGATGCCCGACGCGGTCACCGCGGGAAACAGCGCCTCCAGCGCAGCCATCCGGTCGCTTGCCGGGTCCAGCCGCGCGCTGATCGTGGAGCCGAGATGCTGCACACTCCCCCGTTCGCGTACGGTCATGAAATCGGTGACCGCAGCGGTGCCCGGCTCGGCGATCTCAGTGATCTCCTGAAGCGAGCTTCGCACCGAAATCGCATGCTCAACAATCTCTTTCGAGCTTGATTCCAATTCTTCCCGAGCCCGGCGGTCAAGCAGCCGACCACGACCGAGCGCACGGGTGCCGGCCAACGGCTCGGTGATCACCTGCCCGTCGATGTGCACGGCCGCGACGAGTTCCGGGCTGTACCCGAGGGCCCGAATACCGCCCAGCCGCAGCAGAAACGACCGGACGGGAGTGTTGTGTCGCCTTCCCAGCCGGTAGGTCGACACAAAGTCGAGCGCGAAAGGCACACCAACACAACGGGATAGGATCACCTTGTGGTACTCGCCGCCGGCGATCTCGCGAACAGCGGTGGCCACGCGATCGCGATAGCCCGACGAGTCGGCCGTCACCTCAACCGGTCGCCCGCGCGGCAGATCGCGCACACCGTCGTCCAGAAGCCGGCGAACGGCGTCACGGACCTCATCGTCGGCGCCGCAGAGGCGAACCGCCTCCCTTGTGACCCGAATCCGGATCCTGGGCCAAAAGACCCGCGCCAGAGGGGTTTTCGGTGCCAGCCGCTCCTGCAACCCGTAGCGGTAGACGCCGAATTCAAACGCGATCCACCCGAATACCTGGTCGGTTTCCAGCAGCAGCCGGTCCACAGCTTCGGCCAACACCGGCCCCGGCCGGCCCGACCACTGTTGGCGTTGCGTTACACCGTCGCGGACCACCCGCAGCTCGTCACTGTCCAGCTCGACCATGGCCAGCACGCCGATCGCCAAAGCCCATTCGCCGTCGTTCTCGTAGAGCAGATATTGCTCGCCGACGCGCTCAGGCAACAGCGCGGCCAGCTCGGCTGCCAGGTCGGCAGGGTCGATATCGGCGGGCAGGGGAATCGACAGTGACGCGGTGTCTACAGAACCCGTCTCGACGCTGACCTCGGTCACAGCTAGTAAATGTAGCCTAACCTATCAAACTTTGCGCGGTCCGGTCCGTCGCATGCCCACCGACCTGCACAGATGGGTTAAATTTCGCGCGGAATTAAACGGTGGACGAAATCTGGCCGGCGTCATGTCCAGGTTGGAACCCGCCGCCCCCTAACCCGGCGACGCCCTGTTTCCGCAGGCAGCAGCGTTGAACCGATACTCGCCCGCGATGAGCGCGCTGCCTGCCGGACGACAAGAGTTTTATGACCGTTTACCTGACCGTCAGGCGACGCCCGACTGCAGTCTCCGGACTTCTCCTAACATCACGCGTGATCGCAAGATCGCGCCCGCGGCCCGGCGAAGGAGCGGCGATGGAAAGGATTAACGAACTTTTAACGACCGACGTACCCGGCCAATTCCACATCCGCCAGCTACCACCCGGTTCACGACCCAGCAACATATCGATCGAGGGGACAATCTCATGTTCGTAATCCGGCTCTCGAACGGCGAAGAAATCGCAGCAGCCGACGGGGACGAACTCACGATCAACCAAGAGACTGGCGTACTTACGGTTTCGCGGGTCGACGGCTTCGAGGAAACCACGGTGCACTACTCACCATCGGCATGGCAATCGGTGACACATCGCAGGCGCGGAGTCGGCGTCAGGCCGTCGCTGGTCTCGACCGCCAAGTAAGCGGCCCATTCTCGGCAAACTGTCTGGTCACCGCGATGACAGGGCAGTTTGGCGCACTTGCCCGTCCCAGCAGCTGACACGCCCGTTTCCTGAGTGGCGGCGTGGACTGAGCGGGTCTAAGTTCCAGAGCAGTTTGGGAACTCATGGTCGCTCCGTGCAGGCTCGGTGCTTCCTTGACGGCCGCACCGGGAAGGGGAGGCAATATGCTGCAAGAGTTTTGGCACAATTTCACGCACAATTTGTTCAAGCCGCTCTTGCTTTTCTTCTACTTCGGTTTCCTGATCCCGGTCCTCAAGGTTCGGTTCGAGTTTCCGTATGTGATCTACCAGGGCCTGACCATGTACCTGCTGTTGGCCATCGGGTGGCATGGCGGCGAGGAGCTGGCCAGGGTAAAGCCTGCCGACATCGACAACATCGCCGGATTCGTGGTTCTGGGCTTCTTTTTGAATTTCCTGATCGGTGGTTTGGCGTATCTCCTGCTGAGCCGCTTGAGTACCATGCGACGAGTCGACAAGGCAACGGTGGCCGGCTATTACGGGTCGGACTCGGCCGGCACCTTCGCCACCTGTGTGGCCGTACTAACCAGCGTCGGCATCGCATTCAACGCATACATGCCAGTCATGTTGGCGGTCATGGAGATTCCGGGCTGCCTGGTGGCGTTGTATCTGGTTGCGCGCCTGCGTCATCGAGGATTGGACGAGGCGGGATTCATGCCCGACGAGGCGGGCTACACGCGGCCAGCCAAGGTAGGGGTTGGCCCCGGGACAGCGACCCGGCCGGCAAACGGCGAGAGCCTCGAAAGCCAGGAGAGCGCGCTCGACCTGGAACTGGAATTGTCGCTGGAAAAGATGGAGCATCCGGAGTGGCAGCCCCTCACCACCGTTAAGAAGCCACGCATCTTCTCCCGCGAGCTTTTTCAGGAAGTCTTCCTCAACCCTGGGCTAGTGCTGCTCCTCGGCGGCATCATCATCGGCCTGATCAGTGGCCTGCAGGGCGAAAAAGTCATTCACGACGACGACAACTTCTTCGTGCTGGCGTTCCAGGGCGTGCTGTGCCTTTTCTTGCTCGAGATGGGGATGACGGCGGCGCGGAAATTGAAGGACTTGCGTTCGGCGGGCCTGGGTTTCATCTTCTTCGGTCTGCTGGCGCCCAATCTGTTTGCCACCATTGGGATCATCGTCGCGCACAGCTACGCCTACCTCACCGACACCGCGTTCAAGCCGGGAACGTACGTGCTGTTCGCCGTGCTGTGCGGCGCGGCGTCCTACATCGCCGTGCCGGCCGTGCAGCGGCTGGCCATTCCGGAAGCCAGTCCCACGCTGCCGCTGGCCGCATCGCTGGGCTTGACTTTTTCCTACAACGTCACAGTCGGAATTCCGCTCTACATAGAGATTTCCCGGATGGTCGGGCACTGGTTCCCGGTGAGCTGACGTCAGGCGACGGTTATCCCAGCAGCGTGCGGACCACCGCATCGGCCAGTAGCCGTCCCCGGGGGGTGAGGACGAATCGGTCGTTCTCCGCTACCAACAGCCCGTCAGCGCATAGGGCCGCGGCGCGTTCCCGCTCCTCCACACCGAGCGGCGCCAGCGGAAGCCCTTGACGCAGGCGGGTTTTCAGCATCACGTCCTCGGTATGCCGGGTATCCGGACCGAGCTGCTCGAAGCCGGCCACCGGTAGCGTCGCGGCGGTCAGCGCCATCGCATAGCTGTTGGGGTGCTTGACATTCCACCAACGCGTCGCACCGACGAAACCATGCGCGCCGGGTCCCGCGCCCCACCACTGGCCACCGTCCCAGTACCCGAGGTTGTGCCGGCACTGTCCGCCCGGTCGCGACCAGTTGGACACTTCATACCAGGCGAGGCCGGCCGCCGATAGCCGCTCGTCGACCAATCCGTAGCGATGCGCCAGCACGTCGTCGTCGGGAGCGGCCAGCTCCCCGCTGCGGACCCGTCGGGCCAGCGCGGTGCCTTGCTCGACGATCAGCGAATACGCCGACACATGGTCGACCCCGGTTTCGACCGCGGCGTCGATAGAGCGCAGCAGGTCGTCGTCGGACTCGCCGGGGGTGCCGTAGATCAGGTCGAGGTTGACGTGTGCGAACCCGGCAGCCATCGCCTCGCGGGCGGCCGCCGTCGCCCGGCCGGGTGAGTGCACCCGGTCGAGGGTGGCCAGCACCCGCGGCGCCGCCGATTGCATACCAAGCGACACCCGCGTGTAGCCGGCCGCCCGGATCTGCTCGAAGAACTCCGGCCACGTCGACTCGGGGTTGGCCTCGGTGGTGATCTCGGCGTCGGCGGCCAGCGTGAAGTGATTGCGCACCAGATCGAGCAGCTTGCTCAGCCGCTCGCCGCCGAGCAGCGACGGCGTCCCCCCACCGACGAACACGGTGTCCACCGCCGGCGAGTCGAGCCGGGCGGCCGCCAGCTCCAGCTCGGTGCCCAACGCCTGCAGCCAGGTGTCCGGGTTGACCCCACCGAGCTCAGCCGGGGTGTAGGTGTTGAAATCGCAATAGCCGCAACGAGTTATACAGAACGGCACGTGCACGTAAATGCCAAACGGAGGGCCGGGACTCGGCTGCATGCCGGGCAGGTCGACGGGCGCCTCACGAACGGTCATGCCAAATCATCGCACGGCAGTGACTTTCCCAGCCGATTCCCGGCTTTGTTTACCTTTCCACCCAGACTTACCGGCTAATTTTAATCACTGTGAGCACAAATTTGACCTGGTTACGATGTTCGTCGCCATCCATGGCAGAATGGCACCCGTGACCGTCACAAACCCCAGCTCGCGTATCGCCTTGGTGGCGCGGCGGCACATCGATCTCAAGCGTGTCTGCAGCTGTTGCTGTCTCCCTTGATGTCGTAGACCCAGCCCACCTGTACGACCAGCTGGCCGCCGGATCTGCGCCTCCCAGTCAGAACCGGTGAGGTGCGCCGTCACGCCCGCGAATGTTCGCGAAGGAGAACTTCCGTATGACCGCAGCCCGTCCCGCCGGGGCACGAAATAAGGCCCGTGATGAGGGTCAGTGGGCGCTGGGAAGCCGTGATCCGCTCAACGCCAACGAGGAGATGAAACAGGCGGGTGCGCCGCTGGACGTGCGGGACCGCATCCTGAACATCTACGCCAAGAACGGCTTCGACAGCATCGAGAAATCCGACCTGCGTGGGCGTTTTCGCTGGTGGGGCCTCTACACCCAGCGTGAGCAGGGTTACGACGGCTCGTTCACCGGCGACGAGAACGCCGACCTGCTCGAGGCCAGATATTTCATGATGCGGGTGCGCTGCGACGGCGGCGCGCTTTCCACCGCCGCATTGCGCACCGTGGGCCAGATCTCGACCGAGTTCGCCCGCGATACCGCCGACATCTCCGACCGGCAGAACGTCCAGTTGCACTGGGTCGAGGTGGAAAATGTCCCGGAAATCTGGCGGCGGCTGGCCGAAGTCGGACTGCAGACCGCCGAGGCGTGCGGTGACTGCCCGCGTGTGGTGCTGGGCTCGCCGCTGGCCGGCGAATCGCTCGACGAGGTGCTCGACCCGACCTGGGCGATCGAGGAGATCGTCCGCCGCTACATCGGAAAGCCCGATTTCGCCGATCTGCCCCGCAAGTACAAGACGGCGATCTCGGGTCTGCAGGACGTCGCGCACGAGATCAACGACATCGCCTTCATTGGGGTCAACCACCCCGAACACGGGCCTGGGCTGGACCTGTGGGTGGGCGGCGGACTGTCGACCAACCCGATGCTGGCCCAGCGGGTCGGCGCGTGGGTGCCGCTCGACGAGGTGCCCGAGGTGTGGGCAGCGGTGACCTCGATCTTCCGCGACTACGGCTACCGGCGGCTGCGCTCCAAGGCTCGCCTGAAGTTCCTGATCAAGGACTGGGGTATAGACAAATTCCGCGAAGTGCTCGAGACCGAGTACCTCAAGCGTCCGTTGATCGACGGCCCGGCCCCCGAGCCGGTCAAGCATCCGATCGATCACGTCGGCGTGCAACGTCTGAAGAACGGGCTCAACGCCGTCGGCGTCTCCCCGATCGCCGGCCGGGTGTCCGGCACCGTCCTGTCGGCGGTGGCCGACTTGGCCGAGCGGGCGGGTTCGAGCCGGGTTCGGTTCACGCCGTACCAGAAGCTGGTCGTCCTGGACATACCCGACGACAAGCTCGACGAAACTGTCGCCGGCCTGGAAAGGCTTGGGCTGCAGTCGCGTCCATCACACTGGCGCCGGAATCTGATGGCATGCACCGGAATTGAGTTCTGCAAGCTGTCATTCGCCGAAACCCGCGGCCGCGCCCAGGTTTTGGCGCCCGATTTGGAACGTCGGCTGGAGGACATCAACGCCGCGCTGGACGTGCCGATCACCGTCAACATCAACGGCTGCCCCAACTCGTGTGCCCGAATTCAGGTGGCCGACATCGGCTTCAAGGGCCAGATGGTCGACGATGGTCATGGCGGCTCGGTCGAGGGTTTTCAGGTGCACCTGGGCGGCAGCCTCGGCCTGGACAGCGGTTTCGGCCGAAAGCTGCGCCAGCACAAGGTGACCAGCGACGAGCTGGGCGACTACATCGAACGCGTGGTGCGCAACTTCCTCAAGCATCGCGACGAAGGAGAACGTTTCGCGCAGTGGGCAATTCGTGCCGACGAGGACGACCTGCGATGAGTGGCCAAACGACCAGGCCCACCGAGGCGGAGCTGCGCGAGCTGGCGGCGCGCGGTGCCGCAGAACTCGAGGGCGCCGACGCGACCGAACTGCTGCGCTGGACCGAGGAGCACTTCGGCGGTGTCAACGGGCCGCGAGGATGGGCTACATGTAACTACGTGGTGGCGTCGAACATGCAGGACGCCGTGCTGGTGGATCTGGCCGCCAGGGTGCGTCCCGGTGTGCCGGTGTTATTCCTGGACACCGGTTATCACTTCGTGGAAACCATCGGCACTCGCGATGCGATCGAGTCCGTCTACGACATACGGGTGCTGAACATCACGCCCGAGCACACCGTCGCCGAACAGGACGAGCTGCTGGGCAAGAACCTGTTCGCTCGCGAGCCCAACGAATGCTGCCGGCTGCGCAAGGTGGTCCCGTTGACCAAGGCGTTGCGCGGCTATTCGGCCTGGGTGACCGGTCTGCGTCGGGTCGAGGCGCCGACGCGCGCCAACGCACCGCTGATCAGCTTCGACGAGGCGTTCAAGTTGGTCAAGGTCAACCCGTTGGCCGCCTGGACCGACGAGGACATGCAAAACTACATCGACGAGAACGATGTGTTGGTGAATCCGCTTGTCTACGAAGGGTATCCGTCGATCGGCTGCGCTCCGTGCACGGCGAAGCCGGCCGAGGGCGCCGACCCGCGCAGCGGGCGCTGGCAGGGACTGGCCAAGACCGAATGTGGGTTGCACGCGTCGTGACCGCGCTCGTCTTGACTGCGCACGGCAGTGCGGATCCACGCTCGGCGGCCAATGCGCGCGCCGTCGCGGAGCGGGTGGCGTGGATGCGGCCGGGTCTGGATGTGCGGCTGGCGTTTCTGGAACACAGTTCGCCTGGTTTGGTCGATGCGCTCAATTCGGTTGACGGCCCGGCGGTGATCACTCCCCTGCTGTTGTCGAACGCCTATCACGCCCGCGTCGACATTCCGCGCCAGATCGCCCGTTGCTGTGCAGCATTGGACGTTTGGCAGGCCGATGCGCTCGGCGAGGATGACCGGCTGATAGCGGTATTGCGGCAGCGGGTGGCCGAATTAGGTGTGTCCCGGTTCGACGAGAAGCTGGGTGTGCTCGTGGTGGCGATCGGTACCTCCGATCTCGCCGTCAATGCGCGGACTGCACGGGTAGCGGCCAAGCTGCTGACAGGCACCGGGTGGGCCGGTGCGACAACGGCGTTCGCCACCGGGACGGAGCGTCCGCTGGCCGAGGGATTGGGCCGGCTACGCCGCCAGGGCGCCCGCCGGGTGGTCATCGCGCCGTGGTTTCTGGCGCCGGGGCGGGTGCCCGACCGGGTACAGCGCTTCGCGGACAACGTCGGCATCACCATGGCCGCGCCGCTGGGCGCGCACCGATTGGTGGCCGAGACGGTGCTGGATCGCTTCGATCAGGCTCTCTTACCTCGAGCGGAGCGAATCGCGGCCTGAGCGCGCTGGTGTCGTCGCACGGCGTTGTCCACAGTCGGGCGTTTGTCCACAGGAGGCAGCTCTTGCGGTGATCGGTGTCGGCACGCACCGAGTAGCATTCGAACATGTTTTCGATCGCGGCACCGGCAGAACTGGTCGCCGAGCTCGACGGCTTCGACGCCGCCTGGTCGCCATGCACGAGTTGGACCTCGATCCCCTCGCGCACTTGTAATACGGCGTACTACAACTTGGGGTAACATGGCCGTGTGGATGGACAGGGACGACCACCTCGCCCGGCACAAGGTCACCCATCGAGCAGGCCGAGGAGGCGCTGAGTGATGCCAACCGCATAGTCTTCAATCCCGATCCGGCGGCAAAGAGCGGCGGCAGGGGTGTGCGCACCGTCGGCTACAGCCGCAGCGCCGGAGCCGTCCTATGCGTCATAACCGTGACCGATCGCGGAATAACGTACAGCGCAACCGCATTCCAGGGGAACACCACATACCAGCGGATATACCGGGAGGAGGGCATCAATGACTAAGAGCGAGCGCGGCAGCATCGACCAGATTCTCGACGAGGCCGCCGCCCACGCCGAAGCCGGCGACAACGACCTGGACGTCGAAACTCTGGCTCATGTCAAGGTCACTCGCGGCGGCCCGCGCACGAGGGTGCTGCAGGTTCGTTTAAACGACGACGAGCTGGCCGCCCTTGAGGCGTTGGCCGAGGAGCGCAACCTGCCCGCGTCGACCGTGGTGCGCGAAATGATCCTCAACGCACTGGACCCCGCGCCGGTGCAAGTCGCTGCCAGGCAGCGGCTCGTCGGAGAGTTCAAGCAATACCTCGACACGGTGGGCGCGGCGTCGCATGGGGTCGCATTCCCGCCTGCGCCGGCGGGTAAGGCGGCCGCTCGGAGCGGCCCACGCAAAACGGCCAGGCGACGCGGCAAGTAGCCACCGCACCCCGAACGCCACTTCGACACTGTGCGCCAACCTGCCGGTACCGAAGGACTGAATCACCACGAGAGCGGCATCTGTCCTGGGCCCATTAGGCCGACGTCAGCGTTGTCTCGTCCTCGTCGGCGTCGTGCGCCACACCGACCTCGTCGGCAATCGGCGGCACGCGAGTGGCCCGCACATAGACGGTGTCCCCGTCCCGCAATGCCAGCGCTTCGGCGTCCCCTCGGGTGATCTGCGCGGTGAATGGGCTGCCAGTGGCGGCGTTGGACAACTCCACGCGCACCTCGAAGCCCAGCGCCACCACCCGTTCGACGGTGGCGCGAACGACGCCGATCGCGTCTGCGGTGCCGTCGCCGCCGGCGATCGCCATGTCGGGGCGACGGCCCACCCGGATATCGTGCGGCCGCACCAGAACACCGTTGAGTGCTGATACGGCCCCCAAAAACGACATCACGAACGCGTTCGCCGGCGCGTCGTAGACCTCGGTCGGAGTACCCACCTGCTCGATGCGGCCCCTGTTCAAAACGGCAATCCGGTCCGCGACATCCAATGCCTCGGCCTGGTCGTGGGTGACCAGCACGGTGGTGACGTGCACCTCGTCATGCAATCGGCGCAGCCAACTCCGCAGATCCTCACGGACTTTGGCGTCCAGCGCCCCGAACGGCTCGTCGAGCAGCAGCACTTGCGGGTCGACCGCCAGCGCCCGGGCCAGCGCCATCCGCTGGCGCTGACCGCCGGAAAGCTGATTGGGATAACGGGCGTGAAACCCGCTCAGCCCCACCACTTCCAGCAGGTGGTCGACCTTCTGCTTGATCTCGGCCTTGGGCCGCTTGCGGATCTTCAACCCGTAGGCCACATTGTCGCGCACGGTCAAGTGCTTGAACGCCGCATAGTGCTGGAACACGAACCCGATCCCACGCCGCTGGGGCGGAACTCCCGTCACGTCGCGCCCGTTGATCGTGATGGTGCCGCTGTCGGGTTGATCCAGTCCCGCGATCGCACGAAGCAACGTCGACTTGCCCGAACCGCTCGGTCCCAGCAACGCGGTGAGCGAACCGGCGGGCACCACGAAATCCACGTGGTCCAGGGCGACGAAATCGCCGTAGTGCTTGTAGGCGTCGCGCACGATGATGGCGTGCTCACTGCCGGGGCGTGCCGCGATCTCGGTCATCTGCGAATCTCCTTGTCAGGCCTGTCTGCTCGCCCGTGCCCGGCGGGCGTCGAGGATCACTTGGACAATCAGGACCACCACCGACACCGCCATCAGCAGCGTCGAAAGCGCGTAGGCGCCGTACTCCGCTCCTCGGTTGTAGCGGTCGGACACCAGCAGCGTCAGCGTCTGCGACGTCCCCGGCAGGTTGGACGACACCATGATGACCGCGCCGTATTCGCCGAGCGTGCGCGCAACGGTCAGCACGATGCCGTAGGTCAGGCCCCATCGGATCGACGGCAGCGTGATCCGCCAAAACGTCTGCCACCAGCCGGAACCCAACGTCGCCGCGGCCTCTTCCTGGTCGGTCCCCAATTCGTGCAGGACCGGTTCGACCTCGCGCACCACGAACGGCAGGGTGACGAAAACGCTGGCCAGCACGATGCCGGGCAGGCCGAAGATGATCTTGAGCCCGGTGTTCTTCTCCACGAAGCCCAACGCGCCGGCGGAGCCCCACAGCACGATCAACGCGACGCCCACGACGACGGGCGAGACCGCGAATGGCAGATCGATGATCGCCTGCAGGACGCCTTTCCCCCGAAACTTGTTGCGCGCCAGTACCAGTGCCGTCGGAATCCCGAACAACACGTTCAGCGGCACCACGATCGCGACTACCAGCAGCGACAAATTCAGCGCGGACACCGCGGCCGGGGTACTTACCCAGGCATAGAACCGTTCGAACCCCGGCTGGAAGGTCCGCCAAAGAATCACCGCCACCGGAACAGCCAGCAGCACAAAGACGTACGTCAACGCGATGAATCGGATGAGGTAGCGAACCCGCGGTGGCACGTTCACCTGGTCACCTCTTCACGTCGGGCGGCACGCGCGCCGATGACACGCAGGATAAACAGGACGATGAACGAGATCGAAAGCAGGACAATGGATATCGCGGCAGCACCAGTACGGTCGTCGTTTTCGATCAAAGTGCGGATCCACTGCGACGAAACCTCCGTCTTGCCCGGCACCGCGCCACCTATCAGCACCACCGAGCCGAACTCGCCGATCGCGCGCGAGAAAGCCAGCCCGGCACCCGATAACAACGCCGGCGTCAGCGACGGCAGCACGACGGAGGTGAAGATCTTCACGTTGTTCGCGCCCAACGAGGCGGCCGCCTCCTCGGTCTCCCGATCGATCTCCAGCAGCACCGGCTGAACGGCGCGCACCACGAACGGCAAGGTGACGAACGCCAGCGCCACGCCCACGCCCCACGCGGTGTGCTGCAGGTGAAGACCCACCGGGCTGTTGTTGCCGTACAGCGCCAGCATCACCAGGCTGGCCACGATGGTGGGTAGCGCGAACGGGAGGTCGATGATCACGTCGACCAGCCGTTTGCCAAAGAAGTTGTCGCGCACCAGCACCCAAGCAACCAGCAGGCCGAAGAACGTGTTGAGCAACGTGACCGCCGCCGAAATCGTCAGCGTCACCCGGAAAGACTCGACCGCGGCGTGCGACGTGACCGCCAGCCAGAAAGCCTGCCAGCCACCGCCCGCCGCCTGCCAGACGATGGCTGCCAGCGGCAGCAGCACGATGACCGAGAGCCACAGCGTCGCCACACCGACCCGCAGTGACGTGGTGCGTGGTCGACCGGAGTGGCCGGTGTCGGGGGGCCCGGGCGGGGTTTCAGTGCTCAGCTCGGGCCGGACCGCCTCGGGGTCCGGGATCACCGCGGTCGTCATCCGGTGGCCTGCATATAGATCTTGGTGATGCTGCCGGAAGATTTGTCGAACAGCTGCGGATCCACTGTCTCCCAGCCGCCTAAGTCGGCGATGGTCCACAACTTCACCGGCACCGGAAACTGGTCCCGGAATTCCGCGGCGACCGCCGGGTCCACCGGGCGGAAACCGGCCTGCGCCCACAACTTCTGAGCCGCGCCGGTGTATTGGAAGTTCTTGAACGCGATCGCCGACTTCAGATGCGGGCTGGTGGTCACCACCGCCAACGGGTTTTCGATCTTGAAGGTCTGGCTCGGGTTGACGTGTTCGACCCGCTTGCCTTGCCGCTCAGTCGCGATCGCCTCGTTTTCATAGCTGATCAAGACGTCTCCGCTGCCCTGGACGAAGACGTCGGTGGCTTCTCGTCCCGACGCCGGGCGCAATTTGACGTGTTCACGCACCAACTTGTTCACAAAGTCAATTCCTGCCTGGCTGTTTCGGCCGCCTTCGCTCTTAACTGCATACGGCGCAAGAAGATTCCACTTCGCCGAGCCCGAACTGAGCGGACTCGGCGTAATGACCTCGACACCTGGCCGCAACAGATCATCCCAACCCTTGATGTTCTTCGGATTACCTGCGCGTACCACCAACGTCACCACCGAGCCGAATGGGATGCCGCCGGTGACGTCCGTATTCCAATCCTTGGCAACCTTGCCGGCCTTGATCAATCGGGTCACATCCGGTTCCACGGAGAAGTTGACCAGGTCGGCCGGCTTGCCGTCGACGACGCCTCGGGATTGGTCGCCGGAAGCCCCATACGAGGTGATCACCTGGACACCTTTGCCCTCTTCGGAGGCGTTGAAGGCGGGGATTACCTTGCTCCATCCGGGTTCCGGAGCCGAATAGGCGACCAACGTGATACTGGTTGCCCCGGCCGGTCCGCCACCGCCGACGACGTCGCTGGCACCGCCGCTGCACGCAGCGACGACACCGACTATCAGCGCGAGCACGACCGCAAACTCAGAAGCACGCCGCCGGCGCAGTGAACTTCCGGTGTTGAACGTCAGCGGCATTGACGACCTTCCAGTGCGGGACCTTCGAACGGCTGTCCCCGTTGCTACGGAAGGCTCCTGGAACTGTTGAAAGAACTCACGAAGTCCATGCCGTACCGTGCACGGGCAATGCGGTCAGCGACAACAGTGCAGGTCGCACACGGCGCGAACGCGCTCGGCACCGCGTCGGTGGCCAAGCGCGTCAGCAAGGGAGCGCACAGCGCCCGGTGCTACGTGCATGGCGGGAAGCCTAACAGAATTCGCTGGGCGGCTCAGTGCGTCAACAACCACGCGACGACCACCAGGACCACCAGCGTGACGAGAACCAGCGTCACGTGTGACCGCGGCATGCCGGCTACCCGAGTGCCTCGTCGGCGTGGCGTGCCCGGCGCATCAACTGGATGCCTTTGCCGAGCATGCGGTCCAGCACCGTGGCCAGGATGTAGGCCAGCAAAAGCACGACGGGCATGACCAAAAGAGCCTGCAGCACGAAGGCGAGACCGGACAGCCACAGCTCGATCCCGTCCCACCAACTCAGGAACCCGTTCACTGGCCTCACCCTAAACCTGCTGGTACTTCCGGCACCAGAAACCCCGTCGGCGGAACTTCGCTGTGCCAAGATCGGCCAATGCCGCCCTCGGACCACACGACATGTCTCGTCGTCGGCGGCGGACCGGCGGGCATGATGCTTGGCCTGCTGCTGGCTCGCGCCGGAGTAAAAGTCACGGTGATGGAAAAGCACGCGGATTTCCTGCGCGATTTCCGCGGCGACACCGTGCACGCGAGCACCTTGCGCCTCCTTGACGAGCTCGGCCTGGGAGCACGGTTCGCCGAAATTCCACACCGCCTGATCGGCACCGCCCGAATGCGGCTGCAAGGTCAGGCCGTAGACCTCGACCTGACCCGGTTGCCGGGCGCTCATCAGCACATCGCCCTGGTGCCTCAGTGGGATTTCTTAGAGCTGCTGGCCGCCGCCGCGGAAGCGGAGCCGAGCTTCCGGTTGATGCGCAGCACCGAAGTCACGGGCGTGATTCGCGACGGCAATCGGATCGTCGGCGTCACCTATCGTGATCGCGCCCATGGCGGCACCGAAGCCGCAGTCAAGCAGATGCACGCCGACCTGACGGTGGCCTGCGACGGACGCTCGTCGACCGTGCGCTCGGCGGTCGGTCTCGCGCCGCGAACCTTCGGCGCCCCGATGGATGTGTGGTGGTTCCGGTTACCCCGCCGCCCCGACGATCCGGTGGGACTCGCCGGCACATTCAGCGCCGGGCACGCGACCATCCTGATCGACCGGGGCGAGTATTACCAGATCGCCTACATCATCCCGAAGGGAACCGACGCGGAGCTGCGGTCTGAGGGTATCGAGGCGTTACACCGCGCCCTGGTCGGCATGGTGCCCTGGCTGGCTGACCGAGTCGACACGTTGAAGTCCTTCGACGACGTGAAATTGCTTGATGTGCAACTGAATCGGCTTCGTCGTTGGTACTGCAACGGGCTGCTCTGTATCGGCGATGCCGCGCATGCCATGTCGCCAGTCGGCGGCGTCGGCATCAACCTGGCGGTGGCCGACGCGGTCGCCGCCGCGCGGATGCTGGCCGGGCCGCTGCGGGCCGGGCGGGTGTCCACGCGGCAGCTGGCCCGGGTGCAGGCGCGCCGCTGGATCCCGACCGCGATTCTGCAGGCGGCACAGCGCGCGATCCATGCGAACGTGGTCGCCGTTGCGGTGGACGGCAGAGACCGGCCGCCGCCACGAGCAGTGCGGACGGTCGCACGGTCGCCGGTGTTGCGACGGTCCGTCGGCTACATGGTGGCCATCGGTCCGCTGTCCGAGCACGCGCCTCGGTACGCCAGGCGCCCGGCCAGCACTACTCGCGGCAAATGATGGACGGCGGGCGCGTCGACAGATGATGATGTCGGGATGGTGCTGCAAGCCGAACCCGCCGACCAGCCTGCCAACTCAACGGCCCCCGCAGTCGAGGTCCATGAGGCCGAAGCGCTTCAAGCGACCGCTGCCCGGGCCGTCGACTTCAGCTTGCCCACGCCCTACACCTCGAGTTCGACGCTGCGTAACCCGTTTCCGCCGATCGCCGACTACGCCTTCCTGTCGGACTGGGAAACCACCTGCCTGATATCGCCGGCCGGATCGGTGGAATGGCTGTGCGTGCCCCGTCCGGACTCGCCGAGTGTGTTCGGTGCGATCCTGGACCGCAGCGCCGGCCATTTCCGGTTGGGCCCCTACGGCGTCTCGGTGCCGTCGGCGCGGCGCTACCTGCCTGGCAGCCTGATCATGGAGACCACCTGGCAGACCCACACCGGGTGGCTGATCGTGCGCGACGCGCTGGTGATGGGCAAGTGGCACGACATCGACCGGCGATCGAGAACGCACCGTCGCACCCCGATGGACTGGGACGCCGAGCACATCCTGCTGCGCACGGTGCGCTGCGTCAGCGGCACCGTCGAGCTGATGATGAGCTGCGAGCCGGCTTTCGACTACCACCGCATCGGCGCCACCTGGGAATACTCGGCCAACGCCTACGGCGAGGCCGTAGCCCGCGCGAGCAAGCAACCGGACGAGCACCCGACGCTGCGGCTGACCACCAACCTGCGCATCGGCCTGGAAGGACGGGAAGCGCGCGCTCGGACCCGGATGAAAGAGGGCGACGACATCTTCGTCGCGCTGAGCTGGACCAAACATCCGCCGCCGCAGACCTACGAAGAGGCCGCCGACAAGATGTGGCAGACCACCGAGTGCTGGCGGCAATGGATCAACATCGGCAACTTCCCCGATCACCCGTGGCGGGCCTATCTGCAGCGCAGCGCGCTCACGCTGAAGGGGCTGACCTACTCGCCCACCGGCGCGCTACTGGCGGCCAGCACCACCTCGCTTCCGGAAACGCCTCGCGGAGTACGCAATTGGGATTACCGCTACGCGTGGATTCGCGATTCGACCTTCGCGCTGTGGGGGCTCTACACGTTGGGACTGGACCGCGAGGCCGACGACTTCTTCGCGTTCATCGCCGACGTGTCCGGCGCCAACAACGGCGAACGCCACCCGCTGCAGGTGATGTACGGCGTCGGTGGCGAGCGCAGCCTGGTCGAAGAGGAGTTGCATCATCTGTCGGGCTACGACCACGCGCGTCCGGTGCGGATCGGCAACGGCGCCTACAACCAAGACCAGCACGACATCTGGGGTTCGGTCCTGGACTCCTTCTACCTGCACGCAAAGTCGCGCGAACAAGTCCCGGAGACGCTGTGGCCGGTGCTGAAGAAGCAGGTCGAAGAGGCGATTAAGCACTGGCGCGAGCCCGACCGCGGAATCTGGGAGGTGCGCGGAGAGCCGCAGCACTTCACGTCGTCGAAGGTGATGTGCTGGGTGGCGCTGGACCGCGGCGCGAAGCTGGCCGAGCGTCAGGGCGAGGTCAGCTATGCGCAGCAATGGCGGAAGATCGCCGAGGAAATCAAAGCCGACATCCTCAAGCACGGGGTGGATTCCCGCGGTGTGTTGACCCAGCGCTACGGCGACGACGCGCTGGACGCCTCGCTGCTGCTGGTGGTGCTGACGCGGTTCCTGCCGCCCGACGACCCGCGGGTGCGCAATACGGTGCTGGCCATCGCCGACGAACTCACCGAGGAAGGTCTGGTGCTGCGGTACCGGGTCGAGGAAACCGACGACGGGCTGTCCGGTGAGGAAGGCACCTTCACCATCTGCTCGTTCTGGCTGGTGTCGGCGCTGGTCGAGATCGGTGAGGTGACCCGAGCCAAGCGGCTGTGCGAACGGTTACTGGCGTACGCCAGCCCACTGCACCTCTACGCCGAGGAGATCGAGCCGCGAACCGGCCGGCATCTGGGCAACTTCCCGCAGGCGTTCACCCACCTGGCGTTGATCAACGCGGTCGTGCACGTGATCCGGGCGGAGGAGGAAGCCGACAGTTCCGGCACCTTCCAGCCCGCCAACGCCCCGGTGTAGGCAGGCGAGGCTCGGCCATACTTGTCGCCATCAGGCGAGGTGGCTGACCAACGCGGGGTGGACCAGCAATACGACCCCGAGAAGTATGAGGATCGCCGCCGTCACGCCCCGGAGCCGATCGCCCAAATCGGAGACTTTCTCCAACCAGATGAGCACCGCGATCGCCACCATCCACGCCAATTGCATTGTGCCGAAGGCGATCAGCAGCGTCATCAGCATCCAGCAGGAGCCGAGACAAACCATGCCGTAGCGGCCGCCGGCCAGGAGTGCCCCCACCGGACGGTCGGGTCGCCTTCCGGCACGCACGGATTCGGAGATCGGCGAACGGCAGTCTCGCAGGCACATCGCCTTCAGCGGTGTGAGCTGATATAGGCCGGCGGCCACAGCGACGGCGCCGGCCACCCGTCCAGCCCACGGATGCGCCTGTGCCACTGGGTGATTGAGGCCGCTCCAGGCCAGAAAAGCGGGAATGCCCGCGGCGCTCCACAGCGCAAGGTACCCGGCGATGAAGACGATCACCGACGCGGTGCTGCCGATGGCGGTGCGGGCATACTGGCGGACAACCGGCAGGATCGCGGGAAGCATCATCGCCGCCAGCATGACCACCCAGCCGACGAGGAACGCGTCAAAAGGCATGGGAGGCATGGCTTCCATGGACATGCCGTGATCACTCATGTCACCGGAGGTGACCGCTGACCACCACCAGCCCAGCGCCGCCACGCTCAACAAGAGGACCGGCAACCATACATCGATTCGCGGCCGCGGACGAACCTCACCGTTGCCCAATTCGTTGTCCCTTCTGTCGGCCTATCGTAGGCCAGTGCTCGCTATTTCTTGCCCTTTTCGCCCCCGGCGTCGGTAGACAGCGCGGCGACGAACGCTTCCTGCGGCACCTCGACGCGCCCGATGGTCTTCATCCGCTTCTTGCCTTCCTTCTGCTTTTCCAGAAGTTTGCGTTTGCGGGTGATGTCACCGCCATAGCACTTGGACAGCACATCTTTGCGAATCGCCCGAATATTCTCGCGCGCAATGATTTTCGACCCGATGGCCGCCTGCACCGGCACCTCGAACTGCTGGCGCGGAATCAGCTCCTTGAGCTTGGTGGTCATCTTGTTGCCATAGGCGAACGCCGAATCCTTATGCACGATCGCACTGAACGCGTCGACGGCCTCGCCCTGCAGCAGTATGTCGACCTTGACCAGTTGTGCCTCCTGCTCGCCGGCCTCTTCGTAGTCGAGGCTGGCGTAGCCACGGGTCCGCGATTTCAGCGAGTCGAAGAAGTCGAAGATGATCTCGCCCAGCGGCATGGTGTAGCGCAGTTCCACCCGCTCGGGCGACAGGTAGTCCATGCCGCCGAGTTCGCCGCGCCGCGACTGGCACAGTTCCATGATGGTGCCGATGAATTCGCTGGGCGCGATGATTGTCGTCTTGACGACCGGCTCGTAGACCGTGCGGATTTTGCCTTCAGGCCAGTCCGACGGGTTGGTCACGAGTATCTCGGTGCCGTCTTCCTTCGTTACGCGATACACCACGTTCGGCGAGGTCGAGATCAAGTCCAGGTCGAACTCGCGCTCCAGGCGCTCGCGCGTGATCTCCATGTGCAGCAGTCCAAGGAAGCCGCAGCGGAACCCGAAGCCCAGCGCCACCGAGGTTTCCGGCTCATAGGTCAGCGCCGCGTCGTTGAGTTGCAGCTTGTCCAGTGCGTCGCGCAGGTTGGGGTACTCGGAGCCGTCGACGGGATACAACCCCGAATAGACCATCGGCTTGGGTTCGCGGTAACCGGTCAGCGCCTCCTTGGCACCGTGGCGGGCCGTCGTCACGGTGTCGCCGACCTTGGACTGGCGGACGTCTTTGACGCCGGTGATCAGATAGCCGACCTCCCCGACACCGAGGCCCTCGCTGGGCTTGGGTTCGGGCGAGACGATGCCGACCTCGAGCAGTTCGTGGGTCGCACCGGTGGACATCATCGCGATGCGCTCGCGAGGGCTGATCTTGCCGTCGACCACGCGCACATAGGTCACCACGCCGCGGTAGATGTCGTAGACGGAGTCGAAGATCATGGCGCGAGTGGGCGCGTCGGCGTCGCCCCGCGGCGGCGGCACCTCGCGTACTACATGGTCGAGCAGGTCGGCCACACCCTCCCCGGTCTTGCCGGACACCCGCAATACGTCGTGGGGCTCGCAGCCGATGATGTGTGCGATCTCACCGGCGTAGCGGTCCGGATCGGCAGCGGGCAGGTCGATCTTGTTGAGCACCGGGATGATGTGCAGGTCGCGGTCCAGCGCGAGGTAGAGGTTGGCCAGGGTTTGCGCCTCGATGCCCTGGGCGGCGTCGACCAGCAGCACCGCCCCTTCGCAGGCCTCCAGCGCCCGCGACACTTCGTACGTGAAGTCGACGTGGCCGGGGGTGTCGATCAGGTGCAAGACGTAATCGGTTTCGTCAACGCGCCAAGGCAGCCGCACGTTCTGGGCCTTGATGGTGATGCCGCGCTCGCGCTCGATGTCCATCCGATCCAGGTACTGGGCCCGCATCGACCGCTCGTCGACGACGCCGGTCAACTGCAGCATCCGATCGGCCAGCGTGGACTTGCCGTGATCGATATGAGCGATGATGCAGAAGTTCCGAATCTGCGCCGGCGCGGTGAAGGTCTTGTCGGCGAAACTGCTGATGGGAATCTCCTGGGCTGACGATGCGTGCGGCCCGTCCAGCCTATCTGGGACACGGCCGCATCGAACCGCTCACGTCTATGCTGCGAATATGTCGTCCGCTCGCAAGTCACAGTGGAAGACGCTGCAGCAGTTCGCTGAGAACCTGGTGTCCAACAGGGCTCCCAAGCTTGCCCGCCAACTGCAGAATTCGCAGGCCGTCCTGCGTGAACTTCAGCAGGTCGTCAAGGTCACCGTCAACGTCATCTCCGCCGTCACACCGCAACCGCAGACCGAAATCACCGCGGGGCGGCCGGTGAGCAAAACCAGCTTTCCCACCGCGCAGCGGGCCCGCAAACTGGTGTACGCCCCCAATCTGGACGGGCGGGCCGATCCCGGCGAGATCGTCTGGACCTGGGTGGTCTACGAGGAGGACCCGACCCGCGGCAAGGACCGGCCGGTGCTCGTCGTGGGTCGTGACCGCAGCGTCCTGCTGGGGCTGATGGTGTCCAGTCAGGAGCGCCATGACGGCGACCGCGACTGGGTCAAAATCGGTAGTGGCAGTTGGGATTACGAGGGCAGGGAGAGCTGGGTGCGGCTGGATCGGGTGCTCGATGTGCCCGAGGAGAGCATTCGTCGGGAGGGCGCGATTTTGGACCGCGAGGTCTTCGATGTGGTCGCCGCACGGCTGCGCGCCGACTACTCCTGGCGTTGAGAGTCGGGTTTCGCCGAACGTGCAATCACGGCGGGAAAATTGCCGAATTCTCGCCCTGAGAGCACGTTCGGCGAGGATCAGCCCTGAGTGATATAGGACTGCAGCTGTTGCTGTTCGGCCTCGAGTTCCTGCATCCGCGTCTTGACGACGTCGCCGATGCTGACGATGCCGATGAGTTTCTTGCCGTCCATCACCGGCACATGGCGCACCCGGTTCGTGGTCATCAGCACGCTGAGGCTGTCCACCGTGTCGGATTTGGTGCAAGTGGCGACCTCGGTGGTCATGATCTTGGACACCGGGCGCGACAGCACGCTGGCGCCGTGGGTATGCAACTCCCGCACCACGTCTCGTTCCGAGACGATGCCGACGACGCCTTCCGGGCCCATTACCACCATGGCGCCGATGTTCTGCTCGGCCAGGCCGGCGAGCAGTTCGCGGACCGTCGCGTCAGGGTTGATCGTGGTCACCGCCGCGCCTTTGTTCCGCAAGACGTCCGCGATCCGCATTAAGGCCTCCAGCCGCCGGTGATCTGCTTCACACCAGGCTACGGCTAACTCACCCGACACGAAAGAACACATCGCCAATTGTGACCGTCGGTGCAGGCCAGACGGGGCCTGAAAGGGCAAGGATAGGTGCCATGATCGAAATCACCCTGCTGGGAACCGGCAGTCCCATCCCCGACCCGAACCGCGCCGGACCGTCGACCCTGGTACGGGCCGGCGGGCAGGTGTTTTTGGTGGACTGTGGGCGTGGTGTGTTGCAGCGCGCGGCGGCCGTCGGGGTGGGAGCCGCCGGGCTGTCGGCCCTGCTGCTCACGCATTTGCACAGCGACCACATCGCCGATCTCGGCGACGTGCTGATCACGCGCTGGGTCACCAACTTCGCGGCCGATCCTGCACCGCTGCAGATCATCGGGCCGCCGGGCACCGCCGAAACCGTCGACGCCACGCTGCACGCGTTCGGCCGCGACATCGGCTACCGCATCGCCCACCATGCCGACTTGACCGCGCCGCCGCCGGTCGACGTCCGCGAACATACCGAGGGCCCGGTGTGGGCCGCCGACGGCGTGACGATCCGGGTGGCTCCCACCGATCACCGACCGGTGGCACCCACCATCGGGTTTCGGGTCCAAGCCGACGGCGCGTCAGTGGTGCTGGCCGGCGACACCGTGCCCTGCGCCACCCTGGACGAACTGTCCGCCGGGGCAGACGCGTTGGTGCACACGGTGATTCGCAAAGACCTTCTCACCCATGCTCCCCAGCAGCGGATCAAGGACGTTTGCGACTATCACTCGTCGGTGCAGGAAGCGGCCGCGACGGCCGCCCGCGCGGGGGTGGGCACCCTGGTCATGACGCACTATGTGCCGGGCATCGCGCCGGGCCAAGAAGAGCAGTGGCGGGCGCTGGCCGCAGCGGAGTTCAGCGGGCGGATCGAGCTCGGTGACGACCTACATCGCGTCGAGATCCGGGCGCGGCAGTAGCGCACCGGCCACCACCAGCCAAGCCAGCGTCAACACGCGAGCAATCGGAAGAATCGGGCCCAGCTGCGTCCAGACCAGCACCGCCGTCGCCGATCCGGCCAGCGCCGCAATCGCCACGCCGATCCACGCGACCGGTTTCGGAAGTAGGCCGAGGCCAGCCGCCAGCCCGCCGACCAGCACACCCAGCGCGACGATGTGCCCGGGACCGCCGATCAGAAACACCAGGACGTAAAGCGCCCGGACAAGTCCGGCGTCCGCGCTGACTTCTGCGCGGGTAAGCGTCCAACCCACCAAGCCGGCAAGTGCCAGGAAGCCGGCCGCCAGGATGCCCCCGGTCAGCACGACCGTCGGTCGGGGCCCGGTCAGGCCGAGCTGCCGCAGCCGGGCACTGGCCACGGCGGCATAGCCCGCCAACGGCACCGCCGACGTGAACATCGCCACGGCGATGACCCGCACTGCGCCCGGGTGATGATGCACGTACTCCTGGATCGGCGCCAGCGGCCCATAAGGCAACGGCATCACGCCGCCGAGCGCCACCCCGGCAGCAAGCCCACCGAATAGCAACCCGATACCCGCGACCGAAAGCGCCACCAGCGGGTTGCCGATCGGCCGCGAGCGCGCCTGGTCCATGATTCAGGCCAGCCGCGTCGTCTCCACGACTACGTCCAGGTCCGTCGCTCCCTGCCCCGAGTAGATGCCCTTCAGCGGCGACACGTCCGCGTAGTCGCGGCCGACACCGACATTCACATACTGCTCGGTGATTTCGGTGTCATTGGTCGGGTCGTAGTTCCACCAACTACCGGTCCAGGCTTGGATCCAGGCGTGGCTGCGGCCGTCAACGGTCTTGCCGACGACGGCGTCGCGTTTGGGGTGCAGATATCCTGACACGTAGCGTCCCGGAATTCCCATGCTGCGCAAGAGAATCAGAGTCAGGTGTGCGAAGTCCTGGCAGACGCCCTTGCCCTGCTCCAGCGCGTCGAGCCCGGACGAGTGCACACCGGTGGTCCCCGAAAGATACTCCAACTCGTTGCGGGCCCATCGGGCCGCGGCGACGACGGCTTCCCTGGGGTCGTGGTACTTCATGATCCGTTTACCCACCGCGGCAACGCGTTTGCTTGTCGGGGTGTATGCGGTGGGCCGCAGCACTTCGTCGAACCGGTCGATCACGGCCATCGACTGCAGCTCTTCCCAGCTGGTCTTGGCCGTCGGCGGCTCCGGACGTTCCGTTTCGACGACCGACGAGGACGTCACGGTCAGTTCGGTGTGCGGCGCGTGCAGGTCGAAAGCCGTTACGGCAGTGCCCCAATAGTCGGTATAGCGGTAGGACCGGGTGGCGGGGACGGTTTCTATCCGGTTGAGGATGACGTTCTGCCGGGTGTTGGAGATCGGTGTCAGCCGAGCTTCGTTGTAGGAGGCCGTCACCGGCGCCTGGTAGGCGTATCCGGTGGTGTGCACCACGCGTATCCGCCACATCAGGACTCTCCTTGCCTGGTCAGCAGTTGCCCGCGCTGGCCGGCGTCCGACCAAGCGACCCAAGGCGCGGCGTGGAAGTACTGCAGCGCCACCGCATCTCCGACGTCGCGGCAGGTTCTCTGCAGGGCGGCCAAGCGGTTTTCCAGCGATTCCAGCAACACGCCGGGCTGGACGAATTCCAGCTCACTGCGGGCCTGACCGAGCAGCCGCTGCGCTTCAGTGGTGGCCCCGATCCGGCTCTGCGGGTTGTGCAGCAGCTCCTCGAGGTTGTGTTCGGCCAGCCGCAACGAGAAGAAGACCGACCGCGGGAACAGCCGGTCAAGCATCATGAACTCGACCACCCGCCCAGCGTCCAGCACCCCGCGATAGGTGCGCAGGTATGTGTCATGCGCACCCGCGGAGCGCAGCAGCGTCACCCATGCCGGCGAAGATGCGCTGTCGCCCACCCGGGACAGCAGCAGCCGCACGGTCATGTCCACTCGCTCGATCGCGCGGCCCAGCACCATGAAGCGGTATCCGTCATCGCGGGAGAGGGTGGAGTCGGCCAGGCCCGCGAACATCGCCGCCCGACTTTCGATGAACGACAAAAACTCATGCGGCCCAAGGCGTTTGGCGGCACGTTCGCGTTCCGGCAGCGCGTGGTAGGTGGTGTTGATGCACTCCCAGGTTTCGCTGGACGTGACTTCTCTTGCCGACCTTGCGTTTTCCCGCGCCGCCGAGATCGCGTCGACGATCGAGCAGCCGCCCTGGGTGTTCGGGTTGAAGGCGACCAGGTCGGTCAACGACCACACGTCCAGCGGCTCGTCCGGAGGCTCGATGCCCAAGACCCGCAGCAGCAGCCGGGACGCATGATCCGGGTCGACGCTGGAATCCTCGAGCAGTTGGTGTACGGCGACGTCGAGGATGCGGGCGGTGTCGTCGGCGCGTTCGACGTAGCGGCCGATCCAGTACATCGCTTCGGCGTTGCGAGCAAGCATCAGTCGATCGCTTTCTGCTGTTGCTGCTGTTCGGGTTGTCCCGCCCCCGGCTGCTGGGCGGCCTGCGAACCATCCGGCTGCTGCGCGGGCAGGGGCCGCGGCAGCGAGCGCACCACCTTGGCGGCGCCCAGCTCACGCTCGGCGGCCGACGTGCGCGGCGCCAGCACCCAGGTGTCCTTGGAGCCGCCACCCTGACTGGAGTTGACCACCCGCGAGCCCTCCACCAGGGCCACCCGCGTCAGCCCGCCGGGCAGCACCCACACGTCGTTGCCGTCGTTGACCGCGAACGGCCTCAGGTCGACGTAGCGCGGCGCCAACGACCCCTCGATACGGGTCGGCACCGTCGAAAGTTCCATCATCGGCTGGGCGATCCAGCTGCGCGGATCGTCGCGGACCTTCTTGCTGACGGCCGCCAGCTCTTTGTCCGAGGCTTCCGGACCGAACACGATGCCGTAGCCGCCGGATCCCTCGACCGGCTTGAGCACCAATTCGCGGATGCGGTCCAGCACCTCTTCGCGTTCGTCGTCCAGCCAGCACCGGAACGTTTCCACGTTGGCCAGCACCGGCTTCTCGCCGAGGTAGTACTCGATCATCGTCGGCACATAGGTGTAGACGAGCTTGTCGTCGCCGACACCGTTGCCGATCGCGGAGGAGATCACCACATTGCCCGCCCGCGCCGCGTTGACCAGGCCGGCCACCCCGAGCACGGAGTCGGGCCGGAACTGCAGTGGGTCCAGGAAAGCGTCGTCGATGCGCCGGTAGATGACGTCGACCTGACGCTCGCCCTCGGTGGTGCGCATGTACACCTGGTTGTCACGGCAGAACAGGTCGCGGCCTTCGACCAGCTCGACGCCCATCTGCCGGGCGAGCAGCGAGTGCTCGAAATAGGCCGAGTTGTAGACACCCGGGGTCAGCACCACGACCGTGGGGTCGGCCTCGTTGGTGGCCGCCGAATTGCGCAATGCCCGCAGCAGGTGCGACGAGTAATCGTCGACGGTACGAACCCGATGGGTGGCGAACAGGTTCGGGAAGACCCGCGCCATGGTGCGCCGGTTCTCCATGACGTAGGACACGCCCGACGGAGAACGCAGATTGTCCTCCAGCACCCGGAAGTCGCCGCGTTCGTCGCGGATCAGGTCGATGCCGGCGACGTGGATTCGCACGCCGTTGGGTGGCACGATTCCCATGGCCTCGCGATAAAAGTGCTCACAGGAGGTCACCAGCCGCCGCGGTATCACGCCGTCGCGCAGGATTTCCTGGTCGCCGTAGATGTCGTCGAGGTACATCTCGAGGGCCTTGACGCGTTGGGTGATGCCGCGCTCCAGCCGGGTCCACTCCGATGCCGAGATCACCCTGGGTACCAGATCCAGCGGGAAAGGCCGTTCCTGGCCAGACAGCGAGAACGTGATGCCCTGGTCGATGAAGGCGCGGCCCAGGGCGTCGGCCCGGGCCTTCAGATCGGAGGCGTCGGCGGGGGCGAGTTCGGCGTAGATGCCTTTGTAAGGGCCACGGACATTGCCCTGGGCATCGAACATCTCATCGAACGCGTTGGAGTAGGAGTCCGACGTGTTGTATCCATCGAAGATGCGTTCCGAACGCGCGCGTGTGCGGCGGCGCGACCCTTGCTTGGTCTCCTCCAGCTGGTTCGGAAGACTCACTTTTCAGATGCTGCCTCAGATCGGCGTCGTGGCAGGCGACGAGTTCCCTTTTTGGGAGAAAACGTAACCGACTGATAACCTGGGCAGTCGCGAACGGGGCATTGAGCGCCCGGTCAAGTCGCCGAATCAACGCAGGGACAGACAGGAACACAGACGCGTGGCCAACATCAAGTCGCAGCAGAAGCGCAACCGCACGAACGAGCGCGCGCGGATGCGCAACAAGTCGGTGAAGTCCTCGCTGCGTACCGCTGTCCGCGCCTTCCGCGAAGCCGCCAACACCGGCGACAAAGACAAGGCCGCCGAACTACTGGTGTCGACCAACCGCAAGCTGGACAAGGCCGCCAGCAAGGGTGTCATCCACAAGAACCAGGCGGCCAACAAGAAGTCGGCGCTGGCGCGCACCCTGAACAAGCTCGGCTGAGCCGTCAACTCCGGGCCAGCTCAGCGACCTTTCTGACCGCGGATTCCAGGGCGTAGTCGGCGTCCGCGACGGCTCCCTTGACATTGGCGTTGAGCTCCGCCACCACTTTCATCGCGGTTGCCACCTTGTCGCGCGACCAGCGCCGGGCCTGTTTCTGGGCCTTCTGCACCCGCCACGGCGGCATCCCGACTTGGGCGGCCAGCCGGTAGGGATCACCGGAGAGCGGACCCACCCGGCCGATCGTGTGGATTGCTTCGGCCAGCGCGTCGGCCAAGACCACCAGCGGTTCGCCGCGCATCATCGCCCACCGCAGCGCCTCGGCGGCTCCCGCTACGTCGCCGGACACGGCCTTATCCGCGATGTCGAAGCCCTTCACGTCGGCTTTGCCGCTGTGATAGCGCCGGACCGCGTCTGGGTCGACGTTGCCCGCGGTGTCGGCGACCAGTTGGGAACACGCCGCCGCGAGTTCCCGAACGTCCGAGCCGACGGCGTCGAGCAGGGCGGTGACGGTCTCGTCGTCAACCTTGACGCCTACGGAGCGGAACTCGTTGCGGAGGAAGTCGATGCGCTCGCTGAGCTTGGTGATCTTCGCGCAGGGGTGCACGGTGGCGCCGAGTTTTTGCAGCTCGCCGGCCAGGGCTTTCGCTCGTCCGGCACCTGAGTGAACCACCACCAGCACGGTGCCCGACGGGATGTCGGCCGCCGCGGACGTGATGATGGCGGTCGCGTCCTTGCCGGCGTCCCCGGCGGCCTCCAGCACGACGATCCGTTCGTCGGCGAACAGCGACGGGCTGAGCAGTTCGGCCAGCTCGTGGGTGGTCACATCACCGGCGCGCATGCGATTGACGGGTACGTCGTCGGTCCCGGCGTGCTGCCGCGCCGATTTCAGCAGTTCCCCCACCGCCCGCTCGACCAGCAGTTCCTCGTCTCCCAGGACCAGGTGCAACGGCGACGGTTCGCTCATCCCACGATCGTGTCATGTGGGTGTGACGCGCTGGTGGTTGACGCCGATAGGGTGCAACAAATTTCCACGACCTCGGCGCAAACCGGCCTGTGCCGGACTTATCGTGTGTTCCTGCAGGTTTGACTCAGATATGAGGTTGCTTGGAGGCTGCTGTGAACCGCCGTAATTCACTGAAGAGCCTCGTCGCGGCGGCCGCGTGTGCTGTGATCTCTGCGAGCGGCGCCAACGTCTCAGCGGCGCCAAATTCCGACCCGATCGTCGGGGACTGGAATGTGACGTATGGCGCGCCGGCAACCGTCGAGCTGAGCCAGTGGGGCGGTGAGTACACCGAAACGGCGAAGACGCCGGTGCGAGTCACCGGCGCTTCGTGTGACATACCGGCCGAAACGGTAACCGCGACCTTTAAGCAGACGGGGCGGTTCTGGTCCTCCTGGGCATCATTCTTCTCGTCGCCGGACTCCTGTTTGGGCTCCACATCCTGTTGAAGGTTGGGGTGCTCTTTCTCGTGGTCGGCCCGGTGCTGATAGCCATCGGAATGGTGCGCCCCGTTAGAGGAAAGCCGCGCCCGCCCTGATGGCTGAAGTGGCCTCTAACGGGTCAATTCCACGGGTCGATCAGGTCGACGCCCGTGCCTTCGAAGTGACGGGGGTTGCGAGTCGCCAAAGTCGCATGACGAGCAACTGCGATGCCGGCGATCTGAACATCACGAAACTCCGCTACTCGACCTGCGCGTTGGCGGCTGGCCGCTATGCTCGCGGCTGCGACGGCAGCCGCCTGATCGAAGGTTTGAACCCGCCCGCTGAGATCGTCGGTCAACAGCTTGGTAAAGGCCTGCTCGAGCTGCTTTCGACGCCGTCCGCGCTCCAAAAGCTCTATGCCAGCACGGATCTCAAAGACCGCTATGGACGTAGTCCAGATCGATTCGACTGGCTGGTTGTCGAGCCAGTCGAGCACGACAGGATCCGGTGTGGTCCGCATCAGTGCGGAGAGCACGTTGGTATCCAGCAGGATCATGACTCGAATTGCGCCGGTTGCGCGGACTGTCCGCGCACCTCTGGAATCTCGCCACTCAGTCCCACCCGGCTGAAGCGCGACGCGATTTGGGACCCCAGCCGCTGAGGTGGATCGTCGACATTCCGGACAGCGTTCCGCAGAATATCCCGGACTTCCTCTTCAGTGCTGCGTCCGTGCTGGCGAGCCAGCCGCTGCAGCTTTGCTTTAGTGTCGTCGTCGAGTTTCCGTATGAGTATCTGCGCCACGCCAAAAGATATCATGCTAGCGCTTTTAATCTGCCCTTTCGCGGTCTGCTAGCCCGACAGCCACCAGGCCACCAGGCATACGGCAGCCGTCGCGGCTGCCGCACCCGCCGCCACCCGAAACCACCGCCACCGCCACAGAGCCACCACCAGCACGGTGACGCCGCCGACGACCAGTACTCCCGGGACGCCCTTTGGAACGGGCACCGTCGCGCCCGGCATGCCGGCCGCCCAGTGCGCAACACCTAGCACCCACCACAGCTCGGGACCGGTGAACCGGATCAATAGCTGGGCAGCGGCGGGCCACAGCCCGCACAACACGGCGGCGGCGGTACCGAGCACGGTGATCGGCGGTATGAGGGCCGCGACCGCAAGGTTGGCCAACACCGCCACGACACTGAACCGGCCGGAGATCGCCGCTACCAACGGCGCGGTCACCACCTGCGCCGCCAGCGCGACGGCCAGGGCATCCGCCAGCGGTTTGGGACAGCCGCGCCTCACCAGGCGGCGTGACCAGACGGGCGCGATGACCACCAGCGCGCCGGTCGCCACAACGGACAGCGCGAAACCGACGTCGACCGCCAGCTGCGGCGCAACCGCCATCAACAACAGCACCGTGGCGCACAACGCCGGAATTGCCTGGCGCCGACGGGAAGACAGCACGGCAGCCAGGGCGATCGCGCCCATCACTGCGGCCCGTAACACACTGGCCGTCGGCTGCACGACAATGACGAACCCCACCAGCGCCAGCGCGGCGAGCGGTACGGCAAAGCGTGGGCCGATCAGCCGCGACGAGAACAGCACCGCACCGCACACAATCGTCACGTTGGCGCCCGACACCGCCGTCAAGTGCGTCATGCCCGCCGCCTTGAAGTCGCGGCTGGTCGTGACCGTGACCGCCGAGGTGTCACCGAGTACCAGGGCGGGGAGCATCGCAGCCTCGTCGGCGGGCAACACCTGTCGGACAGCCCCCGCGAACCGGCCGCGAACGGCATGGGCGGCGCGCTGAACAGCACTGGCCTCGCCTGCGGTCGGCCGCCCGGTCGCATTGAGGACCGCGACCGTCAGATCATGCCGCTTAGGACGGCTGATGCGCGCGGTGAATCGAATCGGTTGACCGACCATGACGTCGCCGAGTTCCGAGACACGGGCGAAAACCACTATGCGTCCGGACATTTCGTCGTCGCGTAGGCGCTGCAACGTCGCGCGAAACATTAGACGACCAGAGCCCAGGGACACCGCGGTCTCACTGGGAGTCACGGTCACCGGAACGGCAGCGCCAAACGCGGCCGTGATCGGGTGGCGAGCGACCGCATCGGCACGCAACGAGATCGCGAGCCCGAACCCGGCGCCCACGACACCAACCGCCGCCAAGCCAGCGCCGATGGCCGCAATCCGCGCCCCACGCACCGCGCGCCACCACACCAAAACCGACGCGATGGCCAGCAGCAAGCAGCACCACGCGAGCACCCGGCCCACCGGCCACACGATCCCGGCGGCAGTCACCATCCAGCTCGTGAGCGCGGCGGGCACCAGGCGCACATCGAGTCGCGCCGATCCCGGCTCGCCGCGGTAAGACACCGACGTCAGACACGGACCAGGGCACGCAGTTTCTCCAGCCGCGCCGGCCCGATGCCGTCGACTTCGGCTAGCTGGTCGACGCTGGTGAACTTTCCGTGAGACTGCCGCCACGCCACGATGGCGGCGGCGGTGACGGGCCCGACCCCGGGCAGCGCGTCCAGCTGTTCTGCAGTCGCGGTGTTGAGGTCGAGCACCTCACCGCTCTTCGGCTTGGTTGAAGCCTTCGAAGGTTCAGTCTGGCCGGACGCCGGTGCAGCGGCCGTGCCCGGGCTCACTGTGCTCCCGAGCGCCTTCGGCTGCCCCGACAGCGGGGCCAGCCCGACCACGATCTGCTCGCCATCGCCCAGCGGACGGGCCATGTTCAACCCGATCGTGTCGGCGCCGTCGACTGCTCCGCCCGCGGCCTGCAGCGCATCGGCGATCCGCGCCCCGGGCGTCAGGGTCACCAGTCCTGGCTTGTGCACCAGGCCGACCACGCTGACCACGACGGGCCGGTCCGCGCCGGCGCTCGGACTGGCCGACGAACGAGGGCTCGCCGATGAAAGAGGCTGCACCGGAGGAAGTTTCGCCGACATCACCGGGGCGGGCCGGTCTCGCATCACGGTGAACACCGTGACCAGCACCGCAACCGCGGCCACTACAGCCAAGGCGATGGCACCCGCGCGGCCAGGATCGGCGCGCACCTTGGCCAGCCAGCCTCCGCCATCGGACGCGTCGGGAAGCCAGCGTGGCAGCAACGAGTTCTGGTCCTCTTCCGGTTCATGAGCGTCACCGGTGGCTGAGTCGGCGTCCGGATCGGCGCCTAATCGCCGCTGTAGCCGCTGGGCGGGCAATTCTGTTTGCATGCGCCGACCGTAGGTGCGGCCACCGATACGAAGGCTCCGACCGAGGCCCCCAACGAATGCGGTTGTGGATTAAACCGAGGCTGTGAAAAGCATCCGCCCCCTAGGTAAATTTCGTCTCGGCCACCGCTAGCGAGCACACGCGCGTCACGACGTCCGCGGCTCAGTAACGGATCAAACGACCGGACACCTTCACAAGTCGAGCACGAATCGTAATGCCTGGTCGATGGATCGAAGCTGGTCGAGCCCGATTACGCCGAGCCGAGAGGCCAAACGTTCGATGGAAATGACCCGGAGCTGGTCGCAGCGCGCATATGACGTATGGCCCAATCCGCTACTGCCCGGCTCGACCTCGATGTGGCTGCGCAACCCGTAGGCCACGGAGGTGACGGGAACCACAACAACGAGCCCGCCGGGTCCATTGTTGAGGAGGTCGACCGAAACCACAATGGCAGGCCGAACGAAGCCAGGCTCGTGTCCGATCGGTTGGCCGAGGTTGACGTTGTAGACCTCTCCGCGCCAAATCAAGCCAAGGCGTCCCACTCCTGGCGCTCGGCGAGGTACTGCTGCCACGCTTGCGGATTTTCGCGCAACTGCTGGTAATCCTGGTTAAGTCCGCGCAAGAAATCCTGACGTTCCAAGGCATCGATCGCGGAACCCAGCACTTCGACCACGGTGGTGTGATGGTCCCGAGCGAGCGATTGGAGGCGTTCGGAGTCCAGTCGGCGAACTCGGATGGTTGTGGTGTCTGCGGAAGCCATGGAGCAAGTGTAGACAATATGTAGACCGGGCGCCTGGTTGTCGAACGCCACATGCCAGCATTGAACCGCAAGAACGCAGCCACTCGCCCCGCCAACCGTTAGCCCGGCAGCGATGCGCACAATGGTTAACTTCACCAGTAACGGTCAAGATGGAACCCCGAGTGCACGGCCCTGCACCAAAGAACAGGGAGCTGCGATGAAACTGGCGCTCACAGCCGAGGAAGCCGCCTTCCGCGACGATCTTCGCACCTTTTACACCACGCAGATCCCCGAGGAACTGCGTGAGCTGGTACGTCAGGGCTCACCGCTGAGCCGCGAGCAGATGGTCACCAGCCACAAGATCCTCAACGACCACGGTCTCGCGGTGCCGAACTGGCCGGTCGAATGGGGCGGTAAGGACTGGACGCCCACACAGCATCAGATCTGGTTGGACGAGATGCAATTGGCCTGCGTCCCGGAGCCGTTGAACTTCAACGTCAAGATGGTCGGCCCGGTGATTGCCGAATTCGGGTCTCAGGAGATCAAGGAACGTTTCCTGCCGCCGACCGCCAACATGGACATCTGGTGGTGCCAAGGGTTTTCCGAACCCGAGGCCGGTTCCGACCTCGCGTCGCTGCGCACTACCGCGATCCGTGACGGCGACACATACGTCGTCAACGGGCAGAAGACCTGGACCACGCTCGGCCAGTATGCGGACTGGATTTTCTGCTTGGTGCGCACCGATCCGCAGGCGCCCAAGCGCCAGGCCGGCATCTCGTTCCTGCTCATGGACATGAAGACGCCGGGCATCACGCTGCGGCCCATCAAGACGATCGACGGTGGCCACGAAGTCAACGAGGTGTTCTTCTCCGACGTGCGCGTACCCGCCGACCAGCTTGTCGGAGAAGAGAACCAGGGCTGGACGTACGCGAAGTTCCTGCTGGGCAACGAGCGCACCGGGATCGCCGGGGTAGGCCGCACCAAAGTGCGTCTGGCCGAAGTGAAGAAGCACGCCGCAGAGACGGGCCTGCTCGCGGATCCACTGTTCGCGGCGCGCCTGGCAGAGGCCGAAAACGAGTTGTTGGCACTGGAACTCACCCAGGCCCGGGTGGTATCGAGCTCGTCGGACGGTAAACCCAACCCGGTGTCGTCAGTGCTGAAGCTGCGCGGCAGCCAACTGCAGCAGGTGGCCACCGAATTGCTGGTCGAGGTGGCCGGACCCGACGCGCTGCCGGTGGACGGTGACGAAATCGCCTCTCCCCCTTGGGCCCAGACGAGCGCGCCACGCTACCTCAATTACCGCAAGACGTCGATCTACGGCGGCAGCAACGAAGTACAGCGCAACATCATCGCATCCACCATTCTGGGCCTATGAAAATTTTGGGATTGTGAGGCAGTCATGGACTTTCAGTTGAGCGACGAGCAGGCCCTGCTTCGCGACACCACCCGGGACCTGCTGGCGCGCAGCTACGATCCGGAGAGCCGCAACAAGGTCATCGACACCGAGCTCGGGTGGAGCCGCGAGGTGTGGAGCCAGCTGGCCGACATCGGCATTTTGGGTCTCGGATTCGACCCGGACGAGTCGGGCCAGATCGAGATCATGGTCGTGCTCACCGAAATCGGCCGGCGGCTGGCGCCCGAACCCGTCGTACACGCCGCGCTGGGGCCGGGTTCGCTGATCGCCGAACACGGCAGCCAGGCGCAAAAGGAACTGCTGGACGAGGTTGCCGCCGGACAGCGGCTGCTGGCCTTCGCGCACCTGGAACCCGGGAACCGCAAAGGCACTTCGAAGCTCACCACTACCGCTGAGCGACAAGGTGATTCGTGGGTGTTGACTGGTCGGAAGAACCCGGTGCCGGCCGGTGGCTGCGCCGACACGCTGGTGGTCAGCGCCGCGTTACCGGACGGCGGCGCCGGGCTGTTCCTGGTCGACCCCGACGCTGAAACCGTCACCCGCCACCCGTACCCGACCTTCGACGGACAGCGCGGCGCGCAGATTGACCTCAACGGCACGCCCGCCGAGCCGCTCGGCGAGACACAAGACGCGTCAAATGCCATCGAGCACGCCATCATTCGTGTCCAATCGGCATTGTGCTCCGAAGCCGTCGGGGCGATGGAGGAAGCGCTGCGACTGACCACCGATTACCTCAAAACCCGCAAGCAATTCGGCGTCACCCTCAACAAGTTCCAGACGCTGACCCAGCGTTCCGCGGACATGTACGTCTCGCTGGAAATGGCCCGCAGCATGAACCTTTACGCGGCAATGTCGATCGCCGACGGCAACCTCGACCCGCTGATCGCCTCGCGCGCCAAACTGCAGATCGGCAGGTCGGGGCGGCATATCGCGCAGGAGTCGATCCAGCTGCACGGCGGCATCGGCATGACCGCGGAGTATCCGGTCGGCCATTACGCGGCCAGGCTCACCGCGATCGAGCACACGCTGGGCTCCTCGCAGGATCACCTGCACGCCCTGATCGACCACATCGGTGACTACGACCTGGCCCGGCTCTAGTGGCCGAGCTGACGGAGAGAGTCGTCGAATTCCTTTCGGCCGGCACGCGAACCGGGATGCTGGGCTTCGTCGCGTCGGACGGGCGGCCGCTGGTGACCCCGGTGTGGTTCGTCGTCGATGAAGGCCAGCTGGTGTTCACCACCGCGCGTGGTACGCCGAAAGGGCGTGCGCTGCAGCGTGATCCGCGAGTTGCGATCTGCGTGGACGATCCGCATCCCCCGTATTCCTTTGTGCAGGTGCAAGGTGTGGCGACGATGACCGACGATCCGGCCGACGTGCTCGACATCGCGACCCGGACGGGTGCCCGCTACATGGGCGCCGACCGCGCCGAGGAGTTCGGCCGTCGCAACGCCGTCCCCGGCGAAGTGGCGGTCCGGGTCCGTCCGGTAAAGGTCATCACCGGGTTCGACATCAGCGACTGAGCATCAGCGACCAAAGGAGCAGCAGATTGAGCGCTAAACGCCGCCGGGCCCCCCTGCGTGCGGCCGACAAACGAGCCGCGCTGCGCAGGGTTTCGCTTCTCGCTGACCTCGACGACGAACAACTCGATGAACTCTCCGGCGCCGTCAGTCGCCATCACATCTTCGCCGACGAGTGGCTGTTTCGGCTGGGAGACCCGTCGGACGCCATCTACATCGTTGCCTCCGGGCGGTTCGCCGTCGTCGGTGTGGACGGCCAGGTGTTTCGCGAGATGGGATCCGGCGACTCCATCGGGGATCTGGGCGTGATCGCGGGCGCTCCTCGCTCGGCCGGCGTCCGGGCCGTTCGCGACGGCGAGGTGTGGCGAATCGCCGCTGACACCTTCACCGAGGTGCTGGCGACAACTCCGCAACTGCAATCGGTGATGCTGCGAGCGATGGCGGGGATGCTGCAAAAGTCACGGGCGGCGGAGATTTCTCAGCGTCCCCGGGTCATCGGCATGCTGTCGACGGGTGACGCCGCCGCCCGCCCGATCGTCGACAAGATCGCGAAACTGCTAGGCGCCCACGGTAAGACCGCCGTGCTGGCTCCACCCGTCGACACCACCGCCGAGGTCCATGACTACGGCGACCTGGTAGAGGCGTTCAGCGAACCCCTCGACCGGGCCGAACGAAGCAACGATTGGGTGCTGGTGGTGGCCGAACGCGGCTCAGGCCACCTCTGGCGACGATATGTCGCCGCGCAAAGCGACCGACTGGTATTCCTGCTGGGTCAGAAACATCCGTCGGGGGGCCTGGATTCGCTGGTCACCCACGCACGGCCAGTCCACCTGCTGGCCTGCGGTCACGAACCGGACCCGAGTTGGTGGGACGTGCTGAATCCGATTTCGCACCACCGCGCCGACGACGACGGCATCGGCGCTCTGGCCCGCCGAATCGCCGGCCGATCCCTGGGTCTGGTGCTGGCGGGCGGCGGCGCTCGCGGGCTCTCACATTTCGGCGTCTACGAAGAGCTCACCCGGGCCGGGGTGGTCATCGATCGGTTCGGCGGCACCAGTGCCGGCGCCATCGCGGCTGCGGCCTTCGCCGTGGGAATGGACGCCCAGGAGGCGATAGCGGCGGCGCGCAGGTATCTGGGACAGGGCAACCCCCTCGGCGACTACACGATCCCAGCGGTGGCCTTCACGAGAGGTCAACGCATCGATCGCCTGCTGGAAAACTTTGTCGGCAGCACCCTGATCGAGCATCTGCCGCACGACTTCTTCTCGGTGTCGGCCGACATGATCACCGGCGACCAGATCGTGCACCGGCGCGGGCCGCTGGCGCTCGCCGTGCGCGCCTCGATCTCCATCCCCGGTCTGATGCCGCCGGTGCTGCAGGGCGAACAGATGCTCGTCGACGGCGGTCTGTTGAACCAACTACCCGCCGACGTGATGTGTGCCGACCCGGACGGCCAAGTCATCTGCGTCGACCTACGCCAAAAGTTCGTGCCGTCCAAGGGGTTTGGGTTGTTGCCGCCGATCGTTCCGCTGCCCGGGTTGGTGCGGCGGCTGCTGACCGGTTCGGATGAGGCCTTGCCGCCACTTCAGGAGACGTTGCTGCGCACCGTCGACCTCGCGGGCTCGGCCGTGAACTTGCTCAACCCGCAGATCGCCGCCGTCATCGAGCCGGACGTCACGGCGATCGGCCCGATGGACTTCAAGAAGCTTGACGCCGCACTGGAAGCCGGCCGGGCCGCAACCCGGGCGGCGCTGGACGCACAGCCCTCGCTGGTTCGTTGAGCTCCTCCCGCCGCTTCACGGCGCGCATCGTCGGCGGGCTAGGTTGTAAGCCGTGGACGGCAACAGGTCACGCGAGGAGCCCCTGGCCGACCTGATCATGCGCGCGGAGGACGGCGCGCGCATCGTGCCCATCTTCGACCAGCTCTTCGTCGGCCGGGTCTGCCCCGGAATCGCCGAACACCGCCGACTGGTGATCAACGATCCCGGCATCTCCCGCAACCACCTCGAGATCCGCTTGGACCCCGCAACCGACCAGGCCTTCATCATCGACACCAGCACCAACGGCACGCTGCTCAACGGCGAGCGGCTCGAACGCGCCGTACCGGTTCCCCTGCGGCCCAACGACCAGATCCGGATCGGCGACGTCACGCTGAGATTCCGGTCGGACCGGTTCAACACCATCCGGGAGAACACCGGAGAGTACACCATGACCCGGATCACCGAGGAGATCATGGTGATGGTGGTCGGCGATATCACCAACTACTCGACGATCTCCGAAGTCACCGACAGCAAGGTGATCGCCGAGAGCCTGAACTACCTGTGGACCGAGCTGGGCCGGGTACTGCGCGCCCATCGCGGCACCCTGAACCACTACGCCGGCGACGCGCTGTACGCGGTGTGGGGACTGCGGGCGCTGCCCAATGCCAACGAGCTGGCCATCGACTTCGCGCTCGCCGCCAACCAAAAGGTCGAAGAACTCGCGCCCGGACTCCCGCTTCGTGAGCCGAACGGCTCGCCGATCCGGATGGGCTGGGCGGTGGTGCAGGGTAGGGCCGCGCTCGCGGCGATGACCCGCACGGTCGAAGCGGTGATCGGCGACGCGACCAACGTCGCATTCCGGCTGGCGGGCATCGCCGGACGCGGCGGGCGCCAACCCGTGATGACCACCGCCACCGTGCATGCCGCCGCCGAAACCAAATACGTCTGGGGCCCACCCGAGCAAGTGGAGATCAAGGGCCGAAGCGGAACGCAGATTGCGTTTCCGGTCATCGGCCGCGCGTAGCCGACCTGAGATAGGAGCAGTGGATGACGCCGTCGATCTCAGCAGCCGGCACAGACCAACCGATACGGGTGATCCAGTGGACCACCGGCAACATCGGGCGGCGCTCCCTGCACGCCATCATCGGCAGGCCTGACATGGAACTCGTCGGGGTCTACGCGCACGGGCCGGACAAGGTCGGCGTCGACGCCGCCGAACTGGCGGGCTGGCCCCAACCGACCGGGGTAAAAGCCACCAACGACATCGACGCGCTGCTCGCGCTGCGCCCCGACGCGTGTTGTTATAACCCGTTGTGGCCCAACATCGATGAGCTGGTGCGCTTGCTGGAATGCGGAGTCAACGTGTGCTCCAGCGCCGCCTGGATCACCGGCGGCAAACAGACGCCGCAGGACCGCCAGCGAATTGCGGATGCCTGCCGGCGCGGCGGCTCGACGATGTTCGGCAGCGGCGCGCACCCGGGCATGACGAACATGGTCGGCATGGTGCTCAGCGCCTCCTGCGAGCGCGTCGACGAGATCCGGATCACCGAGTCGGTCGACTGCTCGACCTACGAATCGGCGGAAACCCAGACCGCCATGGGGTTTTCGCAAGACCCCGCTACCCCGGGCCTGGCCGGGAGCGTGCGACGCGAAAGCGAGGTTTTCGCCGAATCGGCGGCGATGATGGCCGACGCGATCGGGGCCAAGCTGGACAAGATGACCTTCGACGTCACCTTCACCGCCGCCACCGCCGACTCCGACCTGGGCTTCATGAAGATCCCGGCGGGAACCGTCGGCGGCGTCTACGGCTACCACCGCGGCTGGGCGGGCGATCGCAACGTCGTCAGTGTCGGATTCAACTGGATCATGGGTGAGCACGTGGAGCCGCCCAAACCGCTTGAGCACGGCCACGTCATACAGGTGTTCGGATTGCCCAACATGCGTACCGTGCTGCATTGCCTACCCCCCAAGGACTGGGATGAGCCCGGGTTCATGGGCTTGGGCATGATCTACACCGCCATGCCGGTCACCAACGCCGTCCCGGCGGTGGTGGCCGCCGCACCTGGGATCGTGACGCTCGCGGACCTTCCGCCAATCACCGGGCGAGTGGCGCTTTAACGCGTGTCGTTGGCCACACGACGGCACCCCGGAGGAACGCTCTCGTCCACTAAGGTTTAGGATTCTTAGCCAAACAAAGATTCTGCCGAGCACCGGTGCGCCTGACCCGGGAAGCAAAGTCTGAGGTGGCGCGTTAGACACCAGGATCGCAAGCGGAAGGCGGTGAGATGGCTGGTCCGATTACCGGTCGCATTGGCCGCTTGGCCAAGCGAGCTTGGATACCCCTGGTCTTGGTGGTCGTCCTCGCCGTCTCGGGACTGGTCGTGTCCCGGCTGCACCGGTTGTTCGGCTCGGAGGATCTCAATGCGAACGCCGGCGGGGGGATCAAGATCGTGCAGTTCAACCCCAAAGTGGTCCGTTACGACGTCTTCGGCCCCGTCGGGTCGACTGCCAACATCAACTATTGGGACGAGAACGCCAACACCCACCAGATCGATGCCGCCGCGCTGCCCTGGTCCGTCACCGTCTCCACCACGCTGCCGTCGGTGAGCGCGAACATCATGGTGCAAGGTGACGGCAGTCGGATCGGCTGCCGCATCACCGTCGACGGCGTGGTACGGGAAGAGCAAAACGCCGACGGCGTCAACCCGCAGATCTTCTGCCTGGTGAAGTCGGCATGAGCGACCTGAACAGCAGGAGCCACCTGCGGACCGAAGACAACGAGGACACCGGGCCCATCAACACCGGCAGCGCGGCTGGCCCGGGCCACCCGCACCGGCCCTACATCCCGCACATGATCCGCATCTTCGCGGTGCCGATCGTTCTGATCTGGTTGTTCGTCACCGTCCTGGTGAACGTCATCGTCCCTCGACTGGAGGTCGTCGGTGAGGCGCACTCGGCGCCCATGGCACCCATGGATGCGCCGTCGATGCAGGCGATGATGCGCCTCGGACACAACTTCAAGGAGTTCGACTCCAACAGCACGATCATGATCGTCCTGGAGAGTCAGGGACCGCTGGGTGACGACGCACATCACTACTACGACAACCTGATTCGTCAACTGCGCCAGGATCACAACCACATCCAGCACATCCAGGACTTCTGGGGGGACCGGCTGACGGCGGCGGGCGCCCAAAGCGCCGACAGCAAGGGTGCCTACGTGATGCTGAACCTTGCCGGCAACCAGGGCACCACCCAGGCCAACGAGTCGGTCGAGGCGGTCCGCAAGGTCATCGACAAGAACCCGCCACCGGCCGGTCTTAAGGTGTATGTCACCGGTCCGGCCGCGCTCAGCGACGACATGCACGTCATCGGCAACGCCAGCCTGGCCAAGATCACCCTGTTCACCCTGGGTGCGATCGCGATCATGCTGTTGCTGGTCTACCGCTCCATCGTGACGACGCTGATCCAGCTGTTCATGACCTTCGTCGCGTTGGCGTGCGCGCGTGGCGTCGTCGCCGTTCTGGCGTACCACGACGCATTCGGGCTCACCACGTTCGCCGCGAACATCCTCACCATGTTGGCGATCGCGGCGGCCACCGACTACGGGATCTTCCTCGTCGGCCGATATCAAGAGGCCCGGCGCTCCGGCGAGGACCCAGAAACGGCCTACTACACCACCTTTCGCGGGGTGGCGCCGGTGGTGCTGGGCTCGGGTCTGACCATTGCCGGGGCCACTTACTGCCTGAGCTTCGCAAGGCTGCCGTGGTTCCACACGATGGGCGAGCCGGTGGCGATCGGCATGCTGGTGGTGGTGTTGGCCGGGGTGACGCTGGGTCCGGCCATCGTCTTCTTGGGCAGCAAGCTCGGCCTTTTCGAATCCCGGGTCGCAGCCAGCAGAGGCCGGCTATGGGGGCGGGTCGGCACCGCTGTAGTGCGTTGGCCCGCACCGGTTTTGGCCGTCAGCGCCGCGGTGGTCCTGGTCGGCATGGTCGCGCTGCCGAGCTTCAAGACGAGCTACAACGACCGCTACTACCTGCCCACCAGCGCACCGTCGAACTTAGGTCAAGCGGCCGCGGACCGGCATTTCTCCCAGGCCCGGATGAACCCCGACATGCTGATGATCGAGGCCGACCACGACATGCGTAATACGGCCGACATGCTGGTGCTGGACCGAGTCGCCAAGAACGTCATCCGAGTGGTCGGTATCGCCATGGTCCAGGACATCACCCGGCCGCTGGGCATTCCAATTCAGCACAGCTCCATACCGTTTCAGAACAGCATGCAGAGCCAGACGACCATGCAGAACATGGCCTTCTTGAAGGACCGCATGGCCGACATCCTCAGAATGGCCGACTTGCTGCAGGACCAGATCGACTACACAGAGCGCTTGTACGCGGTCACCCGTGATCTTTCCAACGCCGCTGACGACAGCGCGGCGACGACGGCGGAAACTTCGGAAATCACCGACAGATTGCGCGACCATATCGCGGATTTCGACGATTTCTGGCGGCCGATCAGGTCCTACTTCTACTGGGAGAAGCACTGTTTCGACATTCCGATCTGCTGGTCGTTGCGGTCGCTCTTCGACTCGCTAGACGGGTTCGACCAGCTTGCCGAGCAGTTCCACAAACTGACGGCTGACATCAAGCGCACCGCCGTGGCCACCCACGAGATGCTGGACTTGGTTCCGACGATGATTGCGACGCTGAAGTCCACCAAAGGCATCACGCTGACGCTCTATCAGACCTTCAAGGCGATGATCGACCAGATGGAGGCTATGAGCAACACGGCGATCGTTATGGGCCAAAGCTTCGACACTTCGCAGAACGACGACTTCTTCTACCTCCCGCCGGAAGCCTTCCAAAATCCGGACTTTCAAACGGGTTTGCGAATGTTCCTGTCACCCGACGGCAAGTCGGCGCGGTTCTTCATCACCCACCAGGGCGATCCGATGACGCCGGAAGGAATCTCCCGCGTCGACTCGGAGCGGACCGCCGCGCAGGAGGGACTGAAGCAGTCCTCCCTGTCGGACGCCAAGGTCTTCCTCGGCGGCACCGCCGCGACGTTCAAGGACATGCATGACGGCGCCAAATACGACCTCATGATTGCGGTGGTATCGGCGCTCACTTTGATCTTCATGATCATGCTGCTACTCACCCGAAGCGTGGTTGCGGCGCTGGTCATCGTCGGCACCGCGGCGAGCTCCATCGCCGCGTCCTTCGGCCTTTCCGTGCTGATCTGGCAGGACCTCTTCGGCATCAGGATTCACTGGATCGTGATGGCGCTTTCGGTGATCATCCTGTTGGCCGTCGGCTCCGACTACAACCTGCTGCTGGTCTCCCGGTTCAGGGAAGAGATCCACGCCGGACTGAAGACCGGCACCATTCGGTCGATGGCCGGGACCGGTGGCGTGGTGACCGCGGCGGGCCTGGTGTTCGCGTTCACCATGGCCGCGATGCTGGGCAGCGAGCTACGGGTGCTGGGGCAGTTCGGATCGACCGTCTGCATCGGCCTGCTGCTGGACACACTGATCGTGCGCACGCTGCTGATGCCGTCGATCGCCACACTGCTGGGCCGCTGGTTCTGGTGGCCGCAGGTGGTGCATCCGCGGGGGGACAATGCGCGTCCGAAAGTCGCCACGGCTCCGCGTCAGGGTGTGCCCGCCACGACGTAAGGCCAGGCCCGAATCCGCGTCAACCGCGACTACCGACGTCCAGGCAGACCGCGACGGCGCCGTCGCCGACGTGCACCGCCAACACCGGACCCAGCGGGGTAACCGTCGGCGGCTCGCACGCCGGTAGCCGCCGGGCCAACTCGGCCGCCACTTCATTGCCGCCGTCCGGGTTGGCGACATGGTGCACCGCAAGAACCGCCGGACCATCCCCGACCAGCTCGCAGACCCGCTCGATCATCACCGACGTCGCATGCTTGACAGTGCGTATCCGTTGAGCCAGAACGAGTTTGCCGCCGTCGATGCGCAACAACGGGCGCAGCGCCAGCGCGGTGCCCAACCATGCCTGGGCCCCGCCGATCCGCCCACTGCGACGCAAATTGTCCAGCCGGTGCACCACCATGAACGCCTGACTGCGCTTGGCCGCCGAACTGGCCGCAGCCGCGACGGTGTCCAGGTCGCCGCCGTCGGCAGCCGCCCGGGCGGCGGCCAGCACGATGAAGCCGGTACCCATCGCAGCCGACCTGGAGTCGATCACCCGAACCCGTTGGCCGATTTCGGCTGCGATCCGTTCCCCCGCACCGCAGGTTCCGGACAGCGCCGACGAAATATGTACCGCCACAACGCCATCGCCGTCGCTGTCGGCCAGCGCCTGCTGGTAGGCGGCGCGAAGTTCGGCCGGGGTGGCCGCCGCGGTGGTGGCGTGCCGCTGGTGGATGTCGTCCGGGATCTCGTCCACCCCGTCGCGCAGGTCACTGCCGTCGAGCAAGATGTGCAGCGGGACCACCCGTATCGCCAACTTCTCGCACACATCGGCCGGCAGTCGCGATGACGAGTCGGTGATGACGATGACTGCCATGGTTCAGTCGTGCGATTTCTGGTTCGGCACACCGGCTTCGGCCAGCGCCTTGAGCATCAGTTCCGCCACGGCTTGGTGCGCTTCGAAGTTCCAATGGATGCCGTCGGGGTTACCCCGTCCACTCATAATGTGTTCGCCCACAGCCGCTTTCAGATCCACCAACGGGATGTCGTGACGCTGCGCCCAGTCGGTGATTGCGGCCGCCGTACCAGCGCGGCCGTGGTGCGCCTTGCCGTACGTCTCGGCGATGTGCACCGACGGCAGTGACGCCACAATCGGAATCCCCGGCCTGTTGAAATCAATTGCGGCACGGGTCTGTTCGAGATAATCCGCGGTCAAGTGCGGCGGCAATGCCGACCTGGCGATCGGCGACAGCCGCGGCTGCACCCATGCATAACCGTCGCGGACCCAGCGCCGCAGCAGCGGCGGCCGCACGTAGCGGATCAGTTCGCGCAACGCCGTCGGCAACACCGATGGCAGCGAGTCCATCCCGCCGGTGGCGAAGATTACCGCGCCGGCTCTGGGCAGTGCCGCCCAGGACCGCGGGTCCTGCGTTGCCGCCCACCAGACATCGCGGCAGGTCCAGCCGATACGGCCGATCAGCTCCACATCCCAATCCAGTTGCGCGGCAACGATATTGGGCCAGATCCGAGGATCGTCGGCGGGTAGGCCGCCGGTAGGCCCGTAGTAGGCCAGCGAGTCGGCGAAAACCAGCAGTGTCGGGCGAGCGTCAGAGAACATCGTTGGATACCTGTGCCGAAGCGTTCCACACATCGAGACGCCAGCGGATAGCGTCGAAGTCTGCTGCATCGTCGGAATGCCCGCTCAGCTGCACCCAGCTGGCATTGCCCATCCCACCGAGCACCGGCCAGTTGGCGACCGGCAGCTTCAGCAACGCGGCCGACAGCGCTGCGATCAGTCCGCCGTGGGCCACCAGCACCACCGGCCGCGCGGGTACGGCCGCCCCGCTGTTCAGGCCCCATTCGGGCTCGCGAGAGACGATTTCGGCAACCACCGGCACACTGCGGGCTGCCACGTCAACCCTGCTTTCTCCACCGTGCGGTGCCCACGTCGCATCTTCGCGCCAGGCTAGCCGGGCACCGGGTGCTTCCGCGTCGATCTGAGTGTGAGTCATGCCTTGCCAGTCGCCGAGGTGGGTTTCTCGCAACCGCTGGTCAACCCAGACCTGCAACCCGGTCCGCTCCCCCAGCATGAACGCGGTGTCGGAGGCGCGATGCAAGTCTGAGGAGACAATCAGCAACGGTTGCAGCTTGCCCAACACCTCGGCAGCAGCGACCGCCTGGGCGCGACCCAAGTCGGTGAGCGCGCTGTCCAGCTGCCCCTGCATGCGGCTAGCCGCGTTGAAGTCGGTTTGCCCGTGCCGCAGCATCACCAGACGACGGATCCTCATTGGGCACTCGCCGCGTTGTCGGGGCCCAAATCCACCTGGATCATTGGGCAGTCACGCCAAAGCCGGTCCAGCGCATAGAAATTGCGTTCGTCCTGATGCTGGATGTGTACGACGATGTCGCGGTAGTCCAGCAGCGTCCACCGGCCCTCGCGAGCACCCTCGCGAGGCGCCGGCTTGTAACCGGCCCGGCGCATCTTCTCTTCGACTTCGTCGACGATGGCGTTGACCTGCCGCTCGTTGGATGCCGAGGCGATGACGAAGCAGTCGGTGATGACCAGCTGATCGGAGACGTCGATGACGACGACATCGTCGGCCAGCTTGGACGCCGCCGCCCCGGCGGCAACCGTTGCCATGTCGATGGCTTCCTGGGTGGCCGTCATGTGTTGTTCCCCGCGGCCAGCGGCGCCGGACTGATGTGCCCCTCCGGTTTGCGGTACAGCCGCCGTTTCGAGACGTACTGCACGACGCCGTCGGGCATCAGGTACCACAATGGCCGGCGCTGTTCGGCCCGATGACGGCAGTCCGTCGACGAGATGGCCAGGGCCGGAATCTCGACCAGGGTCAACGCGTCCTCAGCCAACTCGTCCAAGACGCCGGTGATGTGGTCGTGGCGCAATTCGTAGCCGGGGCGGCTGACCCCGATGAACCGCGCCAAATCGAACAGCTCCTCCCAGCCCTGCCAGGACAGGATGGTGGCCAGCGCGTCGGCGCCGGTGATGAAGTACAGCTCGGAATCCGGGTTGAGCGCGTGCAGGTCGCGCAGGGTGTCCCTGGTGTAGGTGGGGCCGTCGCGGTCGATGTCGACCCGACTCACCGAGAACCGCGGATTCGAGGCGGTGGCGATCACCGTCATCAGGTACCTGTCCTCGGCCGCCGAAACCCGGCGGCGACCCTTCTGCCAGGGCTGACCGCTGGGGACGAACACCACTTCGTCGAGCTTGAACAGGTGCGCCACCTCGCTGGCAGCAACCAGGTGGCCGTAATGGATGGGATCGAACGTCCCGCCCATGACGCCCAGCCTGCGCAGCTGCTTTTGCATGGTGTGCCAGCTTACTGGAGCAGCGACGACGGCAATGTCCAACCGGGCTCGCTCGTCACACCTGCCACTTCAGTACCAGAACGCGGGGCATGTTGCAGTATGCACTTCGATAGCGCCGGTGATATCGGATTCCAAGGTCGGTTGTGCCAAGTCTGACAGGGGCTGGCGTGGCTGATGTGACTCGTGTGACCCGGCTCCCCGCCGTCAGACCGGAAGCAGCTGGTCGATGACCGTGGCCAACTGGCTGGCGGACCGGCATTCGTGCATGGTGATCACTTCTTGGTAGCGCGGCACCGCCGAATCCCCGCTGCCCCAAAGGTGTTTGGGCTCGGGGTTGAGCCAGTGCGCGTGCCGGCTGGCGGTCACCATGTGGGCCAGCAGCTCGGTTTCGGGGTTGCGGTAGTTGGTGCGACCGTCCCCGAGCACCAGCAGCGAGCTGCGCGGTGACAGCACGTTCGGAAACGCCTGCACGAACGACGCGAAGGCATTGCCGTAGTCGGAATGTCCGTCGCGGCTGTAGACACCGGCTTCCCGGGTGATCCGCTGAATCGCCACCGCCAGGTCGGCCTCCGGGCCGAACATGTGGGTCACCTCGTCGGTGGTGTCGATGAAGGCGAATACGCGTACCCGCGAAAACTGTTGGCGCAGAGCATGTACCAGCAGCAGGGTGAAGTGGCTGAACCCCGCTACCGAGCCGGACACGTCGCACAGCACCACCAACTCCGGCCGCGCCGGGCGCGGTTTGGCCAGCACCACGTCGATCGGCACTCCGCCGGTGGACATCGACTTGCGCAACGTCTTGCGCAAGTCGATCACTCCCGCACGGCTGCGCCGCCGCCGGGCCGCCAGGCGGGTGGCAAGGGTGCGCGCCAGGGGTGCCACCACCCGTTGCATCTGCCGCAGTTGCTCACCCGAGGCGCGCAGGAACTCGACATTCTCGGAAAGCTGTGGGATGCCGTACATCTGGACGTGGTCGCGGCCGAGTTGCTCGGCGGTGCGCCGTTTGGTTTCCGCGTCGACCATCTTGCGCAGCTGCGTGATTCGCTGCGCGGCAAGGGCTTTGGCGATCTGCTCCTGCGTCGGCGTGGGTTCGTCACCGTACGGGGCCAGCAGCCCCGCCAGCAGCTTGCCCTCCAGTTCGTCCAGCGCCATGGCCTTGAGCGCCTGATACGACGAGAACGACGGCCCTCGGCTGGAGTTGTATTTGCCGTACGCCTCCACGATCCGGGCGATCATCGCGACCAGTCGCTCATCCATGTCGGCAAGTTCAGGGTTCTCGGTGAGCAGATCGAGCAGCATCTGGCGCATGGCCTCGACGTCGTCGGGCGGCAAGCCGTCCGATTCGCCCGAGCCCGTCTCCTCGTCCAACACCACCGCCCGCGCACCAAGGGCCGCGGGGAACCACAGGTCGAACATGGCGTCGTAGGTCTCGCGATGATCGCGCCGGCGCAGCACCGCACAGGCGATGCCCTCACGCAGCACCTCACGATCGCCCAGCCCGAGGGCGGCCATCACGCGTCCGGCATCGACCGTCTCGGACGGGCCCACCGAAATCCCTGCCGCCCGAAGCGCTTCCACGAACCCGACCAGATGACCGGTCAGCCCGTGCGGGGCCAACGGCCGGGTCGGACGGATACGGCGGGTGGCCATTAGTTCAGTCTCAATTCCCCGGCCGCGCGCTGCTGGTCGGACTGGTGCTTGAGGACCACACCGAGCGTCGCGGCCACCACCGCGTCGTCAATCGTGTCCAGCCCGAGCGCGAGCACCGTGCGACCCCAGTCGATCGTCTCGGCGATGGACGGCAACTTTTTGAGCTGCATCCCGCGCAGCACCCCGATGATGCGCACCAGCTCCTCGGCGAGGTGCTCGGGCAGCTCGGGAACCCGGGACAACAGAATGCGGCGTTCCAGCTCGGGGCTGGGAAAGTCGATGTGCAGGAACAGGCAGCGCCGCTTGAGCGCCTCGGACAATTCCCGGGTGGCGTTGGAGGTCAACAGAACAAACGGCGCGCGCTCGGCGGTGAGCGTGCCCAGTTCTGGGACGGTCACCGCGAAGTCGGACAGCACCTCCAGCAGCAGGCCTTCGATCTCGATGTCGGCCTTGTCGGTCTCGTCGATGAGCAGCACCGTCGGCTCGGTGCGACGGATCGCGGTCAACAGCGGACGGGACAGCAGAAACTCCTCGCTGAACACGTCGGTTTTGGTCGCCTCCCAGTCTCCGGACCCGGCCTGGATGCGCAAAATTTGCTTGGCGTGGTTCCACTCGTACAGCGCACGGGCCTCGTCGACACCCTCGTAGCACTGCAGCCGGACCAGACCCGACCCGGTGGCCTGCGCGACGGCGCGCGCCAACTCCGTCTTGCCGACGCCGGCGGGTCCTTCCACCAGCAGCGGCTTACCGAGCCGATCGGCCAAGAACACCGCCGTCGCGGTGGCGGTGTCCGGCAGATAGCCGGTTTGGGCCAGCCGTCGCGAGACGTCGTCGATGTCGGCGAACAGCGGCGCCGGCCGTGCGGGCACACTCACAATCGAATTCTCCTAGGTACGGGCGTCAGGCCGGACGAATCTGGCCGTCTCCCCACGCGATCCACTTGGTCGAGGTCAATTCCGGCAATCCCATCGGACCGCGCGCATGCAATTTCTGTGTGGAGATGCCGATTTCGGCGCCGAAGCCGAACTGCTCGCCGTCGGTAAAGGCCGTCGACGCGTTCACCATCACCGCGGCCGCATCGACGCCGTCGGTAAACCGTTGTGCCGCAGCCATATTCGTGGTGACAATGGCCTCGGTGTGTCCGGTGCCGTACTCGTTGATGTGCGCGATCGCGGCGTCGACGTCCTCGACCACCTGCACGGCGATGTCCATTGACAGGTATTCGCGGCGCAGCGCGTCCTCGTCGGGATCCAGATGCACCGTCACCCCGGCCTCCTGCAGGGCCCCCAGCAGTCGGGGCATGGCCTGATCGGCGATCGCGGCGTCGACCAGCAGCGTCTCGGCGGCGTTGCAGACACTGGGTCGTCGGGTCTTGGAGTTCAACAGGATTCGCTCGGCCACGTCGAGATCGGCGCATTCGTGGACATAGACGTGACAGTTGCCCACACCGGTCTCGATGGTGGGCACCTGGGCCTCGCGGACCACCGCGTCGATCAAGCTGGCTCCGCCCCGTGGGATCACCACGTCGACCAGGCCGCGAGCCTGGATCAAATGGGTGACGGTGGTCCGGTCCTGCGCCGAGAGCAGCTGGACGGCATCGGCGGGCAGATCCTCGCCGGCCAGCGCGGCGCGCAGCACCTCGACTAGCGCGTGGTTGGACTTCGCCGCCGACGAGCTGCCGCGCAGCAGCACCGCATTTCCCGACTTGAGCGCCAATCCGAACGCGTCGACCGTGACGTTGGGCCGTCCCTCGTAGATCATGCCGACCACTCCGAGCGGAACGCGCTGCTGGCGGAGCTGCAATCCGTTGGGCAGGGTATAGCCGCGTAGCACCTCACCGACCGGATCCGGTAGCCCCGCGACCTGGCGCAGCCCGTCGGCGATCCCGTCGATACGTTGCCGGTTCAGGGCCAACCGGTCCAGCATCGCGGCCGGCGTGCCGGCGGCGCGGGCGGCATCCAGATCTTCGGCGTTGGCCGAGAGGATTTGCTCCGCGTGCGCCACGATCGCCTCAGCCGCGGCCTTCAGCGCGTGATCCTTGGCGACCGTCGGCAACAGCGCGAGGGCACGCGAAGCGACCCGGGCCCGGCGTGCGGCGTCGTGGACTTCCTGGCGCAGGTCACGCTGCTGGGCCGTCCCGCGCTGGGATGGGGCTTGCAGACTCATTTATTCAGGGTATCGGCGTTAACCGGAGGGTGGCGTCTCACCCCACCGGTTCGCGCTTGGCCACCTGCCGCACTTTGCTTCGCCGTTCGTCGAGAATGTGACCGAAGCTCTGCATGAGCATCGGTTCACGTGTCACCAGGTGCTCGAGGCGTTCACGATCGATCACCAGCGCGGCGACTTCCTCCAGCGCGTACGCGGTCGCCAGGTTCGGTTGCCTGGTCAGTGCGGTCAGTCCCAGAAACGAGCCGGCTTCCAGCGTGCTGATCGGCGCGATCGACCCGTCGTCGGCGCGTGCCGTCAGCTGGACGCGGCCCTCGACCAGGAACGTCATGCCGTCGGGCACCTGATCAACCGCCTCTACGACTTCGCCGGCGCCATAGCGGACCAGCCGCGCGCACGAAAGAAGCGACCGCTGTTCGTCCAGGCTGAGCCGCAACGCCGGCGCTACCACCGTCCGCACCGCACTCTCCACCCGCTGGGTCGTCGAATACTCGTCGTCGGCGTCGTCGAGGCGCAAGCCCTCCCGCCGCGCGGCGTACCAGATCCAGCGCAGGAAGGTGGCCCGCGCCGCGCCTTCGTCCGCGGGCGAATCCAGCCCGATCGTCGTGCGATACTCGGCGCCACCGAGCGACACCGACTCCGCCACGCTGCCCGCCTTGAGCTGCGGAAGCGTGCGGGCCACACGCGACAAGGTGGCACACACTCGATCGGGCGGGTCGACGGCCGAAAAGGTGGTGGTGATGGCCAACTTGTGCGTGCCCAGTGGGCGACTGAGGTTGGTGAACGCGGTGCTGGCCAGCATTGAGTTGGGGGTGACCCGGATTCCGCTGCCGGTGTCAATGTGCACGGCCCGCCAGTTCACCTCGACGACGCGGCCCCGCGCAGTCCCGGTGTCCAGCCACTCATTCATCCGGAATGGCTGCTCCAACAGCATGAACAGGCCGGACACGATCTGGCCGACGGAGTTCTGCAGCATCAGGCCGATGACGACCGAGGTGACGCCCAGCGCGGTGAACACGCCGCCGACCCGAACACCCCAGACGTAGGACAGGATCACCGCCAGGCCGACGCCGATCAGGGCGAAGCGGGCAACGTCGACGAAGATGGCGGGCAATTTCTTGCGCCAGCTGTCTTCCGGCGCGCCCTCGAACACGGTGGCGTTGAGCCCGGACAGCAACAGAACCAGCACCAGAAACCCGAAGACTGTGGTCAGGGTTCGCACTACGCCTTCGCGTGCCGGGATCTCCGAGGCCTTGACAAGCAGCAGGAGCAGCGCGCCCAGTGGCACGACATAGTTCCGCAACAGGCTGACCTGCCGTGCCATGCGATGGTTGCGGCGGGCCAGCAGATCATGCAACTCGGTCAGTGCGATCAGGACTATCGGCAAGCCGATCGCGATGCCGATCGCCCAGTAGAACCACGACGAGCTGAGTATGTTCATTACCGCTCCGACAACCGGTAGATCGACTGTTCAATGCCACCGACCGAAATCCGGCCGGCCGGCGTGAACTGCCGCGCCTCTCGCAGCGTCTCGTACACTTGCGAGGTCACGAAAATGCCGAGTTGTGGTGTGCCACTGTGCATTTGATATGCGAGACTGACCGCGCCACCCCACATGTCGTAGACCAGGTTTGACCGGCCCACCAGCCCGCTGACCACGTCGCCGGTGTTGATGCCGACCCGCAGACCCAACTGGTGGCCGGTTTGATTGTTGAACCGATCGACGATGTGGTCGATCTGCAGGGCGAAATCGACGCTTCGGTGGATGCTGTCGAGTCGCGGGGTGACCACCCCGCAGCTGGCCAGGTATCCGTTGTGGAAGGTCCGAATGCGTTCCACGCCAAGGGCTTCAGCTGCTGCGTCGAACTGCCGGAAGAGTTCGTCGACGGTGCCGACCAATTCGTTCTCCGGCAGAGTACTGGACATCTCGTCCAGACCGACGATGTCGGCGTAGATGATGGCGACGTCCTGGTGCCGCTGCGCGATTGTGGTTTCACCCTCGCGGTATCGCTGGACCACCGACTCCGGCATCAGCGACAGCAATAGGCGGTCGTTTTCTCTGCGCTGCTCCTCGAGCAGCTCTTCCTTGATGGCCAAATTACGGCTCATTTCGTTGAAAGCCGCTGTGAGATCACTGATTTCGTCTCGTCGTGTTACCGGAATGTTGATGTCGTAGTCGCCAGAGCTGATCTTTCGAGTGCCCTCTTCGAGCCGCCGGATGGGCCGTACCGCTCGTTGAGCGGCGAACATCGAGGCCACGCAGATGACGAAAATCATTCCGCTGACCGCGATTGCCAGCCTCTTGCTGAAGCTGCCCAGCCGCGCATAGGCAGCCGAATCGTCCCGCGTCGCCAGGATCGACCAGTGCAAGTCCGAGTTGGGCACGTCCAAGGGGGCATATGCTTCCAGCTCTCGGTTGCCGGTGTAGTCGGTCGCGATGACGACTCCGGACTCGCCGCGCTGGGCGGCACGAAGACCCGCGCCGGCCACCGGCTGTACCAGCGTCGTCCCGCCCAACCGGAGCGCTCGGTCCACCACGTCGGGCGGCGTCCCGGCGGCAATCGCATCGCGCCGATATGCTTTCGGGTCCTCAAGGAAAAGCCGTGAGTCGGAACGCATCAGGTTGTCCGGACCCGCCAGATAGGTTTCGGTAGCGGCCCCGACGCCGGCGGCCTGCCAGTTTTTGTTGGCGGTCATGAGCTTGTTGATCTTCGCGATCGGCACCGGCAGCGCCATGACGCCGTCGATCTTCCCGTTCATGCCTACCGGCGATACCACCCATGCCGTGGGGGCATCGAGCAACGGCTGGTAAGGCTGGAAGTCGGTGATCCAGACGTAATCTACGTCGTTGGAGGCCAACGCTTTTTGATACGCCTCCCGCAGTTTGGATTCGCGATACGGGCCGGTGAGAATGTTGGTGCCGAGATCGGGGCCTTTCTGCACGGAATAGACGACGTTGCCCTGCATGTCCAACAGCAAGGCGTCGCGATAGTCGAAGCGGCTGGTGATCCCGCGTATGTAGAAGTCGAACCGGGCATTGGCGGCCGACCAGGCGCTACCGTCACCGGCGTCTTGGACCGGCATCGAGTCGCTCCTGGGTGCGGCCGTGTAATGCGCCTGAAGGTATTTCTGTGCATTGGAACCGGGCAGGATGGCGTTGAGATCGAGCGCGTCACCGGTTATCCGCCTGATCGGTTTGATCATCTCGTTTTCGTAGTAGGTGACCAGCGCCTGCTGCTGAGCGGGACTGATCGTCGCGTTGGCCAATTGCGAGAAGGCTGCGGTGAGCGCCGTCGTTGCCTCGTTGATGCCGAATCCGCCGCTGTAGACGATCAGCGAATTCGTCACCTCGCGAAAAAGCGACTCCACTCCTCGCTTCTGCGACTCGCGCAATTCGATCAGCCGGTCGTACTCGACTCCGCGTAATGCGTTGCGGCCCGATGAACCTCCGATAAGGCCAATAGCCGCTACCGACAGGATGCTGGATAACAACAGCGCGACCATGATCTTGGACTGGATGCCGAACCGGAAACGCCTCCGCAGCAAAGGACGACGCGCGCGCATTTTGCCCGCGACGGTGGTTTCGCCCTCAGGAACTGCAGGCTCGTCCGATGTCAATCGTTTCCTTTCCGTCACGGGCCTTTGCTTGTTCTACGTCAGGCGGATAACGCGCAGACTAACGAGCCGACCGCAAGATAATCACGATTGCGGCAAACTGCCCTAATGGGCAGGCGCCCGCAAACGAAACCTCCCCGCACCAGTAGGTGTGGTGCGGGGAGGCGGGTATCAGCGGGTTAGGTGCCCGGAGCAGGGGCTGGCGGCGCACCCGGTGCCGGACCCGCGGTCGGCGACGCACTGGGCGAGGCCCCGGCCGGCACATTCGACGTCCAAATCAGGATGTCTTGCAGCCCGTCGTTGTAGACGACACCATTCGGCGGCGCACCCGTCACGTCGAAATACAGGGTGCCCGTCGATTCGCTGCCTTGCGGGATGGGCGCCGGGTTGAGGCCGTTGGGGACCTCGACTTTGTCGATCAATTTGTAGTTCTGCCCGTTGGGTCCACGCGCCATGAAGTCTCTGACCATTGGAGTGACGGTTCCGCTGTCCGACCTGGCGGTGATGTCTGCCTGGTAAATCGTTCCCTTGGGCGTATAGCCGGGGATCGCAACGTTGCTGCGCACCAGGTTGCTCACCGTGTAGGTGGTGGTCATCGGCCCGTCGACCAGCGATTCAGGGGTACCGAATCCCTGGATGTTGGGCGCGGCGGAGGCACTTGGCGCCGTGAAAGCGCTTACCACTGCTATTCCGGCGGCAGCGATGGCCGTTTTGGCCGTAGTCGTTGAGAGTTTCACTATGGGCTCCTTCATTCTGTGGGTCGAGCGGTTACCCAAAGGCGAAACCGCGCTCGAATCGGCATAACCATCTCCGGCAGTCTCAAACATGATTACGTCGCTTACCTACGCAAAACTGACCGGTTCATTCTCGAATCGAACACCGCAATTGATTACCGGAGCGGGTATGTGGATGGACTCAGGCATGCAGGCTGGGCCGGTAGGTGAGCTCCTGGATATTGCCGTCGAGCGTTCGGGTGTCGATCAGCTCGAGGTCGAAGTCGGCCGCGCCCCGAAAGATCGGATCAGCACCGGTCTGACCGGTGATCACGGGGAAAATCGTCACCTGGACGCGGTCGACCAGGCCCGCGGCCATCAGCGCTCGGTTCATCGACAGGCTGCCGTGCGAGCGCAGCGGCACCTTTGACTCCTCCTTGAGCCGGGCGACGACATCGACGGCATCGCCCTTCACGACGGTCGCGTCAGGCCAGTCGAGAGGTCCGTTCAAGGTGGTCGACACCACCGTCGCCGGCAGGTGCCTCATCCGGGTGACCCACGGGTCGTTCACCTCGGACTCCTCGGTGCTCTCGGCCAGCAGTTGGGCGAACAGCCGATAGGTGTTGGCGCCGAAGACCATTCGCTGCTTCTCGCCGTACAGGGCGAGGCGGTGGTCGAGCAGTTCGGGGCCTTGCTTGCCCCAGTAGCCGCCCCAGTCGCCGCCGCTGACACCGCCGAAGCCGTCGAGGCTGGAAAAGACGTCGAAGGTGTAGGTGGCGGTCATGATGGTCTCCTCGAGTGCGGATGATGGCGGGGTCGGGCATACAGACCGCAAAGCACGACAAAACTCATCGCCCCGCCCGTCGACCACTAACGTCGACGGAATGACACCGCGGGTGTGCGTGGTCGGCAGCGTGAATATGGATGTGACGATGCACGTCGAAACGCTGCCGCGTCCGGGTGAGACGGTGCTGGCGTCGTCGCTGACCCACTCTCCCGGGGGCAAGGGCGCCAACCAGGCCGTGGCGGCGGCGCGCGCCCGGGCAGCAGTACAGTTCGTCGGCGCGGTTGGCGACGACGCCGCCGCTGAGCGTTTGCGGGCTCACCTGTTGGCCAACGGCGTGGGGTTGGACGCGACAGTGGCCGTGTCCGGGCCCAGCGGGACGGCGATCATCGTGGTGGATGCCAGCGGTGAGAACTCGATCGTGGTGGCGCCGGGCGCCAATGGCCGGCTCAGCCCGGAAAATGCCCATGTGCGCGCGGTGATCTCCAAGTGCAATGTGTTGCTGACCCAACTCGAGATTCCGGTCCCCGCCGCACTCGCCGCGGCGCGGCAAGCCCGGTCGGCCGGGGCGATCGTCATGGTCAATGCCTCCCCGGCGGGCCAAGATCCCAGCGCGCTGGCCGAACTCGCGGCCGTTGCCGACGTCGTCGTCGTCAACCAATCCGAGGCCGACGAATGGCCTTGGCGGCCACGTCATTTCGTAGTTACGCTCGGTCCGCGCGGGGCCCAGTACGTCGGTGCCGACGGCGAATTCGAGGTATCGGCTCCCACGGTCGCGGCGGTAGACACCACCGGGGCAGGCGACGTGTTCGCCGGAGTCCTGGCCGCGCACTGGCCGCGCAGCGCGGACGCGGCGCAGCGGCGGCGGGCTCTGCAGCGCGCGTGCGCCGCCGGCGCGCTGGCGACACTGGTGCCCGGCGCCGGTGATTGCGCGCCGGATGCCGAAGCGATCGAGAGGGCGGCACCCTAATCACGGTGACAGCAACGGATTCGTCGACCCTTCTATGCGCTGCTACGACGTCCCCGCACACCGTTGCGGACATCCTGGCCTGGTCTCGGCAGCCGAAAACACCAGGCCCGCGCGCCTGCCCATTACCGCGAAGAAGCTCAACAACGATGGATGTGACAAATGTTACTAATGTGGCAATTTAGTATTTAGCGGCGTGAAAATCACGCTCATTGAACATTTGTTTAATTATGTCGTCGATATATCAATCGCGATGGCATCTCTTCACCAGCCGATTTCCACCGCCCGGGATAAGTCGGCTGCAGATCGTACGTTCGGCTGATATCGATAGTTGGCCCGCGATGCCATTCTGTGAGCATCTCGTGACCGGCCCGCGACCCGGAGATGATGCGGATGATCGACATCGTATGCAATTGAACAACATTGCGTGATGCCCGTTGTCCGCAGTGATTCGCAACGCGTCATAGATTGCGCGTGAAATTCGGCTCGACCCTTCTGCCCAAATTTGTGCTGCCTGTTAATGGATCGGCCGTTGATCGATTGTGCGCGGAAACGTACTCCGCGTGCGTAACTTCCATCAAATTCGTAATAACCAAGAAATTTGGAGAAACCATGAAGAAATTACTCGGCGCACTGGCAATGGGCGCGCTCGTGGCTGGTGGGACAGCCTTCGCCGCGCCGGCCCAGGCAGACCCGTGCGGTGGTGCGTACACCCCGTGGGGTGGTGGCGCGCAATGCGACTTCAACTTCACCGCAGCCGGCCACACACATTGCGTCCACGTGGTCGCCCCGTTCGTCAACACCTGGAATTGCTCTTGGGTGCCGAATTGACGATCGAGGTAGCTGGGGTACCGGACTGCCCTATTCCTCAGGCACTTCGCGCTCGATCTCGTCGAGCCAGATCCGTGCGGACATGTCCGACGGAGCGCGCCAATCGCCGCGCGGGGACAGCGCCCCGCCGTGCGAGACCTTGGGACCGTTGGGCAGTGCCGAGCGCTTGAACTGGCTGAACGAGTAGAACCGTTGCACGAACACTTGTAGCCAGTGCCGAATCTCTTTGAGCGAGTATGACGGCCGCTTGTCCTCGGGGAATCCCGGCGGCCAGATACCGCGATCCGGATCGCTCCAGGCATGCCACGCCAAGAACGCAATCTTCGACGGGCGAAACCCGAAGCGCAACACCTGGAACAGCGAAAAATCTTGCAGCGCAAACGGTCCCACCTTGGCCTCGCTGCTCTGCAACTCCTCCTCTTCGCCGCTGGGCACCAATTCCGGGGTGATCTCGGTGTCCAGCACCGACTGCAGCACGTCGGTCACTTCCGACTCGAACTGGCCCGAGGAGATAACCCAGCGAATCAGGTGCTGGATCAGCGTCTTGGGCACGCCGCCGTTGACGTTGTAGTGCGACATCTGGTCACCGACTCCGTATGTCGACCAGCCCAGCGCCAACTCGGAGAGATCACCGGTGCCCAGCACTATTCCGCCGCGCTGGTTGGCCAACCGGAACAGGTAGTCGGTGCGCAACCCGGCCTGGACGTTCTCGAAGGTCACGTCGTAGACCTTCTCCCCGTGCGCAAAGGGGTGATCGATCTCCTTGAGCATCAGCTTCGCGGTCTCGGTGATGTTGATCTCGTTGAACGTGACGCCCAGCGCGCGGCACAGTTCGATCGCATTGCGTTTGGTGCGATCGCCGGTGGCGAACCCCGGCAGCGTGAACGCGAGAATGTCGCTGCGCGGCCGGTCTTCTCGGTCCATCGCGCGAGCCGCGACGATCAGCGCGTGCGTCGAGTCCAGCCCGCCGGAGATCCCGATGACCACCTTGGGAAAGTCCAACGCGCGCAACCGTTGTTCGAGCCCGGCAACCTGGATGTTGTAGGCCTCGTAGCAATCCTGTTCCAGCCGTTGCGGATCGGCCGGGACGAACGGGAACCGCTCGACCTTCCGGAGCAGTCCGATGTCGCCGGCCGGCGGGTCCAACCGGAATTCGACGGGCCGGAACGAGTCTGACGACAGGCGGTGGTGACGCCGGTTGTCGTCGAAGGTCCCCATCCGCAGCCGTTCGGATCGGAGCAGCTCGATATCGATGTCGGCGACCGAACGGCGCTCGCCCTTGGGGAAACGCTCGGAATCGGCGAGCAGCACCCCGTTTTCCCACACCATGGTCTGGCCGTCCCAGGCCAGGTCGGTCGTCGACTCGCCCGCTCCGGCCGCGGCATAAATGTAGGCCGCCAGGCAGCGCGACGACGCCGAGCGGGCGAGCAGGCAGCGGTCCTCGGCACGGCCGATCGTGATGGGGCTGCCGGACAGGTTGGCCAGCACCGTCGCACCCGCCAGCGCGGCCTCGGCGCTGGGCGGCACCGGCACGAACATGTCCTCGCAGATCTCGACATGCAGCACGAAGCCGGGCACGTCGGATGCTGCGAACAACAGATCGGAACCGAACGGGGCCTGCAGCTCGCCGATTCGGATGGTGCCGCGCTCGTCGTCCCCGGGTGCGATTTGACGACGCTCGTAGAACTCCCGGTAGGTCGGCAAGTACGACTTGGGCGCGACGCCTAGCACGCTGCCGCGGTGAATGACGACCGCGGTGTTGTAGATGCGATGGCGATGACGCAGCGGCGCGCCCACCACCAGCACCGGCAGCAAATCCGTGGAGGCCGCGACGAGGTCCAGCAGTGCCAGCTCGACGGCATCGAGCAACGAGTCCTGCAGCAGGATGTCCTCGATGGAGTAGCCCGACAAGGTCAACTCCGGGAAGACGGCCAGCCCGACGCGGTCGTCATGGCATTCGCCGGCCATCCGCAGCACCGAGGCGGCGTTCGCTGCCGGGTCGCCGATCGTGGTGTGGTGTGTGCAGGCGGCGACCCGGACGAAACCCTGGCTGTAGGCGTTGTAGAAGTCCATCGGCCCTCCATTCTCACCGGCTGGTGTCAACGCCGGGTCGTCGGGTATGAACACTCCCATGAGCGACACCGCGGTCCTGGTCATCGACATGCTCAACACCTATGAGCATGACGACGCCGAAGATCTGATACCCAATGTCGCCAAGATCATCGATCCGCTGGCCGATCTGGTCGGACGCGCGCGCAAGTCCGACCGTGTCGACCTGGTGTACGTCAACGACAACTACGGCGATTTCACCGCCGAGTTCTCCGACATCGTCCGTGCCGCGGTCGACGGCGCACGCCCTGACCTGGTGAAGCCGATCGTTCCGGCGGGAGGGAGCCGATTGCTCACCAAGGTTCGCCACAGCGCGTTCTATGCCACGTCGCTGGCGTATCTGCTGGGCCGTCTCGACACCAAGCGAGTGATCCTGACCGGACAAGTCACCGAGCAGTGCATCCTGTACTCCGCACTGGACGCTTACGTGCGCCACTTCCAGGTCGTCGTTCCGACGGATGCGGTCGCCCGCTTGGATCCTGAGCTGGGCAAAGCCGCGCTGAAGATGATGGAGCAGAACATGTCTGCCGAGCTCACGACGGCCGCAGACTGCCTGGGATAGCCTCGATCAGGTGACGGTTGGCTGCGCGGAATCGCCGGAGTTGGTGGCGCTGCTCGCCGGTCGCCGGATCGCGGTGCTGACGGGCGCGGGGATATCGACCGACTCCGGCATTCCCGACTATCGGGGTCCCGATTCGCCGCCCAGCAATCCCATGACGATCCAGCAGTTCACCTCCGACCCGCTGTTTCGGCAGCGGTACTGGGCGCGCAACCACGTCGGCTGGCGACGGATGGACGACACCGAGCCCAACGCCGGTCACCGGGCACTGGCCACGCTGGAGCGCGCCGGACTGGTGACGGGTTTGATCACCCAGAACGTCGACCTGCTGCACACCAAGGCGGGCAGCCGAAACGTCGTCAATCTGCATGGCAGCTATGCACGGGTGATCTGCCTGGATTGCGGGCACACCATGAGCCGGGCCGCGCTCGCCGAAGAGCTCGAGGCAATCAACCCGGGCTTCACCGAGCGTGCAGAATCCATCGGCGGGCTGGCGGTGGCCCCCGACGCCGATGCCGTTGTCGCCGACACCGGCTCGTTTCGGTATCTCGACTGCCCCGCCTGCGGCGGCACGCTCAAACCCGATATCGTGTACTTCGGCGAAAGTGTTCCCAAAGACCGTGTGGCCCAGGCCTATTCGCTGATCGATCAAGCCTCGGCGCTGCTGGTCGCGGGCTCGTCGTTGACGGTGTTCTCCGGCTACCGGTTCGTCCGTCATGCGGCGGCCCTTGGCATGTTGATCGCCATCGTCAACCGGGGCCGCACTCGCGGCGATGACTTGGCCACGGTCAAGGTGGACGGTGGCTGCTCGGAGTTGTTGGCATTGCTCGCCTCCGAGTTGTCAGGCGCTGTCCTGTATTAATCCCGGCCACCAAAAAGTGGGCCATGTTGCCGTCTCCGATTCGATAGCGCCGGTGGTATCACGGAATCGCTGGCGTTATGTCCCCCGCGACGTTGACGGCCTCGGCTTTGTCAGGACGGTTAGAAGATGCAGGGCATACTACGAATGGCGTGGATGAAATTGCCGGTGACGTACGTCGGCTCGCCCGCCTCGATATCGGGCACCTGCCGCAACAGCTCGCCGAAGATGGCACGCAGTTGCGCCCGGGCAACATGAGCCCCCAGGCAGAAGTGCACTCCGCCACCGCCGAAACCCACGTGCGGGTTGGGGCTGCGGCTCAGGTCGAAGCGCTCCGGGTGGTCGAACGCCTCGTCGTCGCGATTGCCGGACGCGTAGAACATCACTACCTTCTCACCGGGACGGATGGTTTGGCCGCCGAGCTCGAAATCCGTTGTGGCCGTGCGGCGGAAGGTCATCACCGGGGTGGCCCATCGAATGAATTCCTCGACCGCGGTTCCGATCCGGTTGTCAAAATCGTCTCGTAGCCAAGCCCTTTGGTCACCGAAGTCGGTCAGCGCTTTCAACGCGTGGCTGGTGGTCTGACGCGTGGTGTCGTTTCCGGCCACGGCAAGTAACACGAAGAACGCGGCCACCTCCGCATCGGTCAGCCGGTCACCGTCGACTTCCGCATTGACCAAACTGCTGAACAGGTCGTCGCCGGGATGATCGCGACGCTGTGCGGCCAGCGACCCGGCGACTTGGTGCAAGTAAATCTGATTCTCGAACGCGACTTCGAGCGGATTGCGGCCGTTCAGGAAGTCAGGGTCCTCGAAGGACACCAGCGCATCGGCCGCATGTGCCACCTGTTCACGCTCGGATGCCGGAATCCCCACCATGTCCGACAGCGTCCGCATCGGCAGCTGTTTCGCGCAATGTTCCACGAAATCGGCGCCGCTGCCCGCTGCCCTCAGCTCCTCGACGATGGTCTTGGCGTTCTGGGCGATCGATTCCCCGATGCGGCGCACCTGCCTGGGTGTGAACGCGGCGTGGGCGAGCTTGCGCAGCTTGGTGTGCCGCGGTGGGTCCATCGCCAGAAATGACTGCGACGCCTCGAGCAACTCCTCGGGATAGTTCTCGAACATCACTCCCTTGCCGGAGATGAACACCTCATTGTTGCGGCTCACCGTGACGATGTCGGAGCGACGGGTGACGGCCCAATAACCCCGGTCGGTCGGATCGGGCAGCATCGCGTCTTCGAACGGAGGATGCCAGCTCACCGGGCGCTCGGCGCGCAAGACGGCAAACGCGCATTCGCGGTCGGCGGCCGTCGTCGACCAGAACGCACGCGCGGAAAGGCCTATCGGGTCGTAGCTGCGGCTGTCGCCGGACAGCCCTGTCGCCTCGGTCATGCAGGCGACTTTATGTCTAGACATAGTGTCTAGTCAAGATGTAAATCCACGGGTTATGCTGAGCAAATGCCGTCGGTCACCCGCAAGCCCCAGGCGAACCGCCAGCAGCGCCGGGAAAACATGGAACGCCGCCTACTGGAGGCGACCGAACGACTGATGGGCGACGGCACCAGCTTTACCGAACTCAGCGTGGATCGGCTGTCGACGGAAGCCGGCATTTCGCGCGCCAGCTTTTACATCTACTTCGAGGACAAGGGCCACCTGCTGCGTCGGCTGGCCGGCGAAGTGTTCGCGGAGTTGGCCAGCGGCGCAGAACGCTGGTGGACCGTTGCGGGACGACACGATCCGGCCGACCTGCGTGCCGCGATGGCCGGGATCGTCGCCAGCTTTCGCCGTCACCAACCGGTGCTCGTCGCGCTCAACGAAATGGCCGCGTATGACCCGTTGACCTCGCAGACCTATCGCGATCTGCTGACCGAGATTTCCGCACGCATGGCCGAGGTGATCAAAGCCGGCCAGGCCGACGGATCGATCCGTCCCGAACTGCCCGCGGCCACCACGGCCGATGCCCTGGTCTGGATGGTCGAGCGGACGTGCCAGCAGAACCTGCCTAACCGGCCACCCGACTATGATGACGAGCTAGTGCGTACGTTGACCGAAATCGCTTGGGGCGGACTGTATCTGAAGTCGGCTTCGGCGTCATGACGCCGAAAGGTCAACGTGCCCTGCGCAGCTCGGCGACGAAGCGCCGGCCCTGGTTGTCGGTCACCTGCCAGGAGTAGGGCCCGATGTGCTGGGAGTAGCCCAGCATCTGCACGGCGGCGCGGCCGTCTTGCTCGACGCGGATGCCGTCGACCCGCAGGCCGTGGGATGTCGTGAGTGCCCACATGGTGACTTCCTTTTCTCGCTTGCTGTTGAGAAAAGGGTCGGGGACGACGCTGCAAGGATTCTCTACGAATTCTTGGAGCTAGACGGCCACCAGGTCGTCGGCGTGCACCGCTGGGCGGCGCAGCTCGCCGGGCAGTTCAAAGCTCGACCGGCCCATCATCGATGCGAGCTCCGTTGCGTCGTAGGCGACCACGCCCCGAGCGACCATGGCCTCGTCGGGTCCGCGCAATTCGACGACATCGCCGGCCGAGAACCCACCCGACACCCCGGTGATCCCCGCGGGCAGCAACGAGCGGCGCTGCCGCACCACTGCGCGCACCGCCCCTTCATCAAGCGTCAGCCAGCCGGCGGCGTCCGCCGCGTAGCGCACCCAGAACCGTCGTGCCGACATCCGGTCGGACCGCGCCGCGAACACCGTGCCCACCGAGGCGTCGGCCAGCGCGGTTCCGGCGTCAGCCGCGGCGGCCAGCAGCACCGGCACGCCCGCATCGGCAGCCAGCAATGCCGACGACACCTTCGACGCCATCCCGCCCGTGCCCAGATGGCTGCTCTGCCCGGCCACCACATCAGCCAGGTCAGCCGGTCCGCTCACCTCGTCAATGAACCTGGCCTCCTTGTACTTTCGGGGATCGGCGTCGTAGAGGCCGTCGATATCGGACAGCAGCACCAACGCATCCGCGCCGACCAGGTGGGCCACCAGCGCCGAAAGCCGGTCATTGTCGCCGAACCGGATTTCGTTGGTGGCCACCGTGTCGTTCTCGTTCACGATCGCGACCGCATGCAGTGCCCGCAACCGGTCCAGGGTGCGCTGAGCGTTGTTGTGCTGCACCCGCATCGAAATGTCGTGCGCCGTCAGCAATACCTGTCCCACCGTGCGGCCATAGCGCGCGAACGCCGCGCTCCACGCATTCACCAGCGCCACCTGCCCGACGCTGGCCGCTGCCTGCTTGGTCGCCAAATCGGTTGGGCGCTTTGATAATCCGAGCGGCTCGATGCCCGCCGCGATCGCGCCCGAGGACACGATGACGACGTCGGAGCCCGCCTTCATGCGTCGCTCGATCGCGTCGACCAGACCGGCCAGTCGGCGGGCGTCGAACATGCCGTTCGGCGTTGTCAGCGCGGTGGTGCCGACCTTGACGACGACGCTGCGCGCGGTCCGGATGGCTTCGCGGTGAGGACTGTTCATGAGCGCCGCTCACGGCGCCGGCGACGGGCCTCCTTGCGTTCGGCGGCGCCGACACGATCGCTGCTCTCCAGGCGGGTGTCCGTGCCGCGTCCGGACAACGCGACATCGACACCTGCGGGCGTCTGCGGTTCCCAGTCGAAGGTCATCTCGCCGATGGTCACCGCGCAGCCCGGTTGCGCGCCCAGTCGCAGCAGCTCGTCCTCAACGCCCAGCCGGGCCAGGCGGTCGGCGAGATAGCCGACGGCTTCGTCGTTGTCGAAATCGGTCTGGCCGATCCAGCGCTCGGGCCGAGTGCCGCTGACCACGAAACCGCCGTGGCCGTCGGGCTCGACGGTGAAGCCGCTGTCGTCCACCGGGACCGGCCGCAGCACCGGTCGTCGGGCCACCACGGGCGGACGTTGCGCGTTGTAGTCCGAGATCATCTTCCACAGCGCAAAAATCAACGGCTGCAAGCCTTCTCGGGTGGCCGTCGACACCAGAAACACCGGCCAACCGCGTGCGGAGATGTCGTCGCGGACGAACTCGGCGAGCTCGCGGGCCTCCGGTACGTCGACCTTGTTGAGTACGACCGCCCGGGGTCGCTCGGCCAGATCACCCAGCGTGGCGTCCCCTTGCAAGGTGGGTGTGTAAGAAGCCAGCTCGGCTTCTAGCGCATCGATGTCCGAGATCGGGTCGCGACCGGGTTCCGCGCTGGCGCAATCCACGACATGCACCAGCACCGCGCAGCGCTCGATGTGCCGTAAGAAGTCCAGGCCCAGGCCGCGGCCCTGCGCGGCGCCCGGGATCAAACCGGGCACGTCGGCGACGGTGAATGCGTGCTCACCCGCGGATACCACCCCGAGGTTGGGAACCAACGTGGTGAACGGGTAGTCGGCGATCTTGGGCTTGGCCGCCGAGATCACCGACACCAGCGAGGACTTTCCGGCCGACGGGAACCCGACCAGCCCGACATCGGCGACGGTCTTGAGTTCCAGGGTGAGGTCGCGGGACTGGCCCGGCTCGCCGAGCAGCGCGAAGCCCGGGGCTTTGCGGGCGCGCGATGCCAGCGCGGCGTTGCCCAGGCCGCCGCGCCCCCCGGCGGCGGCTACGAAGCGGGTGCCGGCGCCCACCAGGTCGGCCAGCATGCGGCCGTTTTCGTCCAGCACGACGGTGCCGTCGGGCACTTTGACTTCCAGGTCCGCGCCCGCGGCGCCGTCGCGGTTGGTGCCCATGCCCTGTTTGCCCGACGGCGCGACGATGTGCGGACGAAAGTGGAAGTCGAGCAGGGTGTGCACCTGCGGGTCGACCACGAACACGACGCTGCCGCCGCGGCCTCCGTTGCCGCCGTCCGGACCACCCAGCGGTTTGAACTTCTCGCGATGAACGGAGGCGCAGCCGTTGCCGCCCGAACCCGCACGCGCGTGAACGACCACGCGATCGACAAACCGGGGCATCGGGATCCTCTTTTACAACCCGTCTCGCTCGCCGAACGTGCAGCTACTGCGAGATTTGCCGCGAATTATCGCAGTGGCTGCACGCTCGGCGATGCTTCAGTCGGCCGGCGCGACGATGCTGACGGTCTTGCGTCCGCGCTTGACGGCGAACTCGACGGCTCCGGACTCCTTGGCGAACAAGGTGTCGTCGCCGCCGCGACCGACGTTGACGCCCGGGTGGAACTTGGTGCCGCGCTGCCGGACCAGGATCTCGCCGGCCTTGACGACCTGACCGCCGAACCGCTTGACACCGAGCCGCTGAGCTGCGGAATCACGACCGTTGCGGGAGCTGGATGCGCCCTTTTTGTGTGCCATATCTGTCGCCTCCGCTACTTGATGCCGGTGACCTTCAGGACCGTCAGCTGCTGACGGTGTCCCTGCCGCTTGTGGTAGCCGGTCTTGTTCTTGAACTTGTGAATCCGGATCTTCGGGCCCTTGGTGTGCTCGAGTACCTCGCCAGTGACCGCGACCTTGGCCAGCGCCTTGGCGTCGGTGGTCACGGTGGCGCCGTCGACGACGAGCGCGACCGGCAGCGACACCTTGGCTCCCGGTTCGGATTCCAGCTTTTCGACCTTGACCACGTCTCCGACGGCGACCTTGTACTGCTTGCCGCCAGTCTTGACGATTGCGTAGGTCGCCATCGTTGCTCCTGCCTTAACTCTGCTCAGCTCTCGCGCGCGGGCCAGCGGGCCGTGCGCGTGGGTGGATCTTTTTGGCGGGTCCGTATCTCCCGCTCGCCGGCCTGAACGCTATTCGCCCAGCCTGACGACAACTGTCCAAGGGTACGTGACCAGCGGCTACAGGGTCAAACCGCCGAGGCGACCGTTATATGCGCCCCGGCATACCGCCACCAGCGTGAATGCCACCACCGATGTGCTCGTCGGGGATGCGACCACCGATGTGCTCGTCAGGTATTCCGATGTGCTCGTCAGGCATCCCGCCGAATGGGTCTCGCGGCGGTTCGGCCGGCGGCGCCTCGATCGGCGGCGCCGCGGGCGAGGCTGCCTCGATCGGAGGGGCAGCAGCCGGTGGCGGAGCATACGGGCCGCCGGCGCACACCGGGTCGGCAGGCATAGAGATGCATTTGAGATCGGCCGGACCGGTGGGGCCACCAGGACTGCCGAGACCACCGGGAGCGGCGTAGGGGCCGCCCTGACACTCGGCTGCCCACGACATCGTCACGCATCGGGGATCATCCGGCCCGGTGGGGAGGCCGGGATCGGGGTCGTCGAGAAAAGCGCGCGTTCCGTAGCCGGTCGTCGCGTTTGCCGGGCCGCTCGCAGCCGCCACGGCTATTCCAAACCCGATGAATGCTACGGCCAGAGCGCTTTTCGTTACCAAGCCGCGGACTGCCGAAGCCATCGCCCCCCTCATTCATCACTCCTCACGTGTGCGCCCAACGAGCCGCGTGGGCGTTTGCCGGTACCGATGCAACGCAGCCTATGGTCTCACGCGTGGGCTGCTTATGGGGCGAAACAGCGAGGTTGCCGTTGCGGATGGGGAGCTACCGGGATTTGCTAATCCGCGTGGATCGGCGGTCCGGCCGGCCTGCCCGCCACGCGCCGCCGGCGCGGACGCTCGGCTACGGACGCGGAATCCGCGGCAACAGCGGGCGGATCGGCGTCGGAGTCCTCGTCCGAATCGGAATCCGATTCCTCCAAGTCGAGATCGTCGTCGAGGTCCAGGTCTTCGTCGTCGTCGAGCTCGTCGCCGAGGTCCTCCTCGTCGTCCTCGTCGTCGAGCTCGTCGACGTCTTCGGCGTCCTCGTCCTCTGAGTCGTCTTCGTCGTCGGTGTCTTCGTCGTCGGTGTCTTCGTCGACGTCCAGCTCGTCGGTGTCGTCGAAGTCCTCCCGGTCGGTGTCTTGCAGGACCGGCACTTGCGTCGACTCGTCGGCCGCAGCTGTCGCGGCCTGTGCGGACTCGCCGGACTCCCCATCGCCACGATTCGCCCCCAAAGCACCGGATGAGCCGGCGGCCATCGCCTTGAACATCGGATGCTCGCCGGGAGCGTGAGCGGGCACCTTGGCCACAACCGGTTGGTCGGAGGTCTCGTCAGCGCGGCCTTTCTTCGACCGCCTGCCGCGCCGACCGCCGGAGTCGGACTTGCGGCCGCCGGCCGCGGCCGAATCGACCGGGTCGCCATGCAGCAGAATCCCCCGGCCGCCGCAGTTCGGGCACGAGGTCGAGAACGCCTCGATGAGCCCGGTTCCCAGTCGCTTACGGGTCAGTTGGACCAAACCCAGCGAAGTCACCTCCGACACCTGGTGGCGGGTACGGTCGCGGGCCAACGCCTCGGTCAGCCGACGCAGTACCAGGTCGCGGTTGGACTCGAGGACCATGTCGATGAAGTCGATGACCACGATGCCGCCGATGTCGCGCAGCCGCAGTTGGCGCACGATCTCCTCGGCCGCCTCGAGATTGTTCTTGGTCACCGTCTGCTCGAGGTTCCCGCCGGAACCGGTGAACTTGCCGGTGTTGACGTCGATGACGGTCATCGCCTCGGTCCGGTCGATCACCAAGGTGCCGCCCGACGGCAGCCATACCTTGCGCTCCATCGCCTTGGCCAGCTGCTCGTCGATGCGGTGCACCGCGAACACGTCAGGGCCGGGATGCCCCTCGGAAGACTCGGCCGGCTCGTATTTGGTCAGTTTCGAAACAAGTTCGGGCGCAACAGAATTCACATACTGGTTGATGGTGTTCCACGCCTCGTCACCGGAAACGATCAAGCCCGCGAAGTCCTCGTTGAACAAGTCACGGATGACCTTGACCAGCACGTCGGGTTCTTCGTACAACGCGATCGCGGCACCGGCGGCTTTTTCCTTGGTCTCGGCCGCCTTGGCCTCGATCTGCTGCCAGCGCTCCTGCAGCCGCGTGACGTCGGACCGGATGTCCTCCTCTTTGACGCCCTCGGACGCGGTCCGGATGATCACCCCGGCGTCGGCCGGCACTACCTCACGCAGGATCTCCTTGAGCCGTTGGCGCTCGGTGTCGGGCAGCTTGCGGCTGATCCCGGTCGATGACGCGCCAGGGACGTAGACCAGGTAGCGGCCGGCCAGGGACACCTGCGTGGTCAGGCGTGCGCCCTTGTGCCCCACCGGGTCCTTGCTGACCTGCACCACGACGTAGTCGCCGGGTTTGAGGGCCTGTTCGATCTTTCGATCAGCACCGCCCAGGCCAGCGGCCTCCCAATTGACTTCACCGGCGTACAGCACGCCGTTGCGCCCGCGGCCGATGTCGACGAACGCCGCCTCCATCGACGGCAGCACATTCTGCACGATGCCGAGGTAGATGTTGCCCACCAAGGAAGCGGATGCCGCCGACGTCACGAAATGCTCGACCATGATGCCGTCCTCGAGCACCGCGATCTGGGTGTACCGGGCGCCGGGATGCGGCGGCTCGGTGCGAACCCGATCGCGCACCACCATGACCCGCTCGACCGCTTCGCGCCGCGCCAGAAACTCGGCCTCGGTCAGTACCGGCGGGCGGCGCCGTCCGGCGTCACGACCGTCGCGGCGGCGCTGTCGCTTCGCCTCCAGCCGAGTGGAGCCGTCGATGCCCTTGATCTCGCTGCTCGCCGAGCCCGCCGAGCCGTTGCTGTCGTCGGCCTTGCCGCCGGACCGCGGCGTCCGCTCGTGCACCACCGTGTTCGGCGGGTCGTCGGGTGCCGGGCCGTCGTCGCCGTCGTCACCGGACCCCGACTTGCGACGCCGGCGCCGGCGCCGGCGTCGGCTGCCCGCCTCCGCCGAACCGTTCTCGTCGTCGCCGTTTTCCGCGTCTTCGGCATCGTCGGAGTCTGACCCTTCGGCGTCCTCGGCGTCGGAGTCACCGCCCTTCGCGTCGATCTCGTCGCCGCCCTCGCCCGCGTCGGACGATCCGTCGGCCCCGCCCTGTTCGCCCCGCCCGCGACCGCGACCGCGACGGCCACGACGACGTCGCCGGTTGGCCGGTCGATCGGCCTGTTCGTCCTCGTCGTCGTCGGAGTCGTCGGCAACGTCGACGGCTTCGTCATCGTCCTCGCTGGTGTCGGCGCCGCGGAAGTCATTGGCCGCTACCGGTTGCGGCGCGACGAACAGCGGCATGTAATGCGGCCGCTCCGCCGCTGTCTCCAGCATCAGCCGCGATTCCGGCTCTTCGGGTGTGCCGGCCTCGACGGCCTCGTCTGGCGGGCTCTCGGGGCTTGCCTGGGGTTCGTTGGCCAGCAGCTCGCGCACCCGGGCGGCATCGGCGCGGTCCACGCTCGAGTGCGCGCTGCGGATCCGTCCATCGAGAGCACTCAGCGCATCCAGCACCCGCTTGCTGGTGGTTCCCAGGGTTCGGGCCAGGGAATGGACTCTCAGGCGGTCCGGCAGTTCCTCGTCCGGTGTCTGCTCGTTTGCTGCTTCTGAAGATGGGGCACCGTCTACCACGTATTCTCCTCAAGCCCCCGGGCGCGTCCGAGCGACGCGGCCACGCGAGGGCTTCGCTATGGGCCCGGGTCACTTCTCCCGGGCTTGTGATGGTCTCGCGCCGAGCAGCTCAACAGAACCCACTCGGCGCCGTGCTGAATGATGGCTCGGCATGCCGCGCCGCATCACGAATGGCGATGGTCGCGCTTGTCTAAGTCTTCATTCGGGCAGGACGCCGGTCCGGCGACGTTCACCCGCCAATCAGTATCCCACATCACTGAGCCGGGTCATCCAGTTGTGACTCTGGGGCTGCAGCGGCCGCGCCGGTGTGCGCTTCCGACGCGGCTAGACCTCGGGAAACCACAGCGCGATCTCGCGCTGTGCCGATTCGGCCGAATCCGACCCGTGCACCAGGTTGAACTGCGTCTCCAGCCCGAAGTCACCGCGAATCGTGCCGGGCGTGGCCTTGTCCACCGGATCGGTACCACCGGCGAGTTGCCGAACGGCCGCGACCGCTCGAGTTCCCTCGACGATGGCCGCCACGACGGGGCCGGACGTGATGAACTCCAGCAACGAGTCGAAGAAGGGCTTGCCCTCGTGCTCGGCATAGTGCCGGCTCGCCAACTCCCCGCTGACATGTCTGAGCTCCAGCGCGGCGATGTTGAGGCCTTTGCGCTCGATCCGGCTGATGATCTCGCCGATCAGCCGCCTTTCGACGCCGTCCGGCTTGATCAAAACCAGGGTCCGTTCGGTCACGGCGCACAGCGTACCGGTCCCGCGGGTACGTCGCGGATTGAGACTGCGGCCAGGGCTGGTGCACCCGCGGAAATCACGCCACCAGCGCAGGCTCGGCGCCATCACCGCAGGCTCGGCGCAACGGATCCCGGCGCCCGCAGTCAGTCCGGCGCAATCGGTCGCTGCTGCTGCCGGCGCCGCACCTCGGCGCGCAGATACGCGATCAGCGCCCACACGCCGCCGAACAGCACGCCGATGAAACCGACACCCGGATACACCGCGAAACCGGCGAGCAGCACCACCTGCACGCCCAGGTTCACCCAGATGGCCCACGGTCTGCGCTGCAGCCCGGCCAGCAAAATCAGCAATACGGCCACGCCGATCAGGTAGCTCAGCGACGCCGCCGTCAGCCCGCCACCGACCGCGCCCACCACGGGTATCGCCAGCAACACCACGATCGCCTCTAGCAGCAGCGTCGCGGCCATCACCGCCGCGAAGCTCTTCCAGGGATCAGCCTGGGGCGCAGGAGTCTGGTCGGTCATTGCGGATCACGACCGAACAAGCTTCGGGCGGCCCCGGCGGTCACCACCGAACCGGTGATGACGATTCCCGTGCCGGAGAATGCCTCCTCTTGCGCGGCTGCCTCGTCGACCAGCTCGGTGGCGGTGTCGATGGCGTCGCGCAGATTCTCGGCGGTGAGCACCCGCTCGGCGCCGAACTGTTCTCGCGCCGCTGACGCCAGCGACTCGACATCCAGGGCGCGCGGCGATCCGTTATGGGTCACGACCACCGAATCCAACACCGGCTCGAGCGCCGCGAGGATCCCGTCGACGTCCTTGTCGGCCATCACGGAAAGCACCCCGACCAGCATTCGGAAGTCGAATTCGTCGGCCAGCGTGCGGGCCAGCGCGGCCGCGCCGGCCGGGTTGTGCGCGGCGTCGACGAAAACCGTGGGTGCGCTGCGCACCCGCTCCAGCCGGCCCGGGCTGTCGACGGCGGCGAAACCCGCCCGAACCGCATCGACATCGAGCTGGCGCTGCGCGCCGGCACCGAAGAACGCCTCCACCGCCGCAAGCGCCAGCGCCGCGTTGTGCGCCTGGTGTTCGCCGTGTAGCGGCAGGAAGAGCTCGGAGTAGACCCCGCTTAGGCCCTGCAGTTCCAGCACCTGTCCGCCGACCGCGACCTGTCGGCCCAGCACCGCGAACTCGGAATCCTCCCGGGCGACCGCGGCGTCGGCGCGCACCGACGCGTCCAGCAGCACTTCCATCGCCTGGGGCACCTGCCGGCCGATAACCGCCACGGTGTCCGGCGCGCCCTCGGCGGCCCGGGTGATGATGCCGGCCTTCTCGGCGGCAATCCCGGCGATGTCGGACCCGAGGTAGTCGACATGATCGATGCTGATCGGGGTGATCACCGCCACCGGCGCATTGACCACGTTGGTGGCGTCCCACCGTCCGCCCATGCCCACCTCGACCACCGCGACCTCCACCGGCGCGTCCGCGAACGCGGCGAACGCCATGGCGGTGAGCACCTCGAACTTGCTCATGGCCGGTCCCCCGGCGGCGTGCGACTGCTCGTCGATCATGTGCACGAACGGCTCGATCTCTCGATAGGTCGCCACGTACTGCGCCGGGCTGATCGGCTCTCCGTCGATGGCGATGCGTTCGACCGCCGACTGCAGGTGCGGGCTGGTGGTCCGGCCGGTACGACGATGCAGCGCGGTGAGCAGTGCGTCGACCATCCGAGCCACCGAGGTCTTGCCATTGGTCCCGGCGATATGGATCGACGGATAGCCCAGTTGCGGCGAACCAAGCAGATCCATCAACGCGCTGATCCGGGTCAGGCTGGGTTCGATGCGGGTTTCCGGCCAGCGCTGATCCAACAGGTGCTCGACCTGTAGCAGCGACGCGATTTCATCCGGGGTGGGAGCCGCGCGGATACTCCGCGGCCGCTCTACCGGCTCGAAATTCATTGCAGCGCAGCCAGCTTCGCGGTAATACGGTTGGTTTCGTCGTTGGCCAGCCGTTGGCGGTCGCGGATCTTGCCGACGACGCCTTCTGGCGCTTTGGCCAGAAAGTCGGCGTTGGCCAACTTGGCGGTGGTCGATGCCAGCTCCTTTTGCGCTGCGGCCAAGTCCTTTTCCAGACGGCGCCGCTCGGCCGCCACGTCGATGGTGCCCGAGGTGTCCAGCTCGACGACGACGGTGCCGCTCAGGTCGGGACCCACCCGAACCTCGAGCGACGCGGTCGCACCGAAATCCGGGCCCGGCGCCGTCAGCCAGGCCAGCGACGTCACCGCGCCAACCTGGGTGCTCAGATCCGCTTCATCTACTCCGCTCAGCCGGCACGGTACCTTCTGCCGGTCCGCCAGCCCCTGATCGCTGCGGAACCGACGAATCTCGGTCACCAGCTTTTGCATGTCGCTGATCCGCTGCGCCGCAACAGGATCCAGGCCTATTCCCGAGGAGACCGGCCAGTCGGCGATCACCAGCGACTCCCTTTTCGTCAAGGCTTGCCACAATGCCTCGGTGAGGAAGGGGATCACCGGGTGCAGCAAGCGCAGCAGGGTGTCCAGCACCGCGGCCAGCACGGCCGTGGTGTGCGCACGGCCGTCGGCCAGCTGGGCCTTGGCCAATTCGACGTACCAGTCGCAGAATTCGTCCCAGGCGAAGTGGTACAGCGATTCGCAGGCTCGGTTGAACTCGTAGTTGTCGAGTGCCGAATCAACTTCGGCGCGAACCTCTTCCAACCGGCCCAGGATCCAGCGGTCGGCATCGGTCAACTCGCCGTGCGCGGGTAATGGTGCCAGTTCGGCGCCATTGAGCAGCGCGTACCGGGTGGCATTGAACAGCTTGGTGCCGAAGTTGCGGGAGGCGCGGACGTAGTCCTCGCCGACGGACGCGTCGCCGCCGGGACTGGTGGCGCGGGCCAAGGTGAAGCGCAGCGCGTCGGCGCCGTACTTCTCCACCCAATCCAGCGGATCGATGACGTTGCCCTTGGACTTGCTCATCTTGCGACCGAACTCGTCGCGGATCAGCCCGTGCAGGAACACGTTGGTGAACGGCACCTGCGGGCCGCGGCGACCGCCGAGCGTGATGATGTCGTCGCCGCCCACGAAGGTGCCGAACATCATCATGCGTGCCACCCAGAAAAACAGGATGTCGTATCCGGTGACCAGAACGCTTGTGGGATAAAACTTTTCCAGCTCGGGCGTCTGAGCCGGCCAGCCGAGGCTGGAGAACGGCCACAGCGCCGACGAGAACCAGGTATCCAACACGTCGGGATCCTGCACCCAGCCCTGGGGGGGCGTTTCGTCCGGCCCGACGCACACCTTTTCGCCGTCGGGCCCGTACCAGATCGGGATGCGGTGGCCCCACCACAGCTGCCGCGATATGCACCAGTCGTGCATGTCGTCGACCCAGGCGAACCAGCGTGGCTCCATGTTCGCGGGGTGAATTACGGTGTCCCCGTTGCGAACCGCGTCGCCGGCGGCCTTGGCCAGCGATTCCACCCTGACCCACCATTGCAGCGACAGGCGCGGCTCGATTGGCTCGCCGCTGCGCTCGGAATGCCCGACGCTATGGAGGTAGGGCCGTTTCTCCTCGACCACCCGGCCCTGCGCGGCCAGGGCTTCGCGCACCGCAACGCGGGCCTCGAAACGGTCCATGCCGTCGAATTGCGTTCCGGTGCCGGCGATCCGGCCCTTGGTGTCCATCATCGACGGCATCGGCAGCTGGTGGCGCAGCCCGATCTCGAAGTCGTTGGGGTCGTGAGCGGGCGTGACTTTGACTGCGCCGGTGCCGAATTCGGGGTCCACATGCTCGTCGGCGACAATCACGAGTTCGCGGTCCACAAACGGGTGCGGCAGCGTCTTCCCGACAAGGTGGCGGTAGCGCTCGTCGTCGGGATGCACCGCGATCGCGGTGTCGCCCAGCATCGTCTCGACCCGGGTGGTGGCCACCACGATGTGTGGCTGCGCGTCGTCGAGTGAACCATATCGGAACGACACCAACTCGCCTTCGACGTCAAGGTAGTTGACCTCGAGATCCGAGATCGCCGTCTCGAGCACCGGTGACCAGTTGACCAGTCGCTCAGCCTGATAGATCAACCCGGCGTCGTAGAGGCGCTTGAAAATCGTGCGTACCGCGCGCGACAGCCCCTCGTCCATGGTGAACCGATCGCGGCTCCAGTCCACCCCGTCGCCGAGCCGCCGCATCTGACCGGCGATGGCGCCGCCGGACTCGCGCTTCCAATCCCAAACCTTGTCGACGAACAGCTCACGGCCGAAGTCCTCTTTGGTCTTGCCGTCGACCGCGAGCTGCTTTTCGACGACACTCTGGGTGGCGATGCCAGCGTGGTCCATCCCCGGCTGCCACAGCACCTCGTACCCTTGCATCCGCTTGCGGCGGGTCAAGGCGTCCATCATGGTGTGTTCCAGCGCGTGGCCCATGTGCAGGGTGCCGGTCACATTCGGCGGCGGCAGCACGATCGAAAACGCCGGCTTGCTACTGGACGGGTCCGCGGTGAAATAGCCGGCTTCCAGCCACTTCCGGTAGATCGCGCCCTCCATCGCATCCGGATCCCACGATTTGGGCAGCGAGTCGGCGGCGGGGCGCTGGCTGGCAGTCACCGGTCAATTCTAGGAACCGGCACACGCCGGTGCGCAGGGCGGCCGGTGCGCAGGGCGCGCGGACAATCCGTCGCACCCGGCTGACACCGGCCGCTCGGCGTTTGGCGCGATCAGGGGATGGTCAGCACTTGCCCGGGGTGGATGAGGTCGGGGTTGCTGATGCCGCTGGCATCGGCGATGACCTGGTACTTGCTGCCGTCTCCGTAGAACCGCTCCGAGATGGCCCACAGCGTGTCGCCGGACTCCACTGTGTAGGTGCGCGCGGCGGGTTCCGGTGCCGGCTCTGGCGCGGCTTCCCCGACCGGCTCGGCGACAGCGTCGGAGACGGCTTCTTTTTCGGTGTCGTCGGCGGCAGGCTCCTCGGCGGCCTCCGGCGCCGGAGGCGGCGGCTGGTCGGTCTCGGTCTTGGTCGACCAGGCGGGTCCGTCAGCGGCGTACAACACGAGGTTGCGATCGTCCTGGAGCACGAGTTTGACGTCTTTTTTGCCCTTGGTGTCGCTGTGCCACACCGGCTTGTCCGCCGTGTAGAGGACGAAGTTGCCGTCTGGCTGCACCTCGGCGCGCACCACCTCCTGGCCGTTGGTCGACGTCGACCAGATCGGGTTGCCGCGCGAGGCCAGAACCAGGTTGCCGTCGTCCTGCAGGGTCAGGGTGTAGGCCCCGTTGTTCGAGACCAGCGATTCGCCTCGCACCAGCTTCTGGCCTTGGGTGAGCGTGTCTGCCATGGCATTTCCTCTCATATCTCGGATGTCTCAGATCTCTCGTATCTCGCTGTCGTGCCCGGCGGACGGGCGCCTACTGATCTTGGTTGAACCCGGGCATCACCTTCTCAAACCTTTTCCATGCATATCGAAACCACTACGAAACGACGAATGAACACTGCGAAATGCAGTGCGGCGTCAGGCTACTTCTTGCCCCCGAGCAGTCCGCCGAGGATCTCGCCCAGCCCGCCACCTTTGCCGGCCAGCACACTGCCGAGGACGCCACCGAGCGATTTGTCGCCGGAGCCGCCGCCGAGAATGCTGCCCAGCACTTCACCCAGGCCGCCCGAGGCCTCCTTCTTCTGCGCTGGAGCGGTCTGCCCGGCGCCACCGGAGGTAAGCTGTTTTCCGATGTAAGCCAACACAATTGGGAGCACCACTGGCAATAACTGTTTGATCAAGTCGCGATTGCCCGCGCCCCCGTCGGCAAGCGCCGCCGCCACCTGATCGGTGTCGTTGCCGCCGAAGAGCGTCGCAACCGCCTGATGTCCATGGCTCTCGTCAACCTGGTCGACACCACCGCCGGCGTCCAGCAGCCCGCGCGCGCTATTGGCCGCCGATTCGATCTTGCTGGCGTGTTCGGGGTCGTCCGAGTTGTGCTGTAGTCCGCCAAGCAGTACCGGTACCAGCGTGTGAATCGCGCTGTCGACCTCGTTCTCGTCGGCACCTAACTTGCTTGCGATATCAGAAGTGGGGATTTGAGCGTAAAGGTCATCAAGACCGGCCATCGTTTTGCGACCACCTTCGCTGCTGAAATGGAAAGCAAAGCCATCTACGACCCTAGACGCACGCCACGGTGATCGACAGCCCTTGGCGCAAGCCGATTCCAAGTGGTCGGTCAGTTCAGCCGCTCGGTCTGCAGCGACACGCCGGCAGCCGGCAAGCGCGCCAACAACGCATCACCCATCGCGGCCGCGGGGGTGAGGACACCGCGCAGGTCGGAGAGCTTGTCGCGGTCGGTTGCCAGCGCGAGACCCGACTCCCCCAGCAAGACCGCGGTCGCCTTGTAGCCCGGGTCGCCGCGCTGCGCCATCCGTGCCACATAGCGGCCGCCGCTGGTTGTGGTGGTGTACGTCTCGGTCCGGTAGTAGCCACGCTCCCGGGTCGATTCGCTGGGGCCGCTGCCCGGTTTCGGGACGACACGCTCAACCAGACCACGCGGCAGCAGGCGGAAGTAGCGGCTGCCCAAGCCGGTCATCGCGTTGCCGACCCCGCTTATGACGGCCGACGCCACCGGCGCCACGGCAGAGGATCCCAGGCTCATGTTTTCGCTGTAGCGAAACTGCCTGCCGTACGCCCAGTCCAGTAAGGCATTGCTGCGGCGCACGATTCGAGTGTTGGTCGGCGCCATCATGAATCCCCCGGTCCACAGGCCGGCCAGTTCGGGCGCGATCTGGCGGCCTCGCCGCCACGGCAAGTCGGGTTGTCGACCGACGTCGGGCTCGGCGGCGCGGTCCGGACTCAACGTGTAGGGGTCGGCGAATTGACGACGCAACTCTGGGTCAGCGGAAACCGCGCGCAAGATTTCCAGCATCGAGGCGATGGTCCCGCCGGATAACCCGCCGGCCATGGAGCGCACGACGAAGTCGGTGTCGGTGAGCTCGCCGGCGTCGTCCTCCCGTGCCTTGCGGTACAGGGCGTAGACGCTGATGTCCGACGGGATCGAGTCGAATCCGCAGGCGTGCACGATGCGGGCGCCGGTGTCATGGGCCTGCTTGTGGTAGAGGTCGATGCTCTCGCGTACGAACGGCGGCTCGCCGGTCAGGTCGGCGTAGTCGGTGCCCGCTTGCGCACACGCCGCCACCAACGGCAATCCGTAGCGCATGTAAGGCCCGACCGTGGTGATAACCACCTGGGTCCGGGCCGCCATTGCGGTCAGCGTCGACGGCGATGCGGCGTCGGCGGTGACGACCGGCCAGGACTGGGCGGACGGCGCCAGGGTGGCACGCACTTTCTCCAGCCGTTCGGTCGAGCGGCCGGCCAGCGCGATGCGGGCGTCCCCGCCCGCTCGGGCGAGGTATTCGGCGGTGAGCTTTCCGACGAAGCCGGTTGCCCCGTACAACACGATGTCGAATTCGCGCGGCGAAGCGGTCACCGGACCGACGCTACTCCGGAGCTACGCGGCTAAATTCACCTGGCGGGCGGTGATCGCGACCTCATCGGGTGGGTTGCTCACCGCGACGTGTACAGGGCCTTGATCTCGTCAGCGTCAACGAAGCGGCCCGCTGCCGCATCAGCACGCCCCTGACGGATCGCCTTCAGGGCGCCGGGCGTGCGCAGCACGTCGAGGCTCTCCTCGATCGAGGCGAGATCATCGGCGGAGATGAGCACCGCGGCGGCATGACCGTGCCGGGTGATGGTGATCCGCTCATGGGTCCGCTCAACTTGGGCCACGTACTCGGAAAGATGATTGCGGGCCTCGCCCAGCGGGACAACAGTCACCACCACAGTGTGGCCAAAAGTATGTACAAAGTGCTGGGCGTTTGTCCCAGAAACGTTGGCCACCCGAACTTCCCTTGGGGATGGCATCACTCTGGCGTTGAATGCGCTGGCACAGCCCTGGCCGTGGTAGCGCTCGTAGTTGGTGGCTAACAGCCCCGGCTCCTAAGCAAACGAGAATGCCGGGCGCACCGCGCCCGGCATTCTCGTTTTCAGCGTGTGATCAGCCGCGTCGACCGCAGACCGGCCACGCACCGATGCCCTGCGAGTGCAGGACATTCTCGGCGACCCGAATCTGCTCTTCCCGGCTGGCGGTGTGCGCCGAACCCGAGCCACCGTTGGCCCGCCAGGTGCTGGGGGTGAACTGCAGGCCACCGGAGAACCCGTTACCGGTGTTGATGCCCCAGTTTCCGCCGGACTCGCACTGCGCGATCGCGTCCCAGTTGACGCTGTAGGCCTTGGGAGCGGGCGGCGCCTCGACCGGAGCCGCGTTTGCCGGCGGCGGCGTGCTCGGCTCGAAGCCGGCCGGGGCGGGCGGCGGCGGGGCATCCGGCGCCGGGGGCGGCGGGACGTTCGGGTCGAACGCAGCGGGTTCCGCCACCGGGGGCGTGTCGATCGGCGCCAGGGCGTCCGGCAGCGCGTTCGGGTCGAATTCCTCCGGCGCGGCCGGCGCGGCGTCGGGCGCCGGTCCGGCGGGGGGCACGTTCGGGTCAAAGCCCGCCGGCTCCGCGTTGGCGGTAGCGGCGGACGGCACAGTCACGAGCGCCCCGGTGATCGCGGCGACGATGAGCGTCTTACGGACGTTCCTCAACATTGTTCCTTTCGCGGTGCGCGCGCGCCGAAGCCAGCCCACCAAGGTGGGTTGGGGTGCTGAATACATCCGGATCCATCCGGAACTAGCTGCTTCGGGACGTGCCGTCTCGTTCTGGCACGCCAGCGGGGCGCTCTCGAGCTGCCCGGCGGTGCTCTCGCCGGCCGCGGCGGCTGCTGAGACAGCTGCCGTCCGCAACCCCGCTCACACGCGGGTCCGTGGATTCAATTTTTGTTCGTTAATGCGCCCGGCTGCCGGGCCATGAAAGGACAGTACGAGACGGAAAAGCATCCGTCATCTTTGGCGCGCCGCTATCTCGCGCCTATAACGACGTGATCACGACGCGATCCGGTATTTGTTACTGCAGGTCAGCGCAGCATTTCTGGTGACCATCACCAGGACGTTGACAGTGCGTTATCGTGAGCGGAATCACGCGCATTTTGTGAGCTGCGACACGGAATTTGCCGGTTACACCCGCCCGCGCGTCAGCAGCGCTCGGCGGACACCAACTGAAGCGCCCGGTACGAGTCAGTGACCGCCGCCGTGACGCGCGCGCGCCGAGCCGCGGCGCACCCCACGGCAATCCAACGAAATATCCAGCACCAGAACCACATTGGCTTAACAAAACAGTAACCGCCACAGCACACGTCGGTGATCGGGGAAGGTTAAGGACGTGCCCGTGCCAACCTCCCGCGGCTGGATGAGTTATGTTCTACACCAACAAATTTGGTCGTCCGTAGCCGCCGCTTGCGGTCGTAACCATCGGACGCAACGATGCCTGGCCCTCGGTACCTCTCGCCCAGTGGCGTGCCAGCACGCTATTTCCGACAGCGAAGTTTGCCAGAATTCCAGTTAAGCAAGGGCCCTTGCGCGCGTCCATTCCATCTCCAAACGGTCCTCGGTGTCCCAAATCTCTACTGTGGCAACACAATTCGTGGGCTTTGCAGGACGCTGTAGATCGATACCATTTGCAGACATATTCGGGAGACCCGTCAATGGCCGTATTTCGTAAGATAAGAAATAGTCGGATAAAGCGTCGGAATAGCGATATGAGAAATGGCCAACTCGGAGGCCGCTCGACGAATTAAGATCCAAGCGCGGGCGGGGTCAGAGCGCGCAAATCGGTGGCCGAGTTGAGATTGGTCAGCGCCCTTGACTTCGGCATCACGACCCGCTGAGCGTCCGAAGCGTCGACCAGCGCGCGCATCTTGCGCTCCCCGGCGCCGACCAACGCGTCCACCCGGTCAGCGAGGTCGGTCCGATACACCGCGGCCAGGTAATGGTCCTGCCCGTCCCACGGCAACACCACCTCGGCCCCGGTCTCGACGGCCCGGCGGGCGAGATCGTCGATCAATTCGACTGTCAGATACGGCATGTCGACCGCGCACACGAACGCAAGCCGCGCACCGGCCTCAGCCGCGGCTCGCAACCCGCGCCCGGTAGCCGGCAACGGCCCGAGCCCGCGCAGTTCGTCACGCAGAACAGGAACATCTAGTACCGGCAACGGCTGGCCCGGAGCCGCCATCACATAAACGTATTGGCAACGCTTCTGGACGACGCCCACCACGTGCTCCACCAGCGTGGCGGTTCCGCCGGGAACAGGCAGGGTGGCCTTGTCTCGACCCATTCGCCGCGATTCGCCTCCGGCGAGGACGACCCCGGCCAGTGAAAGCTCGGTCACGTCAGTCGACGGTCCAGGTGTCGCGGCCGCGCAGCAGGGCTTGCAGGGCGGCGTCGTCCGACGGCTTCGACGACTGAGCGGTCTCGACCTGTGAACGCGCAGCGTCGTCATAAGTGGGCCGGCTCACGTGGCGGAAGATTCCCAGCACGGTGTGCTCGAGGTTTTGATCGGAAAGCCGGGACAACGCGAACGCGTAGGCCGCGTCGTCGGCGTGCGCGTCGTGCACCACGATTTCCTCGACGGCCACGTCGGCGGTCTTGGCCACTTCCAGCCCGAAACCGGACCTCACCACGCAGTAGTCGCGGTTGGCCCCGAACACAATCGGTTCGCCATGGCGGACGTTGATCACTCGCTCGTCTGCGCCCTCCTTACGCAGCACGTCGAAGGAGCCGTCATTGAAGATCGGGCAGTCCTGCAGGATCTCGACCAACGCGGCACCGCGATGCTGCGCCGCGGCGCGCAGCACCTCGGACAGGCCGGCGCGGTCGGAATCCAGTGCCCGGCCGACGAAGGTCGCCTCGGCGCCCAGCGCCAGCGAAACCGGGTTGAACGGGTGATCCAGCGAACCCATCGGCGTCGACTTGGTGACCTTGCCGACCTCCGAGGTCGGCGAATACTGGCCCTTGGTCAGCCCGTAGATCCGGTTGTTGAACAACAGAATCGTGATGTTGACGTTGCGGCGCAGCGCGTGGATCAGGTGGTTACCGCCGATCGACAGCGCGTCGCCGTCGCCGGTGACAACCCACACCGACAAGTCCTCGCGAGCCAGCGCCAGACCGGTGGCAATCGCCGGCGCCCGGCCATGGATGGAGTGAAAGCCGTAGGTTTCCAGGTAATAGGGAAACCGGCTAGAGCATCCGATGCCGCTGATGAACACGATGTTCTCGCGGCGCAGCCCCAGCTCGGGCAGGAAGTTGCGGATGGTGTTCAAGATGACGTAGTCACCGCAGCCCGGGCACCACCGGACCTCTTGGTCACTGGTGAAGTCCTTGCCCTTCTGCGGCTGTTCCCCAGGAGACAGAGTGGGCACACAGGCGTTCTTGGTGAGTTTCGGAGTGACACCGAGTTCAGTGCCCGCCAGATTTCCCATCAGGTCGGTCATGCTCCCGCTCCAACCCTGGCCGCCGACAATTTGGCGACCATCATCTTGTCTTGCTCGAGCTCATCCAGTCGCCCGGCTAGCGCGGCCCGAATAAAGCGTCCTATTTCGTCGGCCAGGAAGGACACACCCTTGACCTTGGTCACCGAGTGCACGTCGACCAGGTACTTGGCCCGCAGCAACATCGCCAGCTGGCCCATATTCATCTCCGGGCAGACCACCCTCGGATACCGATGCAACACATCGCCCAGATTCGCCGGGAACGGGTTCAGATGCCGTAGATGCGCGTGCGCGACCTTAGTGCCCCGGCGCCGCGCCCGCCGACAGGCTTCGCCGATCGGGCCGTAGGAACTGCCCCACCCAATCAGCAGCAGTTCGGCGTCACCGGTCGGGTCGTCAACTTCTAGATCTGCGACGCTGATGCCGTCGATCTTGGCCTTGCGTATCCGCACCATGAGGTCGTGATTGGTCGGATCGTAGGAGATGTCGCCGGAGCCGTTGGCCGCTTCCAATCCGCCGATGCGGTGTTCCAGCCCCGGGGTCCCCGGAACCGCGAACTGGCGGGCCAGGGTTTCCGGGTGCCGGGCGTATGGCTCGAACGGCTCGTCCGGTTTGGCGAAGATGTGCTTGATCGGTTTGAACGAGCTGACGTCGGGGATCCGCCATGGCTCGGAGCCGTTGGCGATGGCGCCGTCGGACAGCAGGATCACCGGGGTGTGATACGACACCGCGATCCGCACGGCCTCGACCGCGGTTTCGAAGCAGTCAGCCGGAGACCGCGGCGCCACCACGGCCACCGGCGACTCGCCATTGCGGCCGAACAGCGCCTGCAAAAGGTCAGCCTGCTCGGTCTTGGTCGGCAGACCCGTCGACGGCCCACCGCGCTGCACGTCGATGACGATCAGCGGCAGCTCGGTCATCACGGCAAGCCCGAGCGCTTCCGACTTGAGCGAAATGCCCGGACCCGAAGTGCTGGTCACACCCAACGCCCCACCGTATGACGCTCCGATGGCGGCGCAGATACCGCCGATCTCGTCCTCGGCCTGGAACGTGATGACGTTGAAGTTCTTGTGCTTCGACAGCTCGTGCAAGATGTCCGACGCAGGGGTGATCGGGTAGCTGCCGAGGACGACCTGTTTGTCGGCCAACTTTCCGGCCGTCACGATCCCGTAAGCCAACGCAGTGTTGCCGGAGATCTGGCGGTATTCGCCGGCCGGCAACGACGCCTTGGACACCTCGTAGGTGGTGCCGAACGCCTCGGTGGTTTCGCCGTAGTTCCAGCCGGCCTTGAGCGCCAGCACGTTGGCCTCGGCAATATCGGGCTTGCGCGCGAACTTCTCCCTGATGAAGTGCTCGCTGGTCTGAATCGGCCGACCGTACATCCACGACAACAGACCCAGCGCGAACATGTTTTTGGCGCGCTGGCCGTCCTTTTTCGACGCGCCGATGGCCTCGACGGCGCCCAGCGTCAGGGTGGTCATCGGGACGGCGTGGACGACGTATTCGTCGAGCTCGTCGCTCTCCAGCGGGTTGGTTACATAACCCACCTTTGTCAGATTGCGCTTGGTGAACTCGTCGGAATTCGCGATCACCATGCCGCCGCGCGGCAGGTCGCCGAGGTTGGCTTTCAGCGCCGCGGGGTTCATGGCGACCAGCACGTCGGGGCGGTCACCGGCAGTCAGGATGTCGTAATCGGCGATCTGGATCTGGAAGGACGAAACCCCGGGCAAAGTGCCTGCGGGGGCTCGAATCTCGGCCGGGTAGTTCGGCTGGGTGGCCAGGTCGTTGCCGAATAGCGCGGCCTCCGAAGTGAACCGGTCACCGGTCAGCTGCATCCCGTCACCGGAGTCGCCGGCGAAACGGATGACCACGTTTTCCAGGCGTTGCCGAACGGATCCGGTACCGCGAGCACCGTTGCGAGACTCTGCCCCGGCTTCGTTGCCGTTCGAATCCACGTCTTCGCCCTTCCACCTGGTTATCTGGACAGGCACTCCGTCGCGGTTTCACATCACGCGCTAGGGAGTGACTTCCCCCCGTCCTGACATTTATGTCACTAGCGGTATCAATTATGGCATTACTTTAAGGATTACGTTGCGGCGCGCGGCCCTGTGTCGGCGCCTCATTGAGGGCTAAAAGCCGACGTCAGCGGCATGCACGACGGGAAAACGCAGCCAAACTGTGGTTTTGGTCACTTAAGAACGGCGCCGATCCACGGGCCGGTTCGACCGCCCCCGAGGGGGACTGGAACACGTTCTAATTCGCCGCTTTCGCGGCTTTGATGTCAGGCGCTTTTGTCGCGCCGCTCGGCGCGCGACGGCTTGCGCGGCACGATCGTCGGCAACACGTTGTCCTGCACGGTCTCCTTGGTGACGACCACCTTGGCGACGTCGTCGCGGCTCGGGATGTCATACATCACCGGCAGTAAGACTTCCTCCATGATGGCCCGCAGGCCGCGGGCGCCGGTGCCGCGGTGAATCGCCTGATCCGCGATGGCCTCCAGCGCATCGTCGGTGAACTCCAGCTCGACCCCGTCCATCTCGAACAGCCGGATGTATTGCTTGACCAGCGCGTTCTTCGGCTCGGACAGGATCTTGACCAGCGACTCCTTGTCCAGGTTGGTCACCGAGGCGACCACCGGCAGCCGGCCGATGAACTCGGGGATCAGCCCGAACTTGATGAGGTCCTCGGGCATCACTTCGGCGAAGTGATCGGTGGTGTCGATCTCGGCCTTGGAGCGAACTTCGGCGCCGAAGCCCAGCCCACGCTTGCCCACCCGTTCGTAGATGATCTTCTCCAGACCGGCGAACGCACCGGCCACGATGAACAACACGTTGGTGGTGTCGATCTGGATGAACTCCTGGTGCGGGTGCTTGCGGCCGCCCTGCGGGGGCACCGACGCCTGGGTGCCCTCCAGGATCTTCAGCAACGCCTGCTGAACGCCCTCACCGGAGACGTCGCGGGTGATCGACGGGTTCTCGCTCTTGCGGGCGATCTTGTCGACCTCGTCGATGTAGATGATGCCGGTCTCGGCGCGCTTGACGTCGTAGTCGGCGGCCTGGATCAGCTTGAGCAGGATGTTTTCCACGTCCTCGCCGACGTAGCCGGCCTCGGTCAGCGCGGTGGCGTCGGCGATGGCGAACGGCACGTTGAGCATCTTGGCCAGCGTCTGGGCCAGGTAGGTCTTGCCGCAGCCGGTGGGCCCGAGCATCAAGATGTTGGACTTGGTCAGCTCGACCGGCTCGTGCCGGGAGTCGCGACCCTTCTCGCCAGCCTGGATCCGCTTGTAGTGGTTGTAGACGGCCACGGCCAACGTCCGCTTGGCGGTGTCCTGGCCAATGACGTATCCCTCTAGGAATTCACGGATCTCGACCGGCTTGGGGAGCTCGTCGAGTTTCACGTCGTCGGCGTCGGCAAGTTCTTCTTCGATGATCTCGTTGCACAGGTCGATGCACTCATCGCAGATGTACACACCGGGGCCCGCAATGAGTTTCTTGACCTGTTTCTGGCTCTTTCCGCAGAACGAGCACTTCAGCAAGTCACCGCCGTCTCCGATGCGCGCCATGATGCTTCAGGGCCTACTTTCTTGCTTCCTCGTCGCCTGTCCGTCTTACCGTGCCGCGTGTATTCCCCGACGCTACCCGCTTGCTGCTGCTGACCGCGACCGTTAGAGACGAATCGCGTGTTTGGTATTCGTGGGTGTGCACGCCTGTCGATCTCAATGAAACATATAGCCAGATGGCGTCCACGGCTCGTTCAGACGCGCTATCCGTGTCTCTGGCGTGTCGCGGTCGTTACCCGAGCGAGGCGCACGAGCCCCGCTGAACGGGAGCCGATCTGGGGCGCAACCACCCTACAGTGGCCGTGTGGGATTGACTTTCGGAGTCCCGCGGCCCGGCGAATCCGTGCTGATCAGCGACGGAGGCCTAGCCACCGAACTGGAGGCCCGCGGGAACAACCTGACCGACCCGTTGTGGTCGGCCAGGTTGCTGTCAGATGCTCCACAGCAGATCGTCGCGGTGCATGTCGCCTACTTTCGCGCCGGCGCCATGATCGCGACGACGGCGAGCTACCAGGCGTCGTTCCAGGGCTTCGCGGCCCACGGGCTCGGACGCGACGACGCCATCGCGTTACTGCGCCGCAGTGTCGAACTCGCCAAAACCGCGCGAGACGAGGTGGGCACCGCCGGACTTTTGGTGGCAGCCTCGGTCGGGCCCTACGGCGCAGCGCTTGCCGACGGCTCCGAGTACCGCGGCCGCTACGGGCTGTCCGTCCCTGAGTTGATGCGCTGGCATCGGCCACGGCTGGAGGTGCTGGCCGCGGCGGGCGCCGATGTGCTCGCCCTGGAAACCGTTCCTGACGTCGACGAGGGCGAAGCGCTGGTCAACCTGGTGCGCACGCTCAAAGTTCCGGCCTGGCTGAGCTACACCATCGACGGCGATCGCACCCGCGCCGGTCAGTCCCTGTCCGAGGCGTTCGCGGTGGCGGCCGGGGTTCCGGAGATCGTCGCGGTCGGGGTCAACTGCTGTTCACCCGACGACGTCTTGCCGGCGATACGCGCTGCGGACGTCGGCAAGCCGGTGATCGTCTACCCGAACAGCGGAGAGCGTTGGGACGGCCGGGCCTGGACCGGGCCGCGCACTTTCACAACGCAATTGGCCTCGAAATGGGTTGCGGCCGGGGCGAGCATCGTCGGCGGATGCTGCCGGGTCGGGCCGGCCGACATCGCCGAGTTGGCGTCGCGCCTAGGCCCGGAACCATGAGTCTGCGCTCATGGCATCGAGACTGCGCTCAGGGCTACCATCTCTCGAATTTGCCCGCCCCCACCGCAGGATCGGCGGAGGTCCGAAAAGGTTAGGCGCTCTGCGCGGAAAGCTTCCGGTATTCCAAAACGGTGTCGATGATCCCGTAGTCCTTGGCCTCTTCGGCGGTCAGGATCTTGTCCCGGTCGGTGTCCTTGCGAATCACCGCGGCGTCCTTGCCGGTATGGCGTGCCAGCGTGGTCTCCATCAGCGTGCGCATCCGCTCGATCTCGGCGGCCTGGATTTCCAAGTCGGAGAACTGGCCTTGGATCACTCCCGACAACGACGGCTGGTGGATCAGCACCCGGGCGTTGGGCAGCGCCATGCGCTTACCGGGCGTCCCGGCGGCCAGCAGCACCGCGGCGGCCGAGGCGGCCTGACCCAGGCACACCGTCTGGATGTCGGCCCGGACGTACTGCATGGTGTCGTAGATCGCCATCAGTGAGGTGAAGCCGCCGCCCGGCGAATTGATGTACATGGTGATGTCGCGGTCCGGATCCAGCGATTCCAGCACCAAGAGCTGCGCCATGATGTCGTTGGCCGACGCGTCGTCGACCTGGACGCCGAGGAAGATGATCCTTTCCTCGAACAGCTTGTTGTACGGGTTGGACTCCTTGACGCCGAAGCTGGAGTGCTCGATGAAGGACGGCAGGATATAGCGCGCCTGGGGTTGGGTCATGGGATTCACTGAGCTTCTCCGTTGCTGATGTGTGCGGCGCGGGTGATGATGTGGTCGACGAAGCCGTACTCCAGGGCTTCCTGCGCGGTGAACCAGCGGTCGCGGTCGGAATCCGCTTCGATGCGTTCGATCGGTTGGCCGGTGAACTCGGCGTTGAGCCGGAACATCTCTTTCTTGATCACGGCGAACTGTTCGGCCTGAATCGCGATGTCGGCCGCGCTGCCGGTCACCCCGCCCAGCGGCTGGTGCATCAGGATCCTGGCGTGCGGCAAGGCGAAACGCTTGCCCTTGGTGCCGGCCGCCAATAGGAACTCGCCCATCGAGGCGGCCATCCCCATCGCGTAGGTCGCGATGTCGCACGGCGCCAACACCATGGTGTCGTAGATCGCCATGCCGGCGCTGATCGATCCACCCGGCGAGTTGATGTAGAGGTTGATGTCCTTCTCGGTGTCTTCGGCGGCGAGCAGCAGAATCTGTGCACACAGCCGGTTGGCGACTTCGTCGTTCACCTCCGACCCCAGGAAGATGATGCGCTCGGAGAGCAAGCGCTCATACACCGAGTCCGTGAGGTTTAAACCCACCGAGTTCGAACGCATGTCAGTCCTTTGGCTCACAGTGGGACACCTGCTTTCTCGAGTTCTGTATGCACGACACTAACCAACCCAACCCGCGGTGTGCCTGCCACGCATCCCCTGAAATGGCCGCGTTCGCTTACAGCTTCATGCCCGCAGCCGGACATCAGGATTCGGCCTCCGGGCTTTGTATCACCTCGGCATCGTCTGCGGCTTCCTCGGCCGGTTGCTCGGCATCCTCGCCGTGAGTGTGCTCATGGGTGCCGAAGAGCTCGTCGGTGTCGATGGTATTGCCGCTGGTGTCAGTGACGGTTGCGGCCCGGGCCGCGGCCTTGACGGCCAGTTCGCGCCGCACGTCGGCGAACAGGGCCGGCAGCTGGTTGTTCTCCTGCAGGTAACCGATCAACTCCTGGGGCGCGATGCCGTACTGCTGAGCTGTCGTCACCAGCCGTTCGGTCAGGTCGTCCTGGCCGACCTGGACCTCGAGATCGTCGGCCAACGCGTCCAGCAGCAGCTGCCGCTTGACATCCTTCTCCGACGCGGTCCGCGCCTCGGCATCCCACTCTTCGCGCGACGTGCCCTGCGCGGCGAGCAGCTCGTCGAACTTGGCTTCGTCGTTGTTCAGGCCGCTGAGCGCCTGCTGCATGACGCCCTCGAGCTGCGCCTGCACATAGGACTCCGGCAGGGGCACGTCGACCTGCTCGAGCAGCGCATCGAGGGTCGCGTGGCGAACCCGCTCGGCCTGCTGGGCGCGCTTGGTGTGCCGTACCTGATCGGCGAGGTTGGTCCGCAACTCGTCGATGGTGTCGAAGGCGCTGGCCAGTTGCGCGAACTCGTCGTCGGGCTCGGGCAGCTCCCGCTCTTTGATCGCCTTGACCGTAACGGTGACCTGCGCATCCTGCCCGGCGTGTGCGCCGGTCGCCAACTTCTCGGTGAACTCCCGCGACTCGCCGACCGACATGCCGACCAGGGCATCGTCGAGTCCGGCAATCAACCGGCCAGAGCCGACCTCGTGGGACAGGCCCTCGGCGGACGCGTTCGGCACTTCCTCGCCGTCGACGGTGGCCGAAAGGTCGATGGTGACGAAGTCACCCGTCTGCACCGGTCGGTCCACCTCCGTCAGGGTGCCGAACCGGGACCGCAACGCTTGTAACTCGGCCTCGACGTCGTCGTCGCTGACCTCGACCGGTTCCACCTCGACCTTCAGGGCGCTCAAGTCGGGCAAGGTGATCTTGGGCCGGACGTCGACCTCCGCGGTGAAGGCCAGGTCCTGGCCGTACTCCTTGCGGGTCACCTCGATCTCCGGGCTTCCCAGGGGCTGGACTTCAGATTCGGCCACGGCCTGCCCATACCGGGTGGGCAGCGCGTCGCTGACGACCTGGTCGAGCATCGCCTCCCGGCCGAACCTCGCCTCAAGCAGCCGCGCGGGCGCCTTGCCGGGCCGGAAGCCGGGCAGTCGTACCTGCTTGGCCAGCTCCTTGTAGGCGCGCTGGAAATCGGGCTCGAGCTCGGTGAACGGCACCTCCACGCTGATGCGCACCCGGGTGGGGCTCAATTGCTCGACACTGCTCTTCACGGGTGTGCTCCTCAGTCGTGGTTGCTGTAGTCGTGGCTGGTCGGGGTGACAGGATTTGAACCTGCGGCCTTCCGCTCCCAAAGCGGATGCGCTACCAAGCTGCGCTACACCCCGCGCTGACGTCGTCGATCCTAGAGCCCTTCATCGTCAGGTCCGTCATCCGCTTCGCGCAGACCCACGGGCCTTGCGCGCCTCACGGAGCGGTCACCAAACGGCTTCGATTAGATTTGACGTCTGCCGCGACGTACAGTCGCCCTCGACTAATGCACGCGGGCGTAGCTCAATGGTAGAGCCCTAGTCTTCCAAACTAGCGACGCGGGTTCGATTCCCGTCGCCCGCTCGGATCAGGTGTTTGCGGGAAAGAAAGGCGCCATGAGCGACCTTCACACGGATGCTGACATCCAGGGTTCCTGCACGCCTGAGTTCATCGGGGTGCGTGAGGCGTTCGCGCGCAATTTCGTCGAGCGCGCGGAAGTCGGCGCCGCGGTCGCCGTCTGGGTCGACGGCGAACTTGTGGTCAACCTGTGGGGCGGCTCGGCCGATGCTGCCGGCACCCGGCCCTGGGAGCAAAACACGCTGACCACCGTGCTGTCCGGGACCAAGGGCATCACCTCTACCTGCGTGCACCAGCTCGCCGACCGCGGCGAACTAGACCTGTTTGCGCCGGTGGCCCGCTACTGGCCCGAGTTCGGTCAAGCCGGCAAGGAGAACATCACCCTGGCCATGGTGATGAGCCACCGCTCCGGCGTCATCGGGCCGCGGACCCGGCTGAACACCGAGCAACTCGTCGACTGGGACTACGTCTGCCGGCAGCTGGCCGTCGCCGAACCGTGGTGGAAGCCGGGCACCGCCCAGGGCTACCACATGACCACCTACGGGTTCATCCTCGGGGAAGTATTCCGGCGGGTCACCGGCCGCACCGTTGGCCAGTATCTGCGAGCCGAGATCGCCGAGCCGATCGGCGCCGACATCCACATCGGACTGTCCCCGGCCGAGCAGCTCCGCTGCGCGGAACGGGTGAACAAGCCGACCGGGCGGCAGCTGCTGGCCGAACTGCACGCGCCCGGCTGGCCGACCAGCCTGGACGAACATCCCAAGGCCGGGATGTCGATCGCGATGGGATTCCTGCCCGACGACGACCTCGACACCGAAAACTTGCAGCTGTGGCGCCAGCTCGAGTTCCCCGGCACCAACGGTCAGGTATCAGCGCTGGGATTGGCGACGTTCTACAACGCACTGGCCCAGGAGAAGCTGCTCAGCCGCGAGCACATGGAACTGGCGCGCACGCCGCAGGGCGGCTTCGCACCCGACCTGGTGCTCGGACCTCGAGTCGCCGACCACGGCTGGGGTTTGGGCTACATGCTCAACCAACGCTGCGTCAACGGGCCAAACCCGCGGATGTTCGGCCACGGCGGCCTGGGTGGCTCGTTCGGGTTCGTGGATTTGGAACACCGGATCGGCTACGCCTACGTTGCGAACCGCTTTGACGCCACGAAGGCCAATGCGGATCCGCGCAGCGTCGCCCTGAGCAACCAGGTCTACGCCGCGCTTGGCGTGATCCCGAACTGACCAATCCGGCTTCAGGCCTGACAGGTAGGGCACCAGAAGACGTTTCGGCCCTCCAACACCGCGGTGCGGATCGTCGTCCCGCACACGCGACAAGGATCGCCGGCGCGCCGGTACACGTAGGTGCGGGGGCGCCCTTGCCGGTATGACGGCGGACCGTGATCGTGCTCGGGCCGGACCACGATGATCTTGCCGCCGCGCAGGCCCACCTTCATCAGCGCCACCAGGTCGGTCCACGCGGCATCGAACTCCGCCTCGCTAATCCCTCGGCCGGGCCGATACGGGTCGATGCCGTGCCGGAACAACAATTCGTTGCGGTAGACGTTGCCCACGCCGGCGATGACCGTCTGGTCCATCAGCAACGCGCCAATAGGCCTGCGGGACTTGGCTATCCGGCTCCACGCCCAGGACGGATCGGCGTCGGCGCGTAAAGGGTCGGGTCCGAGCCGGGCCACGACGTCGGCGACCTGGCCCTCGTCCACCACTTCGCAGACGGTCGGCCCGCGTAAGTCGGTGCCGTACTCGGCGCCCACCATCCGCATCCGCACTTGTCCGACCGCGTCGGGAAGCGGCCCGTCAGCCGGACGCGGCCATTCGGTGAAGCTGCCGTACAGGCCGAGATGCACGTGCACGATCGGGCCGCCCGCGTAGTGATGAAACAGGTGCTTGCCCCAGACCGTGGCCCGCAGCAACACCCGCCCGTCGACTACAGCCGCGGGCCCGCTGAATCGTCCCTGCGGACTGGACACCGAAACCGGCGCGCCGCGAAACCGGCGCTGGTGCAGCCGGGCCAGCCGGTGCAGGGTATGCCCTTCGGGCATGGTTTCGGAGCTTTCGTCAGGACACCGCGCCGGGGACCGGCGGCGCCTGATGGGTGCGTTCGTATTCGTCGAGAATGTCGATTCGCCGTTGGTGGCGTTCGGCTTTCGACCACGGTGTGGACACGAACGCGTCGACGATGGCCAGCGCCTGCTCGAGGGTGTGCATGCGCCCGCCGATGCCGATCAGTTGGGCGTTGTTGTGTTGTCGGGCGAGTTGCGCGGTCTCGACGCTCCACGCCAACGCGCAGCGGGCCCCGGGAACCTTGTTCGCGGCGATCTGCTCACCGTTGCCCGAACCGCCCAGCACGATGCCCAGGCTGCCCGGGTCGGCCACGGTGCGCGTCGCGGCGGCGATGCAGAACGCCGGGTAGTCGTCGTCGGCGTCGTAGCTGAAGGCGCCGCAGTCGACCGGTTCGTGCCCGGTCTTCTTCAGGTGCTCGGCGATCTGTTGTTTGAGCTCGAATCCGGCGTGGTCTGACCCCAGGTAGACGCGCATGCCGACATTGTGCCCGACGCCCTCGCCAGCATCCCGCGAGAGTGAACTCCGCGACGTTGCACCGGCGTGTTGCGTCGGGTGTTTCACACTCGGCCGGGGCTCCTAGTCGAACTGGGGCGGCTCGGTGCGGGTCCGCTTGAGTTCGAAGAAGTGCGGATAGGCGGCGAACGTCACCGACGCGTCCCACAGCTTGCCGGCCTCTTCGCCGCGCGGAATCTTCGACAGCACCGGCCCGAAGAACGCCACGCCGTTGACGTGGATGGTCGGGGTGCCGACGTCTTCGCCGACGGCATCCATCCCGGCGTGGTGACTTTTGCGCAAAGCGTCGTCGTAGGCGTCGCTGGTGGCGGCCTCGGCTAGTTCCGCCGGCAGTCCGGCGTCGGCCAGCGACAGCTTGATGACCTCGTCGAGGTCCTTGTTGCCCTCGTTGTGGATGCGGGTGCCCATCGCGGTGTAGAGCGGGTCGAGCACTTTGGCGCCGTGTGCCTGCTCGGCGGCGATCGCCACCCGCACCGGCCCCCAGGCCTTCTTCATGCCTTCCCGGTACTGCTCGGGCAGGTCCTCACGCTTCTCGTTGAGCACCGCCAGGCTCATGACGTGGAAATGCACCTCGATGTCGCGGACCTTCTCCACCTCGAGGATCCAGCGGGACGTGATCCAGCACCACGGACACAGCGGGTCGAACCAGAAATCGGCGGCGGATTTCTCGGCGGCCTTTTTCGTAGCGGCCTTGTCAGCCATTGCGCAGTCCTCTCCTCGAGGTTCAAGACGGTCAGAACACCGTTTCCCACAACCGTAATCGCCGCGCGCCTGTTCCCGTCCCGACGTCTAAGTTGGGACGCGTGGCTCTTCCTAACCTCACCCGGGACCAGGCTGCCGAACGCGCCACCCTGATCACCGTCGACAACTACCGCATCGATCTCGACCTGACGGACGGTGACGGCGGTCCAGGCGAACGGATCTTCCGGTCCACCACCACCGTGGTGTTCGACGCCCTCCCCGGCGCCGACACCGTCATCGACATCGCCGCCGACACGGTCCGCAGCGCCCGCCTCAACGGCCGGGAAGTCGACGTCTCGGGCTACGACGAATCGACCGGCATCCCACTGACGGGACTGGCCCAACGCAATGAGCTCGTCGTCGACGCCGACTGCCGCTACTCCAACACCGGCGAGGGCCTGCACCGCTTTGTCGACCCGGTGGACGACGAAACCTACCTGTACTCCCAATTCGAAACCGCCGATGCGAAGCGGATGTTCGCCTGCTTCGACCAACCCGATCTCAAGGCCACGTTCGACGTGCGGGTCACTGCACCCAAGCACTGGAAGGTCATCTCCAACGCCGCGGCGACCGACGTCTCCGACGGCATCCACACCTTCGCCACCACGCCGCGGATGAGCACCTACCTGGTTGCCCTGATCGCCGGCCCCTACGCATCGTGGGCGGACGCGTACTCCGATGAACACGGCGAGATCCCGCTGGGCCTGTACTGCCGGGCGTCGCTGGCCGAGCATATGGACGCCGAGCGGTTGTTCACCCAAACCAAGCAGGGATTCGGCTTCTACCACAAGCACTTTGGCATGCCGTACGCGTTCGGCAAGTACGACCAGCTGTTCGTGCCCGAATTCAACGCCGGCGCAATGGAAAACGCCGGCGCGGTGACCTTCCTCGAAGACTATGTCTTTCGCAGCAAAGTCACCCGGGCTTCGTATGAGCGACGCGCCGAGACCGTGCTGCACGAGATGGCACACATGTGGTTCGGCGACCTGGTCACGATGACCTGGTGGGACGATCTGTGGCTCAACGAGTCCTTCGCCACCTTCGCTTCGGTGCTGTGCCAGGCCGAGGCCACCGAATTCACCGAGGCCTGGACGACTTTCGCCACCGTCGAAAAGTCGTGGGCCTATCGTCAGGACCAACTGCCGTCGACGCACCCGATCGCCGCCGACATCCCCGACCTGGCCGCCGTCGAGGTGAACTTCGACGGCATCACCTACGCCAAGGGCGCCTCGGTGCTCAAGCAGCTGGTCGCCTACGTGGGGCTGGAGCACTTCCTGGCCGGTCTGCGCGACTACTTCCGGACCCACGCGTTCGGCAACGCCACGTTCGACGACCTGGTGAGCGCGCTGGAGAAGGCGTCCGGGCGTGACTTGTCGAATTGGGGCCAGCAGTGGTTGAAGACCACCGGCCTGAACACCCTGCGGCCGGAATTCGACGTGGATGCGGACGGCAGGTTCACCCGCTTCACCGTGACACAGAGCGGCGCCGCGCCGGGAGCCGGCGAGACCCGAGTGCACCGGCTGGCGATCGGTATCTACGACGAGGACCACGCCGGCAAGCTGGTGCGGGTGCACCGCGAGGAACTCGACGTGGACGGCCCGGAGACGGAAGTGCCTGCGCTGGTTGGTGTTTCGCGGGGCAAGCTGATCCTGGTAAACGACGACGACCTGACCTACTGCTCGCTGCGGCTGGATGAGGCGTCCCTGCAGACCGCGCTGCAGCGGATCGCCGACATCGCTAATCCGCTGCCCCGCACGCTGGCGTGGTCGGCGGCCTGGGAGATGACCCGCGACGCCGAGCTGCGGGCCCGCGACTTCGTGGCCCTGGTGTCCGGCGGCGTCCAGGGCGAAACCGAGCTCACAGTGCTGCAGCGCCTGCTGTTGCAGGCGCAGACGGCGCTGAGTTCCTACGCCGAGCAGGGCTGGGCCGCCGAGCACGGCTGGCCGCAGTTCGCCGACCGGGTGCTGGAATTGGCCCGCGCCGCAGAACCCGGATCGGATCATCAGCTCGCCTACGTCAACGCGCTGTGCTCGTCGGTGCTCTCGCCGCGGCACGTGGAGGTGCTCACTGCGCTGCTCGATGCCGACCCCGCCGAGCTGGGATTGGCCGGCCTGGTTGTCGACACGGATCTGCGTTGGCGCATCGTGACCGCGCTGGCGACCGCCGGGGCCATCGACGCCGACGGGCCCGAGTCGCCGCGGATCGATGCCGAGATTCAGCGCGACCCGACCGCAGCCGGCAAGCGCCACGGCGCCCAGGCGTCAGCCGCACGGCCGCAGTTCAGCGTCAAAGAAGAGGCGTTCACCACCGTCGTCGAGGACGACACGCTGGCCAACGCCGCCGGCCGGGCGATCATCGCGGGCATCGTCGCGCCGGGTCAGGCCGAGCTGCTCAAACCGTTCACGACGCGCTACTTCGAGGCGATCCCGGGAGTCTGGGCCCGGCGATCCAGCGAAGTCGCCCAGTCGGTGGTGGTGGGCCTGTACCCGCATTGGGACATCAGCGACGACGGTGTCGCGGCCGCCGACAGGTTTTTGGCCGCGCCGGAATCCGAGGTTCCGCCGGCCCTGCGCCGGCTGGTCCTGGAAGGTCAGGCGGCGGTGAAGCGCTCGCTGCGGGCCCGGAAGTTCGATGCCGAGGAAGATCAGCGGTAGCCGCCGTCGGACAGGCCGGCGTCCTGCTCGATCCGGTTGGTCTTGCGAAAGATCCGCTCGCGGATGACTTCCCGCCCATAGTTCGCGATCATGCCCGCATGGCCCCTGGCGGCCCACTGGGCGCTGTGCCGCTCCTCGTGGTGCAGGACGCGGTCCAGCGCGAGGTTGGTCTCGACGGGCCGGCCAGTGCGGTCGGCATACCAGGCGTGCCCGGACTCGATGATCAAGCGGAGCAGCTGGGCGGCGTCGTCTGGGTTCTCGGCGCCGATGTTGACCATGAAAATGTCACCCCACGCGGTGCCGCCGTGCCGGCTGAACAGCCGCAGGATCCGGTTGCCGCCCAGGGCCATCAGCATGCCGTTGGGCGTCGTCACCAGCCGTCCGCCGCTCCGGTCGACGAACCCGACGTCCTGGCGGTAGCTCCACCGGTTGGCCCGCTGGCGGTCGGCGATGCGCTGCACCTCGGCGGCTGAATACGGCGTCTCGGGGAAGTCGTTGGTGACTCCGGGCCGCTCCCCCGCCTTGCCGTAATCGGTGCCGGCGTTGAGGACGTAGGTCATCAGCACCGCCTCGCGCGCATCGTCTCCGCGAATGCCCCGAGGCAGAAGGTAGAACGACTTGCCCAGCGGGTCCTTGATCTCCTCCATGGCGCGCAGCACCCCGAAACTGTCGGGTGCGATGGCGTGCTGTTGAGCGATTTCGACCACCACCGCCGGGTCCGCTTGCCGGTGTTCGGCATTGGCCAGCCACTGGGAGTAACCGCCCGATCCGGTGTCGCCGAGCAGCCCGGCGGCCTGTAGCGCCTGCTGGTAGCGGTTTACCGGTGGAGCCAAGGCTCGCGCGGAGATTAGGCCGGGGCAATCCCCGAGCTGAGCACGCGGATGGCGCTGACCAGCCCGTCGACCAGGTCGCCCTGCTCGAATGCCGACGAAGCGGCGGCAACCCCGAGCGGCGCCGCCGACTCCGCGCCGCGACCGCGCAGCGCCGAACCGTACACCACCTCGATGACGCGCTGGTTGGGTGAGACGGCGAGCAGCACGGCGTGGTCCGGAGTCGGTACCTTGGCCAGCATCTCGCGCGCCCGCGCGGCGGTGTCGCTGCCCAGGTCACCCAGGTAGATGGCGAACCGCGCATGCGACGCCCGCGAGCCGTATTTCAGGGCGTCGTCGATGGCGACGAGATCCTTGATGGAAAACGGGTAGTGCACGGAGAGCTCTCCGGGCTCGGTGACCCCGGACAGCCGGCCGCTGGTGGTCAGCGCCCAGCCCCTGGGGAGCTCGGTCGGCTCGATCGTCGCAACCTCACCATGTGCCACTGGCGCCACCTCCCACCGTGAACTGCGCTTCGCCGTGACCGTCGTGTCCATGCCCGCCGCCGACCGCTTCGTCGGTGGCGGCCCACAGGATCGGTGGATGTGTCCAGGGCTCGGACAGTTTGTAGGTCGCGGGGTGGGGCCCCTTGCGCGACCAGATCAGCAGTGCCAGCACCGCCACCAGTACCAGCGGGATTCCGACGATCAGGAGATGGATCTGCAGAACGCTCACGACGCAAACCGTATCCCACCGGCGGTGCCGCTGCAGTCAGGACTCGAGATTGCGCTCAGGCTGCGCCTTCGCCCAGGTACCGGGCCCACGAGGGGTCCAGTTCCTTGACGGTGGACAGCAGACGCCAGTGCTGGCCGGTCGGCGCCAGCGGCGTCCGGCGCAGCGCCCAGCCGAGTTCGGCGAGCAGCTTGTCGCCCTTGCGGTGATTACACGTCGAACAGCATGCGACGCAGTTCTCCCAGGTATGGTCGCCACCACGACTCCGCGGCACCACATGGTCCACGGTGTCGGCCTTGCCGCCGCAGTAGGCGCAGCAGAAGCGGTCGCGATGCATCAGCGCGGCCCGGGTCATCGGCACCCGGGCGCGGTAGGGCACTCGCACATACGTCCGCAGTTGGATCACCGACGGCACCACGATCGACCTCGTCGCCGAGTGGATTACCGGCCCGGCCGGGTCGTCGTGCACCACGTCGGCCTTACCGCACATCACCATGACGATCGCGCGGCGCATGGGCAAAGCGGTGAGCGGCTCGTAGGTGGAGTTCAGCAGCAACACCCGCCGTCGGCTCCATATCGACGCGCTCTCGTGACGGGTGGGCGGATGGGTGTCGGCACGCGGATAACCCTCGACACTATGTAGGCACGGCGCGGCCGGTGGGCCGGTTAATCCTGCCGCGGCACCGGAACTGCGGTGGCTGCGGCGTCTCTTGCGCTGCGCCATAAATCCTCCGCGGAACAGTCCACCATGATTCGACGCCAAACGCATCCATATTGCAGGTGCGTGCCGTGACGACCCCGTGAACAACCGGCGCCATCCACCGGCTGTGGCGATGCCTCACAATGGGGGAGATGGATCAGGTGCAACAGTCTTTCTACGACGCTGTCGGCGGTGCCGAGACCTTCAATACGATCGTTTCGCGCTTCTATGCGCAGGTCCCCGAGGACGAGATACTGCGCGAGGTATATCCGTTAGACGACCTCGAGGGCGCCGAGGAGCGGCTGCGCATGTTCCTCGAGCAGTACTGGGGTGGCCCGCGAACGTACTCCGACCGGCGTGGCCATCCCCGGCTGCGGATGCGTCACGTCCCGTTCCGGATCACGCCCATCGAGCGGGACGCCTGGCTGCGGTGCATGCACACCGCGGTGGCCTCGATCGACTCGCAGACCCTGGACGACGAGCACCGCCGCGAGTTGCTCGAGTACCTGGAAATGGCCGCCCACTCCCTCGTCAACTCTCCCTTTTGATGGGCGCTCAGCCATGGTGGTCGGACGCCGTCTTTTACCAGGTGTATCCGCGGTCGTTCGCCGACAGCAACGGCGACGGCGTCGGCGACCTGGACGGGTTGACTTCGCATCTTGATTACCTGAAAGACCTTGGGGTCGACGCGATCTGGATCAATCCGGTCACCGTCTCGCCGATGGCCGACCACGGCTACGACGTCGCCGATCCCCGTGACATCGACCCGTTGTTCGGCGGCCTGGCCGCGTTTGAGCGGCTGATTGCAGCGGCGCACCAGCGGGGCATCAAGGTCACCATGGACGTGGTGCCCAACCACACCAGCTCGGCGCATCCGTGGTTTCGGGCGGCGCTGACCGCCGGGCCCGGCAGCGCGGCTCGGGATCGCTATTTCTTCCGCGACGGCGCCGGCCCGGACGGGTCGCTGCCGCCCAACAACTGGGAGTCGGTTTTCGGCGGGCCGGCCTGGACCCGTGTGGTCGAACCCGACGGCAATCTTGGCCAGTGGTACCTGCACCTGTTCGACGCCGAGCAGCCCGATCTGAACTGGGACCACCCGGATGTCTTCGACGACTTCGGGAAAACGCTGCGGTTCTGGCTGGAACGCGGCGTGGACGGCTTCCGCATCGATGTGGCGCACGGGATGGCCAAGCCGGCGGACCTGCCGGACGCCCCCGGCGACTCCAAGGTGTTGCGCCACACCGACGACGATCCCCGCTTCGACCACCCCAACGTGCATGCGATCCATCGGGACATCCGCGCGATCGTGGATGACTATCCCGGCGCCGTGACGGTCGGGGAGGTCTGGGTTCGCGACAACGTCCGCTGGGCGGAGTACCTGCGTCCCGACGAACTGCACCTCGGGTTCAATTTCCGGCTGACTCAAACCGAGTTCGACGCGGCCGAAATCCGCGACGCGGTAGACAATTCACTGGCAGCGGTCGCGCTGCAGGGTGCCACGCCGACCTGGACGCTGTCGAATCACGACGTGGGCCGCGAGGTCAGCCGCTATGGCGGTGGCGCGATCGGGCTGCGCCGGGCGCGGGCCATGGCGATGCTGATGCTCGCCCTGCCGGGTGCGGTGTTCATCTACAACGGTGAAGAACTCGGTTTGCCCGACGTCGACTTGCCGGACGAGGTGCTGCAGGATCCGACGTGGGAGCGCTCGGGACATACCGAACGCGGCCGGGACTGCTGCCGGGTTCCGATGCCGTGGTCCGGTGACACTCCCCCGTTCGGCTTCTCGACCTGTGCGGACACCTGGTTGCCGATGCCGGCGCAGTGGACGGCTCTGACCGTGGAGAAGCAGCGTGCCGATCCGGGCTCTATGTTGTCGTTTTTTCGTCAGGCACTCGAATTACGCAGGGGCCGTTCGGAATTTGCTGGCGGCGGTATCGAGTGGCTCAGCGCGCCGCGCGGGATGCTCATCTTCCGGCGCCCCGGCGGCGTGGTATGCGCCCTGAATGCCGGCAAGCGCCCGATCAAGCTGCCGCCCGGGAGGGTCATCCTGGCCAGCGCGACTTTGCGGGGCGATCGATTGCCACCTGACAGCGCGGCCTGGCTGGTATGAGGCGGATTGCATCCCATTTTGGTACCGTTTTGGTATGAGCACCCAGATTGCTGTCCGGCTACCCGATGAAGTCGTCGCCTTCCTCGATCGCGAGGTGAGCGAGAAGCGCGCACCCAGCCGCGCCGCAGTTGTACTACGTGCTCTCGAACGCGAGCAGCGCCGCCAGCTCGCCGCCCGCGACGCCGAGATCTATGCCGCCAGCGGACCCGATCCCGACCTCGACGCACTGGCCGAATTCGCCGCGAAGCTGTCCCTTGACGCCGAGTGATGCGGCCAATCCATCTCGCTCACCTCGACAAAACACGACCCGTCGTCGTCTTGACTCGCGAGCTTGTCCGGCCGCACCTTACGCGGGTAACCATTGCGCCCATCACCAGCACCATTCGCGGCTTGTCCACCGAGGTAACGGTCGGTACCGGGAATGGACTTGCGCAGACGTCTGTCGTCAGTTGCGACAACATCACCACCATCCCCGCAAACGCGATAGGACAGCATATCGGCTATCTGCTACCGGAGCAGGAGCCGCTGCTTTCTGAAGCAATCCGCGCCGCATTCGACCTGGAATAGCACGGTTGCCAACATAATTCAGCGCAGCATCAGCGCGGCCTGACCGCGGCGCCGGAACACCGAGCCGAACCGGGCGTCGACCCGTAGCCACGACGGCATGATCCGGACCCGGATGATTTCGTCGGCTTGGTCATCGGGTGCCTGCGGCAGGAAACCCATTGCGGTCAAAGCGAACACACAGCGCATGGGTAACCCGACGCTGACGTCGGCCGAGCTGACCCGAATCACCTCCTGGTCCAGCAGTGACGTCGGCGGACCATGAGAACTGCCGTGCTCCTTGGCAAGTCGGGCACCACTGGCTGCCAGGTCCAGCAGCACCCGAGCGGGCACGTCGTCCAGGTGGACAAAACCGGATTCCGGTGGCAGTGCGCCCCGCCATGCCGAATCCATCGGGAAACCGGGGTCGACGTAGCCGGAGGAGTCCATTGCCGAAAGCCCGCGGGCCAGCCCGTCCGCACCAACCGACATGTCACCCGGGCGCATTTTGCCGGCCACCACCCGGCTGGCCAACACGTCGAAACCCGTTGCGACCCAAGCGGTCAGCAGTCCGGCGGATCGCGCGCGGAGCCGGATGACCGCGGCGTCGTCGAGCCGCATCGCGTGGTCTACGAACGTGGCCAGATCGTCGCGGTGGGCCGCGTCGCGCAGCCAGAGCCCACGCTCGGGTCCCTGCGCTATTCCCTGATCCACCGTTGCAGATACTCCCGATGGTGTGGAGACAGGCGCACCAGCCGCTGTTCCTTGATGTGCACCGCGGCGAGTTGTGACTCGGCGATGACGGCCGGCTTGGACTTCTGATCGGCGTTGACCGAACGCACTTCGTAGCCCAGCGTGAAGTCGACCGCACGCAGCCGCTTGGTCCACATCGTCACCTGCAGCGGCGAATCGGAAAGGCGCAGTTGATCTTTGTAGGTGACTCGCACGTCGGCGATGAGCAGCCCGATGGTGGTGATGTCCGCGCCGAATGGCTCCTTGAGGAAGGGGACGCGCGCCTCTTCGAGGATGGTGACCATGGTCGCGTGGTTGATGTGCTGGTACATGTCGATGTCCGACCAGCGCACCGGCACCGGCGCGACGAACCCGACGCTCATCCAGACGATCCTCGTCCGCTGGTCCTTGTCATTCGGCGGATCTGTCGCGCCGCGACCGACAGCGTCGCGAGATCCTTGGCGCCGCTCTCGTAGATCTCGGTGAGCGTGCGGCGCGCCCGTTCCACCCGCGACGCACTGGTGTGTTCCCATTCGGCGATCTTCTCTTCGCCACTCTCGTCGGGCTCCCCGACAGCCAGCACGTCGAAACACAACGACCGCAGCGAGGCATAGATGTCGTCGCGAATTGCCAAGCGCGCCAAAGAATGCCAGCGGTCATGTCGGGGAAGCTGGGACACCGCGGTCAGCAGCCCGTCGGTGCCCAGCCGGTCCATCAGGGCGAAGTAGGTGTCCGCGACCTCGGTCGGCTCGATCTCGGTGATGTCGGCGATGTCGATGATGTCGAGCAGGCTGTAGCGATACAGGCCCGCCGCGACGCGGTAGGCCAAATCGTCGGGTGCGCCCTGCTCGGTGAATTCCTTGGCTTCCTTTTCGACGATGGCTTTGTCGTCACCGCGCAACCATTGCGACATCTGCGGCGTCAACGACCTGACCTTCGCGGCGAACCGGTTGATCTCCGCGCCGACGGCCAGCGGCTGCGGGCGATAGTTGAGCAGCCAACGTCCGGCCCGGTCGATCAGCCGACGGGTATCCAGGGTCAGCCGGTCCGACAGGGCGACCGGCAGGTCCGCCGCCAAGATGCGCCGCCAAATGTGGCCGATGCCGAAGATGGCGTCGGTGGCGACCCAGGTGCGCACCGCGTCGATCGAAGTGACGCCGACATCCTCGGTGATCCGGAACGCGTAGGTGATGCCGGCGGTATCGACCAGATCGTTGATCAGCATCGTGGTGACGATCTCGCGACGCAGCTGATGCGACCGGATCTCCGGGGTGAACCGCTGCCGCAGCGGCTTGGGGAAGTATTCCGGCAACCTGGACGCGAACACGTCCTGGTCCGGCAGTTCGGTGGCCAGCACATCCTCTTTGAGGGCCAGCTTGACGTGCGCCATCAACGTGGCGAGCTCGGGCGAAGTCAGGCCCATCCCGAGCTCGGATCGCCGGTGAATCTCCTTCTCCGACGGCAGCGCCTCCAGGTCGCGGTTCAGGCCACGTTCTGCCACCAGGTGCCTGATCTGATCGGCGTGCACGGGCAGCAGGCTCGGAGCGTTCGCCCGGCTGGTGCCCATCAGGTCGTTCTGGTCGATGTTGTCGGCCAGCACCAACTGCGCAACCTCGTCGGTCATCGATTCCAGCAGCGGGGTGCGCTCGTCGGGCTGGACTTTGCCCGCCGTGACGAGCGAGTCGATCAGGATCTTGATGTTGACTTCGTGGTCGGAACAGTCCACGCCCGCCGAGTTGTCCATCGCGTCGGTGTTGATGCGCCCACCGGACAGATCGAACTCGACGCGACCCAGGGCGGTGACCCCGAGATTGCCGCCTTCGCCGATTACCTTGGCGCGCACCTGATTTCCGTTGACCCGCACCGGATCGTTGGCGCGGTCTCCGACGTCGGCGTCGGATTCGGTCTCCGCCTTGATGTAGGTGCCGATGCCGCCGTTGAACAGCAGGTCCACCGGAGCCTGCAGGATCGCCCGGATCAGAGCCGGCGGCGCCAGCTCTTTGACGTCCCCCTCGATGCCCAGGGCGGCGCGGACCTGCGCGCTGATCGGAATGGTTTTCTGGTCGCGGCTGTACACCCCGCCGCCCTCGCTGATCAGCGACTTGTCGTAGTCCTCCCAGCTCGAGCGGGGTAGGTCGAACATCCGCTTGCGCTCGTCCCAGGAAGCACCGGCGTCGGGGTCCGGATCCAGGAAGATGTGCCGGTGGTCGAACGCGGCGATCAGCCGAATGTGCTTACTCAACAGCATGCCGTTGCCGAAGACGTCGCCGCTCATGTCGCCGATGCCCACGACGGTGAAGTCCTCGGTCTGGGTGTCGACGCCCATCTCGCGGAAATGCCGTTTGACCGCCTCCCACGCACCCCGAGCGGTGATACCCATCGCTTTGTGGTCGTAGCCCACCGACCCGCCGGAGGCGAACGCATCACCCAGCCAGAAGCCGTAGGACTTGGCGACGTCGTTGGCGATGTCGGAGAACGTGGCGGTGCCTTTGTCGGCGGCGACCACCAGGTAAGCGTCGTCGCCGTCGCGCCGAACAACTTCCGGGGGCGGATTGACGTCTCCGGTCGCGTGGTCGACGTTGTCGGTGACGTCGAGCAGCCCGGAGATGAACAGCTGATAGCAGGCAACGCCTTCGGCGCGGGCGGTGTCGCGATCGGCGACGGCGTCGCCGGTGGGCAGCGGCGGCTTCTTCACCACGAAGCCGCCCTTGGCGCCGACGGGCACGATCACGGCGTTCTTGACCGCTTGCGCCTTGACCAGGCCCAGGATTTCGGTACGGAAGTCGTCGCGGCGGTCGGACCAACGCAGGCCGCCCCGGGCCACCGGGCCGAAGCGCAGGTGCACGCCTTCCACCCGCAGCGAGTAGACGAAGATCTCGAACTTGGGACGCGGCAGCGGCAGCTCGTCGATCAATTGGGCGTTCAGTTTGAGCGCCAGCACGTCGCGGCTGCGGGCCGAACCTTCGCGTGTCACAAAGTAATTCGTCCGCAGCGTGGCCTGAACCAACGACGCGAAGGCGCGCAGGATGCGGTCGGTGTCCAGGCTGACCAGCGCGTCGATGTCCGCCGCGACCTCGGCGGCGGCCGCTTGCGCATCGCGACTGCCCGACGCCCCCGACGGCCCGGGGTCGAACAGCGCCTCGAACAGGTTGACCAAGGACCGCGCGGTGGAGGCATGCTCGTTGAGCACCGATTCGATGTAGGACTGGCTGTACGGAAAACCGGCCTGCCGCAGGTATTTCGCGTAGGCGCGCAGCAACACGACCTGCTGCCAGGTCAACCCTGCCCGCATGACGAGTTCGTTGAATCGGTCGACCTCGACGCGGCCCTGCCAAATCGCGGTCACCGCGTCGGCGAACCGCTGTGCCATTTCGTCGCGTTCGGACTCCGTCGCGGCAACGGGGATCGTCGGATGCGGCGAGATCCTGAACTGGTAGATCCACACCGGCAGCCCGTCGGGCCGGGTCACCGTGAACGGGCGCTCCTCGAGCACCACAACGCCCATGCTCTGCAGCATCGGCAGTAGCTCGCTCAGCGAGGCGCTGCGCCCGCCGAGGAACCAGGTCAGTCGGGCGACTCCGCGCTCGTCGCCCTCGGCGAACACCAGCTTGACCGAATCGTCGGCCAAGTCGTTGACGATGGTGATGTCGTTGATGGCGTCGGCCGGCGTGACGACCTGCTTGTAGGCCTCGGAGAAGGCAGTTGCGTAATGTTCGGCGTCGGATCGTGAGACGGCGCCGTGGGAGAGGTCTGCCGCGGCTTGGATCAGGCGATCGGCCCAGGTGCGGGCGGCTTCACTGAGCAACGCCTGGATCCGGAGCCGATTGGCTTCCGACACGTCGACCGGGGCCGCATTCGGGTCTCCCTCGGGCAGCCGCACCATGAAATGCATTAGCGCCCAAGGTGATTCGCTGACCCGAGCGGTGAATTCCAGGCGCGTCCCTCCGAACTCGCGAACCAGGATGTCTTCGATCTGCAACCGCACCGCGGTGGTGTAGCGGTCGCGGGGCACATACACCAGGCAGGACACGAAGAACTGCAGGCGGTCGGCGCGCAGGAACAACAGCGCACGCCGCTGCGACCCCAGATCCACCACGGCTTTGGCCATCGCGAACAGCCGTTCGGCGCTCAATGTGAAAAGCTCCGGCCGCGGCATGGTCTGGATGACGTCGAGCAGCAGTTGGCCCGGGTGGGCGGGGTCGCTGTCGGCCATGGTCAGGGCCTTGCGTACGCGTCCGGAGATCATCGGGATCTCCAAGACGTCGGCATTCATGGCCGCGACGGTGAACAGGCCGACGAAGCGGTGCTCCAAAACGCCGCCGTCGGCCAGGTTCTCGCGAATCGCGATGGCGTACGGGTAGGCCCCGTAGCGCAGGTAACTGCCCACCGCGGCCTGAGCAAGGACAAGCAACTTGGTGTCGTCGGTCAGCCGGGGACGGGTGCCGGAGCGGGCGCGCAGTACGCCCAGGCCGGTGGTGCCGTCGCCGATGACCAAACCGTCCTGCACGCGGCACGGCTGGTAACCGAGCAGCAGGAAGTTTCCGTCGTTCAGCCAGCGCAACAACGCCGCAACCTCTTCGCGGTCCGGCGCCGAGTAGCGGCCGTCGGCGTTGCTGTCGACTTTTCCGGCCAGCTCGCCCAGCATGGCGATCATCCGCGCCGCGTCCGCCGCGACGCGCTGGACGTCGGCCAACACCTTCGGCAGCAGGCGTTCGACCTCGGCGAGGGTCTTGCTGTCGACTGACGGGGAAAGCTGGACGTCAATCCACGCCTCGCCGACATAGGGCGAGCTGCCTTCGGGCTTCGGTTCGATGCTCAACAACTCGCCGGTGGGGCTGCGATGTACGTCGAACACCGGGGTCATGATCGCTGTGTAGGCAACGCCGAGCCGGTGCAGCAGCACCGTGACGGAATCCATCAGCATGCCGCCGTGGTCGGTCACCACCTGCAGCGCGGGCCCGAAGCCGCCGGGGTCGTCTGCCGGGTGGACGCCGACGCAGCTTTGACCGGCCGGCCGGAACTCACCGAGCCGATAGTGGGCGCCCAGCATCGCCGGCGTCACCAGCGAGGCGGGGTCGGCCGCCGGTGCGGCCTGCTCTGCGTCGTCGTGCGGACCTCGATAACTTTCGACGTAGGCCTTCGAGATCCACTCCGGGATGTCGCTGCTCTGCGTGAACGAGGTCCACGCCGCGACGTCGTGCCTAGCTCGGGGATCGATCGTCATGCCGATTGCTCCCAACTCGCGACGGATACCACGCTCTGCGAGACAGTGGCAGAGCTGAGACTAGTCGCGTGTGAGCCTGCGGTGGGTCACTCTGTGCGGGCGAGCGGCTTCGGCGCCGAGGCGTTCCACTTTGTTCTCTTCGTATGCGCCGAAGTTGCCCTCGAACCAGAACCACTTGGCTTCGTTGTCGTCGTCGCCTTCCCAGGCCAGGATGTGGGTGCACGTCCGGTCCAGGAACCAGCGGTCGTGGGAAATCACCACCGCGCAGCCCGGGAACTTCTCCAGTGCGTTCTCCAATGAGCCCAGCGTTTCGACGTCAAGGTCATTGGTTGGTTCGTCGAGCAGGATCAGGTTGCCGCCCTCCTTGAGGGTGAGCGCCAGGTTGAGCCGGTTGCGTTCGCCACCCGACAACACCCCGGCCGGCTTCTGCTGGTCGGGGCCCTTGAAGCCGAACGCCGAGACGTAGGCCCGGGACGGAATCTCATTCTGGCCGACCTGGATGTGGTCCAGCCCGTCCGAGACGACTTCCCACACGGTTTTCTTCGGGTTGATGCCGGCCCGAGATTGGTCGACGTAGCTCAGCTTGACGGTCTCGCCCACCTTGACGGTTCCGCTATCGGGCTGCTCGAGCCCGACGATGGTTTTGAACAACGTGGTCTTGCCCACGCCGTTGGGACCGATGACGCCGACGATGCCGTTGCGAGGCAGCGTGAACGACAGGTCCTTAATCAGCGTGCGTCCCTCGAACCCCTTGTCGAGGTGCTCGACCTCGACCACCACGTTGCCCAGCCGCGGACCGGTGGGGATCTGAATCTCCTCGAAATCCAACTTGCGGGTCTTCTCGGCCTCGGCGGCCATCTCCTCGTAGCGCTGCAGGCGTGCTTTGCTCTTGGCCTGACGTGCTTTGGCTCCGGACCGGACCCAGGCCAGCTCTTCGGTCAACCTCTTCTGCAGCTTGGCGTCCTTGCGGCCTTGTACCGCAAGGCGTTCCGCCTTCTTCTCCAGGTACGTGGAGTAGTTGCCTTCGTAGGGATAGGCACGCCCGCGATCCAGTTCCAAGATCCATTGCGCCACGTTGTCCAGGAAGTATCGGTCGTGTGTCACGGCCAGAACCGCACCCGCGTACGCGGCTAGGTGCTGTTCGAGCCACTGCACACTCTCGGCGTCCAGATGGTTGGTCGGCTCGTCGAGCAAGAGCAGGTCCGGTTTCGCCAGCAGCAGCTTGCATAACGCCACCCGGCGGCGCTCACCGCCGGACAGATGCGTCACGGGCTCGTCCGGCGGTGGACAGCGCAGTGCGTCCATGGCCTGCTCCAACTGTGAGTCGAGGTCCCACGCGTCGGCATGGTCCAGCTCCTCTTGTAGCCGGCCCATCTCCTCCATCAACTCGTCGGAGTAGTCGGTCGCCATCAACTCGGCGACCTCGTTGAAGCGGTCGAGCTTGACTTTGATGTCGCCGAGCCCTTCCTCGACGTTGCCGCGAACGGTCTTTTCCTCGTTCAGCGGCGGCTCCTGCAGGAGGATGCCGACGGTAGCGTCGGTCGCCAGGAAGGCTTCGCCGTTGTTCGGCTTGTCCAGCCCGGCCATGATCCGCAAGACGCTCGATTTGCCGGCCCCGTTGGGGCCGACGACGCCGATCTTGGCACCCGGATAGAAGCTCAACGTGACGTCGTCCAGGATTACCTTGTCGCCGTGCGCCTTGCGGACCTTCTTCATCGTGTAGATGAACTCAGCCATGCCGCAGTTATGCCTTTCTGGTCTTTCAGATCTATCTCGCGGCCCATCCTATGCACCGCCGAACAGGGCTGAGGCGGTCGCCCGACACTCCCCGCGAGCGGACGGTGGTATCCGCTCGCGGGGAAATGCCGTGCTAGGCCGATGGCGGCGACCCGCGACACCCGGCTGGTCGCCGCGCTTGCGGTCGCCGCTAGGCCGATGGCGGCGACCCGCGACGCCCGGCTCCGCCGCGCTTGCGGTCGCCGCTAGGCCGACAGCGGTAGGGCGGAGCGGCCACTCGCGACCGCGGCCGGCTCGGCTGGGTCAGCTGTCGTCACGCTGCCCTCGTGAGGGGCGTCGCTCCCGGCTATCGCGGGCGCGGGACCGTCACCCGAGGCCCGACCCGTATAACCGGGCTTCTCGATGCGCACGATCGCCCGGGACACATCCGGCCCCACCGACGTGGCCCGCATCTCCAGCGACGATCGACGGATGCCCTCCCGATCCTCGTATTCGCTGGTGTAGACGTGGCCGACCACGATCACCGGCGCGCCCTTGCCCAGTGCAGCGCCCACGCCGGTGACCAGCTTGCCCCAGCAGTTGACGGTGATGAACAGCGAGTTTCCCGGTTCCCAGCTGCCGTCGGCGGTGCGGCGCCGCGAGTTGCTGGCCACCCGAAACTTGATGACCTCCTGGTCGCCGACCTGGCGGCGCTGCAGATCGTTGACGATGTGACCGACGACGGTGAGCGGTGTTTCAAACATTGACTCGATTCCTTCCTAGTTCCAGGCAGCACTTTTGCTTGGTGCCCATTCAGCGCCGGGGTACCGACAAGCCGGGCAAGTCTTCGTGGTGGCCGTCCCGGGCTGTGCAGGAAGTCGTGACTGTGGATAAGAGCACCGGCGGCCATGTGATTCGCGGGCGGAAACCCCTGGGCGACGCCGACGTCGGCCCGGAACCGAAAGGACCGAGCGCCGAGCCGGTAAATTTGCAGGCCTCTTCTCGACATTTCGCTGCAGATTTACAGCTTCGGCGAAAGACGTTCACCAAGTCGCAGCGAAAGACGTTCACCAAGTCGCGGCGAAAGACGTTCACCAAGTCGCAGCGAAAGACGTTCACCAAGTCGCAGCGAACGGCGTCCACGAGGTCGCGGCAATAGCCAGTCCTAGCGGCGCGCGTCGCGACGCGCGAGTTCTGCCAGCATCGCGTTGTAGGCGGCCAGGTCGGCATCGTCGTCGCGTTCGGCCGCCCGGTCCAACCGCCGCGCGGTGCGCCGGTCGCTGCGCGCCCACTGCACCAGCAACGCGATCATCACCAGAACCAGGGGCAGTTCCCCTGCCGCCCAAGCGATTCCACCGCCCAACCGTTGATCGCCCAAGAGATCGGTATGCCAGGTAAGTCCCAAAGACCGGTAATAATCGCCGCCGAGGACCCGGCGAGTGCCCATGAGTTCGACGCCGAAGAACGCGTGCAACGGTAGCGAGGCGAACACCACCGCCACCTTGGCCAGCGGCGGGATCGGTCGCGGCGGGGGGTCCACCCCGATCACGATCCAATAGAACAGATAGCCGCTGAGCAGAAAGTGCACGTTCATCGCCAGATGACCGGCGTGACTGCCCACCGCATCGTCGAAAATGCTGCCGAAATAGAGCCCGTAGAACCCGGCGACGAACAGCACGGTGGCGACCACCGGGTTGGTGAGGAGCCGCGAGAATCGGCTGTGCAACGCGGCCAACAGCCATTCCCGCGGACCCGGCGGATCGTCTCGGCCGGCGGCCGGCAGCGCCCGCAGGGCCAGGCTGACCGGGCCGCCGAGCACCAGCAGGATCGGCACCAGCATGGACAACCCCATGTGGGCCACCATGTGCATGCTGAACATCGCCGGCATGTATCGACCCACACCCGACGAGGTCACAAAAAGCAACGCTCCACAGCCCAACAGCCAGGCCAGTGTCCTGCCCGGCGGCCAGGTGTCGCCGCGGCGGCGTAGTCGCAGTACCGCGGCCACGTACAGCCCTGCCAACACGATTGCCGCGGTGCCGAAGATGAGGTCGAACCGCCAGTCGAACAGCACCCGAGCCAAGGTTGGCGGCCCGTCCAAGTCGTAGCCAATCTCGGCTTCGGGAATCGACGGTATCCGGATGGGCGGTGGTGGCGGCGGCGTGCGGCCCAGCCCGACGGCGATCCCGAAGGTAAGCCCGAAAACCGCTGCCTCGATCAGCGCCAGCCGAATCAGCAACCCCGTTGGCGGTCGCGAATCCGCTTGCAGCGCAGCGACTCCCGCGCGCCGCTGGCGCCAGCCCAGGATGCCCAAGGCGCACAGCGCGACGAATTTGGCGACCACCAGCCGTCCATAACCGGTGGTCAGCAAGTCCGACGGCAGCACCCGCACCACGGCGTTGACGGCGCCGCTGAGCGCCATGGCGATCCAGCACCACAATGCGATCGCGGAGAAGCGCCGGACCGCCAAGTCAGTGTGCTCGCCACCGCGCAGCACATGGGTGAGCAAAGCCAATAGGCCACCGGCCCACAGGCTGGCGGCGACGAGGTGGATCAGCAGGCTGTTGGTGGCCAGGTCGTGCGAGCCGCCCGCCGCGGAGTGACCGGTCAAGCCGAGGGGCACCAGCGTCACCAATGATCCGGCCAGCAGCAGCGGTGTCCACGACCAGCGCAGCACCGACAGGCTGGTCAGGGTGACGATGATGGCCAGCGCCGCGGTCCATCGCCAGGCCGACGCGGCGGTGATCATGCTGGTCACCGACCACAACGTCGAAAAGTTCAGGTGCTCGGTGACCGGATGACCGGAGACGTCAGAGATGGTCAACGGAACCAGCAAGACGGCACACACCGCCCAGATTCCCGACGCCACCGTTCCGAGCCGCAGGGCGCGGTATCCGCCGACGTCGAGCACCCCGGTGCGCTGCGGCGGCACCAGGAACGCGGCGCACAGGAACGCCCCGACGGCCAGCACGGCGGCGATCTCACCGACCGCGCGGACGAACGGCAGGCCCAGCGTGGTGGCCGGGCCGGGATTGGGCAAGCCGGTGGCGGCCAGAGCGTTCGCCAGGGACAACGCCCCGATTCCAGCCGCCGTGCCACCCGCAAGCACCGCGACGCCGGTCACCAGCGGCCAGATCAGACCGGCGGGGCGGGCAACCGTCATCCACCCAGGGTATGGGCGGGCGCCCGGGCTACTGAGCTTGGCTCTCCGCCTTGTCTCGGGAGCGCCCCCGACGGGCCTGGGACTCCCGGGCGCGAAATTGGTTACGCGCGATTTCTGCGACGTGGTCGAAATCCCGCAGGATGTTGCGCAGTTCGCCGCGGAACGCGATCCGGCGCTCGGCGAGGTCGGGCGCTGGCGCGATCAGATCCTGGTCGGCGACCACCTGGCGTGCGGTGGCGAAAAGCAGCGTCGACACCGGTTCGCTGCTGCGCACCCGGCCCTGCGCCACGTATTGGCGACCGACGCCCAACGCCAACCGGGTCAGTTCCTTCTGGTCCACGTCCGGTGGCGTATCGCGCAACACGTCGGCGACGATTTCGTAGGCCTCGAAGAACACCCGCAGCATGGCGTCCGACATCAACGGCCGCTTCGCGTACAGCATCGCGTCGATCTCGTCGCCGCCGGCGGCGACGTGGCTCTCCCAATCGTCGTGCCATGCCATCTCTTCGGCGATGTTGGCCTTGAACGCCGTCGACTCGGCGAAGTAGAAATCGAACTTCAACAGGTCGCGCAACCGCATCGCCTGGGCCCAGAAGGCCTCCATGCGGTCGCCGGATGCGTGCCTTGCATGCGCCAGCGCCAGCTCGACGATGGAGGTCTCCAGGAAGGCGTGAATCACCGAGTTCCGGTAGAACGCCGCGGCGTGTTCGTGTTCGGGTGCGATGTACCAGACCGGTTCACGGCCACTGTCGACGCGGGAGACCGGGTGTCCGTTGGACAACGCGTCCACTGCCGCGCGCACCCCGTCGCGCGAGCGCAACCGCAGTGCACTTGTCGACATCGGGGTCTGCCTGCGTTCCAGGTAGTCGAGCGAATCCTGCAAGGTGTGATGCAGCTGATCGAGCGTCAGCGCGATGCCATGCGTGGTGAGCAGCAATGCCGACACCAGACCCGTCGCCGTGATTGGCGTCGCCTGCAGAATGCGCCAGGCGACCTCAAACGACATCTTCTGCATGGCAAGTCGTTTGGCGTCCTGGTCGTGAGCCAATGGCCCGTGCGGCGGCCCGAGATACTGCCGCATCGAGACCGCCTCGGGGAAGCGGACGTAAATCTTGCCGTAGTTACGCTCGCCCTGCGCCTTGATGAAGTTGTAGAGCCAGCCGAAGCCCTCGGGCGTCTTCTCCCCGCCGCGCGCGTATGCGGCGTATTCGGCGACTTCGTGCAGCTGGTCGAAGCAGATCGAAACCCCTTGCAGCAGAATGTCATCGCTGCGCCCATCCAAGTAGGCATCGGCCACGTAGCTCATCAAACCGAGCTTGGGCGGCAACATCTTTCCCGTGCGCGACCGGGTGCCCTCGATGGACCAGCTCAGGTTGAACCGCTTCTCGACGACATAGCCGACGTACTCCTTGAGCACGTACTTGTACAGCGGATTGTCACCGATGTTGCGGCGGATGAAGATTACCCCCGAGCGCCGCATGAGCGGGCCCATGATGCCGAAGGACAGGTTGATCCCGCCGAACATGTGCACCGGCGGTAACCGGTTGTCCTGCATGGCAACCGGTATCACAGCGCCGTCGATGTAGGAGCGGTGGGAGAACAGCAGCACCGCGGGATGCGCCTCCAGCGCGGTGCGCATGGCCGCGACCTGGTATTCGTCATAGTCGAAGTCGGGATCGAATCCGCGACTGAGCAGCCGGCCCAGGACGGATATCACGTCGACGGACGCCTGGCTCCATCCGGTCGCGAGCTCGTCGAGCATTTTCCCGGCTTCCTCGACGGTGGCCCCCGGGATGCGCTTGAGCCCGTCACGAAATCGCGCCGATGCCAACATCTCTGGCTTCACCAGGCGGGGCGACTTGTATTGCGGTCCCAGCACCCGGTACTCCGCGCGGGCCAGCGCCAGGATCGCCCGCCGGGTGACGAATTGCGCGAAATCGCGCGGGTCTTCTCCGACGGTAGTGTCACGCCACTGTTGGCGCAGTTCGGACACCTTGGCCGACTCGCCGGTCAGTACCTTCGCGCGGCGCGGGTCGGTACGCACGATGCGTTGTTGCTGACGCTGGTTGGGGTGGTAGGGATCGCGCCCGGGAAGCAGCCCGGCCACCTTGTCCAGCTTGCTGCGATCGGCCGGGGGCAACCAAATGACCTGCACCGGAAGGACGGAGCCGTCTCCCCCGACGTCGGAATCGAGGTACTCGACAAGCGCTGTCAGCGCCGACGGAGGTGCCGTCCGCGGCGGCAGCTTCAACACCTCGAACTTGGTCTCCGGATGCCTATCCCGTTGCCGGCCTAGCCAATCCATGACGAGTTGCAACTCGACCGGAGTATTCATCGACGCCAGCACGAGGGTGTCTTGTGCGGTGACGATGGCGCCGGAGTCGGCGACCGGGTTGGTCACGTTCGTCCTCTGGACCCGCTTGTCGATGCTGCGCTCGCTTGGTCGGTACTGGGCTGTGCGGAGTTGACCGACGTCCTGGCGGTGGACTTCTTCGCGGTGGACTTTTTAGCGGCGGACTTCTTGGCCGCCGTCTTGGTCGCTGCTTTCTTGGCCGCAGTCTTCGCGGGCGCGGCCTTTTTTGCCGCGGCCTTCTTTGGTTGCGCCTTTTTCGGTTGCGCCTTTTTCCCAGCAGTCGCCTTGCCGGTCACGGACTTTCGGGCGCGCTTGGGCGCCGCCTTCCTGCGGCGGTAGATGTCGAACTCAGGCAACTCATCGACCGGCCAGTCGGCGAGGGTATCCAAATACAGTTGCCGCACCTCGGCGATGCGCTCGGGCAATGTGTCCAGCGTCCAGTCGTCGACCGGTATGGGTGGGAACACCGCGACGTCGACGGTGCCCGGATTCATGATCGTCGAATTGCGCGAGGCGATGAGCTCGGCATTGCGAATCACGATGGGAACGATGGGAATTCCCACCGCCATCGCCATGCGAAACGCCCCCTTCTTGAACGGCCCGACTTCGGTCGTGTCGAGTCGGGTGCCCTCCGGGGCGATCACGATCGACAGGCCGTTCCTGGCGCGCTCTTCGACGGTGTGCAGCGTCTCCACCGCGGCGACCGGGTCGTCCCGGTCGATGAATACGCCGTCCAACAACTTGCCCAGGGTGCCCATGATCGGGTCGCTTTCCAGCTCCTTCTTGCCCACGGCCACCCAGTTGTCTTTCACCAGTGCACCGGCAATGACCGGGTCAACCTGATTGCGGTGGTTGAAGATAAAGACCGCGGGGCGCTGCGCGGTCAGGTTCTCCTTGCCTATGACGTTCAGATGCACCCCGGCTGTGGCCAGCAACGACTGCGAAAAGTACGAGGTGAAGAAATTCACCCCGCGGCGTCGGCTGCCGGTCAAGATCCCCCATCCGACCGCCCCGGCCGCCACCGGGAACATCGAACCAAATCCGGCGAGCGTGCGGATTTGCCGTTGCAGTCCCACACCGCCGCGGCTGTTGAACCTCAGGATCGGCCAGCCGCGGCGCTTGGCAACGGCCGCCATCTTGCCCTCCGGGTTGGTCGGCCGCGGGTTGCCGACCAAATACATCAGCGCAACGTCCTCGTCGCCGTCGGCGTAGAAGTAGCTCTGCTTGAGGTCGATGTCGTGCTCGGCCGCAAAGCGTTGCACCGCAGCGGCTTTGCCCGGCCCCCACAGGATGGGTTTAAGGACGCGACCGGTGAGCATCCCCTCCTCGTCGGTCTCGAACTTGTTGGTCAGCAAGTTGTTGATGCCCAGGAAGCGGGCCACCGGGTTGACCTGGATGGTCAGCGCCGACGAACTGAGCACCACGGTGTGGCCACGCGCCACGTGGGCCCGGACGAGCTCACGCATTTCCGGGTAGATCCGCGACTCGATCCGTTGGGCGAACAACCGCTCACCGATCTCGTCCAAGTCGTCTATCAGTCGTCCGGCCAGCGCCGTGGCGGCCTTGCCGATGAGGTCTTCGAACTCGATGCGCCCGAGCGTGTGGTTCAAGCCGGCCTGAACCATGCCGAGTAGTTCGCCCACACCCATGTCCCGGCGCCGCAACCGCTCCTGGGTGAGGATGACGGCGGTGAAGCCCGCGACCAACGTCCCATCCAGGTCGAAGAACGCGCCGACCTTCGGTCCCGGCGGACTGGCCATGATTTCGGCGACCGACCCGGGTAACCGCAGATCCTTCGACGACCTGCGTTCGTCTTGCTCTCGGGAAGCCGTCATGAGCTCGACACCGATCGAGACGCCGAACCGTTGGGCTCAGCGGTAAACGAAGCCGGCACCGCGCGCGCCGCGCCTGCACCGGTGAGCGCCAAGATCTCGTCGAATCCGTCGAGCAGACACTTGGCGAACAACGCCTCCTCGCGGACCGACGCCCGATCGTAGCGGGCGGTGATGGTGCACCACCCGCCCCTCGAGATCAGCACCACCATCATCGCCACACCGGGTAGCGGCCCAACGCCGTACTGCCGCAAAATCTTTGCCCCCGCGATAAAGGTGTCGCCCGGATAGACCGGGACATTGCTGGCTTGCACATCCGAGCCGACCACCGAACTGGTAATCCCTTCGAGTACCGCGGTCGGCAGCACACTGAGCACCGGCGCCAGGGACCCGATGATGTTCATCGCGGGCTCGTCGCGGCGCTGGGTCATCTGGGCGCGGATCTTCTTCACCCGGGCCACTGGGTCGACGGTCCCCACCGGCGCCGCCAGGTTGACACCGGTGAATTGGTTGCCACCGGTGGCGTCACCTTCGGCGCGCAGGTTCACCGGCACCGCCATCGGCAGCGTGCTGATCGGCACGCCCAGCGCCTCGTGGTAGCGCCGCAGCGCACCGCACAGGCCGGCGAGGTAGGCATCGTTGATGGACCCTCCCGCGGCCTTCGCGGCTTTATGTAGGTCCGACAGCGGGATGTCGATCGCTTCGGTGCGACTGGCCAGGCTGCGCCGACGCAGCAGTGGTGAGGGCTCGGCCGCCCGGTTCATCACCCGCACCCCCGAAGCGGCGTAGCCGACGATCCCGGAAACGGTGGACACCGGATCCAAGATCGCTCGTCCGGCCGCGGACACCGCTCCCGACACGGCGCCGAGCACACCGCCGACGACGGCCATGGGCAGGTGGTTGAGGCCCTCCCGCATCAGGTCGTTCGGCGTGAGGTCTTGCGGAATGGGTTGCGGCGGCGTGGGTTTCGGCGGCGGATCGCGCTCCAAATCGTAAATCTCCGCAAACATCTCCACGCCGCCCACGCCGTCGGTGACCGCATGGCTGATATGCAGCAACATCGCGGCTCTGCCGTCGGCCAGCCCTTCCACCAGGGTGGCCGTCCACAGCGGCCGCGATATGTCCAGCGGGGACTGCAAGATGACCTCGGCCAGGTCGAACACCTCGCGCAGGGTGCCGGAACCGGACACCCGAACACGGCGCAGATGGAAATCCAGGTTGAAGTCGGGATCCACTACCCAGCGCGGCGCCGCCGTCGGCAACGTCGGCACTACGACCTTCTGCCGCAGCCGCAACACCTTTCGGGATGCGTTTTCGAATCTGGTCCGCAATCTGTCCCAGTCGGGCGTGGTGTCCAGCAGCTCCAACGCCATGATTCCGGAGCGGGTGCGCGGGTTGCCTTCACCGCGATGCAACAGATAATCGACCGGTCCCAGCTCGTCGGACAATCTCAAGGTCTCGACGGTTTCAGCCATTTTCACGACCCCGCCGACGCGCCAATCCCGTCACCGCCGCTCAAGCCTCCTGCTTTGCGTCCAGCCGTACCGATTGCCCACACAACGCTAGTCCGGTTGGCGCGCCGGTGAAAGCAGACGAGGACCGACTCAGCTGGCGGGGGTCGAGGCCAGGGGCAGCGGATCCATCATCGCGCTGGTACGCCGTCCGTAGACGACGCCCAGGAAGTCCGCGACGGCATTGGCGGCCAGCCGGGATCGCACCGTCGGCGTGATGTCGAAAGCGTGATGCGCGTTGGCCAGTTCGGCGTAGGCGACGGTGGTAGCACCGGCGGCCCGAAGCGCGGCGCAGAATGCGGTGGCCTGGCCGCTGGGAACCACTTCGTCCTTGTCGCCGTGCAGGACGAAGAAGGGCGGCGCGTCGGGGTGCACGTACGAAATCGGCGAAGCCGCCCTGAATCGCTCCGGTCCGTCGGCGTACCGGGCCTTCATCACAAACTGCTCGAGGAACGGCAGCATCATTTCGTGCATGTTGTCGAAGTCGGTGAAGTCGTAGACGCCGTAGTACGGGGCGACCGCTTGGACCGTGGTGTCCGCTGTTTCGAATCCAGGCTGAAACGTCGGGTCGTTGGCGGTCAGCGCGGCCAGGGAAGCCAGGTGCCCACCCGCGGACCCGCCGGTCATCGCGATGAAGTCCGGGTCGCCGCCATAGTCCCCGATGTTCTCGCGGACCCAGGCAATCGCTCGTTTCACGTCGATGATGTGCGCTGGGTACGTGCAGCGAGGACTCTTGCTGTAGTTGATCGACACGCAGATCCAGCCGAGCTCCACCATTCGGCTCATCAACGTGTAGGCCTGAGGACGTTTGCCATTGAGGGACCATGCGCCGCCGGGGACCTGCAGCAGCACCGGGGCACGGTCGCCGGGCGCGAGGTCCGAACGCCGCCAGATGTCCAGCAAATTATCCCGGCCTGCCGGGCCGTAGGAGATGTCGGAGGTGTGCGCAGCGTAGCGGCGGTGCGGCCCGGGCATCGGCAACAGGCCGGCGCGACGCGCCCGCGCCGACGGATCGCCCGCCGGATGGCATACCAACTCGCGAAAGTCCGGGCCGAACGATTCCTCGAGCGCGGCGGTCAGGGCTTCGTCCGCCCGCTGCGCGGCCCAGGTCGCGCCGACGCGGCCGATCGAACGGCCCGATACCCGCGACAAGGCGTGACCGGTGACGACATGCGGGGGAAACTCCGTCGACAGCCAACCGGCTACCCAGCCGACGGCGAACGGCGAGCCGCGCAGCAACAAAGCGCCGGCCCGGAAGGTATCTCTGGCGTCGGCCGCCAGCTGAGCTCCCTGTCGCAGCGCTTCGGCACCAGCCCGAGAGCACCGCGAAGTCACGTTCATGACCATGGTCAACGCCACCCCTCACGCGTCGTTGCGTAAACGGCTGATTGCCAGCCGGTGTAGCTCGTGTGTCGCGGCTCACACCATAACCGATAGTTGCGGACGGGCAAGACTTTTCGCGCGCGTCGCAGTGCAGAAAATCGGTCGCCCGACACCGTTCGATAGACTGACCTGCACATTGCCTCCGTAGCTCAGGTGGATAGAGCAAGGGCCTTCTAATCCCTAGGTCGCACGTTCGAGTCGTGCCGGGGGCACTCAATAGGGGCACTCAATAGGGGGCGCTCGGCAGCAGGGGGCACACGGGACTAGCGCGCGCTGCTAAGAAATGACGCTGCGAGGGAGTTCTCGGGGAGCGCTCGGGGCACTACTCGGAGCGCTCGGGGCACTACTGGGAGCGCTCGGGGCACTACTCGGAGCACTCGGCGCACTACTGGGAGCGCTCGGCGCACTACTCGGCGCGCTGGGGGCTTTACTCGGTGCGCTACTTGGGGCACTACCGGTAGAGACGGCTTCCGGGCAATACGCGTTGGCAGCGATCGCGGCGAACTTGGTGGCTTTGTCCGGGTTCAGTGCGGGGTTCTTGGATGTGAGTGTCTTGATGACATCCGACATCTCCGTGCCCCCGTTGACCTTGTCGCACACCCATTTACCTGCCCCGACCACCGCATCGGGGTCGGAATAGCTGATACCGGCCGCATTCAGTGACGCGATGAATGCGTCATCGGTGCTATCGGCGTGTGCGGGCATGGCCATGCCGACAATGGCGGCAAGGCTTGTCAGGGTCAAGAACAGTTGCTTCATAGTTCACCTGACCGTCATCGTCGCAGAGTGGCGATCAGCCTGCATCTCGTGCGGACAATTTCGCCGGCATCGCCGCATTAGGGCGCACAGACTCTGCACCGAACGCACCGGCATGCTCAGCCGCGCGGCAAACGTCTAGCGGTGCGGGCTGTTGGCGGGTGGTGCAGGTAGAGCCGCGAACAAGGCCGGATCGGCCAGAGTGACACTGGGCGGTACCTCGCCCGTCCGGGTCGCGACGACGGGCGTTTGGTACACCGTTCCTTGATTGCCGCATTCATTGGTGAGAACGGTTTCGGTCTGAACGCCTCGCAGCGTGCCGTCAGGCTGTGGCGTCAACGACCAACTCAGTGATGAGCTGTCGGTGACTGTTCCGCTTGTTCCTCGGCAGGGTTCTGGTCGATGCAGATAAGGCGTGTCCTGCCAATGGCCGTCGGCGAAGCGGAGAACGCGGGCACCACCCTTGGCCTCGTTGTGGTTGGAGTCGGCCAGCCGGGATCCTGTGGATATGCATCCCGTGGCCGTGCACGACGAACGAAACGCCCACCAATTACTGGTCTGGGCGGTGGCAGGGTCACCGGTTGTTGGGTTGCCGTTGGCCGTTTGCTTTGCCCAGTCGAAGTCCACGCGATAGGTGCCGTCGAGTACCGGACCCGCAGCTGCTGGGGCCGGGGCGCTGGTGGCCGGGACCTCGGTTATGGCCGCTGGGTCGGCGACGGTGACACCGCGCGGCACCTCGCCGGTCGGGATCACGACGACGGGGGTTTGGTACACCGTTCCTTGATTGCCGCATTCATTGGTGAGAACGGTCTCGGTCTGAACGCCTCGCAGCGTGCCGTTAGGCTGCGGCTCCAACGACCAGGTAACCGCTTCGGTCTCTGCACCTGCGACGACGGTTCCGCCTGCTCCGAGGCACCGCGGTTGCTGGATTTGGCTCTGAACAGGGGCGGCCTGCCAGTGACCGTCGACGAAATGCAACTCGTCTGTGGTAGCCGGCGTGCGTGCGACTTGAGGGTTGTGGTCATCGAGCCTGGTTCCGTTGGCAACGCACCCTGTGGGTCGGCACCATGAACGAAATGCCCACTGAGCGCTGGAGGTGTCGGTAGCGGGGTCGAGGGTGCCGTTCTTGGTCCGCTTTGCCCCGTCGAAGTCCATGCGATAGGCGCCGACGAGAACCGGACCTGGAGCAAAAGCGGCCGGAGTGCTGGTCGGCGGGCCGAAGACCTCATGGTCGATCATGTAGCCGACCATCCAGCCGAGGACGGTGATTACGGCGGCCGCTATCGCCCCGGTGAGCAGGATCTTGCGCCGCCGGCGTCCCAGAGCGCTCGGCGGCGACTGCGCTGTCGCGCTGTGTGTTGCACCGTCTCTCAACGTCATGTTCGGACCGTACCAAGCAACGAGCCGCGCTTCAGCGCAACTTTCTCGCCGTACCTGTGCACGGTGCAGCGCCAAGGCGGACCCGCGAAGTCTCGTGATCCGCCTGAGCGGCATGACCCATGAGGCTTAGACGGGGTTAACCGTGACTAAAGCGGCTCAGCGCGTGGCGATTCCGGCTCATTGGTAGCCCAGGCACTTCGGGTAGTTGCCGCGTCGCGAGCCGCCGCAGTGGTGAGCCGGGTAACCGTAAGCTGCTTATGTGGCAACAAGGCGCACGACGGCTAGCGCTCGATTGTCGGTGGACGACTGGATTCAGGCCGGCTTTGCGATCATCGCCGAGGAGGGCATGAAGGCACTGAAGATCGACCGGCTGTGTCAACGTCTTGGTGTCACGAAAGGCAGCTTTTATTGGCATTTCGACGATATGCCGGGATACCGCGGCGCCCTCGTGCAGGCCTGGGCCGAGCTGCGTGACGAAGACCGCCGAAAGTTCGAGGAGCTGGCCGCGCTGCCGCCGCGAGAACGTTTGTCGCAGATGATGAAGTCGTTGGTCAGCCCTCGCCATTGGACGCTCGAGCGAGCGATGCGCGAGTGGGCGCGTTCGGATGAGGCCGTCGCCAACAGCGTGCGTGCGGCCGACCGCCGGCTACGGCGCGCGGTGCGAAAAGCGTTCGAGGACTTTGGTTTTGACCGCGATGAGGCCAGCACGCGCGCCGACGCGACGTTCGCAGCCGGCATTGGTTTTCTGCACTTGTCCGGGTCAAGAGCCAACCCGCGAGAGGCGGCCCGAGCCGAGAGAGTTCTCGACCACATGCTGAAGCCGTAGCGCTTAGCGTCCGTTGATGTTGCACACCGGACCAACGCACATCGTCGAGGCAAAGACGATGGTGCCGACAAACCACAGCACGAACAGCGCCGCGGCTACGCCGATCATCACCTTGCGGTATGTCTCGAGCGGTTCGCGCCGCTGACTTATTTGGCCGTACTCGTCGACGGTCAGGTACTGGCGGCGCTCCCCCCCGATTGCCGAGATCAGCAGCCACACAGGCGCCCATATGCAGCCACCGCAGAGGGAAAGAATGGTCAGTACCAAATGCAGGACGTGGTTGACCGGCTTGCCCACGAGCACAACGGCCGTCCAGTCATGACGATCCACCAGGCGTCCACCCTCGCCGACAAACCCAGCGATCGCCTGGTCGAGCAGCTTCGTGCGCTCTTGCGGAGAAGACGGTTCACGGAACCCCTGAAGGCTGTCGTTCGTCCCCATCCGACCTGCGGCTCCTACGTCTACGTCTCCAAGCGCATATGAACGCTGCCGTTGGGCTTGTCGATTGGAGCGTACGTGCCTGCGGAGTTCTAGCCGCCAAATAGCCTACAAGCTAGCGCGATGCCGGACCGTTCGATGCGTGTCAACGCAAGCTGAAGTCGTGAATCCGGCTCGGTAACGAGGGTCGCTGAGAATCAGCTTGCCAGGCGCATGGCCCGGGACGGGGAAGTCGACCGTACCCACCACGCTGCGCCGTCGTCTTCAGCTAGATCGAAGGCGATCTCCTCCAAGCTGGCCCGTAGATCGGCGGAGATCTCACCAATGCCATATGAAGTGACCGTGGCGATCAACTCGTCGACCATGGGGTTCGTGCGAAGGGAGTCAGTCGTCATGACTATTGATACTGAGGCCAGCGACTGTGTGCGTCCTGTGAGCCGAGCTTACCTGGATCGAAGAATATGCTGAGAATTCGCTGAGCGAACGGAGCCGGCACCGCTCAGTCTCAGCTCGCTGGATCGCCTTGGCAGTGGGTGTGGTCTTTCAGGACGCTTCCGCCACGGGCATTTGCCAGGGCCGCGGCTTCCGCGTCATCACGGGTCGGACCCCATCCTCCGTAGTACTTGCTCTTCGGCGCGTTGAGGGCGAGCGCGACGCACCCGCCCTGGCCGCTGGCCAACAGTCGACAGTCGCTGATGGTCTTGCGACACTCCTTCATCACCGTCTGCTCGGCGGCGCCCTGGCTGCTAGCGCCCAAGGTGACCTTGATTTGGCCCGTCGAGTCGGATATCGCCATCGCTATCCAGTCGTCATCGGCCTGGGCCGCGGGCGCTGCTGCGAACGCCATGCCGAGTCCGACCGCGACTGCCGCTACCGCTTGTTTCTTCATGGGCTTCCCAGGATTCCGCGCTGTGCCGTCGTGGCGCAGGTAGACGCAATGCGACCAATCCTCGCCGGTTGCGGACTGCGGCGCGACCGCTCAGGGAACCGTTAGCCACGCAGGTGCATCATTTGGCGCATCCGCCCCATCGGCCACAACGCACGGGGCTGGGCCTGCGCTCACGCGCCGGCAAAGTGCCGCCTGCTCCCGCCGAACCGATGGAGCGCCCGTCCCAATGCGGTCAGCGACAGAGTTGGGAACGTCGTGCGGCGATGGTCCCGGTGTCGTGCTCTGTTGTCAAGGAAGCCCTTAGGAGCGGTGCGATAGCCCAACTCGAGGGGGTCGATCTCGATGAAAAGCGGATCGGCACTTGTCTGCGTCCAGGCAACACCGGCAAGTGCGGCGGACGGCGGCTCTGGCGCGACAACGCTGTTGGGAGTGCCGAAGGGGGTGAACTCGTGAGCTCGCAGCATTGCGTCCTCCTTGATACCGATGTGTGACGAATGCGTGATAAAAGCCTCGGCCGGGGGCGTTGACGAATCCTTGGAAGATTCTTGGGACGAGCCGGCCCGCGGAGGGCTCGCGGCCGGCCGCTTCCGACGCCGGCAGCATGCGGCTCGATGCGTTAAGGATCTTTTAAGGATGCGTCAAGGGGCTGTCGCAATTGTTTGTCTCAGCACATCAACCCACCGACTCCCAAGGAGTGAAACAACATGAACAACAACCGCATCCGCACCATCGTCCGCACCGCAGTGGGCTCGAGCCTGATCGCCTCGGCTCTCGGCCTGTCTGCTCTCGGATTCACCAGCGTGGCCAACGCCGCCCCGACGGACAACGCCCCCAAGGCGGTGTACTGCCAGGTCTACGACCGCAACGGCGTGCCGATCTACTGGTACTGGGGCCCCTGCCGCTAACCGGCCGACCCCACGAATTTGGACCCAGCTCTTACGGGCTGGGTCCTTTCGTATGTGAGCAGCTCCGCCGCGAACGTCCGCGTCTCTACCTGGCAAGGCCATCCGGCGACTAGCCGCGATCGTTTTGCGTTTCCAACTCAGAGTCGGGCATGTATTGCCAGACCAACTCGTCGCTTCCGGGCGTCTTAGGGTCGCAGGACATGGCGCGCCCGCTCGCGTCCTGCGTGGCAGCGTGCAGCACCGAGCACGCCTCGCCCCGGGTCGGGGCGTTGAACCAAAGAAAACCGATCCCTATTGCAGCGATGACCGCCACGACCAACAAGACCGTCGCCAACCGGAGGTACGCGACCCTCTTACTGATGGTCTTCGTCTCTGCTGCGGTTGCCACGATTGGTCCTTCGATCCCTCAAGCTGCGCGACGCCTTAGGATTCTAACGAATTCGCTGCCCTGATCAGCGATCAACGGCTTCATCCGTATCGGACCAAGTGGCCCAGGTCTTAGGCGGCGAATAATGTTTTGCCAGCCAATAGAATTAGGGCCATTATGCTACGGGCTGCCAGGTGGGCCCCAACTCGAAGGTTCGCCGCGGTCGATTGTCAACAAGGGGAGCGGAAAGCATGAAGCTGGCGGAAGCGTTGGCGCTGCGCGCAGATTCGGCACGCCGGATCGAGCAGCTACGCAGCCGGGTCGTGAGCAATGCCCGCTTCCAGGAGGGCGAGGAGCCTGCCGAGGATGCCGTCTCGCTGCTTGCCGAGGCCGGCGAGGTGCTCAACCAGTACGAAGCGCTGATCAGGCGGATCAATCGCACCAACGCCGCCACCGCGATCGGCGCGGACGGGACGTTGACCGACGCCCTGGCCCGTCGAGACGCACTGCGGCTGCGACACTCCGTGCTCACCGCTGCCGCAGATGCAGCCGCGGGCAAGGGCCAGCCCGGGTACGCGCGTCAGTTGCGTTCCGAGCTGAAAATGCTGTCCGCGTTGCCAGTTGCCGAGTTGCGAGCACAGGCCGACGACGTCGCCCGCGAGCTCCGCGAGCTCGATGTGCGAATCCAACGCTCCAACTGGGAGGTAGAGCTGCTGGACTGATCGGACCGACGTGGAGCAGGTAGTTGTCGCGAAGGCGTGCACAAGCCCCTGACCGGCGGGCCAAGCCGGTCTCCTGGCGCACGGAGGGCAGTGCAGAGGGTTCGATTCCCTTCTTCACACCGCAGCCCCGCATTGCGCACAGGTGACTGCGCACGGCGCATGGCGCACCACCGGGTGCAGATTCGCGACGACGAGGGTGGGCAAGGGGCCCAGTCGGTGTCTAGCTACAGGTCCAACAGCGCGGTCTGCGGCGCCTCGATCAGATCGCGCAGCTCGCACAGGAAACGGGCGGCCTGGGCCCCGTCGGCCACGCGGTGATCAAAGACGCAGGTCAGCGTCATCGTCGGTCGCGCAACCACCACGCCGTCAACCACCACCGGGCGTGCCTTGATTGCCCCCATACCCAGAATCGCGGCCTCGGGATGGTTGATCACCGGCGTTCCGTCGTCGACGCCCAGCGCCCCGAAGTTCGACACGGTGAACGTCGAGCCCCGCAGCTCCGCCGGGGTGAGGCTGCCGTCGCGTGCGCCGGCGATCAATTCGGCGGTGCGACAGGCTAGTTCACGCGTCGTCTTGTTCTGGGCGTCGGTGATCACCGGAACGAGCAGCCCCCGCTGGGTGGCGACGCCAAAACCCAAATGCACGGCGCGGTGCATATGCACCTGTGGACCGTCGGCCGCGTCGGTCCAGGTTGCGTTGAGAATCATATTGTGGGTCAACGCGATAACGCCTAGGCGCAGCGTCAGCACGAAAGGCGTGATCTCCTGGCCCCGGTCACGGAACTGCTCGCAAAGCCTCAGCAAATCCGTGCAGTCAACGGTCACACTGACCCGTGCGTCCGGAATCTCGTTGTGGGACAACGTCATTTTCTCCGCCATCCGCGCCTGCACACCATGCACCGGCCGCACCTCCGGTTCGGTTCCGGAAGCGTGAGCAGCGGCCAGCACGTCGGCGCGGGTGATCACTTCGCCCGCGCCGCGCTGCAGCGAAGCCAGGTCGACCGACAGCTCCTTGGCCAGCTTGCGCACCGGCGGAGCGGCCAGCGGCCGGTCGCGCCGTCGGCTCGAATCGATGCCGGCGTCGGCTCCGTAGCCCACCAAGGTGGGCGGCGACGACGTATCCGGCGCCTCGCCGTTGGGCGCTTCGACCGCCGCGGTGTCGATACGGACCAACACCGCGCCAACTTTGAGCACATCGCCTGCGCTGCCGCGCCTTTCGACGATCCGACCGCAGTACGGGCTCGGAATCTCGACCTCTGCCTTAGCCGTCTCCACTGAGCACAAGACCTCGTTGAGTTCGACGTAATCGCCGACCTCGACGTTCCAGTACGACACCGTCACCTCTTCGAGTCCCTCACCGAGGTCGGGAACCCGGAACGACTTGACCCCGTCCTGCGCGACGTCCGCGCTCACGGAAGCTCCAATGTGCGCCGGACGCAGTCCAGCAACCGATCCGGACCGGGCAGCCACAGGTGCTCCAACCGGGCCGGCGGGTAAGGAGTGTCAAAACCGCAGGCGCGCAACACCGGCGCCTCGAGCTCGTAGAACATCTCCTCCTGGATCCGCGCGGCCAGGCCGGCTCCGTAGCCCAGGCTGCGCGGTCCCTCGTGCATCACCACGCAGCGCCCGGTCCGGTGAATCGACGCTGCGATGGTGTCGAAGTCCAACGGAACCAGCGATCGCAGGTCGATGACTTCGATGCTCCAATCATGTTGCTGTGCAGCTGTTTCGGCGGTAGCCAGCGCGGTGCTCACCAGGGCACCGTAGGTGACCACGGTGACGTCGTCGCCGGGCCGACGCACCACTGCCTGGCCGATCGGTGGCTCGGGACACGCGGTATCGACCGTGCCACGGACCTGATAGCGACGCTTGGGTTCCAGATACATCACCGGGTCCGGACACTTGATCGCGTACCGCAACAGCCAGTAGGCGTCGGCGGGGGTCGACGGGACCAACACCTTCAAACCAGCGGTGTGCGCCCAGTACGACTCGGTGGAGTCCGAATGATGTTCGGCCGCACCGATACCACCGAACGACGGTATCCGGACCGTCACCGGCATGTTGACCTCGCCGCGGGTGCGGGTGCGGTATTTCGCCAGATGACTGACCACTTGATCGAACGCGGGGTAGGAAAACCCGTCGAACTGGATTTCGGGCACCGGCACGAAGCCGCGTAGCGCCAGCCCAATCGCGATCCCGATCAGGGCGGACTCTGCCAGCGGCGTGTCGAAACAGCGGTTCTCGCCGAATGTTTCGGCCAGGCCCTCAGTCACCCGGAACACTCCACCGTCGACCGAGACGTCCTCGCCGAACACCAGGACCCGGTCGTCGGCGGCCATGGCGTCGTGCAGGGCGCGGTTGAGCGCCTGCACCATGGTCAGCGACTGCGCGCCGAGTTCCACCCTGGGGGTTTCGTCCGGCCTGGCCGGCGGATCAGCGAGTTGGGTCATCGCTCCTCCTCAATCGGTCCGGGCCAGTTCGTCGCGCAACTGCTGCCGCTGCGCTTGCAATCCAGGAGTGATTTCGGCGTACACGGTGGTGAACACCTCGTCGATATCGAAATCGGGCGCATCGAAGACGGCATCGCGCAGTTCGGCCCGCATTCTCTTGGACCGGGCCGTGACCCGTTCGTCGAGGCGGTCCGACCACACTCCCCTGCCCTGCAGATAGGTGCGGTAGCGGGGAACCGGGTCCAGTGCGGCCCACCGGTCCACTTCCTGCTGGGTGCGGTATCGGCTGGGATCGTCGGCCGTGGTGTGCGGGCCGAGCCGGTAGGTGACTGCTTCAATCAACGTCGGGCCCTGGCCCGTCCGGGCCCGCGCGGCGGCCTCGGCCATCACCGCATAGCACGCCAACACGTCGTTGCCATCCACCCGGATACCGGGCATGCCGTAGCCAATAGCCTTGTGCGCGATGGACGGCGCCGCCGTCTGCCGGGATACCGGCACCGAGATCGCCCACTGGTTGTTCTGCACGTAGAACACGCAGGGCGCGTGGAACACCGCCGCGAAGTTCAGTGCCTCATGCACATCGCCTTCGCTGGTGGCGCCGTCGCCGATAAAGGCGACGGTGACCGAGTCTTCACTTAGCCGCTGGGCCGCCATCGCCGCGCCGACGGCATGCAAAGCGTGGGTGCCGACCGGAACCGATATCGGAGCGCAGCATTTCTTGGTGAATTCCAGCCCGCCGTGCCAGGTTCCGCGCCACGCCGCCCCGACATGTCCCGGCGGGATACCGCGCACGAGGTAGACACCCAGTTCCCGGTACTGCGGAAACAGCCAGTCGGTCTTGCGCAGGCACGCCGCAGCGCCGACCTGGGCGGCTTCTTGGCCGCGGCATGGCGCGTAGAGCGCCAGCTGCCCCTGACGCTGCAGGCTGATGAACTCGCTATCCAGCTCACGAGTGACCACCATCATCTCGTAGAGCCAGCACAGTGTCTCCGCGGGAAGGTCGCGGCTGTAACGGCATTCGTTCGTCGGCGTCCCGTCCGGGGCGACGAGTTGCACCGGCTCGAGGCCGACCGTCGCCGGCGTCTGTGAATTCCCCGCCATACCGCCCATTCCTTCGCTTCGGCGCGGGTGTTGCGGCGGGCCTTGACCAAGGCCTAGCAAAAATCCGGACCGCGAGCTGCCGCGAGCCGGGGCGGGCCATTGTCGAGTTGATCAGGCCCAAACCGCTCGGCTCACCGCAACACGCGCGCACTGTCAATTATGCGCTCAAATCGCAAGACAGTGCCGCGAACGACGACAGCGCCGCAGCCGTGTCGCAACCATTAGGATCGTCCGGGCGGATTGGCCCCGGCAGCGCTGTCGCTGCGCTCGACGCTGACCGGCCAGCAACCTTCAGCCGGACGCCGGTTCTCCCGCGCGCCGCAGCAGCATTTCGGCGTGCTTGAGCACCGGGGAGTCGACCATCTGCCCGTCGAACGCGAACACGCCGCGCTCGGTTTTGGCGGCGGCCAATACCCGCCGCGCCCAGTCGAGTTTTCCGTCGCTGGGCCGGTATGCCGTGCGCACGACCGGGATCTGACTCGGGTGGATGCACACCGTGGCGTCGAACCCTACCGCCACGGCGTCATCGGCCTCGGCTTGCAAACCCTCGACGTCCTGGATGTCCAGATGCACGGCGTCCAGCGCAATCCGGCCGAACGCGGACGCCGCGAGCAAGATCGTCGAGCGGGTATGACGGGTCACATCTCGATAACTGCCGTCGGCCCGCCGGCTGGAGCTGCCGCCGAGGGTGGCGATCAAGTCCTCGGCGCCCCACATCATTCCGACCGTGCCTTCGGCCGCTGCGATCTCGGCGGCGAACACCACCCCCCGAGGGGTTTCTACCAACGCGATGACGGACCGCGGCGCAAGGGCGGCCACCTGGGCAGCCGATTCGGACTTGGGAAGCATCACGGTGGTGTAGGCGGTGTCGGCCAGGACGTCCAGGTCGGCGGCTTGCTCGGCGGTGCCGGTCGCGTTGATGCGCACCACCGTGCGCTCCGGGTCCAGCGGGGTGTCCCGCAATGCCTTGCGGGCGGCGGCCTTATCGGCTGCCGCCACGCCGTCTTCGAGGTCGAGGATGACCACGTCGGCGGCTGCGGCGGCCTTCGAGAACCGCTCGGGCCGGTCGGCTGGACAAAACAGCCAACCCGGACCCAAGGCACGCAGGTCATGCACGTTCATCGGGCTCCTCTGCACTGGGCCGCTTTTGCACCAGTGTGGTCCGCGTCGCGCGAGCAACCACGTCGCCGTGCTGATTGCGCCCGATGTGCTCCAGCGTGACGATGCCTTCGCCGGGCCGGCTCTTCGATTCCCGCTTGCCGGTGCACGTGGTTTCCGCGTACAGCGTGTCGCCATGGAAAACCGGTTTGGGAAAAGACACCTCGGAAAAACCGAGGTTGGCGACGATGGTGCCCAGCGTCAGCTGGGCAACCGAAAGCCCGACCAGCGTCGACAGGGTGAACATCGAGTTCACCAGCCGCTCACCGCCAAAGCCCGGCTGCTCGGCGGCCCAGGCCGCGTCGAGATGCAGCGACTGGGTGTTCATCGTCAGCGTGGTGAACAACACGTTGTCGGCCTCGGTTACCGTACGGCCGGGCCGATGCAGGTAGGTGGTGCCGACCTCGAACTCTTCAAACCACAAGCCCCGCTGGACAACCGTTTTCCCCGCGCCGGTCGGTCCGCTCACGACAGCCCCAGCGATCGCGCGATCAGCATCAGCTGCACCTCCGTGGTGCCCTCGCCAATCTCGAGGATCTTGCTGTCGCGGTAATGGCGGGCCACCGGGTACTCGTTCATGAAGCCATAACCACCGTGGATCTGGGTGGCGTCGCGGGCGTTGTCCATCGCGGCCTCCGAGGAGACCATCTTCGCGATCGCGGCCTCCTTCTTGAAAGGCTTGCCCGCCAACATCTTTGCCGCGGCATCGTAGTAGGCCGTGCGGGCGACGTGCGCGCGTGCCTCCATCCGCGCGATCTTGAAGCTGATCGCCTGATAGGAGCCGATGGGCTGGCCGAACGACTGGCGTTCCTTGGCGTACTTGACGCTCTCGTCGACGCAGCCCTGCGCGGCACCGGTCGCCAGCGCGGCGATCGCGATGCGGCCCTCGTCGAGGATCGACAAGAAGTTGGCGTAGCCGCTGCCACGCGGGCCCAGCAGGTTCTCCTCCGGCACGCGTGCGTCGGCGAAGGACAGCGGGTGCGTGTCCGACGCGTTCCAGCCGACCTTGCTGTAAACCGGTTCCACGGTGAATCCCGGTGTGCCGCTGGGCACGATGATCGCTGAGATCTCCTTCTTACCCTCAGCGATGGTTCCGGTGACCGCCGTGACGGTAACTAGCGATGTGATGTCGGTGCCCGAGTTGGTGATGAATTGCTTGCTGCCGTTGATAACCCACTCGCCGTTTTCCAGACGCGCCGTGGTTCGGGTGCCGCCGGCGTCGGAGCCCGCTCCCGGCTCGGTGAGTCCGAAACCGGCGAGCCCACGGCCGGCGACCAGGTCCGGGAGCCACTTCTGCTTTTGCTCCTCGGTGCCGAACCGGTAGATCGGCATTGCACCGAGACCGGTCGCGGCTTCCAGCGTGATGGCCACCGACTGGTCGACTTTCCCAAGTTCTTCCAACGCGAGCGCCAGCGCGAAGTAGTCGCCGCCCATGCCGCCGTACTCTTCCGGGAAGGGCAGGCCGAACAGTCCCATCTCGCCCATCTTGGCCACGATCTCGTACGGAAAGCTGTGCTCTTCATCGTGTTTGGCCGACGCCGGCGCGACGACGGTGCGCGCGAAGTCCGCCACCGTGTCACGCAGGTCCTCGTATTCCTTGGGCAGCGTGCCCGTGAGGGTTGTCGTCATGTTCCTTGATCCTCTTCTGTTGCATCCGGGACCAGCCGGGCCAGCACCTGGTCCACCGTCACCTGATCCCCGACCGACACCAAAATCTCCACCCGTCCCGAAACCGGCGCCGCGAGCGAATGTTCCATCTTCATCGCCTCGACGACGACCACCACGTCGCCCTCTGCCACCTCGTCACCCGAACCGACCGGCACGGCGATCACACTGCCGGGCATGGGACTGACGACCTCGGCGGCCCGCTCGCCCGCAGTCCGGTGAATCTTCTGCTCCTCGGCCTCCCTGATATGCCAGGTTCCCCGTTCGTCGGCGATCCACAGGTGACGGTCGGCCTCGGCCCATCGGTATTCACGTCGCAGCCCGTCCAGCGTCAGGGTCAGCCGACCGCACTCGACTTGCGCACTGGCGGAACGGATTTCGCCATCGCCGACTTGGACGGTCGCGCTGCCGGGAAGCCCCCACACCGATACCGTCTCGGTACGCAACGCGGTTTGCATGGCCGTGCGCACCGCGGCGGTGACGCCGCCGACGCGCCATCCCGTCGGCGCCGCCCACAGGCTGTCCGTGGCGCGTCGAGCCAGCGCCCATTGCACGTACATACCTGCGGCGGCGAATACATCGTCGGGCGCCGGCCGCGGCGTGAAGTCGGCCAGTCGCTCGTCCAACAACGCGGTGTCCAGGTCGCCGGCGCGCACGCGGTCGTCATCGAGCAGAAACCGCAAGAACTCGACATTGGTCTGCACACCCAGAACGGCGGTCTGCGCGAGCGCGTTATCGAGGCGCGCCAGCGCCTGTTCTCGGTCCTCGCCATACGCGATGACCTTGCTCAGCATGGGGTCGTAATCGCTGCCGACCACCGTGCCGGCCAACAGCGACGAATCCACGCGGACTCCCGGCCCCGACGGCTCGAATACCTCGAGCACCCGACCGCCAGTGGGCAGGAATCCCCGCCCCGGGTCCTCGGCATACACCCGCGCCTCGATCGCGTGCCCGGTGAGGCGAATGTCGTCCTGGGCGAAGGGCAGCTTCTCGCCGGCCGCCACCCGCAGTTGCCACTCGACCAGGTCCAGCCCGGTGATCGCCTCGGTCACCGGATGTTCCACCTGCAGACGGGTGTTCATCTCCATGAAGAAGAACTCGTGCGCGCGCTCGGCGGACACGATGAACTCCACCGTGCCGGCGCCGACGTAGTCGACGCTGCGGGCGGTGTTACAGGCCGCCGCTCCGATCCGCGCCCGGGTCTGCGGGTCGAGCAGCGGCGAGGGGGCCTCCTCGATGACCTTCTGGTGACGCCGTTGCAGGCTGCACTCACGCTCGCCGAGATGCACCACGTTGCCATGCGTGTCGGCAAGCACCTGCACCTCGATATGCCTGGGCCGCAACACAAATCGTTCCAGGAACAGCGTGTCGTCGCCGAACGAGGACGCCGCCTCACGCCGGGCGCTCACCAACGCCTCACGCAGCCGCGCCGGATCCTGGACCATGCGCATGCCCTTGCCGCCACCGCCGGCGGACGGCTTGACCAGCACCGGGTAACCGATCTCGTCGGCCGCGGCAACCAGCTCGTCATCCGTCAGCCCCGGTCTGGCCACTCCTGGCACCACCGGAACGTCGAAGGCGGCGACGGCGTTCTTGGCGGTGATCTTGTCGCCCATCACCTCGATCGCACGAGCGGGCGGTCCCAGGAAGACGACGTCGGCCCGTTCGCAGGCCGCAGCGAAATCGGCGTTCTCGGAAAGGAATCCGTATCCGGGATGGATGGCCTGCGCGCCGGTCTGCGTCGCGGCGCCGATCACCTTGGCGATGTCGAGGTAGCTGTCGCGGGCCGGGGCGGGGCCCAGCCGCACCGCGGTGTCCGCTTCGAGCACATGCCGGGCCCTGGCGTCCGGGTCGCTGTAGACCGCGATCGACCGGATGCCCAGCCGGCGCAGCGTCCGGATCACCCGCACCGCGATCTCGCCGCGATTGGCCACTAAAACGGTGTCGAACATCTCGTCACATCCGGAAAACGCCGTAGGAGACCGGCTCCATCGGAGCATGCGCGCAGACCGAAAGAGCAAGTCCGACACATGTTCTGGTATCGGCCGGGTCGATGATGCCGTCGTCCCACAGGCGGGCCGTCGAGTAATAGGGGTTGCCCTGGTCTTCGTATTGAGCCCGGATGGGAGCCTTGAACGCTTCCTCCTCGTCGGGCGACCAAGGCTGGCCGGCCGCGGACAACTGCTCCCCGCGCACGGTAGCCAACACCGATGCGGCCTGCTCGCCGCCCATCACCGAGATCCGCGCGTTCGGCCACATCCACAAGAAGCGCGGGGAATAGGCTCGTCCGCACATCGAATAGTTGCCCGCGCCATAAGATCCGCCGATCACCACCGTCAGCTTGGGGACTCGGGCACACGCCACCGCGGTGACCATCTTGGCGCCGTGTTTGGCGATGCCGCCGGCCTCGTAGTCGCGGCCGACCATGAACCCGGCGATGTTCTGCAAGAACAACAGCGGGATCCTTCGCTTGTCGCACAGCTCGATGAAATGGGCACCTTTCAAAGCGGATTCGCCGAACAGCACGCCGTTGTTGGCGACGATCCCGACCGGATGGCCGTGGATACGCGCGAAGGCCGTCACCAGCGTCTTGCCGTAATTGGCCTTGAACTCACTGAATTCGCCACCGTCGACCAGTCGCACCACGACCTCGTGCACGTCGTAGGGCACCCGCGGGTCGGGGGGCACGACATCGTAGAGCTCGCTCTGGGCGTGCCTGGGCTCGACCGGGCGACGGACGTCCCACTGGGCGGGCTCGCGCGGCCCGAAGGTGGCAGCGATCGAGCGAACGATCCGCAGTGCGTGCTCGTCGTCGTCGGCGAGGTGATCGGTGACGCCGGATACCCGCGAGTGCAGATCGCCGCCGCCCAGCTCCTCGGCCGTGACGACCTCGCCGGTGGCGGCCTTGACCAATGGCGGGCCGCCCAGGAATATCGTGCCCTGCTCGCGGACGATGACGGCCTCGTCGCTCATCGCCGGCACGTAGGCACCGCCCGCCGTGCAGGAGCCGAGCACCGCGGCCACTTGCGGAATTCCCTTGGCGCTCATGGTCGCCTGGTTGTAGAAGATCCGTCCGAAGTGCTCGCGGTCGGGAAACACCTCGTCTTGACGCGGCAGAAATGCGCCGCCGGAGTCGACCAGGTAGATGCACGGCAGCCGGTTCTGCAGCGCGACTTCCTGTGCGCGCAGGTGCTTCTTGACCGTCATCGGGTAGTAGGTACCGCCCTTGACCGTCGCATCGTTGGCGACGATCACGCACTCGCGCTGCGACACCCGCCCGATGCCGGTGATGATCCCGGCACCCGGCGACTCGTCGCCGTACATGCCGTTGGCAGCCAGCGGGGCGAGCTCGAGGAACGGACTGCCCGGATCGAGCAATCGGTCGACGCGTTCGCGCGGCAACAGCTTGCCGCGGCTGACGTGGCGTTGCCGCGCGCGCTCGTTGCCGCCCAGAGCCGCGGCGGCCAGTTTGGCGTTGAGCTCGCCGACGAGACGACGGTGCTCGTCGGCGAACAGCGGTGCGGCGGTTGCCGTCGTCACGGCGCCGCCACTTGAATCGCAAGGGGCGGTTGGGTTTTGGCGATCACCTCTTCGACCGACACCCCTGGGGCGGTCTCGATCAGGTGCAGCCCGTCATCGCAGACGTCGATGACGGCGAGCTCGGTGACGATGCGGTTCACACACGCCACGCCGGTCAGCGGCAGCGTGCACCGTTCGAGGATCTTCGGGCTGCCGTCCTTGGCGGCGTGTTCCATCATCACGATCACCTTGCGCGCTCCGTGCACCAGGTCCATCGCGCCGCCCATCCCCTTGACCATCTTGCCGGGGATCATCCAGTTCGCCAGATCACCGGCGACCGAAACCTGCATGGCCCCAAGCACAGCCACGTCCAGATGCCCGCCGCGGATGATTCCGAACGAGGTCGACGAACCGAAGAACGCGGCACCCGGCAGCGTGGTGACCGTCTCCTTGCCCGCATTGATCAGGTCGGCGTCGAGGTTCTCCCGCGTCGGATACGGGCCCACACCGAGGATCCCGTTCTCCGAATGCAATACGACATGCACGCCGTCGGGAATGTGGTTGGGGATCAGTGTGGGCATTCCAATGCCGAGGTTGACGTACTGGCCGTCCTCGAAGTCCGCGGCCACCCGTGCGGCCATGCCTTCCCTGGTCCAGCTCACCGCACTGTCTCCTTTTCGATCCGCTTGGGCGGGTTGGGTACGTGCACCACCCGCTGCACGAACACCCCGGGAGTGTGCACGGTGGCCGGATCGATTTCGCCGGGTTCGACGAGGTGTTCGACTTCGGCGATCGTGATCCGTCCGGCCGGGGCGCATTCGGGATTGAAGTTGCCCGCGGCGTAGCGGTACACCAGGTTGCCGTGCCGGTCGCCCTTCCAGGCGTGCACCAGCGCGAAGTCGGTGCGGATGCCCCGCTCGAGAACATACGTGACACCGTCGAATTCGCGAGTCTCCTTCGGCGGCGACATCACCGCCACCGCGCCCGACGCGTCGTAGCGCCACGGCAATCCGCCGTCGGCGATCTGGGTGCCGACCCCGGCCGGCGTGAAAAAGGCCGGTATACCCATGCCGCCGGCTCGTAGCCGCTCCGCCAGAGTGCCCTGCGGAGTCAGCTCCACCTCGAGCTCGCCCGACAAGAACTGACGCGCGAACTCCTTGTTCTCCCCCACATATGACGAGATGGTGCGGCGAATTCGCTTGTGCTGCAATAGCACTCCAAGTCCAACGCCGTCGACGCCGCAGTTGTTCGACACCGTCTCGAGATCGGTGACGCCACGGTCGGCGAGCGCGGCAATCAGCGCTTCGGGGATACCGCAAAGGCCGAACCCTCCGACCGCCAAGGACGACCCGTCGGTGATGTCGGCAACCGCCGCTGCGGCGGTAGCAACCACTTTGTCCATTACCCGGGCCTCCGATTCAGTTAATCTTCATTAACTGGCGCTGAGGATACCATTGCCCGCTGCGCGCGTCCAGAGACCCCGGGTTCCCGCCGGTGCTCAGTGCTCTCCCCGCAGGTACTCGATGGCCTGTTGACGCATTTCCACTTTGCGGACCTTGCCGGTGACGGTCATCGGGAATTCGTCGACGATCCGCAGATAGCGCGGGATCTTGAAGTGCGCGATCTGGCCACTGCAGAACTCGCGCAACTGCTCGATGGTCAGCCCGGCCGCCCCGTCGCGCAGCTTGACCACCGCCATCAGCTCCTCGCCGTAACGCGCGTCCGGCACCCCGATGACCTGGGCGTCGACGATGTCGGGATGAGTGTAGAGAAACTCCTCGATCTCGCGTGGAGAGATGTTTTCCCCGCCGCGGATGACGATGTCTTTGATCCTGCCCATGATCTGGACGTAACCGCACTCGTCCATCGCGGCCAGGTCACCGGTGTGCATCCAGCCGTCGGTATCGATGACCTCGGCCGTCTTCTCCGGGTCGTTCCAATAGCCGGCCATCACCGAGTAGCCGCGGGTGCAGAACTCGCCGGCCTCGCCGCGGGGAACGGTCTTTCCAGTGCCCGGGTCGATCACCTTGATTTCCAGGTGCGGGCCCACTCGCCCGACGGTGCCGACGCGCCGCTCCAGCGAGTCGTCCCGACGCGTCTGGGTTGACACCGGTGAGGTCTCGGTCATGCCGTAGCAGATCGAGATGCCCGCCATGTGCATGCGGTCGATCACCTTGCGCATCACTTCGACCGGACATGACGAGCCGGCCATGATTCCGGTGCGCAAGCTGTCGAGTCGGTAGTCGGCGAAGTCGGGCAGACCCAGCTCGGCGATGAACATCGTCGGCACCCCGTAGAGGCTGGTACAGCGCTCATCCTGGACGGCGCGCAGAGTGGCGGCAGGCTCAAAGCCGGGAGCAGGAATCACCATGCAGGCGCCGCGGCTGGTGGCCGCCAGATTGCCCATCACCATGCCGAAGCAGTGGTAGAAGGGCACCGGGATGCAGATCCGGTCGACTTCGGTGTACTCGAGCAGCTCGCCCACCAGGTAGCCGTTGTTGAGGATGTTGCGGTGGCTGAGCGTGGCGCCCTTCGGGGATCCCGTTGTGCCAGAGGTGTATTGGATGTTGATGGGATCGTTGGGGTCCAGCGCGGCCGCGATGTTCGTCAGCGCGGTCAGGTCCGCCTCGGTCGAGGTCAGCTCTGCCCATCGGTCGCTTTCCATCAGCACCACGTCGAGCAGGTCCGGGCACTGTGGAGCGACTTCGGCGAGCGTCGCCGCGTAGTCCATGGTCTTGAAACTTGAGGCGGCGATCACCATCACCACCCCGGATTGCCTTAGCGCATACTCCAATTCGCGGCTCCGGTAGGCCGGATTGATGGATACCAGAATCGCGCCGATCTCGGCGGTCGCGTACTGGACGAGCGTCCATTCCCACCGGTTCGGTGCCCAGATGCCGACGCGATCACCGGTGCCGATCCCGGCGCGCAACAGGCCGGTCGCAAGTCGGCGGACGGCGGCGAGCAGTTCGGCATAGGTCCATCGCCGGCCCGCCCATACGTCGACGAGCGCGTCGCGGTGCGCGAATTCCGCAGCGGTGGTGGCCAAGTTGGCGCCAATAGTGCTCTCGAGCAGCGGAGGTTGGCTCGGTCCCCGGTCATAGGACAGCGGGCGAGGCTGTTGAGCTGCTTGGGTGGCCACGGTTCCTCCGCCTGCGCTCACCGTGTGAATTGAGTTAATAACACATAACTCGTGCTACGTTAGTGACGATTAACCGAAGTGTCCAGGACGAGCCAGCTGGAGGTCCACGGTGACAGCCTCCGCCCCGGACGGCCGGCAGGGTTCTGCCGAAGTTCCAAATCGGCGCAGCCAGTTGAAGTCCGACCGGCGACTGCAGCTGCTGGCGGCCGCCGAACGGCTGTTCGCCGAACGCGGCTTCCTAGCGGTGCGCCTGGAAGACATCGGTGCGGCCGCGGGTGTCAGCGGTCCGGCCATCTATCGGCATTTCCCCAACAAGGAATCATTGCTGGTCGAGTTGCTGGTCGGGATCAGCGCCCGGCTACTCGCCGGTGCCCGAGAGGTCACGGAAAATCGTCGCGACGCCGCCGCGGCGCTGGACGGCCTGATCGATTTTCATCTGGACTTCGCACTGGGCGAACCGAACCTGATCCGGATCCAAGACCGAGACCTTGCCCACCTGCCCGCGTCGGCTCAGCGCCAGGTGCGCAAAGCCCAGCGGCAATACGTGGAGATCTGGGTGGGGGTGCTGCGCGAATTGAACCCCGAACTCGCCGAAGCCGACGCCCGGCTGATGGCCCATGCCGCCTTCGGACTGCTCAACTCGACCCCGCACAGCATGAAATCGGCCGATGGCGGGAAGGTGGGTGCGCCGCGTTCGCGCGCCGTCATGCGGGCGATGACGATGGCGGCGCTATCGGCCAGCGGTTGATCGGGCCAGACATCAGCGCGCGCTGCCAGGAAGAACTCACCGAGGCGCCCGTCGCAGGTACCCTGCAATCCATGAGGTGGGCATGACCGAACCGCGTCGTCCGGAGTGGTCGGATGCCTCTCAGGCGGCGTCTGACGTGAGCGCTCCTCAGGAACAGCCTCACGTCGACCCCGCCTACGCCGAGCAGGCACCATATGCGCAGTCCTACCCCGGCACCGGCGCTCAATGGGCATCGAATCCTACCGGGGCGAACCCGACCCTGGAACTGCCCGCGTACTGGCGAGAAGAGCAGGCCCTGGCCGGCGGAATGCCTCGGGGAGAGCCAACACAGCCGCTGCCCGAAGGGCCGAAATCACCGCGTTGGTTGTGGTTCCTGGCGGGCGCATCGGTGATGCTGGTCGTCGGCCTGGTCATCGCCCTGTTTTTGGCGAACGGCGCGGTCAAGACGCAGACCGCCGTGCCGCCGCTGCCCGCCATGCCGGAGTCGAGTTCGGCTGCGCCGTCGCGGTCGGCAGCGCCGTCGACCACGCGGCGCCCCCGGATTCTGCCGCCGCCGACGGGGGCGCCTACCGAGACGACGACGGGACCGGCCGTCATGCAAAGCGTTGTCTACAACGTCACCGGCGACGGCCGGGCAATCAGCATCACCTACATCGACACCGGCGATGTCATGCAGACCGAGTTCAATGTCGCGCTCCCGTGGAGCAAAGAGGTCAGCCTGACCAAGTCGTCCCTTCACCCACCGATCCTCACGGTCATCAACATCGGCCACAACGTCACCTGCACGCTCACGGTGGCAGGGGTCCAGGTGCTGCAGCGCGAGGGCGTGGGGCTGACCATCTGCAACGCTCCACCGAGCTAGGTCGGCTCGTCGACGGTGACACGTCGCGGCGGGACTCGAACCACCAGCATCGCCAGGATTCCTGCTACCAGGACCACCGCGATTCCACCCATGCCGGCACGCGGGACGCCGAAGATGTCGACGAATACGGAGAAGAGCGTCGGCGCCACGAACTGCGCCGCTCGTCCGGTCATCGTGTACAGGCCGAAGGCCATCCCCTCCTGGCCTGCCTTGGCCATGTGCAGCAGCAACGTGCGCGACGACGACTGAGCGGGTCCGATGAACAGGCACAAGAGCAGTCCGCACGCCCAGAAGGCCGCCCGACCGGACAGGCACATCAAGGTGATGGCGACGCCGAGGATCATCAGCAGCGATCCGATGATGACCGGCTTGGACCCGATCCGGTGGTCGGCGAAGCCGCCAAGCACCGCTCCCACCGCGGCCACCACGAGGGCCGCGACACCGAATATCAAGACATCACCTCGTGAGACGCCGTAAACGCTGACACCCAGGACCGCGCCGAAGCCGAAGATCGCCGAGAGGCCGTCCCGGAAGAGCGCGCTGGCAACGAGGAAGTAGACCAGGTTACGGTCGCGCCGCCATTCCGTCCTAACCTGGCTCCACAGCTTGCGGTAACCGGCAACGATGTTGGTTTGCTGCGGTCCCTCGTTGGCGTCGGGCAAACGCTGTGCAACGAGTAGCAATGGCAGGGCTGACACGGCCAACCAAGCGGCGGCAAGAAGCATCGCTATCCGGACGTAGAGCCCGTCGTGGACGGGCACGTGCAGCAGGCCGCGCTTGTCGCCTTCGCCGTAAAACAATCCGAAGTAGGCCAGCAGGAGCAGCAGGGCGGTGCCGCCGTAGCCCGCCGCGTAGCCGAAGCCGGAGATGCGGCCTGACGTTGCGGGCGTCGAGAGTTGGCGCAGCATTGCGTTGTACGGGACGCTGGCCAGGTCGGTGCACGCCGCCGTGCCAGCCATCAGCACCAGCCCGACCCAAAAGTAGAGGGGCTGGGGGCGAATTAGATACATCGCGGTGGCCAGTACCACAGCCATGCCGGTCAACATGCTCAACGCAACCCGCCGGCGGTGCGGCGATTCCACCCACACGCCAATGCCCGGCGCCAGCACCGCGATCGTCAGCCCGGCGACCGCCGCCGCACGGCCCAGCCAGCTCTCCGGCTTAGTGCCGCCGGCGATGCCAACGCCCACCGAACTGGTCAGGTAGACGGAGAACACGAAGGTCGTCACGATTGCGCTCAACCCGGTGGTCCCGGAGTCCCACAGCGCCCAGGCAGCAACCCGAGACCGCGCGACCGTGGCTGACGCCGGCTGGCTCATGCCGGGGACTCTATTGATTGGCAGACGACCCGCTGCGCCCGGCTACGCCGCGCTTGCGATCGCTGCGTATTGATCGGCATGACGACCCGCCGCGCCCGGCTACGCCGCGCTTGCGATCGCTGCGTATTGATCGGCATGACGACCCGCCGCGCCCGGCTACGCCGCGCTTGCGATCGCTGCTTATTGATCGGCAGACGACCCGCCGCGTATTGGGGTGGGCGTCTGCGAGCTACGCATAGCTGTTGCACTGGGTAGTGAGGGCTTCCAGCGTGTAGCGACGGCTTTGAATGTGAATTCACGGCGTTCGCTGTGCGTGTAGGGCGGACATCGGCGCGAATTCCCGCCCAGGTCTCACTCGCGAAGCCGACGATTCACGCTCGACGCCGACGATTAACACCGAAAGCCCTGGCCTCACACTGAAAGCCCTAAACGACAGAAGGGCAGCGTCAATCGGCGGGGCGCGAGCATCGCCCCAAGAATCGCGCTGCGCCAGCCAAGCCCGGCTACAAGATCACCTCGTAGCACGCCCTGTCTACGATTGGCGCATGCCGATCCCCGCTCCCAGTCCCGAGGCCCGCGCTGTTGTGACCGGAGCTTCGCAAAATATCGGCGAAGCGCTGGCCACCGAACTCGCGGCCCGCGGACACAACCTGATCGTCACGGCGCGACGCGAGGACGTACTCACCGCCCTGGCCGCCCGGCTGGTCGACAAATACCGCGTCGCCGTCGAAGTGCGACCCGCCGACCTGGCCGACCCCGAGGAACGGGCAAAGCTGTGCGACGAGTTGGCCAATCGTCCCGTCTCGATCCTGTGCGCCAACGCGGGGACGGCGACTTTCGGTCCCGTCGCGAACCTCGACCCGGCCGGGGAAAAAGCTCAGGTACAGCTGAATGCCGTAGCGGTGCACGACCTTACGTTGGCGGTACTGCCGGGCATGATCGACCGCAAGGCCGGCGGAATCTTGATTTCCGGTTCGGCGGCAGGCAACTCGCCGATTCCTTATAACGCTACTTATGCCGCGACGAAGGCGTTCGCGAATACGTTCAGTGAATCGTTGCGCGGCGAACTGCGCGGTTCTGGTGTGCATGTCACGCTGTTGGCGCCGGGTCCGGTGCGCACCGAGCTACCCGACGAGTCCGAAGCCTCCCTGGTCGAACGACTGGTGCCCGACTTCTTGTGGATCTCAACGGAACACACCGCCCGCGTGTCACTGGATGCGTTGGAGCGCAACAAGATGCGCGTCGTGCCGGGCTTGACGTCCAAAGCCATGTCAGTGGCAAGCCAGTACGCTCCGCGTGCCATCGTGGCGCCGATCGTGGGCAGCTTCTACAAGAAGCTCGGCGGATAGCGACTATTTCCGACGGCGGCGCCCGGTGCCGAAAATGTTGCGGGTGATCTCACGCACGCTGGTGTTGATGGCACTCTTCACGGTCGGATTCTTCAGTACCTCTTCCCACAACGCGGGATCCTTGTGCTGCTTGGCCGGTTTCGGCATCGGCGGCACCTCGGTGTCGGTTGGCGACGGCGCAGAATCGGCGCTGGGCTCCTCCGACGAGGGCGGTCCCGCAGCCTGTTTGGCCCGCAGCATCTCGTAGGCCGCGTCAGAGTATTCGGTCTGGCTGTACCTTGCATGCAATGGACTGGCTTGGGCCGCGGCACTGACGGCGTCGGCGCCGATGGCGCCCATCAGCGAACGAGGCACCCGCATGCGGGTCCACGCCACCGGCGTCGGTGCGCCCTTCTCAGACAGCACCGTGACGACGGCCTCACCGATACCCAACGATGTCAGCGCCGATTCCAGGTCATAGACATCGGTTTTCGGATAGGTGCGCACCGTTCTGCTGAGGGCCTTTTGATCGTCAGGCGTGAATGCCCGCAGCGCGTGTTGCACGCGAGCACCCAATTGGGACAGCACGTCGTTGGGCAGATCCGTCGGCAACTGGGTGCAGAAGAACACCCCGACGCCCTTGGAGCGAATCAGCTTGACGGTTTGCTCGACCTGTTCGAGGAAGGCCTTGGACGCGTCGGCGAACAACAGATGCGCCTCGTCGAAGAAGAACACCAGCTTGGGCTTGTCCACGTCACCTACCTCGGGCAGGCGCTGGAACAGGTGAGCCAGCACCCACATCAGGAAGGTGGAGAACATCACCGGGCGCAACGTCTGGCCGCTGAACTCGAGCAGCGAGATGACGCCGCGACCCTGGTCGTCCACGCGCAGCAGGTCATCGGGATCGAGCTCGGGTTCGCCGAAGAAGGTATCTGCGCCCTCCGCTTCCAGGTTGACCAGGGCGCGCAGGATGACGCCGGCACTGGTAGCTGAAACCGCCCCAATCGATTTCAGCTCGGCCTTGCCCTCGTCGCTGGCCAAATAGCTGATGACCTCGCGCAAGTCCCTGAGCCTAAACAGCGGATACTTCCGCTGCTCGGCCCAATGGAAGATCAGCCCTAGGGTCGATTCCTGAGTGGCATTGAGGCCCAACACCTTTGACAGCAGGATCGGCCCGAAGCTGCAAATTCTGGCCCGCACCGGGACAGCTGTGCCACCGGTGCCCAGCGACAAGAACTCCACCGGGAATCCAGTCGGTTGCCAGTCGTCGCCGGTGTCCTTGGCTCGCGCGGCGGTCCTGTCGTTGGCCTCACCCGGCCGCGACAGACCGGACAGGTCGCCCTTGACATCGGCCATTACCACCGCCACACCCGCGGCACTGAGCTGCTCGGCGATCAGCTGCAGCGTCTTGGTCTTGCCCGTTCCAGTGGCTCCGGCCACCAGACCGTGGCGGTTTATGGTGGCCAGCGGAATACGGATCTGGGCGCTCGGATCGGCTTCACCGTCGACGACGACCGTGCCCAATTCCAGCGCTTGGCCTGCTACCGCATAACCTGCCGCGATGCGCTTGGCGGGTCCGCCGCCGTCAGCCGCCGATTCGGTGCTCATGCTGCCGCGCCCCTCTTTCCGCCTGGTTCGGTGTCAACTCCGGCAAAGCCTCACCCTACTTCCTCAGGGGGAAGCAGGGCGAAGCCCGGCGTGCGCCTACTGTAGAGCGCTGTGCGCGACGAATTGGTGTGGATCGACTGCGAGATGACGGGCTTGGATCTCCGTTCCGACAAGCTCATCGAGATCGCGGCCCTGGTCACCGACGCAGACTTGAACATTCTCGGCGAGGGAATCGACGTGGTGATTCACGCAGACGACGCCGCGCTCGCGTCGATGATCGACGTGGTCGCCGAGATGCACTCGCGCTCCGGGCTGATCGACGAGGTAAAAGCGTCCACAGTCGACCTGGCGACTGCCGAGGCGATGGTGCTCGACTACGTCGGCGAGCACGTCAAACAACCCAAGACCGCCCCGCTGGCGGGTAACTCGATAGCCACCGATCGCTCGTTCATCGTCCGCGACATGCCCCAACTGGACTCATTTCTGCACTATCGAATGATCGACGTCAGCTCCATCAAGGAACTCTGCCGGCGCTGGTATCCGCGGATTTACTTCGGCCAGCCGACCAAGGGGCTCACCCACCGCGCACTTGCCGACATCCACGAATCCATCCGTGAATTGCAGTTCTACCGGCGCACCGCATTCGTGCCGCCCCCCGGGCCGTCTACCAGCGAAATCGCTGCTGTTGCCGCCGAACTGCAGAACAGTTCGGGCACAGCGGAATCAATCGATTCGGCCGACGAGCCACCCACCCGCTAATATCGACGTCGCCGCTCGTTGGTTCGCTGCGATATGCAGGGAACCGGCTCGCGGCCACGGTGGCTGTAGTTCAGCTGGTAGAGCACCAGGTTGTGATCCTGGGTGTCGCGGGTTCGAGTCCCGTCAGCCACCCCATAGATCAGAGGGTATTTTCTTCCTCTGGCCTGTTACTACCGAGACCCTTTGCAACGCTATTGCACCCTTAAGCCGGCGCACAGCAAGGCGAGCCGCCAATTCTCCAAAATGGGCTGCATAAACGCCGTAAGCTCTCCGACCGAGTGACGCACTCTATAGACAGCGAAGGGAAGTTGAAGGATGCGAACACGTCTGTGGGCCGCAAGATGCTTGCTGGCCCTAGTCGTAGCTGGGTCGTTGGCGGGATGCATGATGCCGTCCAAATCGGGAGCGGGCGCAACGGGCTCGTACACGATGCACCAGCCGAACGCAGCCTCTTCGCCGGATGCTGCCGCCCCTTCGGGGTCAGCAGTGCGTGATGGCAAGTTTGAATTTCAAGTACTCGATATCACGCAGGCAAACGAGGTCGCCGACCCTAGCGGCAACCCGTACAGCGAACCAGTCAAGGCGCAGGGCGTTTTCTACCTGGTCACGCTCTCTGTAAAGAACATTGGCGACAAACCACAGACCTACTTTGCGTCGAACCAGAAACTTATTGACTCATCAGGGCGCCAGTACGGCGCGCACTTCCAGGCCGAGCTGATGATGGGTCCGAACAATGCGAGTGCTGACATCAATCCGGGTCTCTCGCTTCAGGTTCGCGTGGCGTTTGATGTCCCGCCCGGCACAAATGCGAGCAAGTTGCAGTTGCACGACTCGGCGTACTCGGGCGGTGCGACGGTTCTGCTGTCATAGGCAAACAAGCGAGTTTGCCAATCCTGTGGCGGCTAGCGACGGTCCCAGCTGCGTTTCCGCTTGTGGCGCGAACGCATTGTGCTGCGACCTACACGCATCCTGTTGCGTTTGCGAGTGTTGCCAGCAGACGTCAGATGCCAGGGTTACGCTCCCCACACTCCGGTATCCCACAACCGGCACGGAGGTGGCACGGCTGCGGCGATCCCAAAAGCGGGATCGTGGAAATTACCGGCCCTAGCAATGGCTGGTACACGTTCACCGGCACGGTCGCGGTGCGCGTCAAGACTTGCTCCCGAACCATTACGTCCCGGTCGAACGTGGCGCGTGGCGCATAGCCCATGGGGAGCATGCCCGCCGGGCGGGCACGGGCCACCAACGGGCATTGGCCAACTCATTTTGAGCCGTAGACGACCGCGCGGGCGCCACGGCGGAACTGCTCGTAATCATCTGGATCGGGACCTATCACCTGCAGATCGCGAAAACCGAAGGTGCGCAGCAAGAATAGAAGCGCATTCAGCGAAGGGACCAGTGCGATCTCGGTCGAACCGCCTTCCGGTGCCATAGGAGCGTCTGGCGTCAACGCAAAGACCCCCTCGACGGGGCGTTGGTTGAAATAGGCGCCATCCTCGATCTGCCCGGTCACGTCATACGGGAACACCTGCGTTTCGACCAAGATGTGGCGACGCGATAACTGGGAAGCCAGGCGCAAGACACCGATGGGGTTTTCAGTGTGGTAAAGGAGCCCGTAGACGAGTACAAAATCGGCGCACAGGCTTTCGTCGAATTTCATATTCTGCAGATCGGCGACGGCGAATTCTATGTTTGTCACTCCCAGGACATCGGATATTTGTCGTGCCGCTGCTACACTTTCCGATCGGAATTCGAAACCTCGGACCAGAGAAAAGTGCTTAGCAAGTTCGATGGAAAAGAAACCTTCATGCGAAGCCAAGTCGATTGCCGTCAAATCCTGCGGGTTTGTGACGTACTTCCGGATCGCGTCAAGCAGATAACGTCGGCGCGAAGAGTGCACAGAACGCATATTCTCGGGGAGGTAACATTGCGTACAGGTGCCGTCCGGAAGCTCAAATTCATAAAACCACCAGCGGTCTTTTACAGCCCGAAGTTTGTCTTCGTTGACATCTGTGCTCACGGGTGCGATCCTCCTGCTCATTAAGCTTCTGGGTTCGTCGGGGCGATTCCGAGCTGCGTGCGTTGGTGACGTCCGGGTGAACGGTACATTACGGGCTCTTCGCAAATGAGGGCGCACGTTTGGGCGGCGGATTTTTGCGCCAAGGCGTCAGGTGTTGGCGTTGCCGGCCTTCCACTGCGGCCAGGGAATGTTCCAGTCACCCAGGCCGTCGGTCCCGGGCAGCGTGCCGCCCACGGTGTTGATCACCTCGACGATGTCGCCGCGCTTGGCGTGCTCGTAGAACCACACGGCGTTGCTGGGGCTCACATTCAGACACCCGTGGCTGGTGTTGGTGTTGCCTTGGGCGCCGACCGACCACGGCGCCGAGTGCACGAAGATACCGCTGTAGGAAATCTGCGTGGCCCAGTCGACATCGGTGCGATATCCGTTGGGCGAGTTGACCGGAACCCCATAGGTCGACGAGTCCATGATGATGTGCTTGAACCGCGCACCGACGATGTAGATGCCGTTAGCGGTCGGGGTGCTGTTCTTGCCCATCGAGGTGGGCATGGTCTTGACGACTTCACCGTTGATGCGCACGGTCACCATCTTGGTGTTGTCGTCGGCCGTCGCGACGAACTCGTCGCCAATTGTGAAGTGCGTCTTCACATTATCTTCACCGAACATGCCCTCACCCAGGTCGACGCCATAGGTGTTGACCGCAACATCGATAGTGGTGCCCGGCTTCCAGTAATGCTCTGGGCGCCAACGCACTTCGCGGTTGTTCAGCCAGTAGAAGGCTCCTTCGACCGGCGGGTTGGTGGTAATGGTGATGGCCTTCTGGGCCGCCATGCGGTTTGCGATGTTCTCGTCGAACCGGATCGCCACCGGCTGGCCGATGCCGACGACCTCACCGTCGCTGGGGGTGACGTAGGGCATTGTCAGGTGCTCGGGCGAACTGGTCGCGAAGCTCAGCTGCCGGGTCGCCGTACCGCCCAATCCGTGCGCCTTCACGTTCAGCGTGTAGTGCCGGTTGTAGCCGAGTTGCTCCGTCGTCGACCAGCGCAATCCGTCGGGGCTGAGCTGGCCCGCCACCGACCTGCCGTTGTCGTTGACCATGGTGACCGAGGCCAACACACCGTCGGCAACGCTGACGGTCACGGGCGCGTCCACGGTGACGCCGACGGCACCGTCGGTCACCGAGGCGGTGAGCTTGGGCACCAGCAGGTCGGCAAACGGCGTGCCTTTGTCTGTGATGGCTTTCACCGGGGCGGCGGCCGGAGTGCTGCTGCAGGCAACGCCAAACACAGCAACCGAGATCATCGCCAGCAACAGCGATAATCGTGGTCTGCGCGAGGGCGTCATCAAGCCACCTTTCAGGCAATTTGGCTTAGTTTTGGTCACCAGTGACCCGAATAGTTGCAGATATTCTAATGGGTTACAGCCGCTGCCCGAACCAACATGGGCAAGAGCGCCTCGGTCCGGGCTTTTTTGACACAAGCTCGTGACACTAAGCCAGCATCCGAGCGTCCGCAAACGCGGAACGCCTACGCCGGCTGGTCGACGGAATCGTTCAGCTTCGCCTCGGTGCTGCCGCGGGCCGCGACAGCCTCCACCCGAGCGAGTTTGACCACGGCGGCAGCGGCCACCGGCGCTGCGGCCGTCAGGGCGATGAGACCGCCCACGCCGGTATTCAGGGTTTCGTCGAGCACAAGTACACCCAGCACTGCGGCAACGACCGGCTGCGAGATCTGCAGGGTCGGCATCGACGCGGTCAAGGGCCCGGCCCGGAACGCCGACTGGCTCCACACCACACCGCCCAGCGCAACCAGCACACAGGCGTACAGCTCAGGGGTTCGGGCCACCGCCCATCCGCCATCGCCGAGCCGGGCCATGACTTCCTTGGTCAGCACCGCAAACACGCCCCACAACGAACCCGATACCAAGGCGAACAGCACCGCCGCCACAGCGCCGCCCCAGATCCGGCCGGCCACGACGCACGCCACCAGCAGTGGGCCTAGCACGACGGCCACAGCGGCCCAGGTCGAAAGCGACGCACTCGACCGACCGGCCTGCGGATTCCCGACGGTGACGATCACGATCACCGCCGCGGTAAGCAAGCCGGCCCAAATCCACTCGCCCCCTCTTACGGCGCGCCGCGACGACCTGGCATTGATCGGCAGCGCGAACAGCAGCGAAAGCATGAGCAGCGCCTGCACCAATAGCACCGAACCCTGCCCCAGCGCGGCCGCCTGTAAGCCGATGCTCGCCGCGAGCAGCAACGTGCCGTACCACCACCGCCGACTGCGCAGCAGGCTGACGAACAATCCGAGGTGGCCAACCGCCCCGTCGGTGATCCGGTACGCCACGTGTTGCTGCAGCACGTCGCCGAGCGCAATGCACAGCGCGGCACTCAGGGCAAGCAGCGCGGCGATATCCGGATGGGCCATTCCTAGTTGCCGTCCGCTGGGGTGATGGCCAACTCGTGGTCAGGGGTCGGGTCGGACGAGTCGAGCGCCCAGCGGCGCCGTCCCACCGCGACGGCGGCGGCTTCACCGGTCGCGGCCCGTTCACGCAGCCAGGCCAACGGTCTGGGCGCCCACCAGGTCCACCGGCCGAGCAGATGGATAGAAGCCGGAATCAGCACCATCCGAACCAGGGTCGCGTCGACCAGCACGGCAAGCGTCAACCCAACGCCGAGCATTCGCATGAACGACACGTGGGCCGGGATCAATGCGGCGAACGAGATCGACATCACCAACGCAGCGCTGGTGACCACACGCCCGATGCCGGCAATGCCCAACGCCGTGCTTTCGTCGGTGTCGGCGCACGCGTCGGCAGCACTTGGCGGCGTCTCCCTCGAGGCTTGGGCGGCTCGCCAGTACTCATGGATACGCGAGACCAAGAACACCTCGTAATCCATGGACAGCCCGAAAGCGATGCAAAACAGCAACACCGGGATGTTGGCGTTCAGCGTGCCTTTAGGCGTTGTTCCCAGGGCGCCGAGGTGGCCGTCTTGGAAGATCCACACCATGGCCCCGAAGGCCGCCGTCAGCGACAACACGTTGCACACCAGCGCTTGTAGCGGAAGCACCGCACTTCCGGTCAGCAGGAAAAGCAGCACGAAGGTGATGGCCGCGATGATGCCGAGCACGAGCGGCAGCCTGTCGGTGATCGCGTCGACGCTGTCGCGGTTGATCTGGGCCAGGCCGGCCAGCTCCACGGACCGCCCCGCCGGCCCGGCGACCCGGTGCAATCGATCGAGCTGTGTGTCGGAGGCATGTGAGAACAGGGGTGCCGTGCTGGCCACGGTAAGAAAGGCGCTGCCGCGGCCAAAGCCGGCCGGGGCTGCGGGCGGCCCCAACTTGTTTCCGGCGACGAAAGTCGCCGTCGGCGCGGTGACCGCGGAAACGTCCGGGACCCGCGACAACCGCGCGGCGTAGCGCTCCAGGTCGACGGGCGTGACGTCGCGGGCATCGGGGACGACGACGGAGATCGCCGTGCCCACCTCGCCGGTGAATTCGGTGTCCAACATGTCGGCGACGTGACGCGCCGACGCCGACGGGGGCAGCACGCGCTCGTCGGGAAAGCCCCACTTCACCCCCAGGAACGGGACGCCCAGCAGGAGCAGCAGTGCGACCACGCTGAGACCGACCGGCACGGCGTGGCGCAAGACAAATTTGGTCGATCGGTACCAGAACAGCGAGTGGGCCGGCTTGTGTGCATGGTCCCGGCACCACTTCGCGCGCGGCAGCATCCGACAAATCAGCGGCCGAACATCCAGCGCGTCCAGCCGTGGCCCCAACAGCACGATCGCCGCCGGGGTCAGCACGACGGCCGTTACCGCGACTATGACGGCCGTGGCCACGACCGTGTAAGCGGACGACTTCAAGAAATACATCGGGAACAGCGCCATCACCGCCATCGACAACGCGACGGTGGTGGCCGAGAACAGCACGGTTCGCCCAGCGGTCGTCATCGTCCGCAGCAGCGCCTCCTCTCGATCGCCCACCCGGGCGAGTTCCTCCCGATAGCGGCTGATAATCAGCAGGTTGTAATCGATCGCCAGGGCGAGGCCCATCGCGACGCTCAGATCCAGTGCATACGTCGACACATCGGTTGTGAAGCTGATCAGCCGCAACACCGACAACGTGCCGACAACGGCCAGACCGCCCACCACAATCGGCAGTGCTGCCGCAACCAGACCGCCGAACACCCAGACCAGTACCGCAAAGCTCAGCGGAATCGCAATCGCTTCCATCAATAACAGATCGCGCTCGTTCTGCTGGTTGATCTGGTTGTACGCCACGGCCATGCCGCCAGCGCGCACGGTGACGCCGTCGCGGTCGTGGACCAGCTGGCGCGAGAGCGTGCTGGCGTATTTCTGCGCGTTGTTCTCGCCGCCGCGCAGGTCCGCCACGATCAGCCCCGATTTGTTGTCCTTGCTGACCAGCTTTGCCGCCACTTGCGGGGGTTGATTGGGCGGCAGGGTCCACGGCGAAGACACATCGAGGACCCACGGCGACCGTTTCAGCTGTCCGACGATGTCGCTGCCAACCTGGCGCGCCTGTTCGCTGCGGACACCGGCAGGTGTGCTCACCACGATCAGCATCTTCTGGTCCGTGTGGTCGAACTTCTGCCGGAGTAGGTCGGTCGCCCGCGAGGACTCCGAGGTCGGGTCCTGGAAGCCGCCGGCCGAAAGGCTGTTGATCACCGGTAGGCCGAAGGCGGCAGCACCTACCAGGACCAATATCGCGATCGCGATGATGCGCCGGGGCGCGGCGATGGCAAGTCGAGTGATGGCTTGCAGCATCTAGGTCCTTCCCGGTTCGACATCCTCCGACGTTTCGCTATACCCCCGATGTGGACGTCTGACCCGTGCAGCGAAGTTTGGCGGCCAGCCGCTCGGGTACCGGTACCAAGCGGTACCCGAGGAAACAACAGCGTTGGTTGATCAGTTGGGTGAGCAATGAACACGACGGACGATGCCATCAGAACGAGATTTGCGACCGATGACGACTGGCAGGCGGTCTATGAGAATCAGGCCCGCGCCTATGGCGTTTCGATGGAGCCGGGCGACGTCGAAGCCTGGAAACGACGGGTCAACCTGGACGACATTCTGGTCGCCGAGGATGTCTCCGATCCGCAGCACCCCTTCATAGTCGGCACTTCCCTTTACTACCGGCTGCGGCTGACCGTGCCCGGTGGCGCCACCCTGGATGCCGGGTGGCTGGCGATGATCGCCGTCGCTCCGACACATCAACGAAAGGGAATTTGGCAGCGTCTCAGCATCCAGGGCTTTGGAATTCTCCAGGAGCGCGGTTGTCCCATTCTGTGTGGTGTTCCTACCCAGCCGGCGATTTATGAAATCTTGGGCGCCGGGGTGGCCAGCTACGCCCGGACCTTGAACATCGAGCCGCGATTCACGGACCTGCGCGACAAACCCGCTCGAAATCGGGCGCGCGAAGTCGGCGCTCCGGAGGCCGCCCGCCATTTACCTGAGCTCTACGAAAGGTGGTGTGCGATAACTCCCGGGGCGCTGAGCCGGGACAGCGCGTGGTGGGCCGACTTCTTGGAAGACCGTGCGACGCAACGGGAAAACGGATCGGCACTGAACTTCATCATGCATCCCGACGGCTTTCTGGCATATCGAGTGGTCGGAGCGTCGCCACATGCGTATCGGCGTCCTTTTGGCACGATGGTGGTCCAAGACTTCTGTCCGGTGACCGACGCAGCCCACACCGAGCTGCTGGCGGCGCTACTGGGCTCGAAAATGTTTGACAACATCATCATCGAGGTGCCCGTTGATGATCCGCTTACGCTGAAAGTCAAGGACCCTATTGCGGCGAAAACGACCGGCGTGTGCGATTTTCTGTGGATGCGAATTATGGACGTGCCTGAAGTGCTGGGTGCGCGCGAGTATGCCGCCGACGCCGACGTCGTACTGGAAGTCACCGATCCCCTCAACGTCGCAGGCGGACGCTTCCTGCTCCAGACCCGGGATGGCGTCGGGAAGTGCACACCGCATGACGGGCCGGCCGACGTCCAACTCGGTCTGGGTGAACTGGGAACCATCTTCATGGGCGCACATCGAGTAGCCGAGCTTCGCCGAGCGAATCGCATCGCTGAGCTGCGCCCCGGTGCGTTGCGTGAGCTGGACGCGGTATTCGGCACCGAGCGGGTTCCTTACTGCGGTACGTTGTTCTGAGTTCTTAGATGGGATGCTTTGTGGCACAGGTTATTTGGTACCGCGGCGGCTGGCCGCCACGCGGCGGTGACCCCAGTCCGGCTGAGCCGCCGTAGATGCCACAGATTGCTGGTGGCTCAGCAGCTATCCTGGACGGGTCCGGGGATTTCGCGCCGCGGCAGGACGCCTGTTATTGTCGCGTACGCGGTCTCGGCCGTCTAAGCGCCGTTAGCTCAGTTGGTAGAGCAGCTGACTCTTAATCAGCGGGTCCGGGGTTCGAAACCCTGACGGCGCACAGTCCCACTTAAAACCGCTGGCATAGCGGCCTTTTCGCGCTTTCTCCGTTAGCCGTTGCCGAGTCACAACAGCCACAGCGGTCACACAGGTGCCGCGCGGGTGTCGAGCTGTCAAGTGCGATATCTCCGCGCGGCCAGGCTCGTGAAACAACATTTCCAAGAATCCTGGATCGCTACGTATAACCACTGACTTGGGCGGGTAGACGGCGAATTGGAACGTCCCAAGTGGCTGCGGCCCTCGATGCCGGATGTGCAGCGGAAGTCGGGCGGGGTTTCCCTTGGGTTCAAGCGCGCGGAACGAACAGGCCGAGCTGCATCGGTCGGCGGGAGGAATTCATGCCAGAAGTCGAACTTCACCACGAGGGACACCCGAAGTATCGCCGGATGGTGCGCTTCGACTGGTCGGAAACGCCACTGCATTGGGTGCCGGGCGACCCGTTCTCCACGCACATGATCAACGTCCTGCATCTGTTGCTGCCCGAGGGCGAGCGGCACTTCATCAAGGCCGTCCTCGAAGCGTCGTCCCTGGTCGACGATCCAGAGTTGGAAGCGGCGATCAAGCCGTTCATCCAGCAGGAGTCCTGGCACGCCTGGGCCCATCAAATAGTGCTGGACCACTTAGCCGAACAGGGCATCGAAACCAGGCCCTACACCGAGCGCCTCGGCAGATTGTTGTCGGTGACGTTGGGTGATCCGCCCAGATGGTTCCCGCCCGCGATGAAGCGCTGGTGGCTGTATCGGCGGCTGGCCGACGTGGCCGCATTGGAACATTTCACGGCGATGTTGGGCCAGTGGGTGCTGACGAACCGGGGTCTGGATTACGCGAAGGCCGATCCGATGATGCTGGATCTGCTGCGCTGGCATGGTGCCGAGGAGGTCGAGCACCGCTCCCTGGTGTTCGACGTCTACCAGCACGTCTGCGGCAACTATTGGATCAGGGCGTTCTCGATGCTGTTCACCGCGCCGCTGTTCATCGCCTGGTGGATCGCCGGAGCTCGTTACCTGATGGCCCAAGACCCGACCATCGATCGCAAGTGGCGCTGGCGGGACTGGCTCTGGGCAGCCCGCGAGTATCGGTTGCCCGGGCCGTGGAAGCTTCTGGTGACGACTCCCGTGCGGTATATGCGGCCCAGCCATCATCCCAACGACGAGGCGTCGACGCAGATGGCGGTCGACTACTTGAACTACTCACCGGTGGCCAAAGCTGCCCGTGAGCGAGCGCGGTCCCAATCAAAGGGACCCGACAGTTCCGAGGAGTCGATGGAAGGCGCGACGGTTCGATGAAGGTTTTAGTGGATCTGGACACCTGCGACGGCAACGGCGTCTGCATGAGCATCTGCCACGAGGTGTTCGACGTACGAGAAGACGGACTGCACGTACTCCAAGAGGAGCCGCCGGAGGAGTTGCGACAGCAGTTGATCGGTGCCGAGGTGTCCTGCCCCACCCAGGCAATCACGGTGAAGGACTGACGCGATGCCCAATCGTCAGCTCAAGCGGGTTGTCGTCGTCGGTTCCGGCGTGGCGGGAACACGCGCGGCGGAGACGCTCCGACAGGAGGGCTACGACGGTGACCTGACCATCGTGGGCACCGAGCGGCACGCCCCGTACCACCGTCCCCCGCTCTCGAAGAAACTGCTCACCGGAAAGGTACACCGGGCGGGCGTCGACCTTGCGCCTCAATTCGAGCTCGAGGCACGCGTGCTGAGAGGCGCGTCGGCGATCAAGCTGGACATGTCCGCCCGCACCGTTCACGTGCGTGACGAGAACCAAGATCTATCAATGGAATTCGACGGACTGGTGATCGCCAGCGGCGCATTCCCGCGCGAATGGCCGGGCGGTCCGGTTCCCGACGGCGTGCTGATGCTGCGCACCGTCGAGGACTGCCTGGCGATTCGGGAGCGCCTGGGGTCAGGTACCCGGGTGGTCGTGGTGGGCGGCGGGTTCATCGGTGCCGAGGTCGCCGCGAGTTGCCGATCGCTCGGGCTGGACGTGGTGCTCGTCGAGAAGGCCGCCGCCCCGTTGCTGGGCGCGCTGGGTGAGGAGATGGCGACGTGCTGGGCTGAGCTGCATCGCCGGCATGGCGTCGACTTGCGGGTCGGTGTCGGCGTCGACGCGTTCGTCGGAAACGGTCGGGTGCAAGCGGTTCGGCTGAGCGACGGTATGCAGGTCCCGGCCGATCTCGTCATCGTCGGACTGGGCGTGACTCCAGCCACCGACTGGCTCGACGGCTCGGGATTACGCGTCGACGATGGTGTGGTCTGCGATGCGACGGGTGCTGCCGAAGGCGGCACGGGCGTCGTCGCCGCCGGAGACGTCGCCCGGTGGTGGCATCCGATCTATGAGCGGCACTTGCGTACCGAGCACTGGGACGACGCGGGACGTCAGGGCGCGGCCGCGGCCCGTACGCTACTGGCAGGCCCTGACCGCGCCGTGGTCTACGACGAGGTGCCGTATTTCTGGTCCGATCAATACGACGTCAAGCTGCAAATGCTCGGTATCCCAACCGATTACGATGCAGTCGAGGTCATCGAGGGCTATCCCCGCGGATGGGAGTTCGTCGCCGCGTACGGGCGTGACGGCCACACCATCGCGGTGCTGGGAACGATTCCGAACCGGGTCTACGCCTATCGCGATGCCATCCGCTCACGCGCTGAATTTCCCCCCAAACCTGCTCGCTAACCGGGCATTTCAGCCAGTTCGCGTGCCACCGCATCGAATGCACGCAATGCGTCCAACATGTGCGGCTCATGGGAGTGCGGCTGGGTGGACAACTTGGCGGCGACCATCTCCGCGGCGCGGTTGACGTAGATCATCTGGCCACACATGCCCAGGCACAAGACGACGTTGCTGCCCGGGAAGGGAAACCAGGTTTGGTTGCGGTACATCCCGCCGGGCATTTCGGTGTCGTCGGGGCTGGCGGCGAACGCCTGACGCGAGTCGGGCCCGCCGTCCAGCGTGTCGGCGATCCACGCCGCCGGCACCACCTGCCGGCCGGTCAACGAGACACCGTCGCGCAGGAACAGCGACCCGAACCGGATCATGTCGGTAAGACAGGCGCTGATGCCGCCGTCGAAAAGCCCTGTGCCGTCGGCATCTACGCCGATGGTTGCGTCGCATTGGGCGCCGATGCGACTCCACAGCAGCTCCGATATCAGTTCGGGCATCCGCTGCCCTCCTGCGACCTCGCAGATCCAGCCGAGCACGTCGGTTTCACACGAGCGATATTCGAACGGGCCGCCGTGAGCCGACTTCTGCCGCAAGGTCAGCAGAAAGTCCTTCAACGTGGATGGGACGCTCGGCCCGGTCCTGGGTGCCCAGCCGATCGCCTGGTCGAGAACATGAATCTCGGCGGACGGGTCGCCGTAATCTTCCGAGAACGCGATACCCGACCTCATGTCCAGCAGGTGCCGCACCGTCGCACCGGCGTAGCCGCAATTCGCCAGGGCCGGAACATAATCCGTGACGGGTGCGTCAAGCCTAATCGCTCCGCCGTCGTGCAGCGCGCCGACCACGGCTGCCACCAACGTCTTGCTCACCGAGAACAGCAGATGCCGGGTCTTGGCCCCCAAGCCGTCGAGGTATACCTCGGTAACCATCGAACCGCGGTGGGCGACGGCCCACCCGTCGGTCGCGGTGGTGGCCATCACCGTGCCGACGGTGGTGGCGACGCCGCCGGTGTTGATCACCCGGATCTCTGCCAGGGAACTGGTGGCTGTCGGCAACGACGCCACCCGGCCGGTCCCGCGCGATATCACCGCCGTGGGCACGAAGTCTTCGACGTGTTGGAAAGACCAGTGCGCATACGGCGGCGACAACCAATTGTCCAGTGAGATCCCGCTCGGGACGCTGCTCACGCTCGTGCCACGAGGCGCGAAACGATCGGCGCAGTCGGCGTCAGTGGTGTGGAGACGAACTTCCCCTTAAGGCCTTTGACCCAGCGCCGGCATCGCTCGGTGAGCTGGTAGTCCGCGGTCTGCAGATGCCCGCGCGTGAAGAGCACCCCGAGTTGGGCACCCTCGAGACGTAAGTCGCCCGGCGCCGCGACGCGCATATAGAAGGCCTCGGAGCCGTCGAGCAGGGTCGCCCAGTCGTTGGCGGGGCGCGCGAAGGAGACATGCCCGTCGTCATCGATCCGCCACACACCGGTTCGTGGCGTCGCGGTGAAAATCTCGATATCCGGGGAGGTCTCGGACATGACCAGCTGACCCCAGATTTCGTCTTCGCCGTAGCCCCGCTCCCAACGCGAGTTGATTTCCTCGATGTCAAGCTCGTACTCCACGTCCATGTACTCGAGCAGGTGGAAGAGGAACAGCGGCATGTCGGCGTAGGCCTCGGTGGTCAGGTTCGTCATCGGGCTGGCACCGCTGATGCGCGGGTTCACCTCACCCAGATAGAGCTCGTCGGAGTCCAGGTCATGAAGAAGGTCCACCTCGAAGTAGCCGCGGTATCCCTCGCGGTTCAGGATGTCACCCAGCTTCCGTACGGTTTCTCGCGCGGCGCGGGTCTGTGCGGGTGGCAGTACATCGCGCCAGATGTCATTGCCGCACCACCCGCCTTTGTGCGGCGTCAGTTCCGGGTAGCCGACGAGACTCGTCATCGCGGGGCCGATCACGGTGCCGTGGCGGGTCACGGTGCCCTCGATGCACACCTCGACATTGCGGATGCGCTTCATCACTTTGACTTCCTGCCCGGCCAGTTCAGCGGCGTGCGTGTCCCAGTCGCGCTGGCCGCGCACAAAGAACACCGCGCTGCCGGCATCGCCATAGGCGGCCACGACGACGAGGTCATCGCCTAGCCCGGCGCCTTGCGCGAGCGCCGACAGCTCGTCGTAGGACCCGGCCCGCCCGATCACGTGCGGCACGCTCGTCACACCTGCTTCGTCGGCCAGGCGCGTCATGACGAGCTTGGAGCCGAGGCGGTGGCGCAGTTCGGCCGGGGGATGCATGACTGCAAGCCCTGCGTCCTCCGCGAGGGCCTGGGTCTTCTCGTCAAGCATCACGAAGCAGGCCTTGCCACCGGGTCCTCGGCCCGCGATGAACTCGTTTGTCTCGGGATCACGCAGGAGGTGATTGCATACATCGCCCATGGAATCGAAATCGATGCGGTCGCGGCGCCGGGGCACGAACACGCGCGAATGTACGCCCTCAAAGGAGTCAAAGTAGTTGAGGTAAAAGAAGTTCCGTACCCAGCGGTCGATCCCGAGCAGGTTGAACGGGGTCGGCGAGATGAAGTACAGCGGCACCTTGTTGTTGTGAAAGAACGCCCGTACGTCCGAGAGTCCGTGCAGGGTGCGGCGCTCGTTGGGGTCAGGATTACTCGCGGCGACCATCAGGACGGCCTCGCTGATGTCGAGGCCGGGCGTGGGCAGCGCGGTGCGAAGGAAGCTGGCGGGGCGGTGAGCTCGTATACCTTCATTGCACAAGTGTGGCCCGCGCCCGTGCCTGTGCGAAAGTGTCAAGTGGCGGACCGCCGGCCCGGGACAGGAGTACGTTCTTGCTGACCGGAATGCCGATCAGCACGGGCCGAAGGAGCCTGCAGTGGGATTCATCCAACCCAACTTGCCCGTCGTCGACCTGGCGGAATGGAGTAAGCGCACTCGTGCCGAGCGCATCGTGCCGATGACTCGCCATATCGCCGAGAACGGGTTCGGCACTCCGTTGGTGATGCATGTGATGTATGGCGTGAAAATTGCGCTGTACATCCTCGGTGCCTGGCTGTGCGCGTTGTCCACCAAGGGAATCGACGGCTTCACCGACGTCACCGCGTGGTGGTCGGAGCCGATCGTCTTTCAGAAGGCAGTGCTCTACACGATGCTGTTCGAAGTCGTCGGCCTCGGCTGCTGCTTCGGGCCGCTGGCCGGCCGCTACTTTCCGCCCATGGGTTCGATCCTCTACTGGCTGCGCCCCGGCACCATCCGGTTGCCGCCGTGGCCCAACCGGGTGCCGTTGACCCAAGGCAGCACCAGAACCCCGCTCGACGCACTGCTCTACGGCACCCTGCTGGTGTTGCTCGTCGTCGCGCTGGTGTCCGACGGCACGGGCCCAATTCCCGCGCTGGGCACGGTAATTGGCGTGCTGCCGTGGTGGCAGACCGTGGCGATCCTGTCCGTGCTGGCTGTGCTTGGCCTGCGCGACAAGGTGATCTTCCTGGCCGCCCGCGGCGAGGTGTACGCGCCGCTGGCGCTGGTGTTCCTGTTCTCCGGAGCCGACGGTGTCGTGGGGGCGAAGGTGGCCTTCATGGTCATCTGGCTGGGTGCGGCGATCTCGAAACTCAACAAACACTTTCCGTTCGTGATCTCGACGATGCTGGCCAACAACCCATTCATCCCCTCCGGGTTTCTCAAGCGGTCATTGTTCAGGGCCTATCCAAATGACTTGCGCCCCAGCGCGTTAGCGGGTTTCATTGCGCACTTCTCCACCGCGGTGGAAGGGCTGGTTCCTTTGGTCCTGCTCTTCTCGCACGGTGGCTGGCCGACGACTATCGCCGCGGTCGTGATGATCATCTTCCACCTGAACATCCTGCTGGCCTTCCCCATGGGTGTGCCCCTCGAGTGGAACGTCTTCATGATCTTCGGGGTGTTGTGGCTATTCGTCGCGCACGCCCAACTGGGTCTGTCAAACCTTGCCCACCCGTTGCCGGTGGCCGTACTGTTCGCCGTCATGGCCGGAACCGTCGTCGCCGGAAACCTGTTCCCGCGCAAGGTTTCCTTTTTGCCCGGCATGCGGTATTACGCCGGTAACTGGGACACCACTCAGTGGTGCGTCAAACCGTCGGCCGACGAGAAGATTCGGGTGGGCGCCCGTGCTTTGGGACCGATGTATCACCTTCAGCTCGAGCGGCTGTACAAGACCAAAGAAGAAACCTTGGTCCCAATTCATCTCGCCTATGCGTTCCGTGGGATGAACACGCACGGTCGCGCGCTCTACACACTGGTGCATCGCGCGCTGGCCGGCTACGACGAGGACGACTACAACGTGTGCGAGGGCGAGAACCTCTGCGCGATGGTTCTCGGCTGGAACTTCGGCGACGGCCATATGCACAACGAATGCCTGATCGAGGCGTTGCAGGAGCGCTGCGGGTTCGAGCCCGGCGAGGTGCGGGTGGTGATTCTCGACTCGCAGCCAATTCATCAGCAGCGACAGGAATACCGGCTCGTCGATGCGGCGACGGGCGAGTTCGAGCGCGGCTACGTCAACGTCGCGGACATGGCCGACGCTCAGCCGTGGGCAGACGACATTCCCGTGCACGTCCAAAGCAGCGTGCGTGCCGATCTGCCCCCTTCAGCCGGCTGAACGTCGCGCGAGCAGTAGACTTCGCGGTCCTGACACGGTGTGCGGCAGCCACAGCGCCTGGACCGGCACCAGCGGCGGATCGATCAAGGGCCGCACCGCAACGCGACCTTGTAGTGCAGGACCGCTGGGCGCGGTGACCAGGGCGACGTAGTCGTTGTCGGCGACCGCAGTGACCGGGGGTGTGCCCTGCGTTTTGTTCACCACCAGCGCCGGCTCGAAACCGGCTCGGCGACAAGCGGATACCAGGAAGTCGGTGTAGAAGGAGAACGTCGGCGGCGCCCACACGACGAGGGTGTGGGCGGCGATATCGGTCAGGGCGATTCGAGCCCGGGCGGCCAGCGGGTGGCCGGCGCGCACGGCGACCCGCAGTTCGTCGTAGCCGATGACGGTTCCCGCCAGGTCGGCGGGCGTGGTGGCGCCGCGACGAAGACCGACGTCGATCGAGCGATCGAGCAGCGCCCGCTGCATCTCGTCCGGAAACATCTGACGTGCCGTGACGGACAGCTCCGGCAGCTCCCTCCGCAGTGGCTCGATGATCGTGAAGATTTCTTCCGCGGTGATCGCGGGCGTATGCCCGACGACGAAAGGCGGGCTGCTTCCGGCCGCAACCTGCCGCGTCGCAGTGGCGAGTGCGGCTGCGGCCGAAAGCACTAACGGTGCGCCCTCACGCAGTTTGCGGCCGGCCGCGGTGAGCACCAGTCGGCGTCCGCGGCGCTCGAACAAGCCCACACCGAGCGCGCGCTCAAGTCGGTGCATCGCCGTGCTCAACGCCTGCTGGGTCAGATGAAGGTGTTCTGCGGCCGCCGAGAGATTCCCGTGATCCGTTACCGCGACGAACTGCGTCAGCCGGTACAGGTCGATTGGCGTTTCCGTCGCCACGGTGCGCCGCTCCAATCAACAAATGGTGATTGTGTGCAGACTACTAAATCCTGTTGGTCATTTGTGTGAATGGGTCGTAGCGTCGTCCGCAAGACACCAAACGAGAGGGGCTCCTAGTGACCGACCACAACTTGCGGGGCAAGACAGTTCTGATCACCGGCGGTGCGAAGAATCTGGGCGGATTGCTCGCCCGAGATCTTGCCGGCCAGGGCGTCAAGTCGGTCGCGATTCACTACAACAGCGACGCCACCAAGCCTGCCGCCGAGGAGACCGTCGCCGCCATCGAAGCGTCCGGCCCGGACGCGTACGCATTTCAGGGCGACCTAACCTCGGCCGCCGCGGTGACCAGGCTGTTCGACGACGCGAATGCAGCCATGGGGTCGATCGATATCGCGGTCAACACCACCGGCATGGTGATCAAGAAGCCGATTCCAGAGATCACCGAGAGTGACTACGACAAGATCTTCGCGATCAATTCCAAAGCTGCGTTCTTCTTCATTCAGGAAGCGGGCAAGCAGCTCTCTGATGGCGGCAAACTCGTCACCCTGGTGACGTCACTTCTGGCCGCGTTCACCGGGCTGTACTCGATCTACGCCGGCTCCAAAAGCCCGGTGGAGCATTTCACCCGGGCGGCATCCAAGGAATTCGGGGAACGCGGTATCTCTGTCGTCGCGGTGGCGCCGGGTCCGATGGAGACGCCGTTCTTCTACGGCCAGGAAACCGAGGAATCGGCCCGGTTCAACCAGACGGCCGCGGACCTGTCGAAATTCACCGAGACAGGTCTCACCGATCCCGTCGACATAGTTCGGCTCATCCGCTTCCTGGTGAGCGACGGCTGGTGGATCACCGGGCAAACCATCTTCGCCAACGGCGGCTACACGACCCGCTGAGATTCAGCGGTTGCGGACCCGATGCACCACCACCACAACGACCAGCACCCCCACCCCAGCCAGTGAAGCCGTCACGGCGGGCTTTCTGACGAACTCGATCACGCGGGCCTTCAGATCGTCGGCCAGACGGCGGGGATTGGCCCGCTCGGCAAGGGAGTCCACGGTGGCCGCCAACTGGTCACGGGCGACGTCGATCTCCTGCTTGATGGCATCGGGGTCGCGTTCCGCCACGTGTCTGTCCTCCCAGTCGCCCACTATCGGCTGATGCACCTGCCCGAACTACCCTAGATCAGCCGATACCGATGCCGACGATCCGGTGAACAGAAAGGGAGGCATGTGACCCAGACCCCGCGGCTGGCCCCAGGCGACAAGGCGCCCGCATTCAAGCTGCCCGACGCCGACGGCAACCCGGTGTCCCTGGCCGACTACAAGGGACGCCGCGTCGTCGTGTACTTCTACCCGGCGGCCTCCACTCCGGGATGCACCAAACAAGCCTGTGCTTTTCGCGATAATCTGCATGAACTCAACGACGCCGGCATCGATGTCGTCGGCATCTCCCCCGACAAGCCGGAGAAGCTCGCGAAGTTTCGTGACGCGGAGGGCCTGACGTTCCCGCTGTTGTCCGATCCGGACCGCAAGGTGCTGACGGCCTGGGGTGCCTACGGGGAAAAGATGATGTACGGCAAGACCGTCACCGGAGTCATCCGGTCCGCCTTCGTCGTCGACGAAAAGGGCAAGATTGCCGTCGCGCAATACAACGTCAAGGCCGCGCATACGGCGTCGTTCATCAATAAGCTGCTCAGCGCCGCTTAACAGACAAGAATGTCGCAAGTGCTGTGCGGCAGACTGACGGCGCACTCTCAGATGAGCAGCGGAAGGAACCGGCGATGAATCCGGTGGACCCTGAGCAGTACATACGGGACCTGGAGCGGCGAATCAGCCAAACGCAGGGGGCCGTGCCGCAGCCTGCGAGCACCGATTCAGCCACACCGCCGGACACTCCTTCCCCCGCGAAGCCATCCCCGCCGTCCGCCACGTCATTCGGTGAACAAGGCGCTGGACGGGACGACATGCCTGTCCTCGGCGGCACCTCACGTCGGCGATTCGGCATTGTCTGGTACCTCGCGACGACAATGCCAGGACGGGTCCTGCTGGCGCTGGCGGTCATGGCTGCGATCGCCGTCGGGATGTTCTTCTGGCACTTCGGCGGGAAGACCACCGTGCAGGGCAACCTCGTGATGATCAACAGCGGCGCGAAAGAGACGATCGACTGTAACAACGGCACCGTGAAGCTGGACGGCGACAACAACACGTACACCATCACCGGCCACTGCCGCAGACTTGAGGTGTTTGGAAGCGCGAATCGCGTCGCTGTCGACAGCGCCGACACCATCAGTGTTTTCGGGGACGACAACGTGATGATCTACCACTCCGGTTCGCCCACAATCAACAAGACCGGAAACAACAACACCGTCTCACAGCGCCCGAACGGACATTGACCGTCGTTTGGCGACGCAGGCTGACTGTTTAGCCGAGCGTTCATCATCCGTCTCACAAGTCACAAGATTGGCAGCATGTGTGTCTTTGCCCGGCTCACAGCGGCAACCGCTGCGCACCAAGGCAATTAGTCGCTCGGAGCCGGGCAAACAGATGAGCACTCCCTGTCCAGGAGGCAGTCACAGGCCGGGCTGACGATGCACCGCCCGCCAATTGCACTTCTGGGCGCGTCATAGCCACCCGCAAGCCCATTTATCCGAGCTTGGCGAGGTTGGCCAGCAAGAGTGCCTCGGCGATGGCCGCGCGTTCCAACACCCCGAGGTGCAGGCTTTCGTTGACGCTATGCGCTTGTGTCGCAGGGTCTTCCACGCCGGTGACCAGAATCTTGGCCTGCGGGAAGGCGGCGGCGAATTCGGCGATGAACGGAATCGAGCCGCCCATTCCCATGTCGATCGGCTCGGCACCCCACGCCTCCCGAAACGCGGCCCGCGTGGCGTCATAGACCGGGCCGCTGGCCTCGATGGCGTAGGGCTGGCCTGTCTCGCCGCGGGTGACGGTGACCTGTGCACCCCACGGTGCATTGCGCTGCAGATGGGCGGTCAGCGCGTCGAGGTGCGCCTCGGCGTCGCCGCCCGGTGCGACTCGCATGCTGATCTTGGCCCGGGCCCGCGGAATCAGTGTGTTCGACGCTGCCGCAACCGATGTGGTGTCGATGCCGATCACCGTGATCGCCGGCTTCGCCCAAAGCCGCTGCGGCACCGAACCGGAGCCGATCTCGACGACGCCGGGCAGCATTCCGGAATCCCGTCGTAGCCGCTCGGCTGGGAAGTCCGGGAAATTCAGTGCGCTGGTGTCGGTTTCGTGCAAGCCGGCCACCGCCACGTTGCCGTCGTCGTCATGCAGGCTGGCCAGCAGCCGCACCAGCACACTCAGCGCATCAGGAACTGCGCCGCCCCACAACCCGGAGTGCAACCCGTGGTCCAAGGTGGCGACCTCCACCACGCAGTCGACCAAGCCGCGCAGCGAAACCGTCAGCGCGGGAACCTCAGTGCTCCAGTTGTCCGAGTCGGCGATGACGATGACGTCAGCGGCCAGCGCCTCACGGTGCACGGCAAGCAGCCGAGCCAGCGATGGCGACCCGGATTCTTCCTCGCCTTCCACGAACACCGTGACACCGACCGGCGGTTGCCCGCCGTGCGCCCGAAATGCCGCCAAATGCGTTGCGACGCCTGCCTTGTCGTCGGCGCTGCCGCGGCCGTACAGCCGTCCGCCGCGCTCGCTCGGCTGGAAGGGCGGCGACGACCATTGGGTCCGGTCGCCTTCGGGCTGCACATCGTGGTGGGCATACAGCAGGACCGTAGGTGCACCCTGGGGTGCCGGATATCGGGCGATGACCGCCGGCGCCCCACCTTCGCTGACAATGCGCACGTCGCTGAATCCAGCCTGCGACAACAGGTCCGAGACGGCTTGGGCACTGCGGTGCACCTCGTCGCGCCGCGCCGGGTCGGACCACACCGATTCGATCCGCACCAGGTCTTCGAGATCGCGACGCACCGACGGGAGCACTTCGCGGACACGCTCGATCAGCTCGGTCATGTCGTCGAGGCTAGCGACTTCCTTCTTGCCGCATCCCACCGCCGCAGCGCATCGAGCCGACCACCGTGACGGATGTTGCCAATGTGGCCATTAGTGGTGTTTTTTGCAATCGTCGTCGAATATCGGCCGGTCATGGCCGCATTGCCTGCAGACAATGGGCAAGGCGCTCGACGTCGGACGATGATGGCCATGACCGTCTTCTGTGACAGCTCGTTCGGTAATAGGGCATTAAGCCTCGAACCGAGGCGAATCCACAACTTCGGCGGAGGCGAAGCTGCCCGGCGTCGCGATGGGCTGGCTGCCGGGCTAGGGGCTCAGCCGTCACACCGAGAAAACCCATCGCAACAGCGGCCGCGATGCCCCTACACAGGCCAATGTTGTGAGGTCGAAATGCCCACGGCGGCAACGCATGACAGCCCGCATCGGGACACACCCCCCGGGGCCGGATGCCTGACCGGCGGGTGTGCCCCGACGACACCGGCGCCTAAGCCAGATCTGTCGGTCCGCGAGCAGGAAGTGCTGATCGCATGGCTAAGGACCGACAGCAAGGTCGCGGTAGCGCAGGCGCTGTTCATTTCGCTGAGCACCGTGCGAACCCATATCCAGCGCATTCGCGAAAAGTACGAGGCGGTCGGCCGGCCGGCGTCGACCAAGGCCGCCTTGACCGCGCGGGCGATTCAGGATGGATTCATCATGGTCGGCGACCTATAGTGCCGGAGATACTGGCTCGCGAAATCCAGCTAGGCGCCGCCGTGCATCTGCCATATTGGCTGTATGCGTCCGCTGGAGGCCGCCCCCACTCCCGCCGCCCGAGGCCAATAGGGCGGTACGCGGTGCCGCCCCATCCGACTCAGTGGTTCAAATCCCAGTTTCTTCGTTCGCACACCCGCCGGGACGAGGACCTTGAGCACTGGTGGCAGCTGCCCGGCGACCCCACCCGCACCGCATCACCGTGGCTGCAACTCGTGGTTGACCTGGTGGCGCCGGCGACGTTCAGCGAATGGCATGAAAAGGTCGCCGAAGCGCGTGTCAAATCCTACGACCGGCTACGACCACCCCTCACGCGCGCGCTGCTGCTGTTGTTGATCGGCGCCAGCTTTGGGGCGCTCCGGGCCCCCTGGTGGTGCTGGCTGATGCTGGCTCCGGCGCTGCTGCAGGTGCTGCTCGAAATCTATTTGAACAGGTACGTTTTCGACTCGACGCCCGAGCCGCGCTGGTCGTGGGTGCGCCGGATGCGCGACATGGCCAACAAACATTTCCAGACCATGTTGCTCAACGCTACGGGCATCCTCGGCATCGCGGCATGTCCGTTGAACGTCCTTGCGGTCTGTCTGGTGCCGACTCATGGCGGCCGGGACTGGGTCAAGATCGCTGCGCTGGCAGCCGCCATCCTCTACGTCAACTCGGGCATGGCCAGTGCCCTGCTCGACCCGCCCAACTACACCGAGAGCAGTGTCATGCCCCCGGTCATGCACTGGATCCGACCATATGCCCCACCGCTGTCCCTGCTGATCGTGAGCGGCATGGTGGCCACCGGCAGCCTGCTGCATCTGTGGCCACCCCCGCTGACGCCGCTGGCCTATCTGTGTGCCACGCTCACGCTGCTGTTGGGCAGCACCTTGCGCAACCACGACCGCATGATCGCCGCGGCGGCGCTGGTGGCACGCGACGCCGTCCAGGCGGGCAGGTCCGAGCTGGGTGGTGTGGTGCACGACGACCTCGGGCCTGCGAAGGCCGCCGCCGAAGCGGCCAGCCGCGCCGAATGCGTTGCCTACCAAGACGCCGTCGAGCTGCAAACACTGGCGGCCTACCTCACGCATTTCAGCACCCGGGTGGGGATTTACGCATCACAGCGGATGGAACTGAGCTACCTGGTCGAGAAACTCATCGGCCCCTACGGCATCTCCCGGCGGGAGGTCAGCTACGACATCCGTTGGGACGCCGAGCATATGAGGAAACAAGATCACAAGGTGGCCATCCGCATGACGACCGCGTTGGTTCACAACGTGGGCCAAAACCTCCGACGGCCGGAATTTCGTGACGTGCCCAAAGCGCTTGTGCTGGAAGGCTACACGACCGGCGAGGGGCGCGCCCTGCGTTACCATCTTGCCGTCCGTGATCATCTGCCGGTGATCAGCGATGAGGACTGGTGTGCGCAGGGCAGCACGCTGGCAGCGTTGCGTTCGTGGCTGCGTGAGGATTTCAACGGAGAACTCACTCAAGAAGACCTCGGCGACGGAACCAAAAGAATCATCGCCTCCTGGGCCGACCGACCGCCGATCACCGATTACGACGACACCGCGGCAGAAGGGCGGCGGTCATGAAAACGTATCTGATCGCCGAGGATGATCCCACCAAGAAACACGGCTACATGAAGTTCGGCAAACACTACGGGGTGCAGTTCATCCCGGTCGCCAGCCCACGCGCCGCCGTCACCGTGTTGCAGAAGCCCGACGAGTACCCGCCCATCGACGGCGTCATCGCGGACTTCGAGCTGGGCGGACAACGCCGCGATAATTGGGCGCACGTGCGCATCGACGTGCCCGGGCCCGACGGCCACCTGTACCCGATCTCCACCGGTCTGGGCGTACTGGACTGGGCGCATAGTCTGGATCCCACCATGCCACTGTGGGCGCTGACGAACTTGACGGCCACGCACGCGCCGCTGTTCATAAGCGCCGCCAGCCTGTGGCTGGATGCCAAACCCCTCAGCATCGAACGGCTCTCCCAGCCGCACACGCCGTTGGGCGACGAGATGTTCGCCGAACTTCAAGACCCGGCGCAATACAAAACCCTTAACCCGCAATGGAAATGGGTCGACGAATCCCGGGCGGCATTTTACGAACTGCTGCAAACGCCCTACAGCGGCCATGAGGCCTTCGACTGGCTCAACGCACTCACCCATCTGCGGGCCCGCGGTGGGTTCATTCCCGCACTGACCAACCAAATCCGGCAGGTGACGCTGAACCCCAACCTCAACGCATTCGCGAACACCCTGGCACCCTGTATGGCCAAATGGCAACTGCGACTGGCCGAAATCTACCAAGACTTCAGTGTCGATCGCGAACAACACCGGTGGCCAGTCATCGATGAAGACGCCTTGCCGCACAGCATCAGCGTGTGGGACGAGTTCAACCCGATCACCGACTTCCTCGGAGCCAACGCTCAATGCCGTGAGTTCTTCGAAGCCGCCGATGTGCGGTTGGCGTTGACCAAGTGGCGTGCTCGTGGCGAGGCTACGCGTTGACGCCCAGTACTGCTACCGCAAACGACCGTGAAAATCGAGTATAAGGATTGTGATGCAACCTCTTTGGGAGGAAGACCACGGTAGTTGCTCGACCATCGACGGTTTACGCGCGGTCACCGTCGGAGCTGACGCCGTGCACCGCCAGGTGCTGCTATTCATGGGTCTGGGCGCTTGTATCGAGCAGTTCGAACTGCAACGGCTCAGGTTGCTGGCCGCTGCCTGGAATGCCCAACTCACTGCCGTCGACGTTCCGGGCTATGGCTATGGCAAGGCGCGGCTGACCAAGACGGAACGCCGCGCATTGCGCCGAGGCGACTTCAGCGCGGTCGCACGCAGACTGGTGCACATCGCCCAACAGCACAACCCGACATTGCGGCAGGACCCGATGGCCGTCGTCGGCTATTCCATTGGGTGCAGCTTCGCCTGCGCGGCCGCGGCCGATCCCGGACTCCTGCGAATTACAGACATGGTGCTGGTGGAACCGGTGGCCATTCGACGGTGGAGCCTGCCCCGCCTCATCCGAGCAGTCCGCTCCGAAAACACCATCATCAACGACTATCTCGAGAACAACCGCGGTTTTCCGGGCGCGGTGCTGCCGCCCGACCGACGCGACGCCGAACTACCCGACCGTTCCCGCCGGGACCTGGCGCGTCTGGGCTTCGCACTCAGCCGGGGGCACCTTGTCTCGGACCTGTTGCGCGCGAACCTCATCCAGCAGTTCCCCGTCGAGATCGTGCATGGCGTCGAAAGCAAGCTTTCCCGGGTTGCCGATGTGACACACCTGCTGAATGTCTGCCGGCGCGCTCACATGGAGGTGCGCGACCTGCCTGTCCCAGGGCGTCACGCACTGTGGCATTCACTGCCCGATGTCAAGGCGTTGGCCGCGGCGACGCTCCGACAATGACAGTCCGAAAAATGACAACGGTGCCGCCCTGACGCGTGGTGTGCGACCGCGGCATTAGTCTGGCCGTGTGCCGACCTCCGGTCCGGACCCGACCACGCCGCTGTGGCGCGCAGCGCAGGTTTTCCGGCTGCTGAGTTGCCTTTACGCGCTGGGCTTCCAGCTTGCGATCAACTCCGACCTGCGCCACCCACTGACGGGTTGGCTGCTGTTCTGGGTGCTGATCGGCTGGAGTGCGGCGTGCGCGGTCGCCTACCTGCGCGGTTTTGGTCGCCGCCCGACCTGGGTGATCTCCGAGATCATCGTCGTGGTCCTGCTCATGGGATCCAACCGAATCGTCGCCTCTCCGCAGTGGGCGGCCGACAACCAAACCTGGCCAACCACGTTGTGGGCAAGCAACCCCACGATCTCGGCGGCCCTGCAGTTCGGTCCGGCCGGCGGAATGCTGACCGGCCTGATAGTGATGGCCACCAATTTCGCGGTGAAGAACTACCTCACTCTCAACCTTGGACACAATGCGACGATCATCATCGAGCTGACGATCGGGTTGGCGATAGGTATGGCCGCCCGCACGGCGCGCCGCGCCCACGATGAATTGCAGCGAGCCGCCCAGCTCTCCGCCGCGGTGGAGGAGCGGGAACGGCTGTCGCGGCAAGTCCACGACGGCGTCATCCAGGTGCTGGCCTTGGTCGCCAAACGAGGTCACGAGATCGGCGGTGCCACATCCGAATTGGCGGACTTGGCCGGCGAACAGGAACGCGCGCTGCGACGCTGGATAACCTCGGCCGGCATCGAGCAGGATGGCGACAGTCAAACCGTCGACCTACGCACCCTGCTGCGCCGTAGGGAGGGTGACCGGGTGTCGATCGTCTTGCCGGGAACCCCGGTGCCGCTTGCGCGGCAGGTGGCCGCCGAACTGGATGCCGCCGTGGGAAACGCCCTCGACAACGTGCGGCTGCACGCCGGGCCGGAAGCCCACGCTTTCGTCCTGCTGGAAGACCTGGGCGATTCGGTCACCGTGAGCATTCGCGACGACGGCGTCGGCATTGGGGCCGGACGGTTGGAGGAAGCGGCGGGCCAGGGACGCCTCGGCATCTCGAAATCTATTGTGGGACGGATGGTATCGCTGGGCGGCAACGCAGAATTACGTACTGCGGCAGGCGAGGGCACCGAGTGGGAGCTGCGGCTGCCGCGTTCGAATTCGAGAAGGGCGGGCCATGGCTGAAGACGCCGTACCGACGGTGATGGTCGTCGACGACCATCCGATCTGGCGCGACGCGGTGGCGCGCGACCTTGCCGAGGAGGGGTTCACTGTGGTGGCCACCGCCGACGGGGTCACCGCGGCGAAACGTCGTGCGGCAGTGGTCAAACCCGACGTTGTGCTGATGGACATGCAGCTTGCCGATGGCACCGGCGTGCAGGCGACGACGGAGGTGCTGGGGGTCTCGCCCTCGTCGCGGGTGCTGGTGCTGTCGGCCTCGGACGAACGCGACGACGTCCTGGACGCCGTGAAGGCAGGCGCCAGTGGGTATCTGGTCAAAAGCGCTTCGAGGTCTGAGCTCAGCGACGCGGTGCGGGCCACCGCGGCCGGCCGGGCCGTGTTCACCCCTAGCCTGGCGGGGCTGGTGCTGGGCGAATACCGGCGCATCGCGCAGAACCCGGACCCGGGGCCGACGCGCCCGAGCCTCACCGATCGCGAGACCGAGGTGTTGCGTTACGTGGCAAAAGGGTTGTCTGCCAAGCAGATAGCCCAGAAGCTCTCGTTGAGCCACCGAACGGTGGAGAACCATGTGCAGGCGACATTTCGCAAGTTGCAAGTCGCCAATCGGGTGGAGCTTACCCGCTACGCAATCGAGCACGGCCTCGACGAGTAATTGTGGCGAGCAGACGCAAAATCCCCTATTTCGGCACGAAATCGGGGGACTTTGCGTCTGCTCGCGGCCTTAACCGTCACGGAGGGCGGTGAGGGCGCGGCGCTCGGCCACGTGCCTGGCCTGCGAGAGTGCCGTGTCCTCCGCCGCCGGATCGGGGACGAACAAGCCTGAGCCGGGCCGTCCGCCGGCGCCCAGCTTGTTCATGCGCTTGGGCACCGGTGCGCCTTGGTATTCCAGCGGTAGCGGGTGGCCGTGCTCGTCGACCGGGCCCAGCGGCTGGTGCAACTCGATGTAGGCGCCGTGCGGCAGCCGCTTGATGATGCCGGTCTCCACGCCGTGCTCGAGCACCGCGCGGTCGCTGCGCTGCAAGCCGATGCACCACCGGTAGGTGATGAAGTAGACGAACGGCGGCAAAATCACCATGCCGATGCGCCCGATCCAGGTCGTCGCGTTCAGCGAGATATGGAACTTCAACGCGATGATGTCGTTCATCGCCGCCAGCGTGAGCACCATGTAGAAGCTGATCGCCATGGCGCCCACCGCGGTGCGCACCGGCACATCACGCGGGCGCTGCAGCAGATTGTGGTGCGCATAGTCACCGGTGAACCGCTTCTCCAAGAACGGATAAACGATCAACAGAACGAAAACCAGGCCCATGATCAATGCGACGGCGACCGTCGCCGGCACCGTGTGGTGGCCGATGTAGAGCTCCCAGGCCGGCCACAGCCGCTGTAGGCCGTCCGGCCACATCATGTAGAAGTCCGGCTGGGAACCGGCCGAGACCTGAGATGGCTGGTAGGGGCCCAGGTTCCAGATCGGGTTGATCTGCAGCAGGCCGCCCATCAGGCCCAGCACGCCGACGATGGTGGCGAAGAAGGCGCCGGATTTGACCGCGAACACCGGCATCACCCGCGCGCCGACGACGTTGTGCTCGGTGCGTCCCGGGCCGGGGAACTGGGTGTGCTTCTGGAACCAAACCAACGCCACATGTAGCCCGATCAACGCCAGAATGATCGCGGGCAGCAACAGCACGTGCAATGCGTAGAGCCGGGGTATCAGCGTGGTGCCCGGAAAGTCGCCGCCGAACAACGCCCAATGCAGCCATGTCCCAATCACGGGCAGGCCCAGTGTGATCGACGACAACGCCGCGCGCAGCCCGATCCCGGAGAGCAGGTCGTCGGGCAGCGAGTAGCCGAAGTAGCCCTCGAACATGGACAAGATCAACAGCAGTGAGCCGATCACCCAGTTCATCTCGCGGGGCCGCCGGAACGCGCCGGTGAAGAAAACCCGGGCCAGATGCGCCATGATCGCCGCAGCGAACATCAACGCCGCCCAGTGGTGGATCTGACGCACGAACAGCCCGCCGCGGACCTCGAAGGAGATGTTCAACGCCGACTCGTAGGCGCGCGACATCTCCACCCCGCGCAGCGGGCCGTACACGCCGTGATAGGTGACCTCGGTCATCGACGGGTCGAAGAACAGCGTCAAATACACGCCGGTGATCAGCAGCACGATGAAGCTGTACAGCGCGATCTCGCCCAACAGGAACGACCAGTGCGTGGGGAACACCTTGTTCAGCTGTCTGCGCAGCGCAGCCGACGGGTGGTATCGGGTGTCCAGGCCATCCACGTTGAGGCTCACGGCGATCATCCCCTCAAGACCGAATCCGCTCCGGTGCGGGCACGGCTTTCTACTATTCTCTGTAGTACCACAGCGTGTAGTAATACGCCACCTTCTTCCGCGGGAAGCCGCTCGTATGTCGAGGCATCACTTTGGTTGGCCGGGGCCTACTGACGCCAATTGACTTTGCGCTCAGGTAGGAGTTTTGCGAGTAAGCCGCACCGCAACCGCAGACTCAACGCCTACAGCGTTGAACTAGGGCGCTTCGAGGATGGCAACTGCGGCCGCGGTGTCGCCTTCATGCGTCAGCGACACGTGGATAGTGACGTCGGCCAGATGCTTGGCGATCGCCCCGGTCAACCGCACCCGCGGCCGGCCCCACATGTCGGTGACCACTTCGATGTCGCGGTGGATGTCCTCCGGTAACACCGGCCGTTGCGCGAACCGCGACCCGGACCAGGCCTTGATCACCGCCTCCTTCGCGGCCCACCGGGCCGCCAAATGACGCGCCGCCGAGGAACTCTTGTCGGAGGCGTCGCGGCGCTCACCGGGAGTAAACGTCGCCGAGAACACCGTTCCCGGCTGGTCGACCTGCTCGGCGAAATCGGGAATGGAGACGAGGTCGATCCCCACTCCGACAATGCCCATGGGTCGCCAGGTTAGTGGATGCCCCGCCCTATCCCGCAGGGACCTGGTACGCGTCGTCATCGCCCAGCCGGGCAGCCGGGTTCAGCAGCATCGTCGCCTCCTGACGCTTTTCCGGCGCGCCGTGGTCGAAGCGACGATCCGGTGGCCGCTGATACATCGGCTCGCCGCCGGCGATGGCCGACGCCAGCCGCCGCTGGCCGGCCAACAGCCGGGCCTCCGCACGGCGCTGGTAGTCCGCGCGCTGGTCCGCACTCAGCGAGGCGATGAAGGCTTGCGGATGAACCAGCGCGACCAAACCAGACACGTGGCCGAACCCGAGGCTGGTCAGCATTCCGGCCTTGAGCGGGAACTTCTCGCCGAGCCGCAGCGTGTCACGCACCCACACAAAGTGTTTGGCGCCGGCCAGCTCGTCGTCGACGCAGTCCAGGCTGCGGTTGGGCGGAATCACGCCGTCCCGCAACATCTGGCACAGGCCCATCGTCTGGAAGACGGCCGCACCACCCTTGGCATGCCCGGTCAGGCTCTTCTGCGACACCACGAACAGTGGCGCCCCCGCGGATCGGCCCATCGAGTCGGCCAGCCGCTCATGCAGCTCGGTCTCGTTGGGGTCGTTGGCCAGCGTCGACGTGTCGTGCTTGGAGATCACCGCGATGTCGTCGGGGCCGACGCCCAGCTTGGCCAGCGAGCGGGCCAGGGGCGAGTCCTTGCCGCCGCGGCCGGCTCCCAGCGCTCCCAACCCGGGCGCCGGGATCGACGTGTGCACCCCGTCGCCGAACGACTGGGCAAACGCCACCACCGCCAGCACCGGCAACCCCATCTTCAGCGCCAGGTCGCCGCGCGCCAACAGGATGGTCCCGCCACCCTGGGCCTCGACGAAGCCCAGCCGCCGCCGGTCGTTCGGTCGAGAGAACTTCGAGTCGGTGATGCCGCGGCCGCGCATCATGCCGGTGTCGGCGGTGGCCGCCATGTCACCGAAGCCGATGATGCCTTCCAACGTCAGGTCGTCGATGCCGCCGGTCACTACCATCTCGGCCTTGCCGAGCCGGATCTTGTCGACGCCCTCCTCGATGGACACCGCGGCCGTCGCGCAGGCGGCAACCGGGTGGATCATCGCGCCGTAGCTGCCGATGTAGGACTGAACCACATGCGCGGCAACGATATTCGGCAACACTTCCTGGAAGATGTCGTTGGGCTTGTTACGGCCCAGCAGGTTGCCGTGGTACATCGTCTGCATCGAGGTACCGCCGCCCATGCCGGTGCCCATGGTGTTGGCCACCAGACTTGGGTGCACATAACGCATCACCTCGGCGGGGGTGAACCCAGCGGTCAGGAACGCGTCGACGGTCGCAATGATGTTCCATACCGCGAGCCGGTCGATGGAACTCGCCATGTCCGGGCTGATTCCCCACACCGTGGGGTCGAACCCGGTCGGCACCTGGGCGCCGACCAGCCGCGACAGCTTGTTCTTGCGCGGCACGCGAATCTCGGTGCCGGCCTTGCGGATAACCTGCCAGTCGCCGGAGTCGGGAAGCGGGCGGATGACCGTGTGCTCCGGGTCGAACTCGGCGAAGGCGCGGGCGTCGGCCTCCGACGAGACGACAAAGCTGAAGTCTTTGTCCAGGAACACCGAAACCAGCAGCGGCGAGCCCTCGTTGGGGTTGATGGAGCCGTCATCGACAAACTCGCGAATTCCCACTCTTTCGACGACGGCGTCGTGATAACGCTCGACCAGTTCAGCCTCGTCGACGAGGTCGCCGGATTGGGTGTCATACCAACCCGGTTGGGGGTCGTCCTCCCACCGGATCAGCCCGGTGGTCCAGGCCAGCTCCAGCACGCCGGCCGCGGAGAGCTCGTTGTCGACCTCCATCTCGAACCGGGTGCGCGACGAACCATACGGGCCGATTTCGGCGCCACCCACAATCACCACCAGGTCCGCGGGGTCGACATCGAGGTCGTCCCACTGCGGAGGCGGTGCAGGCGTGTATCCCCGCGGGGGCGACGGCAGCGCCGCGATGGTGCCCTCGGCCGGCGCGTTCTCGGCGGCCGCCTCCGACGACATTTCCTCGCGCGCCTTGGCGGCCAGCTCGGCCATGTCGATGTCGGCTTCGGCGAGCCCGCCGGTCAGGTCGGCCTTGATCGGCGAATTAGCCGCTGCGACTTTGGATTCCACGTCGCACAACGCGAGCAGCATGGCAGCCATCTCGTCGGTGGAGTACGTGGTGACACCGGCCTCTTCGACGGCCGAGACGATCGTGTCGTTCTGGCCCATCAGCCCGGTGCCGCGGGTCCAGCCGATCAGCGCGTGCGCCAGACTCACCCGTGCCGCCCAGGAGGATTCAGCGTGCCAGCGGCTCACCACGGCATCCAGCGCCGACTTGGCTTCGCCGTAAGCGCCGTCACCGCCGAACATTCCACGGTTGGGCGAGCCGGGCAGCACCACGTGCAACCGGGATGCGATGTCACGCTCGGCGCCGATCTTCGACAGACCACCGATCAGTCGCTGCACCGCCCACAGCAGAACCTTCATCTCCATCTCGGCGCGCGAACCGGCCTCGGAGAGATCACCCACCACGCGCGGTGCCGCGAACGGGAACAGCAGCGTCGGAGTCTGCGCATCCTTGATGTGAATGGATTGCGGCCCAAGGCTTTCGGTCTGCTCGTTGCCCACCCAGTCCACCAGGGCGTCGATGTCGGAGTAGGACGCCATGTTGGCCGCCACCACCCACAGCGCCGCGCCGTAACGAGCGTGGTCGCGATACAGGTTGCGGTAGAACGACAACCGGTCGTCGTCGAGCTTGGAGGTGGTCGCGATGACGGTGGCACCGCCGTCGAGCAGTCGTGCGACCACTGACGCGGCGATCGAACCTTTCGACGCGCCGGTCACCACCGCGACTTCCTTGCTGTAGGGGCCGGGGTCCGGGTTTTCGGCACCGGCGGCGATCCGCCCGTACAGCGACGCGTGAATCTGACGGCCCGCGGCCAACGACTTGCCCTGCCACCAGGTGGCCTGGCTGGCGACCACGTGCCCGGCGCCCTCGAACCTTTCCGAGAGACTAGACCACTGGGCATCAATGTCACTCTCGTCGGTCAGCCACAGCTTCACCAGGTCTTCGCGCGCGCTGGCCCAGCGGTCGTCGAAAACGACAGCCTTCTTGCCGTCGAACACCGGCGCCACCAAACGCGGCCAGTCCGCGCCCAATTCGGCCGTGACGAGGTCGATGAGCTCGGCATCGGTTGCGGCCGGCGACACACTGACCGGGTCGTCCAGGCCCAGCTGGCCCAGCACGAGCCGAGCCGCCGAGGCCAGGACTCCGTCGCGGCCGGTGATCTGTTCGGTGAATTCCGACAATGCGGCGGCATCGACGGTCGCGCCGCCACCGCCCGCCGCCGACGGCAACGCCACCGCGATGCCGCGGCGCGCGGCGACCGAAGTCACTGCGGCGTCAATGACTTTGTCGACGGCGGCGGCGTCGGCCAGCGCGCCCTCGTGTAGGTGGCCAAGAGCACCACCGCGAACGCTGGCGCCTTCCCGGGTGCCCAGCGCGACCTCGACCGTGACGTGTTTGGCCCAGCCTTCGCCGAGCTCCCACGTCTTGCTGACCCGCTCGGCAATGGCGCCGGGCCGCTTGCCCGACGGTCCCAGAACCGTTCGCAGCTGGTCGTTGATCGCATCGGAAAGCACTGGCCCATACGGCTTGTAGGTCCGTGCCAGCTTCGTGACCTGCGACCGCAGCCCGGCCAGGTCGGACTCGGCGGCGCCATCGATGGCACCCAGGTTCAACTCGGAACCTAGATCCACCAATAGCTGGTTGCGCCGCGACGAGGCACCGTCGGTGATGGACTCGATGGAGTCCAGCTCCTCGATCTGGTCGATGCGCATCTTGGCGGACAGTGCAATCAGCGCCAGGGTCGCGTCGGCCGCATCGAACGAAATGTCTTCCGGTCTGGGGGCGCCCGACGCAGCTGCGGCGGGAGCCGGAGCGACGGCGGGGGCAGCCTCTGCCGCAACCGTTTCCGCGATCGGCTCCGGGCCACCCAACTCCTCCTCGAGTTCCGGTTCGGGGTCGGTGTCGGTGGCGAACAGCACGGCCGCGTCACGCTCGGCGTTGAGTACTTCCACTGTGCTGTGGGCGTATTCGGGAAGCTTGAGGGTGTTGGTGGCCAGTCCGGCGACCGTCGGCGCCGACTTCACGCCGATCTCGACGAACCGTTCAACCCCCAGGCCGCCGGCGGCCTCCTCGATGAACAGCAGGTCCTGCGTCTCGATCCAGCGCACGGGGCTGGCGAACTGCCACGCCAGCAGCTCGATCAAGACCGTCCGCGCCATCTCGCCTGGCCGCTCGCGGCGCCAGGTGTCGTAGTCGGCGAGGATTTCGTCGAGCGGTTCGGCGGGAACGAGATCGCGGATCTCCTGGATGAAGTCGCGGTCCAGGGTGAACGGCCGCGGCACCAGGTTGGGGATGTAGCGCCCGATGATCAGATCGGGATCCTTGTCACGCGGCATCACCCGGTCCAGCGAGCGGCGGAATTCGGCGACACCGACCCGCAACACCCGCGAGTGGAATGGCACGTCGATGCCCGGCACCAGGATGAATGATCGCTTGCCGCCGGTGATTTCGCGTCGCCGCTCGACCTCTTCCTCGAGCGCTTCCAGCCCGCGGACCGTCCCGGCGATGGCATACTGCGAACCGCGCAGGTTGAAGTTCACGATCTCGAGAAACTCTCCGGTGCGCTCGGCGATTTCGGCGACGAACGCGGTGACCTCGGCATCGGGCAGGTCGATCTGCGACGGCCGGATGGCGGCCAGCCGGTAGTTGGAGCGGCCCAGTTCGTCGCGCGGCACGATGTCGTGCATCTTCGAGCCGCGGTGAAACACGGTCTCCAGCAAGGCTTCCAGCTCGTAGATTCCCGTCACGCAGGCCAGTGCGGTGTACTCGCCGACGGAGTGACCACACGCGATGGCCCCTTCCACGAAGGCGCCCTGCTCGCGCATCTCGGCGACCTGTGCGGCTGCCACCGTCGCCATAGCGACCTGAGTGAACTGCGTCAGGTACAGCACGCCGTCGGGGTGGTGATAGTGCACACCGCTGGCGATGATGCTGGTCGGGTTGTCGCGCACCACGTGCAGCACCGAGAAGCCCAGGGTGTCGCGGGTGAACTTGTCCGCCTTGTCCCAGACCTTGCGGGCCGCCTTGGACCGGGCCCGGACCTCCATGCCCATGCCCTTGTGCTGAATGCCCTGACCGGGGAACGCGTAGACCGTCTTGGGCGCGGCAAGCCGGGCGGTCGCCGACATCACCAGGTCCGACCCGATCTTCGCGGTAACCTCCAAAACCTCGGCGCCCTGGTCGATTCCGACCCGCTCGACCCGGAAATCCACCTCGTCGCCGGGGCGGACCATGCCCAGGAATCGCGCCGTCCAGCCGATCAGCCGCGCCGGCGGGCGGGCCTGACCGTCGGTGGCGGTCACGGCGTGCTGCGCGGCCGCCGACAACCACATGCCGTGCACGATCGGTGATTCCAGGCCGGCCAGCAGTGCGGCGGCGCGGTCGGTGTGAATCGGGTTGTGGTCACCGGAGACAACGGCGAACGGCCGCATGTCGGCGGGTGCGGTAATCCGGACGTCGCGACGACGACGGCGCGGGGTGTCGGTCGCGTTCTCCGACACCGCGCCACCGGCGCGGACCGGGTCGGCCAGTTCCGCCGAGCCGGTGCGGCCCAGGATCGCGAATCGCTCCTCCAGGGTTGCGATCACCGTGCCGTCACTGTCGGTGATCGTCACCGAGACCGGCACGACGCGGCCCATCTCGGTGTCGATCGCCTGGGAAGCGGTTGCCGTGACGGTCAATTGAGCCGGAACGGTCGGCAACTGGCTGACGACGTGGGCGGCATGATCGAGGTGCACCAGGCTCAGCAGCCCCTCCACCACCGGAATGCCGGTGTCGGTGACGGCCGATCCAATGGCGGCGAAAACGGCTGGCCAGCAATGGCCGACGAGCGCGTCGGGCACGGTGGTGAGCCCGGGAGCGAGCGGCTCACCGAAGGTGGCGGTGACACCGGTGTGGTCGGCAACCCGCTCGGGGTCCCAGTCCACCGTGACGGTGGCGGTTCCGTCGTCGACCGGGGGCAGGAACTCCGGGCCATCCACGCCGGCGGCGATCGCGAGCACGGACCGCATGGCGGTGCTGGCGTCCTCGATGGACACCACCGGAACACCGCCGTCGACGGTGTTGGCCGGCAACCTCAACGGGATGTCGATCCAGGTACCCGATACCGGAACGCTGAGCACCACTTCGTCGGCGGAGTTCACCTGCAGCCTGGCACCGGTGGAAGAGTGTGTGGCCCTTGGGTTTCCGGGCTCGTCATGCACCTGCCACTCGTTCGGCTCGGCGATACGATGAGCGGGGTTGGTCGCGATCCGGCCGGCCCACAGCACATCGGGGGCATCGAGCACGACGGCCAGCGGCCCGGACACGTCGGGGCGACCCCGGCGACGCGACGTGACGTCTTGCGGTTGTCCGTCGGCGGCGAGCACCTCGTCGATGGCGGCCTGCTCGAAACGGTCCAGCAATTCACCAACGGGTTCGTCCATCCGGGTGATCCCGGCCACCGATGCGGTGCCGGGGATGATGCACACCTGGTCGGCGTCGTAGCGCGCGTCGTGTGCCTGCCACAGCGAGTCACTGCGCCACCACCGCCGCACGTCCTTGTCGATGACCGGCACGAAGTTCACCGGCTTGCCCAGCGTCTTGCACAACGTGACGAAGAACGGCACATCGGCCGGGTGCAGCTGCACGGTCTCGGCGTCGGGATAGTGCTGCAGCAGTGTGTCGATGGCCTGCTCGGGGTTCTCCAGCAGCGCCGGGTCGCCGAAGAGAGTTTCGATGGGGCCGAAATCCTTTGGGTGCAAGCGAGCTTCGGCCCGTTGCAGCATCTGCGCGAAGCGGTCGCGCCAGGTGTCGGCCAGCCACGGGCTGTCCGGGCCCAGCAGTCCAGCGGTGTCTGCGGTCGAATTGCCCTCGCCGATGGTCAATTCGACGTACCGCCGCAGCCACTGCAGGTAGGTCATCTCCGCGACGTCGCCGAAGTACGGCTTGGCCGTGTTTGCCATTGCGGCGATGATCTCGTCGCGCCGCTCTGCGACCTTTTCCGCGTCACCGGCGACTTCGTCGAGCAGCCGACCACAACGCGAAGCGGTGTTGTCGATCTCGTGGATGTCGGCGCCGAGCTGGCTACGGCTGGAAGCCATGCCGCCCTGGGCTTTTCCGGCACTGATCCATTGGTCGGTGCCTTGGGTCTCGACCAGCATCCGCTTGACCGACGGCGACGTGGTGGATTCCAGGGTGGCCATCGCGGCGGTGCCGACCAGGATGCCGTCGATGGGCATCAATGGGAAGCCGTGCGCCTGTGCCCAGCGCCCAGACAGATATTCGGCCGCCCGTTCCGGGGTGCCGATGCCGCCGCCGACGCAAACCGTGATGTTGGGCCGTGACCGCAATTCCGAGTAGGTGGCCAGCAGCAGATCGTCGAGGTCTTCCCAGGAATGGTGGCCACCGGCACGCCCGCCCTCGACATGCATGATCACCGGCTTGGTGGGCACCTCGGTGGCGATGCGGATGACCGAGCGGATCTGCTCGATGGTGCCGGGCTTGAACACGACGTGGCTGATTCCGACGTCGTTGAGCTCGTGAATCAGCTCGACGGCTTCCTCCAGGTCCGGGATACCGGCGCTAATCACCAGGCCGTCGATCGCGGCACCGGATTGGCGTGCCTTCTGCACCAGCCGCTTACCACCGACCTGCAGCTTCCACAGATAAGGATCGAGGAACAGTGCGTTGAACTGATAGGTGCGGCCGGGCTCGAGCAGTCCGGACATCTGTTTGATGCGGTTGGCGAAGACTTCTTCGGTGACCTGGCCGCCGCCGGCCAGCTCGGCCCAATGCCCGGCATTGGCCGCGGCCGCAACGATTTTGGCGTCGACGGTGGTCGGGGTCATGCCCGCCAGCAGGATCGGCGAACGGCCGGTCAACCGGGTGAACTTGGTCGAGAGCTTGACGCGGCCGTCGGGCAGGCGCACCACGGTCGGCGCGTAGCTGGACCAGGCTCGCGCCACCTCGGGCGTGGCCCCGACGGTAAAGAGGTTGCGCTGACCGCCCCGGGTTGCCGCGGGCACAATGCCGACACCGATGCCCCGGATCACCGGCGCGGTCAGCCGGGTCAGGATGTCGCCCGGACCGAGGTCGAGAATCCAGCGTGCGCCGGCGTCGTGCACGCGGGTGATCTCGTCCACCCAGTCGACCTTCTTCACCAGGATGGATTCGGCAAGCTCACGGGCGAAGCCGACGTCCAAGCCGACCTGTTCCGCCCAGCGACCGACGATGTCGATACCGTCGGCCAGCCGCGGGGTGTGGAATCCGACCTCTACCCGCACCGGGTCGAAGACGGGTGCGAAGACGTCGCCACCGCGGATTTTGTTCTTGCGCTCGGCCTCTTCTTTCTCCGAGATGTGCCGGCAGTAGAGCTCGAAGCGGGAGAGCTGCTCGGGGGTTCCGGTGATGACGACGGACCGCCGGCCGTTGCGGATGGACAACACCGGCGGCAGCACGGTGCGAACGTCTTGGGCGAACTCGTCGAGTAGCCGCTGGATGCGCGCCGGATCGGCGTTGGTGACCGAGACCATCGGCGGCCGGTCACCCAGAACGGAGATGCCGCGGCGACGCGCGACCAGCGTCCCGGCGGCGCCGAGGAGCTGGGCCAGGGCTAGCAGCTCGACATCGCGGGCTCCCCCGGCTTTGAGCGCCTCGACTGCCAGCACGCCCTGCGAATGCCCTGCTAGAGCAACCGGCGGGGTGGCAATGAGATCCATGCCCTGACGGGCCAGCGCGCGGATGGCAGCAATCTGGGTGAGCAGCACGCCAGGCAACGACACCGCGGCCGATGTCAGGTGCTTGTCGGACGGGACCGATTCCTCTGCCGCCAGCGCGCGAACCCACTGCAGCGGCTCGAAGCCGACGGGACGCACCACGACCAATTCTTTGGCGACCGGCTCGAGCAGCAGATCCGCCTCACCGACCAGCGTGGCCAACTCGGATTCGATTCCGGCCGACGACACCAGCTCTTCGAGGGTTTCCAGCCAAGCGCTGCCCTGGCCGCCGAACGCGACGGCATAGGGCTCGCCGGCGGCTAGGCGGTCGACCAGAGCATGCGTGCTATGCGGGCCGGTCCCGTCGCGGTCAGCGGAAACCTGCTCGTGCTCGTGAATCGTCACGCCTACATCTCCCCTGTCGCGTCTAAACGTTTTCTTGAAGTTTTCTTGACGTCTGTCTTGCGGCCCGGTCAGCGCGGGCGGGCCGGCGTCGTCGATTCCGCGTTGAATCGGCGCCAAAATCGACTGACCGTTCGTATCGTCAGCGGGCCTGCCAATTGGCCGGCCCATGGCACGGCAGACGGCTTCGGCTCACATAAGGGTGTCATAAGAATTTGGGGGTGGAGACCATGGTGATCGGTTACTGGTGAGTTCTACGCGCGGGTAACCGTGTCGTGGGTAACAGCCGCTTCGACGGCGGGCGCGGGCGGTGCCGATAAACCTCCTGCATGTAGGTGGTTACGGTCGAGTAGCAACAACGGCGCTGATCAAAGCAGTATTGTTATGTAATCGTTATGTAAAAAATTTCGGCTTTCAGCGGTAGTTCGCACCGGGCCGCCAGCGCACGCGTGCGCCGTCCGACGACTCCGGCGCTCCGAATTGAGCGAACGAGTGTTTGCTGGAGCGGCGATTGCTTCGGCCTGTCGATTCCCGCGGGCGGTTGGCCGACCGTCGCAGTCGCCGGCGCCGGTTTGGATCTGCCTAACCCCACTGCCCGAATTGCGGCTTGAGGATTTCGTTGATGTCAACGCCGACACCGCCGACGGACCGCTTGTCGATCTCGACTTGGTGCAGGTGCGCAGCGGGGTGGGCGTAACCCTTGGGCGAGCCCCAGTTGTGCTGCCAGAAATACGAGCCCACGCCGTCATGCAAAGCCCAGTCGATGGTTTTCGAGTTCGCGTATACACCCGTGCGCTGGTGGCCGATGACCGACTCCCACGCCTTTAGATAGGGCAGCACTTGTCGTTTGTACTGGTCATACGACGGGTCGTCGTCGATCGAGGCATAGATCGGAGCGCTGGCGGGCCCTCCGGCGGCGGCGTGCAGCTGCATTCCGCGCTGGGCGTGCTGGGTGCCAGCGGCGGCCCCGCCCAGCCAATCGGCCGTGGCGCCCTTGCCGTACTGGTAGCACGAGACGATCTTCAGTCCACTACTGCTCAGGTCGCGCGCCTCGGCGACCTGGATCGGCTTGCCGAGCATCCAGTTGCCACCGGGCCGCCGGTCCGACACATAGCGGATCGCCCCGACCGCGCCGGCGGCCCTGATCTGCTGGGCGGGGATGACGCCGGCCGCGTAGTCCAGCAGTGTCCCGAGTGACGCCGCCGAAGCCCGTGCCGCGCACGTGGACGCCCCCGCGAACCCGAGGGCCAGCAGACCCGGCGTTGCGGCCGCGAGTTTGAGGACGTCACGCCGCGGCAGTGGCACATGCCACAGGGTACGACAGATACATCAGGTGACACACTGGTCGCATCAGTCACATGTGTGTCACAGTGCCGCAACGCGCGCGCGTGAACCGGCTGTGCACCACGCCCAATGCGCCTAGCGCGGCGTACGGACCGGTCACCGCGACAAGGCTGAGCAGCGCACGGATCCGGCTATCGCCGCGATCGAGTTTCCGCAACTCCATCACCGCGTTGAGGTTGTCCAAGGTGTCGACTACCAGACCGATGCGTTGCCAGCGCCGACGATGAGCCTCATCGCTCGCCAGATAGCCGAGGCCCAGGCCCAGGGCGCGGGCTCCGAAGATCCGGATCAGATATCTCGTTTCCGTAGAGAGCGTGTCGTCTGGCAAACCGTTCATCCGCGTCTGGGACCTCGGCGACATGAATGCGGCCGCGCCCAGCATGATCCGGCCGATCGCCGCCGCGGTGAACGAGCGCCGCAAGACGGTGGGCTGTGCTGGTGGTGTTGTGCTCATGAACGCAGTCTTGGCCGTCGAGGTAGCTGTGTCGATTACCTGCGAGGTAGTGGTCGCAGTTGCCACGCGGCGATAAGTTGGGACGGTGTCGGCGGGTATCGGGGTGCGCGAATGGCGCACTCGCCGGCGGATGAGCCAGATGGAGCTGGCGCACCAGATTGGTGTTTCGCCTCGCCATCTCAGCTTCGTGGAAACGGGGCGGTCCAACGCCAGCCGGTCGTTACTGCTCCGCATCGGCGAGTCGCTCGATCTCCCGTTGAACGCGCGTAATCGGCTCCTGCTCGCCGGCGGCTACGCTCCCGCCTACGGAGAGCACCCGCTCGATGCCGAGCAGATGCAGCCGGTGAAGGCAGCCATCGATTCAGTGCTGGCCGGCCATTCGCCCTACCCGGCCGTCGTCACCGATTCATGCTGGAATCTCATTGCCGCAAACGCGGGCTGCGTTGTGCTGGTAGAAGGGCTGGACCAAGCGGCGGCCGCGGAGCTGCTTCGACCACCGCTCAATGTGATGAGGTTGTGCCTACATCCGCAGGGACTCTCACAGCGGTTGCTCAATCGTGCCGAGGTGCACTCCAGCATCCTGCGTCGGGTGCGTCGGACCGCCAACGTCACGGCATCGCCCGAGGTCCAACGTTTGTATCAAGAGCTCGCCGGTTATCCGGCGCCTCGCCCGGCCGAGTCGACACTCGCCGCGGCCGCCGAGCTGTATGTGCCGTTCCGGATGACCACGGTCGACGGTGTCGAACTGCACTTCGTCAACACCATCGCGACGTTCGGCAGCCCACTCGATGTCGGCGTAGAAAGCCTGGCCATAGAGTCGTTCTTTCCCGCCGACACCGCCACCGCGGACTACCTGCACCGCCTCGACGACACCCGCCTGAGCGCCCTGGCCGATCGACAACCACAGCTGCTCGGCTACATCAATACGCGGCAACGCGACTGAGGGCGGTGAGCAAAAGCCCCCGAAGTCAACGAGTTTGGGGGCATCTGCGTCTGCTCGGCCGACCATTCTTGGCTGCGTTCGGCTAACACTATAAAGTTAATAAAGTTAGGGCGGGCGCTGCTGAAACGACTGCAATAGGGACTTCCGATGGATCACGACCAACTCATCGACCTGACCCGACGCGCCCTGAAGCTGGCGCGCGACAAGACGACCGACCTGGCGCCGACGCAACACTCGGTCGACGCGCGGGAGTACACCTCACTCGAGCGGCACGACCGCGACCGGGCCATGCTGCTGGCCAGTCCGCAACTGGTCGGCTATGTCTCGGAGCTGCCGGGGCCGGGCAGTTATTGCACCAAGACGGTGATGGGCCGGTCGATCTTGCTGACCAGGACGTCAGAGGGATCGGTCAAGGCATTCGACAACGTCTGCCTGCACCGCCAGTCGCAGGTGGTCACCGGGTGCGGCACCGCGAAGCGGTTCAGCTGCCCGTACCACGCGTGGACCTACGACAACAACGGGCGATTGGTCGGGCTGCCGGGCCGCGAGGGCTTCCCCGACGTGAGGCTGAAGTCCGACGGGCTGACCGAGCTGCCAGCCGCAGAGTTCGCCGGATTTCTTTGGGTGGGATTGGATCCCGGCACGACGCTGGATATCGCCACACACCTGGGTCCGTTGGCTGACGAGCTGGACTCGTGGGGAATCGGACGGTGGTCTCCGCTGGGCGAGAAGGTGCTGGACTGCCCCATCAACTGGAAACTTGCCGTCGACACCTTCGCGGAGAACTATCATTTCGCCACCGTGCACCGGCAGACGTTTGCCACCATCGCTCGCAGCAACTGCACGGTCTTCGACTCGTACGGGCCGCATCACCGGTTGATCTTCCCGCTCAATGGCATCCTCGAACTGGACAATGTGCCTGAAGATCAGTGGGATCCGTTCCGGAACATGGTCGTGATCTACGCGCTGTTCCCCAACATCGTGCTGTCGGTGACGATCGCCAACGGCGAGCTGTTTCGCGTCTACCCCGCCGACCGGCCCGGTCGGTCGATCACCGTCCACCAGAACTCCACACCGCTTGACCTGTCCGACGAATCCGTGGCCGCCGGCGCCGCGGCCGTCTTCGAATACGCGCACTCCACCGTGCGCGACGAGGATTACCGGCTGGTCGAATCGCTGCAAGCCAACCTCGAGTCGGGTGCCCGGGACCGACTTGTGTTCGGGCGCAACGAGCCTGGTCTGCAGCATCGTCACATCACCTGGGAGCAGGCGATTGCCCAGACGGCCGTCGGCTGACCGCGGCCGAGACGTTGAAATCACACCGGTCCCTCGGGCACCAAAAGCGAAGTCATGTCGCGATCTGAAATGCGATATCGCCGGTGACATCACGTTACGGATTCACCGGGTGGAGCCCCGACGGGGGCTGAAGTGGCTGATGTGACAGCGTACGGTCCACGCCGCTGAACTAGACACCGTCGCCGGGACTGGCCGCAATCTCGTCGGTGGAAGGTTCCGACAGCGCGGTTTTGAGATCCTCCAGAATCGTTGCCAGCGCGCCGTTTTGGAGATGCTGCGTGGTCAACAGCGCAGCAGCCTCGTGACGCCGCCCGGCCGCCACCAACGGCACCAGCTGATCCACCAGCGCCTGTAGCCCCGGGGCGGGCGGATCGACATTCATCACGGTCGTTGCCAGCACCTCGACCAACTCCCAGTCTCGGTACAGCGCCAGCGAGCGCTCGTTGAAGGCGAAGCCGCTCACCGGCTCCCCCCACATGGTCCCGCGATATCGGTAGGGCCCTTCCATGTATTCGATCGGAAGAGCGTGTGCGGGCGCGGCCACCAGCGGTTCCCCCACGATGTCCAATTCGAGTGTGGGACAAATGATCCGATGACGATCCGGCAGGTACCGGGCTTGGGCCGGCGGACGTAGCAGGGTCCGCACGGAATTGGGCCACTTCACATAGCTGGTCACCACGACGTCGACGTCTTCGGCGCACTGCGGCGCCACCGTGGGATCGGGCGAACTCGTCGTCACGCCGGTAAACGGTTGCAGCGCATTGCCATTCATCCGGTCGAACTGCCGCCAGATGCTCAAGTCGACACCGTTGTCGAAGTTGATCGTTCGCCATTCGTGCGACCTGGCTCGCGGCACTCCACCCGCATACTTCGGAAACCATTGCCGGTCGACGTGACCGGCGCTGCCGGACACCTCCTCGCTCAGCTCGCCCCAGCTCAGCGTTCCGGTCATGGCCATCCCGGTCTGGAAGTACGAGTATGTGTCGGACTGCCCGAAACACATGATCTTTCCGTTGTACGTCGATGCACCAACGGGTGTGGGCGCGCGGGTCGGTGTCACGGCCAGCTCCAGCCGCATCGGCTTCCCGGTCTGGTCTGCACCCGTCAGGCTGATTTGGTAGGTGTAGGGCACCAATTCGTCATCGTCGGTTCGGCGGGTGATCCACGACGCGATGCCTGCGCCACTTCGGTATTCGAGGTCGAGGTAACCAGTGGCCATGGACAGCTTGGACACGGCTCCCGGTTTCATGTTGGCCGGCGGCATGTCGTAATCCGTATACGTCCCATACTCGCCGGTGTCCAGGTCGAACAGGGCCAGCGTGTAGAAATCCGCGATCACGGCCCCGCCGGGCCGGTTCTTGTTGAAGATGGTCAGGAACGCAAACGACCGGCCCGTCGTAGCCGCATCGAGTTGGCCTGCGATGAACCAGGTATCGGACTCGTGGTCGGGGTGTTCGCCTTCGGCGGCGGGAAAGTCCAACAGGGCGTCCCCGGGAACCAGCCGAAACGGGTAGCTACGCCAATCGTCATTCATGTCGGCCGCTGGGGTAGCTGAAGAGTGAGCTCCACCGGACAGCACAGTGCGCCATGCTGATTGGTCACGGTGATCTGGATGTCCACGAGTCGGCGCGGCGGCTCCACCGAGCTGTCGAGCCGCTTGGCCACCGCCCGGCCGCGGCCGATCATGGTATCCCCGGCGTAGACCGAAACGGCCAAGCGCATAGAGCGGCGAACCACGCGACTGCCCGGCCCGGCCCAATCGGTCGCGATGCGGTCGGCGAATCCGGCGAGATGCATGGTGTTGACATAGATCGTCGGGTTTCCCTGGCTACGGGCATACACCGGATCGAAATGGCCTGGGAAATAATCCCACGTCGCTCCGGCGTTCTCCACCACCCGCTGGTAACTGATCTCCTCGATCACCTCTGGCAATTCGACGGGAACCTCGACCACATTCCAGTCCAGGTCGACGCCCGTCACGAGGTTGCTTCCGGGGTGAAGCGGAACAAGGTGTTTCGGCACTTGGCCACCACGACGCCGTCCTGGCGGCGGTAGGTCTCCAGCGTCTCGACGAAATGACCGACCCCCAGCCGGGTTCGCTTTTCCGGCGATACCGACACCAACTCCTCGACGACGGTAAGTACGTCGCCCTCTAGGATGGGATCCAAGAATTCGACGTCGTTGGCCGCGTTGATGAACGTCGTACCGGGCAAGGGCACTCGCAGCACCAGGGAGGCCGCCGGTGGCCGGCCTTCCGGCTCCCAGGGCGGAGGTATCAGCCATCCCATCAACAACGCCGGCGGCGCCAGCAAGCCGCCCCATTTTTGCCGCGCGTATTCGGTATCCCAGTAGGACCGATTGCCGTCGCGGACCATCGCGGCGAACAGCTGAATCCGCGCGCCGCTGACCGCCGTTCGGGCGGTGCGCGGTTCGCTCGCCGCGCCGACCATTCGCAGCGCGTCGTCATACGTGCCGAAGGCGAGCTGATAGCCGGCTTGGTCGGGTGAGTCCTGGTCCACGTGGCGCTTCACATGACGAGCGGATGGCGGCTGGGCACCGAATCCCAGGCGAGGACCCGGGACGTGAAATACCAGCCGCCGCGCTCGTAAATCAGTTCGTCCCGGAACGTCCCGGTGGCCCGCAGTGTGGTGTCGCCGTAGGCCACGGCGAAAAGCACGGCGACACAACGTTGGCTTGCGTTTACACCGTCGACCTGGATCTCGTGATCGACAGTGATCAAGCGCTGTCCGTCGCCGCCGTCGAACGCCAAGCGCAGATCCTGGAACAGTTCGCCGTCGCGCGTGTAGCTGGCGCCGGAGTGACGAAACGTGGCGATCCAACGTTCGCGGTTCCCGTCGGAGTAGGCCCGATTGTGCCGGGCGTCGAGATCCAGGATCGCAGCGCGGCCGGTGGCGGCCTGGAGCATCTGCTGTTCCTGATAGCTCATGGACATCTTTGCTCTCCAGACCTTAGAAACTTGACCTACCGGCTGACGATATATCCCTCATTTTCCCGATCCCAGGCATCCCGCGTTACACCTCTTTTCCGCAATAAGTCTTTACGTATCCGTCCGATCCCGTTCTTTGGAAGTTCATCAAGGATTTCGACGAATCTCGGCACACAGAAGTAGGGCATGCGGGCCGCGCAGAAGTCGAGCAGCTCCGCGTAATCCAACTCGGCGCCGGGACGAAGCGTCACCGCCAGCAGGATGTCGTCCTCACCCAACTCGCTGGGTACTGCGACCGCTGCTGCTTCGGCCACCGACGGGTGGCACATCACGACGGTTTCCACTTCGACCGAGGAAATATTCTCACCGCGCCGTCGGATCGAATCTTTGACGCGGTCTACATATGTCAGGTTTAGTTCATCGTCCAGCTTGCCGAGGTCGCCGGTGCGGAACCACTCGGGATGCGGATCCACGTGCAATTGCGGCGTGTCACCGGCATGCACGTACCCCTCACTCATCACGTGCGGGTATCGGGCCCGGCAAGCGATCTCCCCGACGGTTCCAGCGGGCTGCGGGTTGCCGTCCGCGTCGACGATGCGTACCTCGTAATTCGGGTTCGGGCGACCCGAAGTTCCCGGAACACCTTGTTCAGCAACGCTTTTGACTGCTATCGGAAAGGCCTCCGTCATCCCGTACATGGTAACGATGCGACAGCCGTAGCGGGTTTCGATGTCGCGGTAAGAGTGCGCCTGGATGGGCGCCGCAGAGATGAACCGCAACGGCAGCTGCCGGTCACGCGGATCGGGGGGCAGATTCTGCAGCATCGAAACCATCGCACCGGCCCCGGCGAAGCCGATGGCACCGTGGGCCCGCACGTCGTCCCAGACGGCCGTGGGGTGAAAAGCCCCGGCCAGCACCGTCGTTCCGCCGACCAGCATGGGAGCCAGCACGCTGGGCGCCGCACTGAGATGAAACAACGGCATCGCGGTCCACAGCACCTCGCCGGCACCGAATTGCCATGCCTCAGCGACGGTCGCCGCCACCGAGAAGAGGTAGTGCCACGTGGTGGCAACGGCTTTCGACGGCCCGGTAGTGCCCGACGTGAAGAACAGTGCCCCGACCTCACCGATCTCTCCGGTGTACTCCGGCAACGGGCGATCGATCAGCCGATCCAGGGTTCGGTCGAGCGAATCACCTTGCACTACAACGTCGGTCACCGTGTCCAGCCGGTCGGAGACTTCGTCGACACGGGACCGGCGATCGGCGTCGGTGAGAATCACCTTGGCGTTGGACAAGCGCAGGGTGTGCAGCAGGAAGTCACCTTTGTTGGCGGCGTTCACCGCCGCGGTCACCGCGCCGATGCGGGCCGCGCCCAGCCAGAAGTAGACCCACGCCGGGCAGGTGTTGGTGAACAGCGCCACGGAATCACCCTGGCGCACACCCAGATCAATGAGCAGGTTCGCCGCCGCGCAGGACCGCCGCCGCATCTGCTCGAAGGTCACGTCGGTCCCGTCGATCGACATCATCACGCGGTCGGGATACTGCTCAGCCCGCCGATCCAACACCGCAGGCACTGTGAAACGCTCGACGCCGAAATCGGAGGGCTCGAACAACTTTCACGCCTCGGCGGCCGCCGGGTCAGGCTCGCCTTCGGCGGTATAGCCGAAGTCATCCGGCGAGGGTTGCTTACCCGGGTAGAAGCGGTGCGCCCAACGGCGAAGGGCGGCATAGTCATGCGCCTCTTCAGGTGCCAGGTTCGGCTTCTCCAAATACTTCATGTTCTCCCAGGTGAAAAAGTCTTGCTTGATCACCTCTTGCTGCAGCGCCAGGAATTTGGCGGCGCGGCCGGTCGGCACGTCGCCGGTGTCGCCCGGCTCGCGAACGGAAGCCTGGGTGTAGAAGTAGTCGGTGTAGTCCTCGTCGACCGGTGTCTGCCCGGTGACCTGGACGGTGGCCACCAGCTCACTCGGGAAGCGAACAACGCCCAGCCCCAGCGAGTAGTTGTCGTAGATGATCTTGGCGTCGACCGGCCCGTTGGGCGTCAACCAGGTCTGCGCGCGGCCGCCGCCGAAGTGCGCGTTGACGGTGGCGTGCAGGTGATACCCCGACACTTCGAACGAGGCGGTGGTGGCCGGGTTGGCGGCCTTGTGCACGTACTGGACGTGGTAGGGGTCGGCGGCGTTCTCGATGATCATCTGCGCGTGCACCTTGACCCGGTTGAGCATCCGGGTGTGCGGGTGCAGCGGGTAATACTCGTCGGTTTCCAGCTCGGGCAGCACCGGCGGTTGCCAATAGGGCGCCCTGCCGTGCCGTTCGTGCCACACCAGGATGAAGCCGTACCACTCCACCGCCGGGTAGGTCCGGATGCGGACGTTGTTCTTGCAGCCGATCTTGCTGTACGGGATCAACGCGTTGGTGCCGTCGCCGCGCCAGCGCCAGCCATGCCACGGGCAGACGATGTTCTCGCCCTCCACGGTGCCGCCCACCCCGAGGTTGGCCCCTAGGTGCTGACAGTAGGCGTCGAGCACGTGTACCTGGCCGGAGGCGGTGCGGAACAGCACGAGCTCCTCACCGAAGTAGTGCGCGCGCTTGACGTCACCCGGGGCCAAGTCGGAGGCGAAGGCGACGATGAACCATCCCGTCGGGAAGCGGTACTTCGACAGGGCGATCCCGGCCGAGCCGAACTCCTGTTCCGACGGGTCTTTCGCTGCTTCGGAAGCCGAGTCCGACATCGTATGCGTCACCAGCACTCCGTTTCCGACAGGGCCGAACTTTCCGGGGCCGAACGCAACATGACCCGCGGTTCGACGACTAGCTCTATTTTTACTATCTTAAGCATTGAACGTCAACGCGGGCTCCCCTTGCCGGGGTCCGACCCGGAGCGAGGTTGGCCATGACGAGTGTCACCACAGATCTTTCCGACTTTGCCTTGTGGCGCAACGGTTTTCCCGATGAGCTGTTCGCCGAGCTGCGGCGCAGCAGGCCGCTTTTCCGGCATGACCTCACCCCCGGCGTCGCCAAGACCGTCGGGCGTGAGTTCTGGGTGACGACCAAGCATCGCCACGCGGTACGCCTGCACCGGGACGTCGATTCGTTCACCGCGGTCGACGGACCACTCATCCAACCGGTCGGCATGTTCTCGTCGTACCCGACGATCATCAATATGGACCCGCCCGGCCTGAACAAGCGCCGCAAGCTCATCTCGCACGCTTTCAATCCGCGGGCAATCGCCAAGCTGGAGGCCGGAATTCGGGCGCGCGCCGCCGGGATGATCGACGCCTTGCTGGCAAACGGCGGCGGCGACTGGATCGAGGGCGTGGCCGACGCGCTGCCGATGACGGTCATCGGCGACATCATCGGCATACCGGAATCCGACCGGCCCCGCATCTTCGATTGCCTGGACCGCATCCTGAAGGCCAACTCGCCGGACGCGCGGCCGAACTGGGAGGACTACACCGATCTCTACGCCGACATCTTCGGGTACGCGATGGAGCTCACCGGGGAAAAACGGCGCAATCCCGCCGACGACATCTGGAGCACGCTGGCCAGCGCCGTCGTCACCGGTGACGACGGCGAGGAGTTCCGGCTGCCGGCCAACGAACTCGAGTTCTTCTTCTTCGTGCTGGCCTTCGCCGGCAGCGACACCACCAAGAACGCGCTGGCCATCGGGCTGCAGGCGTTTGTCGCCAATCCCGACCAGATCGACCGCTATCGCGAGCAGGAAGCGCTGCGGCCCAGTGCTGTCGAGGAGGTGCTGCGCTGGGCGTCACCGGTGGCGTACTGGACGCGTACCGCGAAGGTCGACATCGAGATGGACGGGGTGGCTATCCCCGCCGGTGCGCGGGTGGTGTCGATGCTGCGGTCGGCCAACCGCGACGAGGAGGTCTTCGAGTCGCCGTTCACCTTCGACATCGGACGACAGCCCAACCCGCACGTGGCATTCGGCGGCGGCGGTCCCCACCACTGCCTGGGCGCGATGCTGGCGCGGGCCGAACTGCGCGCGGTGTTCGACGAGCTGCTGCTGCGCTGCGATGACATCGCGGTGGGCCCGGCCAAGGTGGCTTACCCGAATCTGACCACCAACATGTCGATCTACGACGAGATGGCGATATCGCTTACCGCACGCTGAGTCTGATTGCCCGACTCCTCACTCGCGCCGTCCGAGCGCTCGCCGTCGTCGGGCGTCAGTCGCGTAGCTTCAGCGCGGCCTTCGGGCACTGCTCGACGGCGGCGCGCACGTCGATCTCGCGGTCTGCCGGCACCTCGCCCTCGGCGATCTGCACTACGTCCTCGTCGCCGAGTTCAAAGATGTCCGGGGCGATCGATTCGCAGAAACCGTTCGCCTCACACAAATCCGGGTCGACGATCACACGCATCAGATACTCCCTCCATCCGCTGTACGGTATACCTCTCTCTGGCGTCGGCTTCCATGACCGCCATTTCGGATCTTGCGGATGAAGTCGGCGATCCGGCCACACCTGCCACTCGTGTACCAGAGAAAGCGGCCATGTCGCGCTCGCCAATGCGATATCGCGGGCGATACCACGTTGCAAAATGACTCGCCCAGCACCGTAGGGACTGGCGTGGCTGATGTGACCGGTGGGTTTCCCGCCGGTGCACACCAATTGGGGAGCAACGGTGAAATGCCTTGCTGTGCAACGTAGTTCACACGCCGCTTCCTACGCCCCCGCCGGCCGTGTCCCGATCACCTCATCGGCGGCCAGCCGCGCCAGCTCTTCCTCGCTGACTGCACACCGATCGCGCAGCACTTCTGCGTTGTGCTGACCGAGCAGTGGCGGCGGCCGGGCCAGCCACCGGTCCTGGCCGGCCAGCCGGGCGAACGGCGGACAGGGATAAAGGCCAGCCCCGGTGCTCGGATGGACAAGTTGCTCGAAGAATCCCCTAGCGCGCAGTTGCGGGTTCCGCGTCACCAACGACGGTGACACCACCGGAGCGGCGGGAATTCCCGCGGCAGCCAGACGCTCGACGGTCGACTCCAGCGGCTGCCCGGCGAACCAGTCGCCGAGCCGTGCATCGATCTCGTCGGCCCGCTCGTGCCGTTCGGCCACGGTGGACATCCCCGCATCGCACCAGGACGGCCGGCCCATCAATTCGACCAGCGCGCGCCATTGTTCGTCGTCTTGCACGGTGATGGCAATCCAGTCATCCTGTGGGCCGGCGCACCGGTAGATGTTCTGGATGGCCGGGCCGTGGCCGCGGTTGCCCCGCCGACTCAGCGTCACACCGAACACCTCGTGTGCGATCGGCTGGAGCGCGGTGACGTTGAGTACCGTTTCGATCATCGGCAACTCGACCTGCTGGCCGCTGCCCGTGCGGTCGGCGAAGTGCAGCGCGGCCAGCACCGCGAACGCGGCATGCACCCCGGCCAGTGGATCGCACGCACCGCGCGGCGTCACCGGGGGGTTCTCCGGCAATCCGGTCACCCAGGCCAGGCCGGCCAGCTGTTCCATGGTGGGGGCGAAGCCAACTCGGTCACGCCACGGACCTTCCAGCCCGAACGCCGGCATCCGGGCGACGACGAGCTTGGGGTTCACCTGCAGCAGCACATCGGCGGTGAGCCCGAAGTTGTCCATTACGCGCGGGGAGAAGTTTTCGATCACCACGTCGGCGTCGGCGGCCAGCGTCTTGAACAGACGGCGACCGTCGTCGGAGTTCAAATCCAGTGTCACGGAACGCTTGTTGGTGTTCATCGCATGGAACACCCAGCCGTACTCCCACCAGTCGTCGACGTCCTTGCGCATGCCGCCCGAGTAGCGGATGCCGTCCGGCCGCTGAATCGACTCCACCTTGACGACGTCGGCACCGAATGCGGCCAGCACATGGGTGGCGGCCGGTCCGGCCCAAAACGCCGTCAAGTCGACAATGCGAACACCCTCGAGCGGCAGCCCGCGCGGCACTTGGGCTGCCTTGTGTTCCGTTGCAGGCAAAGGTGTTTCGTCGTTATCCAAGCCGACGGCCGGGGTACTGCGCACCGGCGCGGGCGCGCAGTGCGACATCAGCCATGGTGGGCGGGGCTGGTGGAAGCCGGCGGGGTTGCCGACGAACACGCCACGTTCGGTCACGTAGTCCATGTGGCGGATCGTGGAGCCGTTGCCCAGCGCCGCGATGGGCAGCCGAAACAGCTGACCGAGTTCGACGATCTCCTCGACGGTCCGTTCGGCCATCCAGGGGCCGATTTGCTCACGGATGAAATCGCGGTAGGCCCAGCGGCCGATCTGGAATTGCAGCTGTTCGATCTCCGCGAGCTGCGGGCATTCGACCATCGCGGCGAAGTCCAGCCACTGTTGACCGGTGACCATCGTGATCCCGACATAGCCGTCCTTGGCCCGCTCGATCGAGGGGACTTCGAGGGTGCGGCGGATCGGCGGCACCTGAAGCAGCTGGGAATGCAGCCATTCGCTGCTCTGCATCAGGGTGATCGCCTCGAGCATGGACAGGTCGAGATGCTCACCCGGACCGCGGCGCTCGACGCGGCGGCGCACCGCCAATGCGCCGAATGCGGCGAACACGCCACCCATGTACTCCCCCAGGTCGCCGCCGATCGCGATCGGCGGCCCGGCGGGGTCACCCCGAAATCCCGGCGAGCCCGCCCAGGCTTGCAGGGTGAACTCAGTCGCGGCGCGGTCGACGTACGGGCCCGTCCAGCCGAAGTCCGAGATTGTCACGACGACGGCGTGCGGGCTGTCGGCCAGCAGACACTGTGGATCGATGCCGAGCTCCGCCGCCTGCGACGGCCCCGCGGTGACCACCACGACATCGGCCGCGGACAGTTCGGCGCGGAACCGATCCGAACCCGGAGCGCAGGTGAGGCTGCGTTTGCCCGCGTTGAGGTAGTTGAAGAGCGGCGAGTCGGCGCCGGACGGCACCGGCACCCCGTCAGCTGACCACCGGCGCAGCGAATCTCCTTGCGGCGGTTCGATTTTGCGTACGTCAGCGCCGGCGTCGACCAACAGTTTCCCGCAGTAACCTCCGGCGATACGGTCGCTGATCTCGATGACGCGCAATTGGTCAAGCGGCGGATTGCCGGAACCGCGACTCACCCGGCTATTTATATCATTACTGCTAAGATAGCTAAGCCTGTCGAGTACGTAGTGGCGATCGCAAGCGCGGCGAAGCCGGGCGCAGCGGGTCGCCACGCCGCACTCAAACCTGCGTGGCAGGTCGGCACCCATCAATCGAGCCTGCGAGGATCGGATGACCGCTCTGGGAATTGGCCCTGACGCCCGTCGCCGATTGTCGGCGCCCAGGATCGCTGAGATCGTAGCCGACGAGCTGCGTCGTCAGATCATCGACGGCGAGCTCGCCGACGGCGATCTGCTGCCGCGTCAGGAAGTGCTGGTCGAGCAGTTCAACGTCAGCCTGGTCTCGTTGCGGGAAGCGTTGCGGATCTTGGAGACCGAGGGCTTGGTCTCGGTCCGGCGCGGCAACCGTGGCGGTGCCGTGGTACATGCGCCGGCCAAGACCAGCGCCGCCTACATGCTCGGTTTGCTGTTGCAGAGCGAGTCGGTGGCGGTCGCGGACCTCGGTGCGGCGTTGCAGGAGCTCGAGCCGGCATGCGCCGCGCTGGCCGCCCAGCGGCCGGACCGCGCGGACACGTTGATACCCGAACTCAAGCAGATCAACGACTCCATGGCCGAGAATCTGGAAGACGGTCGCCACTTCACCGAAATCGGCCGAAAATTCCACGATCTCATCGTCCGCGGCTGCGGGAACCACACCATCATCGCGGTCGTCGGCAGCCTGGAGTCGCTGTGGACCAGCCACGAGCAACGCTGGGCCGACGAGAGTTCGGCCCGTGGCACCTATCCGTCGCTGGCCAAGCGGCGCGCGGTGCTCAACACCCACATCAAGCTCACCGAGACGATTGCGGAGGGCGACGTCGACCGGGCCCGCCGGATCGCGGGCCGGCACCTCGCCGACGCTCAGACCTATGTGTTGTCGGGAAGCGCTGACCAACGTATTTATGCGCTGTCGCCGCAGGCTCTTTCACGTTCGGGGTCCCGCCCGCGGGATGTCCGGCGGCCATAACCGCCCTTGAGCATGCGAACCGCACTGGTGACCGGCGGCAGCGGTGGGATTGGAAAAGCATGCGGTCGCAAGCTTTCTGAGCTCGGCTATGACGTGGTGCTGGTGGCGCGACGCGAGGGACCGTTGCGCACCACCGCCGAACAGCTCGGCGCGCGCCATATCGTCGCCGACGCGTCCGACCCGGCTGACTTCCAGAATGCGATAAGCGCTTTGGAGACAATCGATCTCGTCGTTCACGCCGCCGGTGTGCTGGGCGGAACCTACGCACGTAAGCAGACGTTCGAGCAGTGGCGCACGATCATGGCGGCCAATCTGGACTCCTGCTTCGTGGTGACCTCCGCGGTGCTGCCGCGGATGCGCCCGGGCGGCCGGTTGGTGTTTATCTCGTCGTCCGCGGCGCACGAACCGATGATGGCGCGCACCGCCTACTCCGCGACGAAGGCCGGCATGAATGCCTTTGCCCGCGCGTTGGCGCTCGAGGTCGACCGAGACGGCATCAGCGTCCACATCGTGACTCCGGGACCGGTGGAAACCGAAATGCTGCAGGACGTCCCCTTCGAGATGTACGCGATCCAGGTATCCGACGTCGCCGAGGCGGTCGCCTGGCTGGACACCGTCGACCCCTCGGTCGATCTGCCGGAGATACGGCTGAACGCCGTGCGGCGCGGTCCCTTCGCACGTCCACCGATCGTGCCCACCGAGGCGCGCCGGCGCGCGGCGCTCAATTCGCCGCGGAAACCGGAAACTCTTTGATCACCGATTCACCGAATTCGGCCAGCGACTCCGGGGCGGCGAAGTCGGCGAACCACACGTAGAAGCGCTCGACCCGCTGGGCCGCCAGGCTGCTGAAGTGCTCGATCAACTCTGCAGCGGTGCCGCAGACCAGCCCCGGCCCCAGCTGGCCGAATCGGCGGGTGCTCACCTCGCGCACAGCGTCTGGATCGCTGCCGGAGCGGGCGAAGCCCACCGCTTGCTGAACCGAGATCCGCGCCGGATCCGCGGACGCGGCCAACCGGGGCAGCCGGTCCAGATGATTCGCTTGCAGGTTCCACCAATCCGCGTATTTGCGAACCAGTTCCATCATTCGGCGTCCGCTACCCCCCAGCACCAGCGGTATCGGATGCGTAGGCCGGGGAGATTGACCGCGGCCCGAGGCGCCGTCCGCCCAATACTGCCTGATCAATCCCAGGCTGCGGTCCAGTTGCGCCACCCGGGTTGCCAAATCCTGTTGCGCCACATCGAATTTGGAGAATTCGGCAGGCCAGGATCCGGCTCCCAGCCCGAGCTCGAATCTGCCGCCCGAGGCTTCCGAAAGCGTGACGGCCTGCTTGGCCAGCACTGCCGGATGCCGGAACGCGTCACAGAGCACCAGATGGCCGATCCTCAGCCGGTCCGTCTTGGCTGCTACCCATGTCGCGATACCCATTGCCTCCCAAATGCTTTCATCGGGCTGACCGGGCGCCTCGAGGTGGTCGATGAACGCCAACCCGTCGAAACCGCAGGCTTCGGCCTGGCGCGCTCGCAGCACGAACTCGGCCACGGGCAACCGCACCTGCGGGAGGAAGAGATACCACTCGACCATGTGTGTCACCTACGTCTTGCCCGATGGTCCGATTGCACCCGAGTCGCTAGTTTACTATTTTTATTATGTTAGGGGTCTTATGGACGTCGCACTGACTTCGCAGCAGCTGGCGCTGCGTGACACCGTGCGCGACGTCCTGCGTGCCGAGTGTCCGACCAGCGTCGCCCGCCAGGCGATCACCGACCCGGAACGCTGGCGCGCGTTGTGGAAGACGGTCGTCGACCTCGGCTGGACGGAGCTGGCGGCGCCCGACGCCGACGCGGAGTTCGGACCCGTCGAGCTCACCGTCCTGCTCGAGGAATGCGGTGCCGCGATCGCGCCCATCCCTTTGCTGACCAGCGTGGGCATGGCCGCAGGGGTGTTGCGGGCCTGCGGCGGCGCCTTTGACGACGTGCTCGCCGAAATCGCGAGCGGGGTGGTCGCAACCCTGGCTGTCCATGCCCCTGGCGATCGGCTGCCGGGTATGCCGATGACGCTGCGCCACAACCGGCTGAGCGGACGTGCCGTCGCTGTCCCGAACCTCTCGCGCGCCGAGCTCATCGTCACGCCGGCCAGTTCCGATGCCGGGCCGGTGGTTGCGGTGGCCCGCTGCGGTGACGGCATCACCGTCCACGCGGGCGAGTCCACCGACCCCACCCAACCGCTGGCGGACGTCGATGTCGACACCACACCGCTGACCACAGCGACGATCGCCGATGTCGCCTCGGTGCTCGCCGCACCGCTGGTCGCCGCGGCCTCCGACTTGCTCGGGGTGGCAACTGCGGCGCTGCACCGCTCCGTCGAACACGCGAAGTCCCGACGGCAGTTCGGTAAGCCGATCGGCGCATTCCAGGCGATCAAACATGCCCTGGCCGACAACTACGTCGCCGTGGAACGCGCCCGCAGCCTCACCTACGCGGCCGCCGCCCGCCTCGGTATGGACGAGGCCGGCGCATGGACCGCCGCGGCACTGGCGAAGGCCGCGGCCGGCGAGGCCGCAACCGGCTGTGCGCGGACCGCGGTGCAGGTACACGGGGCACTGGGACAGACCTGGGAACACGACAGCCACTTGTTCGTCCGGCACGCCTGGCAGGGGGCGGCGATGCTGGGCGACAGTCGCGCGCTCTACCACGCGGTGGGGCAACGCTTCGCTGGAGGCGCGGCATGACGTCAGCGGTGGTCGAGGAATTCGTCACCTGGTTGGCGGAGTTTCTGCCGCATGACTACTACCAGCAATATCCGAAGTACCGATGGGATCTCGCGCTGCGCCGTGACTATCAGCGGGCCGCATTCGAAGCCGGCTGGATCCAGCCCACCTGGCCCCGCGAGCACGGCGGGCGATCACTGGGCTTGCGCGATGCCATGGAAATCCGGCTCGCGGCGGCCACGCGGTCAGCGCCCAAGCTGCCCAACATCGCCGGGCCCAACGTCGCCGCCCCGGGCATTCGCCAGTTCGGGACTCCCGAGCAGATCGACCGCCTGCTGGTCCCATTGCTGCGCGGCGACGAATGGTGGGCGCTGGGCATGTCCGAACCGGAAGCCGGGTCCGACTTCGCCGGGCTGCGCACCCGCGCCGAACGCCACGGTGACATGTTCCTGGTCAACGGTCACAAGATCTGGACCACCCAAGCCCACCTGTCGCGGTGGTGCACCCTCTACGCCCGTACCGATCCCTACGCGCCGAAACACCGTGGCATCTCTTGTCTGATCCTCGACCTGCAATCGCCCGGGGTACGTATCGAACCGATCCGGATGGCGTCGATCTCCGACGAGACGTTCTGCGAGGTCTTCCTCGACGACGTCGAAGTCCCGGTGACCAACCTGCTGGGCGCGTGCAACGACGGCTGGCACGTCGCGCTGTCGTCGTTGCAGCATGAGCGCCAGATGATTTGGATCATGAACTGGGTCGAGATCAACCGCGGCCTGGAATCGATCCGCGGCGCTTGCGGCGCCGGGAGCTCCGACCTCCACGCCGAACTGGGCCGGCTGCTCGCCGACGCGGAGGCGCTGCGGGCCACCGGCTACCGTGCTTTGGGCAACGAGCTCGCCGGACGGCCCAGCCCGGAAGCCGATATTTTGAAGCTTCTCGGATCGGTTACCTTGCAACGGGTTTGGGAACTGAGCGCGGTGGCCAGCGGGCCGCATTCGGCGGCTGACCCGGACTTGCTCTTCGAACGTCAGGATGCGCTGGCCGCGACCATCTACGGCGGCACGTCCGAAGTCCAGCGCAACATCATCGCCGAGCGGCTGCTCGGGCTGCCGAAGGGGTGACGACGATGGATTACGACCTTGGCGACGACGCGGCCGGATTGCGAAAGCACTTGCGGCAGTTGATCGCCGACCATATTCCGGCCGATTTCCTGGGTGCCTGCACCGACGATCCGGACGACCTGGCCACCACCGAGTCGTTTTGCAAGCTGCTGGCCGCCGAAGGCCTGCTGGCGCTGGCCTGGCCCAAAGAGCATGGCGGCGGAGGCGGTTCGGTCTGGCAGCAGACCGTGCTGCGCGAAGAGATGTGGGCCAACTTCGAACCCCGCGGGCCGCAGTACATGGGCATCAACTGGGTCGGCCCGGCGATCATGCGCTATGGAACGGCCGAGCAGAAGGCCAAGCACCTGTCGGGCATCGCGTCCGGCGAAGTCATCTGGTGCCAAGGATTCTCCGAACCCGAAGCCGGCACCGATCTGGCTTCGTTGCGCACTCGCGCCGTTCCGGACGGGCCCGACGGCACGGCTTGGCGTATCACCGGCCAAAAGGTATGGACGTCGTATGCGCGGATGGCATCGTGGTGTGTGCTGGCCGCCTGCACCCATCCCGACGCACCGAAGTCCAAGCGGCTCAGCCTGTTTCTGATTCCGATGGACCGCCCGGGTTTCACCGTCCGCGGTATCCCGTCGATGCTGGGTCCGCACCACCTCAACGAGATGTTCCTGGATGGGGTGCCGGCATTTCCCGGCGATGTGCTGGGCGAGCCGGGCGACGGCTGGCGGGTGATGCGTGAAGCGCTGGCTTTCGAACGGGTCGGCATCGCACGCTACGCACGATGCGAGTCGCTGCTGCATCGCATGCAGGCCCTGCTCGGCGATGACTGGGACAAGCTGCCGGAAACCATTCGCAGCCGGTGGGTTCGGTCGCTGGTCGACTTGCGGGTGGCCCGGCTGATGGCCTATCGAGCGGTGTCGCTGCAGGACGACCCGGCGGCGGGTGCGGCCGCCAGCGCCGCCCGCATCGCGACCACCACCTGCGATCAGCAGGTGGCCGAGTTGCTGTTCGACGTGCTGGGCCCGTCCGCGTTGGACAGCGGGAGCTCCGCGGCGCTGCACGGCGCGGTCGACGACCACTGGCGCTATGCGCAGGCGGCCACCGTGGCCTCGGGCACCATCGAGGTGCAGCGCATGCTGGTGGCCCGCGACGTGTTGGGGGAACATCGTTGAAAACCGAACTGCCACAAGATATTGCCGACTTCGCCGCCGTCGCCGCCAAGCGGCTGACCCGGTTGGGCGGACCGCAGGCAGCGCTCCGTGCCGAGACCGATGACGACGTTCGACGCGCGGCACGCCAGGCTCTGAGCGAGCTCGGCGCGTTCGAACTCGATGTCCGGTCGGGGTCTGACGACCTGCTGGCCGCGGCCGTGCTCTGCCAGGCGGCCGGCGCGACTGCCCTGCCCTATCCGCTGGTCGAGGAGTTGTTGAGCATTGACGGCGCTCGACTGGCCCTGGTGCATCCCGAGGCACCCCGCATCGACCACGGCGACCTGTCAGGTGAATGGGTCGCCGCCGACCTCGACGGCAACCGGTATCGACCACATCCCGGATCGCGGACCAACGCAAAACTCGGACCGTTCCTGGTGCCGGCAACTCTGAGCGGACCCGACGGCTGCGTTCCCGTCGCCGACGTTAATCTTCATCTGGTGCTGGGGTCATGGCGAATGTTGGGAGCAGCGCAGCGGTCGCTGGACATCGCGACCGAACACGTGCGAGCGAGGGTGCAGTTCGGTAAACCGCTGGCGGACTTTCAGGCGGTGAGGTTTGCCGTAGCGGACGCTTCCGTCGCGGTGCGGGGGCTCTACGAGCTCGCCAAATACACTGTCAGCCGGGCGGATTCAACGGCGGAGCAAGTCCAGGTGGCCGACGCGCTGGTGCTTCGGCTCAAGGCGGCCGACACCGCACGCCAAGTCCTGCGCACAGCCCACCAACTGCTGGGAGCCCTGGGATTCTGCGACGAGTCCGACATCAGCGTGCTCGACCGGCACACCCAGCCGCTGATCCGGCTCCCGCTGAGCGCCGAAGCACTCAGCCTGCGGCTGATATCCGACGTCCGCGACGGGTATCTGGAGACGCTCTTCAGCGGACCGGTACCGGTATGAGCACCCAACCCGTCGCGGCTTCGCCGGCACCGAACCCACTGGAAGAGGGAATCCCGTTCGGCATCAAGTTGCAGGAACTCGGCGAGCGGCAAGGCGACGCGCCCGCGGTGACCGTCGTCGCGTTGGACGGCAGCGCGCAGGCGCTGACTTTCGCCGAACTCGACGCCCAGGCCAATCAATGGGGCCGGGCGCTGGCTGCCCGCGGCGCGGAGACGGGTTCGCTTGTAGCCATTGCGATTCCGAACTCGGTACACCTGGTGCTGGCCACCCTGGGCTGCTGGAAGATCGGCGCGGTTCCCATACCCATGCACTGGGATCTGCCCGAGTGGGAGCGCAACCGGGTACGTGCGGTGATCGACCCGGCCGTGGTGGTCGACGACCAGAGCCGGTGGGAGCTGGCCGCGCTGGCTTCTGCTGAACCGGAAAACCCGCTGCCCGCAGCGATTTCCCCGACCGCAAATGGCATCTGCAGTAGCGGTTCCACCGGCGTTCCGAAAGTGATACTCAACCTGGCGCCGTCGTTGTGGACACCTCAGCAGGGTGAGCCCTTCCTGTCGAACTGGACCCCGGTGGCCAAACCGCAGACCATCATGGTGCCCGCGCCGATGTATCACACCAACGGCTTCGCCACCTTCCTCATGCTGTTGGGCGGCGACCACCTGGTGATCCTCGAAAAGTTCGATGCGGCATTGTTTGTGGACACCATCGAGCGCTTCCGGATCACCAACTTCACCGCCACACCGACGATGCTTGCGCGCGTGGCCGCCCTGCCCGACATCCGACAACGCGACCTGTCCAGCATCGTGTTCATCCTGCAGGGCGCCGCGGTGATGCCGCCGTCGCTGCTGCGCACCTGGTTTGAGCTGCTCAGTCCCGAACAGATCGTCACGGCCTACGGCATGACCGAGAATCTGGGGCTCACCGCGTTGCGCGGCGACGAGTGGCTGACCCATCCCGGCAGCGTCGGCCGCGGCTTCCGCGACACCGAGATCCGGATCCTCGACGCCGACAAGAATCCAGTCGGCCCCGGCGTGGACGGCGACGTCTACCTGCGTGCGCCGATGAGTGCCGGTTACCGCTATCTGGGTGGCGCGCCACCATTGCCGTCGACCGAGGACGGCTTTCGTTCTGCTGGAGACATCGGCCACCTGGACGAGGACGGCTACCTTTACATCACCGACCGGCGGGCCGACATGATCATCACCGGCGGCGCGAATGTCTTTCCCGCAGAAGTGGAATCCGCGCTATCCGGACACCCGGCGATCGCCGACGTCGTCGTCATCGGCCTGTCCGATCCGCGATGGGGCCGCCGGGTGCATGCCGTCGTGCAACCGGCCGGCCGGCTCACCGAGCAAGAGGTGATCGAGTACGCCAAGGGCCGGCTCGCCCCGTATAAGGTGCCCAAGACGGTGGAGTTCGTCGACAGTATTCCGCGTACCGCCGCGACGAAGGTCAATCGCTCGGCGATGATCGCAGCGCGGGAGGGATGAGTCTAATAGCGCCCGCGATATCGAATTCGTGAGTCGATTAGTGCCTCTGCTGAATTCGGAGCCTTAGCCGCGCGAGGTACGTTCTGCGCGTTTGGTATTGGCGAATCCGTCCGCGATCGATGCGGCCAGCTCGAGGAACGCCTGCCGGGTTCGACTGGCCATCAGGTCCAGCACGATCTCCGACCCCTGGGCCAGATGGTCGTCGAACGGGATGACGTGGACGGCGCGGATCCGGGTCTTGAACTGGGCGGCCAGCCTGTCGAGATCCACCGAAGACTTCCCGGGCCGGGAGGCGCTGATCACGACGGTCGCATTGGGCACCAGATGGCCACGACCGTGGTGTTCCAGCCAGTCCAGCGTCGCCAGAGCACTGCGGGCGGCGTCAATCGCAGGCGAGGCGACCAGCACGATCGCGTCTGCCTCGTCGAGCACGCTTTCCATCGCCGAGTGCACCAGGCCGGTGCCGCAATCGGTGAGGATCAGGTTGTAGAAGCGCTGCAGCAGCCGAATCACCACCCGATAGTCGGCATCGGAGAACGCCTCCGAGGTTGCCGGATCACGTTCAGACGCAAGGATTTCCAGCCGGCTCGAACTCTGCGAGGTATGTCTGCGGATGTCGGAGTAGCGAAAGATGTTGTCGTCCAACAACAGATCCCGCACCGTGGATCGGCTTTGATCAGGCCCCCGCTGGGCTAACGTGCCGAAGTCGGGGTTCGCGTCGACCGCGATGACCCGGTCACCGCGCACCGCCGCGAAGGTCGATCCCAAACCGACGGTGGTCGTGGTCTTGCCGACGCCGCCCTTCATCGACAACACGGCGATGCTGTAATCGCCGCGCACCGGCTGAGTTACCCGCGCCACTAATCGTTGGCGGGTGTTCTCCTCTTCGGATTCGCCGGGATTGATGCCGGTGACGCGATGTACGACCTTGCGCCAACCGCTCTGCGGCAGCGGCCTGGCGCGACGCACCAGGCCGAGGTCGGTGTGCGACGGCATGCGCGGGTCCGGGCCGCCGGGCATTGCGGGTGGGGTGCTCGGCCGGGCGGTGGTGAACGGCGTGGCCACCGGCGGGGATGCGTGCGGTCGCAGCCGCGGATCCGGCCGCGGCGGAGGTGGCGCCGGCCGCACCGGCGGAGGCGGCGGGTGAGGCGGTACAGCGGCGACGGGACGCTCGGGGCGTGGAGCCGGCCGCACCGGCGGTTGCGGTGTCAGTGGCGGTGTCTGCGGCGGTGGCGGCGGGGATGGCACGACGGCCGTGACCTCAGCGATCGGCATGGCGTCGGCAACCGAAGCGGCAGGGACCGGCGTGGCTTCTGCGGGCGGCGATGGGGGCGGCGGCACCTCCATGACCCGGGTGACGTCCGACATCGGGCTCCGCGCCACCGGCTCGGCAGCCGCCTCGTCGACAACCGCTTCGTCGACAACCGCTTCGTCGACGGCCACCGTCACGTCATCGGCGACAGCACCCGATTCCAGACCCTCTTCCGCAAGCTCGGCCTGGATGCGTGCCACCGGAATCGGAATGGTGTCGGCTTCGGTGCTCGGCTTGAACACCGATCCGGTTTTGGGAGCGTCGGACTGGCTCACTATCGAGTTCTCGAAGTCAGCGGCCGGGTGGACATACCGAGCACGTTTTCCAAAGCGGCGCGCATGTCGCCGATTTCGATGCGCATCAACTCCGTTTCGTCGAGATCGTCGACGCTGATGTCCTGGCGCTCGCTCAGCCGATACTCCCGCTCCTCTTCGGCCGCCTCGATCACGTTGCGGACGAACCGTCCGTTGCCGACCAGGTCGATATCGCGGCGCAACTGGCCGGAGTCGTCGATCGACTCGCCGTCGTACAGGAGCCGGCACGCAGCCACCAGTTCGTCGTATGCCCCTTCGGACAACTCGGAGTCCCGCGTCTTAGCGATCAGTCGGCCGATGTCGCCCAACTCCGTCGGGGTATACGAAGCAAACCGGATCCGTTTGGAGAACCGCGAAGCCAAGCCTTCGTTGGCCGCCAAAAACCGGTCGATCTCGGCGTCGTACCCGGCGATGATCACCACCAGACGCTCGCGGTCGTTCTCCATGCGGGCCAGCAGGGTGTCTACCGCCTCACGGCCGAACGCGTCGCCACCGGCCAGGCCGCTCTGGATCAGGGTGTAGGCCTCGTCGATGAACAACACCCCGTCCATCGCCGAATCGATCAGAGCCGAGGTCTTGATCGCCGTGCTGCCCAGGTGTTCTCCGACGAAATCACTGCGCTTGGCCTCGATCACGGCCGGCGTCTTCAACAGGCCCAGACCGCAATAAACCTGGGCGACGACCCGGGCAATGGTGGTCTTGCCGGTCCCGGGCGGGCCGGTGAAGGCCAGGTGCAGGCTGCGCGCGGCGGCGCTCAGCCCCTTGCCTTCGCGGACCTTGGCCAACTTGGCCGCTGACCTCAACTTGGCCACCTGAAGTTTGACGTCGTTCAGTCCGATCTGACGGTCCAGCTCGGTCTGTGCCGCACGCAGGTACTCGTTGCTGCGTTCGGTCATGCCTTCGGCCTCGATGTCCCGCGCGCTGCGCGCCGTGCTGGGATCCCACTTGTCGGTACGGGAATCGATGTCTTCTTTGCTGCTGATGATGAGGCGATATTTCGGATCGTGCAGCGCCGCCGCATTGGCTTCGAATCCGGGCTCTTCGCTGTAGATCCGCTCGAAGATCACCCTGGCCTCGGACTCTTTGCCCATCTCCCGCAGCGTCAGGCCCTTGCAGAATTCCGCTGCCCGGCTGGCGGCCGGGATCGGCCCGTCGATCGCCTGATCGAGCCGGCGGATTCCCTCGCCGAAGAGGCCCATTTGGGCGCACGCCGAACCCACCATCAGATGCGCGCCGGCGGCAATGTACTCGTCCCGGAACGAGCTCGAATTAGCAAGGGCGGCAAGCACATCCGGCCAACGCTGGGTGGTGAAGTGCAGCACCGCCCGCACGTAGGCACAGATTTCCGCGGACTCGGCGTCGCCGTCGGGCATCGACCGACGCATGGTGTCCAGCTCGTCGAGCACCCGCTCGGCCTCGTCGTAATCCTTGCCCGCGATCATGCTGGCCGCGTACGCCAGCCACACTTCGGTCAGCGTGCTCAACGTGTAATCCAGGTACAGCCCGGTCTGGAATCGGGCGGAAAGCGCGTGCCGCGGCAGCCCGAGCCGACGTTGCTCGCGGTTCAGGTTCTCCTTGCTGGTCCGCCACAGGTTGTAGATCACTTCGCTGCTGACATCGCCTGCGGCAGCACGTCCCAGCCAGGCGTCACTCATCTGCGGGTCGTGCTCGGTGGCGCGTTTGAACGCCAGGGCGGCGTACTGCACGTCGCGGTCGGTCTCCACCCCGTCGATGGGAATGCCCAGAGACAACACGCCGGCGTCGAACACCCGTTGCGCGTCCCTGGTGCCACTCATCTGTTCGGTGTCCTTACTGCTAGTGCCCTCACCGCCGGTGCCAGTCGCGCCGCACACATGAAACGGCCGCCGGCTTGGGCAACGAACTTTTGCAGCCGTACCGCGAAGCGGCACCGACATCCTTTCCCCACGTCTCAGCGGTAGACAGTATTGTACCGAGCTGATGAGTTTCATTCCGTCGCCAAATCCGGGGCCAAATCCGGGCCCAAGGCTCCGACGCATTGGCGACACGTGGAGGTGACGCATGTGACGGGACGACAAAGCCCACCCGTCCGGTCTCGCACCGGGACCATCGCGGTCGTCACCACCGAGCGTGGATTGCCGACAGCACTCAAGATCGACCGCAGCGAACTCCGCCGGCCGCCGCAGGATTTGGCCGGCGAGATCCTTGCGCTTTGCCAGTTGTCGGCACTGCGCGCCCAGTTCGCCTACCGCCGGGATCTGGCGGACCAGGGCTACCCGGCGTCGGTGATCCGCGAGCTCGGCCTGCCCACCGAAGAGGACCTCGCCCGGGCCGAGCAAGAGCTGTTCGGCGAAGACGAGGACGACGAACCACCGGCGACCTGGATGAGGTCGGTATGACCAGCCTGGCGCAGTCGGTGATCGCGCGAGCCATCAAGCAACGCGATCTGCTGCAGTCGATGACCGAGCAGTCCAAAACCATCACCGCGCGCGTCACCAGTCGTAATCGCGCCGTCAGCGCCGAAGTCGACGGGCTGGGCCAACTCACCGGTTTGTGGCTGGGGCCGCCCGCGAGCCGGCTCGATCCCGACGTCCTGGCTGCGCTGATCGTCGAGACGGCGCAAGCCGCGGCCCGGGTGGCCGCCGAGCGGTACAGCTTTCTGCTGAAGGAGTTCACCGAGCGCATGGACGAACTGCAGAAGGCTCCGCTGGTCCGCTCGGATGGCACCATCGTCGAGCCGGAGTAACGGTCGCAAGCACGCCAGACACAACCGCGGGCTGAATCGCGGGCGCGACGAGACTCTGATTAAATTCGTGCAGTTTATTGCTGGGGGGCGCACTTACGGTTGAACCACCAGCGCAAGCTGCAGGGTCAGTGGAAACCTGGGGGAAAGAAGCAAACCATGCCATTTGCAATGCAACCCGAGTTCATGGAGGGGCTCACCGGGGCCCAAACCGGCGCGCATGCGCTGATCACCGGTTCGTACAGCGCGCTCACCAGCGCCCAGCTGGCCGAGTGGTCGCTGGTCTACGGTCCGCTCGCGGTGACGAACATGATTCCGGCACTGTACGAAACGAGCGCTAACAATTTCACCGGTGCGATGGAAACGGCGGTGAACCACCTCGGCCTGGGCATTGCGACCGGCCTGGTGCAGGGCACCCACGAGGCAGTCGACACGATCACCGAAGTCTAGGACTTCACGCGATGGCTTCCCTGGAATCCGCTCCGGACGCAGGGCTACCCGGTCATGCCGAGCCTCCGGACTTCGATCATCTGCCGGTCGTCAACCAGTTGGAAAACGACCTGCAAGCCTGGCTGAATCGGCCAGTGCAGGACATCTTGAACCAATTCAACCTCGGGCAGCTGCCCCCCGGGCCGGACTTTTCCGCTTTGCCGGGCGAAGGCATACCGGCAAACCTCACCGGAGCGCCGGGCGCCGGCGGCATGGGCAGCGGGTTCAGCGGCGGCCTACTCAAACCGATCACCGACATGCTCGGCACCCTGGGACCCGGCGTCTTCCAGGGCCTGAACCCGACCCAGATGTTCAGCGGCGTATCGCAGGCATTCCAGAGTGCGGCCGGCGGCCTGCAGCAGGCGTTGAGCCAGATGGCCGGCGGCATGGGTGGCCAGGGCTGGGCCGGTGCCGGTGCCGGCGCCGCCGCCGCGAAGACGGGAGAAACGCTGGCCAACGGCGCCGCCGTCGCGGGCCAGGGCACCGCGCTGGCCGGCCACTACACCGCGGCTGCCGCCAACGTCGAGCAGGCTCACGCGCGACTGATCGAGATTCTCACGCAGTGCCAACACGAGCTCGAGGCCCTTTCTGCCGGGCTGCCCTGGACCGCAGCCAACATGGTCGAATCGGCATCCCGGGCTACCGCTCGGGCCACCGCATGCGTCACCGAACTCGAAAGCACACTGACCAGCGAAGCAGCGGCGACCGGGGCGACCGGCGCCCCACTCGCGATCGCCCAGGGACCGCAAATGGCCATGGGGATGGTCGGCCCGATGCTGTCGGTGGGGATGAGCATGATCGGGCCCGCGCTGTCCATGGGGGCGATGCCGCTGACCATGGGCGTCCAGGCAGGTACCCAAGCGCTGCAGGCGGGCCTACAGGCCGGCACGGGCCTGATCTCGAGCGTGGGCCAGGCGTCAGGCACCGGCGCCACCGCACCGGCTGCCGGTCTCGCTCATCCGGCCCGGATGGTGGGTGCCACCCATCCCGGCGGCGGTGGACATGGCGGCGGCGGTGGCGGGCCGGTCGCCACCACGCCGGCGCGGACGACCCCTTCCTCGCCGATGGTGCAGAACGAGAACAATGCCGCGAATCCGGGACGCTCCGTGGTCGCCCGGCCGGCAGCCGGCGGTGCCGGGATGAGCGGCGCGGGGATGATGGCCCCCGGTGCCGGCTACGGCGCCCACGGCGGAAAAGCCGGCGCGAGCGGCAGCCATACGTCCGCGTCATTCCTGCACACGACGGATCAGGGCGGCGAGATCGTCGGCGACCTCGGAAACGCCAGCCCACCGGTTATCGGCGAAACCGCCACCGATCCCGACGACAGCCCCGACGTCAAACTTCAGATCTAGGAGTAGTGAGATGACCGACAACAACCGCCTGTCAATCCGTCCCGACGAGGTCACCGAGGTAACCAGGCAGCTCGACGAACTCGCGAATCGCATGCAGCGTGTGGTGCAGACCGAAACGCCCACGCTTACGGCCATCGCCTCGGGCCGCGACGAGGTGTCCCAACGCGTCGCCCACACCCTCAACGAGGTCCTTGGCTCGTTCACCAAGGCATCCGATCAGGGCGCCAACGAGATGCACGAGGTGTCGGCAACGCTGCGCTCGCACGCCGGACGCATCGTCGACGCGGACCTCGCCACCTGACTACCCGAAACACGCTGTCGCTCAAGGCATCTGACGAACAAGGCAGGGAAAGGGGGCTAAGGAATGGGATTCACCAACGTCGTGTGGGAATCGCGCAGCACCGAGCAGCTCGCGCGCGACCTGACCGAAGGCCCCGGACCATCCTCGGTCGGTGAAGCCGGCGCCGCGTGGATTCGCGTGGCGAATGAGTTCGCCAAGATCTCGGCCGACTACGACAGAATCATCGAAGGCATCAGAACGTCCTGGGAGAGCAACACTTCAGAAGCCGTCGTCCGCAAACTCGAAGCATTCGGAAAATGGATACAGGCGGCTGCTCTGAGCGCCGCAGCAAATGGGCGTCGGGCCGAGGAGGCCGCCGTCGCCAACACCGTCGCCATCCTGTCGATGCCCAGCGTCGCCGAAGCGGTGGAAGCCAAAGCGGCACAAGACATGATGGCGTCGCTGTCGGCCTACAACGGCGCGATTTTGCAGGGCAGGTTCGCCGAGTTCGACGAGGCCGCGACCGCGCAGCAGGCCGATGCCGCCGCGGTGATGAGCCGCTACGAGGATGCCGTCGCCGAACTGGCCCAACCCTGGGATCAGCCGCTGCCGCCGCAGATCGTCAATGGCGCCGCGCTCAAAGCCGAGAAGGACGGTAAGTCCGGCGGTGGTTCACACGGCGGTGGCGGCGGCGGTGGTGGGGGCGCGCCGCGGCAGCTGTCGCCGATGATGGCCACCCCGGTCAAAGGCAGCGCAGACGCAAAACCGTTGAAGAAGACCAGCTTCGCCAGCAATGGGTCGGGCAACGGTGGGATGGGCCGCGGCGGGGCGGGCTACGCGCCGATGGCCGGGCACCGGCGCGATGAAGGCGGCCGCTCATACGAGTCGTTCCGGGAGACGGAGCCGCTGGAAGGCGGCGGCGAACCGGGCGCGAGCCTGTCCGACGGCGACCACTCCTGGCTGCCGGCGGCCCAACAAAGCGATGCGCCGTTCACCGTCGAACATGTCAGCTGGGGGCCCAACACCGCGATCTTCGATCAGCTCGCCGCCCCCGAGCCCCAGCCCGTGGAGGCCTTTGCCGAAGAGCCGGAGCGCACGCTGCAGCAGGTGTCCGATCGCTGGGTCTCCCCCGCGGTGATCGGCGCCGACAAGGAGTTGACGCTATGACCACCGCAGTCATTCCCGGTTTCACCTTGTCCGACGATGAGCTGCAGGTGATCGGATCCCGGATCGGTATCCAGGGATTCCCCACCGTCCTGGGAGTGCGTCCCAGGTACCAGACCGTCGACGCGCTCGAGGCGGCATTCGACGCGGCCACCCGCAATCTCGTATCCCGCGGCCTGATCAGCGACGGCGCGATCGAGCCGGACTTAGTGCCGATATTGCGCGCACTACGCCGGCCGGAGCGGGAGCTGGCGATGCGTCTGGTCACGCCGGACGGCATCGCGCGGATATGCGTCGTGCGCTGCGGCGGTTACGGCGTGGTGGCGCGACGGGTCCGCGACGAGATCGTGCTGCGGGCAGCCGACGGCCCTGCCGACCTGGCCTGGGGCACCCAGGCGTTGCTCGCCGAGTTGCCGCGGGCCGAGGCCGCGCAGGTGTCGCCGGTAGGCGCGCCGGCCGAAACGGTGAGCCGCAACCTGATCGGCACCCACGACGGCGCGCAATTGGCCGATCGCGTGCGAGCCCTGGGTGCCGAGCCGCGAGCGGCGATGATGCTGGGTTCGGCTCTGTCGTCGCGGATGGCGTTCGCCGAAATCGTCTACTACGCCCTGTGCAGCGACCAGGACCGCATCTCGCGACGGCCGGCGGCGGTCGGGGTTTTCTACACCAAACGAGGCCGGATCGTCGGGGCGCCCAGCGCCTCACCGAGCGGACAACTGTGGACCACGCTGAAGCCGGGCACCGATCACGCGATCGGGCAGGCCGTCAGTCAACTCGTCGAATTGTCGCCGGACGGGTGGGAGGCGACATTGGCTTAGCACGGTATCGAGGGAGAAACAGACCACCGTGTCCAGCTCTTTGGGACACACGACAAAGGAGAAACCATGGCAGGGCAATTTGAACTCACTGAAGATGCCGATCCTCATGTCAAGAACATCAACGATCATCTGCAGGCCACGGATCGGCTGCTGGCCAAAATGGAAGACGAAGTCGACCAAATGGTGCAGCTGAACTGGCACGGGCAGCAAGCTCAGTCATTCCACGCCCGGATGGCCGAGCACCTCGACCACATGCGTCAGATCCAGGCGCAAACCGATCGCCTCGCGCAAAGCTCCATGCAATTCATTCAGGCCCACCGCAACGTCGACGGCGGCTAGAAAGTAGGTACAAACTCATGACATACGGCATTAAGTACAACTTCGAAGCCAACTACAGCACGCTGGACGCCATCCGCAGCATCACTGCGGATGCCGAACAAATGCGGACCGAGATCGACGGTCTGTTCAACGCGCTGACTTCGGGCCCCTACACCGGGCATGCACCTGAGGAGATCAACGGGCTTCGCGTCAGGTTCTCGCAGGAGATGGACGGGATCATCCAGGATCTGCACGCCACGCAGGTGCGGGCGGTCGACCAGAACCAGTTGGTCCAGGACCTCGACAACAGCCAGGCAGCCAACATCCTGGGTTGATGTCGTTCGACGAGGCCCGGACTTGCCATCGGCGGTGAGTCCGGGCCTCTGGTTTCGGTGGCCCGCGCTCAGTGGGTCGGCGCGATGACCGAAACGGTGTTATTGCTGTTGGCGGTGTAGGCCGTGTGTGTCGCAGGGTCGACGACCACCGCCCACAAGCGGGCGCCCACGTTGATGGTGGCCGTGACGGCGTGGCTCGTGGTGTCGATGACCGACACGGTGCCGTCGGTGCTGTTGGTGGTGTACGCGGTGTGGGTCGCGGGGTCGACGGCTATTCCCCACGGGTTGGTGCCGACCTTGATGGTGGCGGTCACCGTGCGGTTGCTGGTGTCGATCACCGACACGGTGTTGTCGCCGTAGTTGGCGGTGTAAGCGGCGTGAGCGGTGGGGTCCACCGCGACCCCCAACGGTCCGTTTCCGACGGTGATCGTGGTGTTGGTGACCGTGTGGTTGGCGGTGTCGATCACCGAAACGGTGCCGTCGCTGTTGTTGGTGACGTATGCGGTGTGGCTGACGGGGTCGACGGCCACCCACTCCGGGTGTTTGCCGACTTGGATCGTCGCGGTGACGGTGCGGCTGGCGGTGTCAATGACCGACACCGTGTTATCCCAGTTGTTGGCCGCATACGCCGTGTGGGAGGCGGGGTCCACCGCGATCCCCCACGGGTTGGTGCCGACTTTGATGGTGGCGCTCAGGGTGTGGTTGGTGGTGTCGACCACCGACACCGTGTCGTCCCGGTTGTCGGCGGTGTACACGGTGTGCGTGACAGGGTCAACGGCCACCCCGAGCGGACCTCTGTTCACTCCGATGGTGGCGGTGACGCTGCGGCTGACGGTGTCGATGACCGACACGGTGTTGTCGCCATAGTTGGCGGTGTAGGCGGTGTGGGTCGCGGGGTCGACGGCCACACCCTCGGGGTGCTTGCCGACCGGAATGGTGGCGGTGACGAGGGCCAGTACGGTGCTGTGCGGCGGGTTGACCGGCTTGCGGTGCCAATGGCCAACCCAGTAGGGGATCGCCGCGGCGGCCGCCAGCACGATGACGCCGATCCCCACAAGCAATGCCCTCCTGCGGGGGCGGGTGGTCGGTTCGACGGCATCCGTGCCCCCGCGACGCGCGGTAGCCGCCTCGGCGGGAGACGACGCACCCGAGCTGTTCAGTACCCGATTCGCCGCCGCGGCGAGTTCGCCGGCACTCGCATAACGGTCTTCGGGGTCTTTGGCCATGCCTTTGGCGACGACCTCGTCGAACTCGGCCGGGATGCTTGGGCGTTCTTGGCTGGGGCGGGGCACAGGAGCTACCAGGTGTGCTGCGATCAGGGCAGCCACATCGCCGGTCGGATAGGGAGACGTACCGGTAAGGCACTCGTAGAGCACACAAGCCAAGGCGTAGACGTCGGCGCGGTGATCGACTTCGCCACCCGCGAGCCGCTCGGGGGCCATGTAGGCGAAGGTGCCGATGGTGTTGCCGGCGGTGGTCAGTTTGGCGTCGCTGGCAGCGTTGGCCAGCCCGAAGTCGACCAGGCAGGCGAAGTCGCCCGGAGCCAGCAGGACGTTGGCGGGTTTGACGTCGCGGTGGATGATCTGTTCGGCGTGCGCCGCATCCAGCGCCGAGGCGATCTGAGTAACGATCGAAACCGCCCGCGCCGGATCCAGTGCCCCGCTTTCGTCCAGGACGGCTCGCAGGTCAGAACCCGGGATCAAGCGCATGTCGATGTAGAGCTGGCCGTTGATTTCGCCGTAGTCGTGGATCGGCACAACGTGGGGCTCGTTGAGCCGGCCTGCGGTGCTGGCTTCCCGAAACAGCCGCGCACGAAAAACCGGGTTGCCCGAATACGACGGCGGCAACAGCTTCAGCGCAACGGTCCGGCTCTTCTTGGTGTCGACGGCCGCATACACTTCGCCGAACCCGCCGCGGCCCAGCAGTTGGGTGAGCACGTAGTGGCCGAAACGCGATGCGCTGGACCACTCGGCTGTGGTGTGGCCGGGTGGCGGTTCGTCTACCAACGGCACCCCCTAGCGGTCACGATCGCCTCGGCGTCAGCCCGGCTTGCGGGCCTCTATCAGTACCCGCGAGGTGTGGGTGACGAATTTTCCCTCGGCTTCGATCTGGTGGTGCAGTTTTAGCAGCTTATCCCGGTAGTTTTCGACCGCGAACCCCGGAACGATCCAGTCCAGCTTGCGCAGGAAATAGACGACCGCGCCGATGTCGAAGAATTCCAGCTGGATCCGCTCGTGTCGGAGGTCGACCACCTCCAGGCCGGCTGCGGCGACTTCGACGCTGACGGTGTCGGGGTTGAGCTGGCCACGAATCCGGCGTTCCGGTTGCGGCCCCAAGAAGTGCTCGATCAGTGTGCGCAGGTAGATCACCCCGACATGCTGAGCAAAGTACGTGCCGCCGGGTTTGAGCACCCGGGCGATCTCGCCCCACCACACCGCCGAGGGATGCCGACTGCACACCAGCTCGAACGCGGCATCGGCGAACGGTAGCGGCGGCTGATCGCCTGTGGTGGCGACCACGACGACGCCGAGCGGGTGCAGCAGTTGGGTGGCCAGGGCGATGTTGGGTGGCCACGGCTCGGTCGCCGCCATCGTCGGGGGAAAGGTCGGACCGGCCCCGGCCAACACCTCACCCCCGCCGGTGTAAATGTCCAGCGCCGAGCTGACCTGTGGCAGGCGGGCACGCAGCAGTCGCTGGTATCCCCAGGAGGGGCGTTGTTCGGTGGCTCTGCCGTCCAGCCAAGAAAAGTCCCAGCCGGCTACCGATACCGAGGCGGCCTCGGCGACCAGCTCTTCGAAGGTGCGCTCCACGTCGCACATCGTCGCACGCCGACGGCGGTCGCTGAGGGCGTCGGGAACGTCGTGCGAGTGTGAATCCTGCGACGCGACACGCCGCTGCCGCGTCGTGAGATTCACTTTCGGCCGGTCGGCTTTGCCGGTGTTACGTCTGCTCTCGCGGGCCGCGCAGCCGTCCAAAGTTTTCGGCCACCGCACCGGCCAGTTCCAGATAGGCCTGTCTGGTCGACGGCCTGAGCCGGGCGAAGTCGACGTCGGCGCCTTCGGCGAGGTGAGGGTCGAACGGGATCAGATGAATGGAGCGGCAACGGGGCTGGAAATGCTCGTACACCTTGTCCAGTTTGAGCGCTGCCGAACCCGGGCGAGACGCGCTGAGTACCACGTGAGCTTCCCGAACCAAGCCCGAATGTCCGTGCTGCATAAGCCAATCCAACGTTGCCGACGCGCTGCGCGCGGCGTCGATGGCCGGCGAGCTCACCAGCACGATGGTGTGGGCCAAGTCCAGGATCGCCGACATCGCCGAGTGCATGATCCCGGTGCCGCAATCCGTGAGGATGACGTTGTAGAAGTACCGCAAGATCTCCACCGTGCGCCGGTAGTCTTCGGCGCCGAACACCTCTGCGACAGCGGGATCCTGTTCGCTGGCAAGCACTTCCAGCCGGCTAGCCGCCATCAGGGTGTGGTTGCGAACGTCCGCGTAGCGGTGGATGTTCGGGTCCGACAACAGGTCGCGCACGGTCGATGTGGTCGAGGTGTCGCCGACGCGCTCGGCCAAGGTGCCGCGGTCCGGGTTGGCGTCGACGGCGATCACCCGGTCGTGGCGCACCATCGCCAGCGCCGAACCCAAACCGAATGTGGTGGTGGTTTTTCCGACGCCACCTTTGATCGACAGCACGGCGATGCGGAAGTCGCCGGCGATCGGCTGGCGGATTTCGGCGAGCAGATGTTCCTGCGTGCGTTCCTTGCGCGATGCGCCCGGGTTGACATGACCGCCAGTCACGTGATGCACCAACCGGCGCCAACCCGACGGCGGCGCAAAGCGATACGGGTTGGTGATCTCAGCCTCGTCTATTGACGGCGGCGCCCGGAAAGCTTGATACGGCGGCGGACCGTGGACCGGCGGCCGCGGCGGTCCCGGGCGCGCCTTCGGCTGGGCATGCTGACCGGGCGGGGGCCCGGGCCACCACGGTGGTGGTGGAAACGGACCCGGAAGCGGTGGTGGTGGTGGAAATGGAGGTGGGGCACCTGGCCCTGGCCCCGGACGGAATCTCGCCGGCGGCGCCGGCGGCCGCGAGGGATGCGGCGTGCGATGTGGCGTGGCTGCCGCCGGCGGTTCTGGTGCTGGTGCGGGCGGCTGCTCGGGTGTCATCCCTGCGTCGTCGTCGGGAATCCGCTCGAACTCTGCGGGGATGATCGGACTCGCCATCTGCCAAGGGGGCAACGCCGGACGGCGTGCAGCGGGCGACTTCGACGGTTGCTCAGCGGGCGGCGCAGTCTCCGGCCCGTCCTGTTCGGCGACCGGGTCCGCCGACGGTTCATCCGGCGAGTCGATTTCGGGCATGTCTGTCAGTGGTGCCTCGACCTCGCCGGCCGCGTCTTCCGCCAGCCACGGCGTTTCGCCGATATCGTTTTGCGATGAATCCACCTGCGCCTCAGCATCACTCGGCACCTGCGCGGCCGCCGATTCCGGGGCCGTCGGGTCGGATTCGTCGGCGGGCGTGCAGTCCGGCGCCGTCTCATGCGGCGCAGCGGAAGCCTCTGCGCGCCTGGCCGCAATCTGCTCCAGCAGGGCTGCGGCGCGCAACTCGATCTCATCGGGTTCTTCCGGTGCGGCTGCAGCGGATGCGGGCTCGTCGGTCGCCGGTAATTCGGAGAACGCGTCAGGCTCTTCCGAGGTATCGGGAACCGGCTCTGGCTGGACCGGTTCGGGGATTACCGAAAAGTCGAATTCCAGTTCATGCGGCGCCGGAACATCCACGGGTGGCTCGAGTTCGGTCGAGAGCTCCACACGTTCGGGTTCGGCAGTCGTCGCAAACTCACCGAATTCCTCAGTTACGTCCTCAGGCTGTGCCGCCACCTCCGGCGCGGAGGAAAAAGCTTGCGGCTCTGGCTCTTTCAGAGCTTCAGCGGCCCAATCTGCTACGGGCTCCGACCACGGCTCGGCATGCGACGTCGCATCGGAAGCTTCGGGGGTGACGTCTTCGCCGGGCTCAGTCGGTGCGCCCTGGCTCGCCTCTCGATCGGCCCGCTCTGGTGGTTGGTCGTCTTCTACGGGCGGCGCCGCCGCCGCTGGCTCCGTGGCGACGGGCTGTTCATCACGCGGCGGAGCAAGGGGGGCCTCCGGAACATCGTCGACGTCAAGCCCATGCGCAGGGCGGCGCGGCGGCTCAGAGGTGCGCGGTGGTTCGTCGGCCATCCCGGGGACGCACGGTCGCGGTGTCGCGGGCCGATCCAACGGCTGCGGGCGCCGGGACGGGTCATACCGCACCGCAACCCGCCTGGGTTGCGACTCTCTCGTGCTGACCGGGGCGGAATCCGGGATGGCCTCGGCGGCTACCGGGTGCTGCTGTCGGGATTCGAGCCGAGGCTTGGACTCCGGCGACCCCTCCGGCTTCACCGACCCGTGGCCATTGACCTCCGCCTTGGCCTCGTCGGCGCGATGCTTGCCGGCGTCGCCTTTGTCCTGCCGTTTCCCCCGGCCCAAGTAGACGCGTCGTCGCTTGTTCTCGTCGGGCAACCAGGGCGGACGCGCCAGCGACCCGCGCTCGTCCTCGGCGGGCGTGTGCTTGGCCAACGTCCCCCCTTTCAGTCAGTTCAGGATTTGCGCACCGTCTCTAATCGTACGTAGCGCAAAATGCTTAATTTTCAAGTTGGCGCTGCCAGCCAGCTGCGCGGCCCACGACGGAATTCGCGCTCAGGCCGCATTCATTGGCTGCGCAGGTCGCAATCCGCTCGGCGCCTGCCGGCCACCGAGACCGCCCAAGCTACCCCCGCCAGCGCCACGCTGCCCAGTGTGACCGACAACACGATGATGCGTGCGCGCTTACTACCTGGGTCGACGCGGGGCCGTCCGGCGATCGGTCGGGCCGCATCGGGGTTGGCTATCTGGTTCGGCGCGGGAAGGCGATAGGTCAACGCCGCGACCGGGTCGACCACCCCGTATCCGGTGGCTTCGTTCGGTCCGGCATCCGGCGTATGGGCGGTCCGCTTGATCAGATCCATGACCTGAGCGGCATTCAGCTCGGGAAAGCGAGACCGGATCAACGCCACCACTCCGGACACGAACGGCGCCGCGAAGCTCGTGCCGTTGATCACGGCCAACCCCTGTGGGCTCAGGACGGCGTTGACCAGGCCCGGGCCGTGTGAGTCCAAGGAGACGATCCGTTCGCCCGGCGCGGCTACGCCCACCCAGGGCCCGCGCAGGCTGAAGTCGGCCGGCTCTCCGGAGGTGGTCAATGCACCAACCGTCAACACGTACTCGCTGAACCAGGCCGGGCTGGCAATGGTCCGCACCGAATCCCACCCGCTCCGCAACGGCATGTTGGGGTCGGGCATCGCGTTTTGGGTTTTGCACAGACCTTGGCTGTTGAAGTTCCCCGCCGCGGCCACCACGACCACGTTGTGTTCGTAGGCATAGCGAACCGCGCGCCCGAGCGGCGCATCCTCAAGCCCGGCGCCGACAGGGCTGCAGGCCACCTCCGACAAATTGATGACTGTGGCACCCAGGTTGACCGCACGGGTGATCGCATACGCCAAGGTCAAGGTGTTGCCGTAGCCGGTCGAGGTGGCATTGGGATCGTTGGCCTGCCCGGAGCCGCCCTCCTTCAGTCCGTAAACGGTGCTGTTCTGCCGGATCGACAGGATCCTCGCCTCGGGAGCGACCCCGGCGAAGCTGTCTGCGGGGCTCGGCGCGGCCGCGATGATCCCCGCCACCAGGGTTCCGTGGGAATCGCAATCCTGCAGGCCGTCGGTGTTGGAGACATAGTCGCCGCCACCCTCGAGCGCCGGCAACCGCGGGTGCCGATTCACCCCGGTGTCGATCACCGCGACCTTTTGTCCCGCCCCGCGAGAAAATCGCCAGGCGTTCAGGTAGCCGAGCATCGCCTCGGCACTGGTCTGCAGGCTGAAATCCGTCTGTGGCAAGACACCGGTCGGAATTCCGCAGATCGCTTTGAGATCCGTCGGCTCCATCGGCCCGGGTGGCCCGTCGGGCGGCGGGCCCGGTTCCACCACCGGCGGCCGAATCGCGCCTGCCTGCGCCGCATTGGTGGCCGCCACCAGCATCAACGCCGCCACCAGGGCAGCGATTCGTCGGCCGACGCTCATCGGGCTCACGTCAGATTCCCAGCCGCTGGTAAATGCCCACCACCCACAGGGCCAACGGGATCAGGGATCCGACGGCCGCGTACTCCAGGTAGGCAAGCGCCGTTGCCAGCCGACGGTCCAACCCATCGCCGGATCTGGTCAAGCCGGCCAACGCAGCACCAACGGACACCGCCAGCAGCACGCAGAGCGCTGCCACCGGCATCGCGCCGACCCCGCCGTGGGCGAGCACGCAACCGATCACAACGATCACGACGGCGGGCACCGCCAAGGCCGCACGCTCGAACCAGGTACCGAACGTTCGGCTGCGTAAGGCAAGCGCACCCGCGCACGCCAACGCGAACGCAAACGCGGGCCAGCGCACGACGCCGGCGAACAGCAGCGTCACGTCCACCGCCACCGCGGCAGCCAAGCCGGCCAGCAGCGCCGCACGCGTTACCGCCGCAGACTTCGCCTTGTCCCATACGGCCTCCGCGGTTGGCATGGCCGTGCCCGAATGGTCCCTATCGTTGGCCGGCGGCTGAAACGGGTTCTCGAAGTCCCAGTCCTCTCGATTGGTTTCCACCGCGACCGTCGGTGTCTCGAATCGGCCCAGCCGCGCCGTCAGCAGCGGCACCACGAGACACATCAGTATCGCCGCGACCGCCGACGTCACCAGCACGATGTCGGCTCGCCCGTGCAGCGCACGGCCCAGTAGCGCGATGCCGAGCAGGCCGAACGCCACCGCGGCAGCCAAATACGCCCAGTGCCCGGTGCCGATCGCGCGGTCGTAGATGGCGCACATCACCACCACCACCGCGCAGGCCGTGGCCAGTCCGTAGTCGCCGTGACGAGCCAGCAGGGCCCAGGCGATCGCGGCCGTGATGGGTATCGCCGCCCAGCCAAGCGCCGCGGCGACGTCGTCGAGTCCGTACGAACGGTGCGCCAGCGCGGCCCCCCCGACCAGCGTCAGCGCCACCGCGGCGGCCAGGCCGACGAGCACGTAGCGAGGGTGCCGGCCGAGCAGGCAATACACCATGGCCAACGCGGCGAGGTGGACACCGGCGAACGCCATCCAACGCGCCGATGCCGCATTCCAGGCGACATAAGCCGCCTTGTTCAACCGGCCGACGGCGTCGACGACGTCGTCGTAGAGTGTCGGAGGCGACAGCGCCCGCTGCGCGGAAAGCCGCAGCAATTCGCCACTGCGCACCCCGGCCTCGCGCAGCGTCCGGTCGGGTTGTAGCGCTGTCCCGTCGTCGAATCGGCTGAGCACCCAGAAGGTGCGGCGCTCGTCTTTCGACGTCGTTTCGCCGTCGCGTTCGCTGCCCCGGGAACGCACGAGCCGCGCCAGTTCCGGGACGAAACCAGAGACCGGGACATCCAGTGGCAGCGCGATGTCCAGCTGCGTGCGTCCACCGAAGACCGACACTCGAACATGCTCAGGTGCGGCCGACACCACCTTCAGCCGCCTGAGCTCGCTGACCCCGGTCATAGGTCCGGCATCCTGGACAGCTGGATCACTCCGCTCTTCATGGTGCGCGAAACCAGCATTCCGCGCCCGGGAGGCATTTCGGTTGGCTTATAGCCGAAGAGGGCGCCTTCGTCTTTCGTCCCGCTCATCACCAAACCGTTGCACGACAAGTCCTTGAGCCGCCCGATGAACTGGTCCATCATGGCGCGCGCCGCGCCACCGATGCGGCGGGCGACAACGATTCGCAGGCCGATATCGCGGGCCTGCGGCAGATATTCGACCAGCGGGCTCAACGGGCTGCTCATCGAGCCGCTCACGATCAGGTCGTAGTCGTCGATCATCACGTAGATGTCCGGGCCCGACCACCACGATCGGTCCTTGAGCTGTTGCTGGGTGATGTCACTGGGCGGTAGCCGATCCTTGAGGTTCGCGGCAAGCGCGGCCATCAGCTCCGCGCAGGACTGCGACGCGGTGGCATATCCGCCCAGATAGTCGTTGGCCACGACGCCGAGCATCGAGCGACGGAAGTCGACGAGGACGATCTTGCACTGGTCGGGCGTAGTGTTCTCCATCAGGCCGGTGGCGATGTTGCGGAGCAGACCGGTCTTGCCGCACTCCGCGTCACCGAAGGCCACCAGATGTGCCTGCGCGTCGAAATCCAATACCACAGGCATCAATTCGGCCTCGTTTATGCCGATGGCCACGCGTGACTTGCCGAGCATCCCCGCCGATTTCGCCGCCCGGACCACGGCGGTCCGATCCACCTTGTGGGGCAGCATCCGCACGCGGGGCGCTTGCCGGTTGCCGTAGTGCGCGCGCATCTCAGCGACCGCGGCCGCCACGCCCTCGGGCAGATCCTCCACGCCCGAACTGGAATCGAGGCGCGGCAGTGCGATCAGGATGTGCAGCCGTTCGTGACTCATGCCCCGCCCCGGGCGGCCGACGGGAATCAGCTCGTTGAACCGGCGGCCCACGTCGCTGTCCAGCGCATCACCCAACTTCAATTCGATGCGGGTGCCCAGCATGTCCTTGACGGCGGCGCGCATCTCCATCCACCGTGACGCGGAGATCACCAGGTGTATCCCGTACGAAAGACCCTGGACGGCAAGCGAATTCAGGGCAGGCTCGAGCATCTCGAAGTCGCTTCTGATCGATGCCCAGCCGTCGATCACCAAAAACAGGTCGCCGAACTTGTCCTGGCTCAACGGGTCCTGGGCTGCCACCTCGGGCGGCAGGGTAGCCAAATGCGCCTTGCGCGTCCGGAAGTCCCGCATCGATTCGATGCCGAGATCGCGGAACCGTACTTCCCTGGCACGCAGCACCCCCGAAACCTCGGCCACGGTGCGACGGATCGCGTCGGCATCCATCCGCCCGGCCACTCCGCCGACGTGCGGCAGATTGGCCAGGCTGGACAGCGTGCCGCCGCCGAAGTCCAGGCAGAAGAACTGCACCTGCTCCGGGGTATGCGTGGCCGCCGCCGACATGATCAGCGTGCGCAATGCCGTCGACTTACCCGACTGTGGGCCGCCGACCACCGCGACGTTGCCCTGCGCACCGGACAGATCGACCATCAATACGTCGCGGCGCTGATCGTAGGGACGGTCCACCACCCCAACGGGCATCCACAATCGACCATCGAGGTTCTCGTGTGCCGACCAATTCGCGTTCGGCAGTAGCTGATTGATCGCCGGGCTTTCGTCCAGCGGCGGCAACCACACCTCGTGGGCGGGCCGGCCATGCCCCCGCAAGCGCGACACGACGACGTCGAGCAATGTCGTCTTGGTGGGAGACGGGGGCGTCCTGGAATCCCGCGTATCCGGCGTGTCCGCCTGGATATCGGCGGCAGCCGGCACCGCATCCTTCTTGACCGGCGTGGCGGTGAATAGCTTCGGCGCCAGTGCGCCCAGCTGCCTACCCCGTCCACCGTCTGCGGCGCGGCGCGGCGGGACATACTCACCCGACACATAGCACGTGTTGAACCTAACCGGTTCGGACGCATCGCATTTCAGGAAGGCCGAGCCCGGCACACTGGGCAGGTGGTAGGCGTCCGGCACGCCCAGCACGCTGCGCGACTCGCCGGCAGAAAAGGTCTTCAGGCCGATCCGATACGACAGATGCGAGTCCAGCCCGCGCAACTTGCCTTCTTCGAGGCGTTGGGAAGCCAGCAGCAGGTGCACGTGCAGCGACCGGCCCAAGCGGCCGATCATCACGAACAGCTCCGCGAAATCCGGCTTCTGCGAGAGCAATTCGGAAAACTCGTCGACGATGATGAACAGCGCCGGCAGCGGGTCCAGCTCCGCGCCGTTGGCCCGGGCGCGTTCGTACTCGTTGACGTTGGGGAAGTTGCCGGCCGCGCGCAGCAGCTCCTGACGACGGTTCAGCTCACCGGCCAGCGCGTCGCGCATGCGGTCGACCAGGATGAGCTCGTCTTCGAGGTTGGTGATGATCGCCGCGATGTGCGGCACCCCTTCGAGCCCCAAAAACGTTGCGCCGCCCTTGAAGTCGACCAGCACCAGGTTCAGCACATCGGGCGAGTGCGAGGTGACCATCGACAGCACCAGCGTGCGCAGGAACTCCGACTTACCCGAACCCGTGGCGCCGATGCACAATCCGTGCGGACCCATACCGGACTCGGCGGACTCCTTGATGTCCAGCTCGAGCGGCTGGCCGTTGGGTGTGTAGCCGATCGGCACCCGCAGACGTTCCCGCGGTGAGCGCTTGCGCCACACCTGCTCGGGGACGATCTCGGCGGCGTCGGGAATCTTCAACAGCGTCATCAGCCCCGGGTCGGTGGCCCGCGAGTCGGCCTCCAGGCTGACGATGTGCGCGGCGCTGGCCAGCCGGTAGCGGCCGATGCGACGGGCCGTCGCCTCGGCCTCGGCGATGGTGATGGTGTCCGGGGTGGCGAATCGTTCCACGCCGACCGCGGTGCGCGCCCCGACGTGCTCGCCGTCCGGGCCGCCTTCTAGGACCAGCTGCAGCCCGCGCCGGTTGGCCGCCGCGTCGGCGCCGTTCAGGTCCAGCAGCGTGACGCTGTCCAATCCGGCATCGGTGACCAACCGCTCGGTGCCGCTGATGTACCCGTCGTCGATGATCACCACCAGCTGTTTGAGGCCCTTGATCGGCTCGGCGTTGCGGCTGAACCGGCCGCGCTCCCCCAGATCGGCAGCGAGCGACCGCTCCAGCAGTTCCAGGCTGGGGAAAAGCAGGCGCAGCGAGCCCATGCCGTCGCGGGCCGTGGCGTGTTGGGCGTGCGGCAGCCACTTGACCCAGCGCCAGTTCTCGCCGTCCGGATTGGCGGTGACCACCGCAACCTGCACATGGTCGGGACCGTGGAACGCGCACAGCTCCAGCACCATCGACCGCACCAGCTGCCGCGCCAGTTTTCGGTCGCCTTCGAAGCTGACGGCAGGGAATGCCCGCAGCGACACCGCCGTGGGCAGCGCGTGCACCACGGAATGGGTCTTGACGAAGCGGCGTAGCGCCACGGTAGACACCGGTTCGAGATCCTCTGGCGGACCGGTCTCGGGGGCCAGCAGCCGGGTGGCCAGCCGATGCGTTCCGATCCCGACCCGGACGTGGCAGAAGTCGGTGTCGCTGGGTCGGCGTTCCCACATCCGGCGGCTGCCCACCACGTCGGCCAAGGCCCGCGGATCGGGGTGGCTCCACTCCAGCGCCGTGCGCTGTCCCTCGCCGGTCATGTCGGCGTCGTCGCGCAGGTTGGCCAGGTAGGAGAAGTAGTCCTTGCGCTCTTCGTTGAGCTCGGCGGCGGCCTTGCCGGACCGCGCGCCACCGCCCATGAACATGCCCGCCATCGACATGACCATCATCATCGGGAAGATCAGGAACATCGGATTCTTGGTCAGGTCCCGGCCCCCGACGGTCACCATCAGCGCGATCATGCCGATGATGGCAACGATCAGCACGAACGGCAGCAGCTTCATCAGCAGGTTGCCCGGAATCACCCGCGGCACCTCCGGCGGCGCCTGCAGGTTGACTTCACCCCCCGGCATCCGCGGCGGTGACACCCGCAGTCGGCGCACAAAACCCTGCGTACTCAACAGGTCATTCCCCGAAACTCGTAAGAAGATTTAACGACGTCCCTAGGTATTGTCACCAACCGATGACCCAAAATTCCCCAGGAGGCCGAGCGATGACTCTACCGCCGTCGCTGTCCGAACTTGACGCGGAATCGGAGGTCGAACCCACGCTCAGCCGGGTCACGCTGGTGGTCGGCGACCTGCGGCTGGACTTCGGGCTGCCGGCCAATACCAGCATTGCCGCCTTCATCGACGAGGTGATCGGCATCGCCAATGAACAGTTGGCGGCACATGGCGGACCGGACCGAGGACCTGAAGCACCAGAAAGATTTGTGTTCGACACCACCGAGGGCAAGTGGACGCTGGCGCGGCTGGGTGACGACCCGATCGACCCCAGCCGGTCGCTGAGCGAGGCCAACGTCTACGACGGTGAGCTACTGACGATCCGCGAAATCGACCAGCCCGCCCGCCCGATGCTGTTCGACGACGTGGACGATGCCGTCGAGAGCACCGAGCAAGCCGGCACTCCGATCCTCAGCTGGCTTGCCCGCGACGCTCGGCTGGTCAGCTGCTTCGGGGTCGGGCTGGCGGCCACTGTCGCCGCCGCGTTTTTGCTGCCGCGTTACGCCGCCCACCCGTACATTCCCGCCACCGCCCTGGGTGTCGGGGTCTTCGCTGTGCTCGCGGCGTGCCTGCTCGCCCACCGCTCGGGGGGTGCCCGGCATTCCGAGTGGGTGGCAGCGGTGGGGATTCCGCTGCTGTTCAGCGGCTCGCTGTATGTCGTGCCCGACGCCTTCGGTGCGAAATCGCTGCCGATGGCCTTCGGCCTGACCGGACTGGCGTCGCTGCTGGTGTTGCTGATCACCGGACGCGGCCGGGCGCTCCATACCGCGGTGATCTCACTGGCTGTGATCGGCGCCGCCGCGGCAGTGGTTGACCTGCTGTGGAACCCGCCGCCACGGGCCGTGGGCGCGGTGCTGGCAACGGTGGCGGTGATCGTCGTCTACCTGTCTCCGCGGGTGACGATCCTGCTGGCCAAGCTGCCGGTCCCGCGGGTGCCGACGGCCGGCGAGCCGCTCGACGACATCGAAACCCAGGGCGGAACCACCGTCGAAGGCGTCAACGCCGTCGGCAAGCAGGTGATACCGACCGAGGAAGGTATGATCGTCCGCGTTCAGCGGGCCAGTCAATACCTGACCGGGATACTGATGGCAGCCGCCATCACCGCGACCGTCGGCTGCTACCTGGCGGTCGACGTCAGCGGCCGGTTCTATTGGCAGGGCACGGTTTTCGCGATCGCGGTGGCCACCGTCCTGTGCCTGCGTGGACGCACCCACCACGATCTGGTGCAGTCCGCCACGCTGATCGGCGGCGGATTGGCGATCGCGCTGCTGTCGATCGTCAAAATGGCGGTGGGCCTTGACAATTGGGAGTTCTACGCGGCGCTGACCGTGGTGGTGCTGATGGCGTTGGTCGTCGCGTGCGGGGTGATCGCGCCGAGGCTGGAGTTCTCACCCGTGATGCGCCGCCAGGTCGAAATCCTGGAGTACATCGCGATCGCGCTGGTGTTCCCGCTGTGTTGCTGGATTGTGCGGCTGTACGCGATGTTTCGGGAACTGCGCATCTGAGGGCTTACGACTTCGGTTGTTCGACCTTCGACCCGCGCGGGTCAGCGCCCATCCCGTCGTGCGCGATCAGCGCCGCTTCTTGGGACAGTTCCGGACCGGCCGGTAGCAGCGACACCACCGGCCACGGCGCCAATTGCGGAACGTCGCCGTCCACTCGCGGATCGCGCACCCCGGTGACTCCCAACGCGGCGGCGGTCGGCAAATCCTTGATGTGGTAGCGCACACCGGCATCGGAGACGTAGAACAGTTGGCCCATCGCCCGGCTGTCCGCATCGCCGCCGGTGGCCTGGACGTACTCGCCGGTGCCCGGCTTGAGGTATACCTCGTCGACGCCCGGCCCGTTGCCGTCGGCGGTGGCCAGGGCGACCGGCTGGGCGCCGTCGGGAATGGGCAGACGATGGCCCACAAGCAGCCGGACGGTGGCTTGCGCGGCGCTGTTCGCCCGTTCCCAGGCCATGCACACCACCCGGTCCGGCTCGGCGTTGACGACTTGCGGTGTCCCGCTTGGATAGTGGTCGACCGGAAGCGTGTGGACGATCGGGACTCGGCTGACCAACGCCGGCGGCACCTCCCTTGCCCCTTGTGCGGCAACCTCATTGGGGTTGCTGTAGCGAATGATGTCGGCGGCCGCGGACGAGACCGGCTGCAGCCCGTTGGGCAACACCACATAGAGCTGCTCGCCGCGCGAGTCGACGGTCTTGACGATCGAGCCCACCGGGTAGGCCGCGAAAATAGGGTTGTCCGCGATCACGCTGCCGGCGCCGGGAATGACCACCGACCTGATCGGCGGCACCAGCGGAAACGCGTTGAGCAATGACCCGGAGATCGGGCGGGTTTGCGCATTCTGTAGATGCAGGGCGTTGACGACGGCCGAGTCGTTGGGATCGATCTGGGCACGGACGCCGTCGTAGATCAAAAAGACCGCGTCGCCGGACTTGACCAGCAGCATCTGCGCCGGCGCAGCTCCGCGGATGTCGTCGCCCAACGTGAGATCGCCGGCGATGACGGTGGTCTGCACGCTGGCCGTCCCGGTGCTCTTGGTCACATCCGGGGTCGCGATGGTGTCGCACACGGTCCACGCCGACGTGCGCATGTCAGCGCCACCGCGAATGCTGTTGGGCGCCCCTATGATTCCCACCATCGGGCCGCGGGGCAGCTGGTTGAGCCATTTGTCGGCAACCGATTTGGGCGTATCGGGTTTTCCCGTGATCAGCCGGGCAGACGCCAAATTGAGCACCGGGTGCACGCGATCGCCGATGCGCACGTACAGGCCGCCGTTGGAGGCGCTGAGCAAGATCTGCGCATTTCCGATGCTGGGCGACGGTTTGAAAAACGCCAGCACGCCGCACGCGCCGGTGACCAAGACGGCGATCACCAGACCTACCAGCAGCGACCGGATCTGCCCGCGCATCGGGTCGTGGATCATCCGGGAGTCGGCGCGAATCAGCGCGTGCTCCAGTCGCCGAATCAAGAACCGATAGCCATTTACTTGCGCGCGCGTGGTGATTTGCGCGGGCATAACCCACTCCCATCAGCGTCGGTCCAGCACCGAGCTTCGGTAGCGTATAACAACGCCGATGGCTAAACGCGCGCAAGTTTTCGTACTGCGGACTCGATAAGATCCCTCTGTGCCGCGCCGCCCGACGACGCCCCCGAGCCGGGGCACGCCATCGGAGGCGAACCCCCTTCGGTCGACGATCGATATCGGCGCCCAGCGCCTGCTGCCGCTGGCCGACCTGTTGGTGCTGCAGCTGCTCGTTGCGGCGGGGACGGTGGCAGCGCCGCTCCTCGAGTTCCCTGGTTGGCAGGGCAGCCTGGCCGGGCTCGCCGTGGCGCTGATCGTGGTGGTTCGCCTCCGCGGCACGACGCTGCCCCGGTCGATCGCGCTGCGCACCGGTTTTTGGCTGCAGCGTCGTAAGCGGGCCAAGAAGAAGACTCCGGCCGAACCCTTCGACGTGCCGATGGCCGAGGGTGCGCTGATCGGTTTTCGTTGGGACGGAAGCACTTTGATGTCGCTGCTGAAGATCGAGGAAAATCCGCAGGCGATGACGATCATGGAGCCCGGCATGACGGTGTCCGGTGAGACCGTGCCGGTGCAGGCCCTGGTCGATTGCCTGCAGCAATTCGACATCACGCTGGATTCGATCGATGTGATCAGTCAGGGCGCTCGGTCACAAGGTCACAGCCAGGTGGCCGCGGTGTACGACGCGGTCCTGGGTCCACTGCCGGCGATCGCCCAACGCAGCGTGTGGGTCGCCATCCGGTTCGACCCGTCCAGGTGTGCAGCCGCGGTGCGCCGGCGCGGCGGGGGCCGTGACGGAATCCTGCGTGCGGCCACCACCGCCACGCGCCGGGTCGCCAATCGGCTGACCGAGGGCGGCCTGCGTACCCGGGTGTTGACGGCCAGTGAAATCGGCCAGGCCACCAACCAATTGGCCGACGGGGTGGATCTGGCCACGGTCGAGGAGACCTGGCGCACGTGCCGGGAGGGGCGCTTCCGGTTGCGCAGCTTCGCCATCAAACCGCGGATGCTCACCACCCCCGGACTCGGCTTGCTGTGGACCATTCCCAGCTACTCGACCACGATGTGCCTGACGTTGCGTCGCGATCGTCCGCGCGGTCCGGTCCAGATTCGCGGGTTGGCTCGGTTTGACACCCATGGGCGCGCCCGGATCAATCTGCGTGGCCTGACTCATCTGCGCGGCTACCAGTACTCCGCGTTGGCCGCCACGCTGCCAGTGCCTCCTCCGCCGCGCCAGGTCGAAAAGTGGGCCTACTCAAGCACATCGGCGAGCACCGCCGAGGTGAAGGACTTCCAGCAGCTGCACATCCCGGCTTCCGGATGCGGGCAGGTGATCGGCGCCGACGACCACGGTCGCGCGGTAGCGCTGTCGCTGTTCGGCCCGCAGATCCGCCGGGTCGAAATCGCCGGGACGCTGCACTTGGCGCAGCAAGTGGTGCTGCGGTCACTGGCGCTGGGCGCGCACGTTCTGGTCCACAGCCGGCGCCCGGCGAAGTGGCGCACCATGGTCGACGAGGTCGACGATCACGACCTGCTCTGGGTCACCGATTTCAACCGTGGGTCCATGCAGGCGGGAGCCGATCGCAACTACTCGGTGGAGATGTTCGACGGCGTGGCCGAGGAATCGGTGCGAGTTGGGGTGACCGTGATCGTGGTGGTCCCGCCGGATTCGGCCGTGACCGCCAACGCCGACGTCGCGCTGGAATTGCTCGACATCGACACCGACACCGTCAAAGTCAGCACCCGGGCCGGCTCGTCGGTGGTCACCATGGTCGCCACCGACGAGGAGATGCGCTACCTCAAAGCGTCGTTGGCCGCCGAAGACTGACCTATCGATGCTCATTTGCCCTGCTCGGGTGCGCTAGCGTAAACCCGGCTTTTCAAGGAGTGATCATGGCTAATCCGTCTGGTTTCGGCGCCTACTACTCAGCGGAACCAAGCGCGTACGACGGCTACTCGCAGTGGCCCGTCGAACCGGAAGGCGGTCCGCGACTGTCGGATCGTCACCTGACGTTGGTCGTCGTGCTGTTGGGGCTGTGCAGCTACCTGGTCAGCTACGGGATCCCGAACACGGGCGGCATCGACTGGGATGTCCGGTTTGCCGTGCTCGCGGCTCTGGTCGCGGCGTTCGGGTTGTTTCGCGGGCAGACTCCGGCCACGAAAGTCGTCGCCGCGCTGGCTGCGGTCGGCTTCCTGGATGCGCTGTCGAGGCTGATCAGCGTTCCCGACGGGACCGAGCCCGGTTGGGCATTGTGGGTCCTCGTGGTGCTCAACGCCTTACAGGCGATCGCCGCGGTCGGCGCCTTGCTGACTCAGCCCAGCACCCCCGACGGGCTGCAAGCCTGGTATGCCGCCTACGCCGAGCAGTATGCGCAGTCCGCGGCGCAGTACTGGGGTCAGTACGCGCAGCAAACCGAGCCGGAAACAGCGCTGCAGGCCGCTAGCGCGCAGGCCCAGCAGGTCCAGCACGTCTCGGCACCGCAGCGGGCCTCGGCACCGCCGGACGCCAGCTATGCGGATTTCGTCGGCGACCCGACCTCAGCACAGGCCGACGGTCATGCTTCCCGCCAGCGCAGCGATCAGCCGTCGCCGGGCTTGCCCAATGTCGGCCACTCCTCAGCGCCGGCCCAACCGCAGCAGGTGGCGGCCGAACCCGAGTACCGGACGTCGTCGCAATAGCGGCCGGAAGGCCTTGCCGTTTCGAGGCCCCTTTGCATTGCTACGTTTTTCTCGTACCGCTCAGGGCGGAAGATCCGCCGATTGTCAGAGCGCTTTTGTGCTACGGTGTCGCACATGGAAGTCGGTGTTCGAGATCTGCGGAATCGCACGAGTCAGGTGATTGACGCGGTCAGGGCTGGCGAGCAGGTGACGCTGACGGTGCACGGCGAGCCGGTCGCCGATATCGTGCCGCATCGACGTCGCGTCCGATGGCTGTCGGGCGATCATCTGCGAACTGAGCTCATCGAACGTTCGGCTGACGCACGCCTGACCGACGAACTCAACGACCTTGCCGGTCAGACCCTCGACGATCTGTGACCGACGTCGAGGTCGAAGCCGGACTACTGGACACGTCGGTGTTCATCGCGCGCGAAGTTGGCCGCGCAATCGCGAAACTTCCTGAACGCGTCGCACTTTCGGTCATAACCATCGGCGAACTGCAACTGGGTGTGCTGACTGCTGGCGATCCGGTGACGCGATCACGACGAGCGGACACACTCGCGCTGGCGCGCGCTGCAGATCCCATCCCGATTAGCGAAGCGGTGATGGTTTCGTGGGCTCGACTCGTCGTCGACTGCCGAGCCGCAGGCGTCCATCGGGCGGTGAAGCTGACCGACGCGCTCATTGCGGCAACGGCGATCGAGCACGGTCTTCCTGTGGTGACGCAGGACACCGATTTCGACCAGATCGCTCATGCGTGTCCAGCGCTATCAGTGATCAGGGTGTGAGCGAACAGGGCGAGGCTACGTCGTCGCGCCCGAGCCCGTTGGTCTGAACGCCGACGACAGCGCCACCTCGCCCTGAGGCCGCCGCCGCCAACTAGGCGGACCGGTGCACCGAAAGACACGACCCTTGAGTTGTGGCGTTCTTGTAGCAGCTATGCTTTAATCGTAGCGCTCGTGCTAGATTCCTAAGTATGTCGTCGCATCGGCGGCGCGCACGCGCAGGAAGTGGGAGGGAAGCGATGACCGCAGCAATAATCCCCTTGTCCGTACCCCTGGACGAGTACGTCCCGGCGTGTACGGCTGATCCCGAACGATGGACGACCACCGAACCCGACGACGATGCCAGAGCAGCGTGTCTGGTGTGCCCGCGCCGCTGGCTGTGCGCGAGTGAGGCGTATCAAGTACCGGGCGTGGAGGGGCTATGGGCCGGGGTGGTGGTCCCCGAGTCAGGCCGGTCACGCGAGTTCGCGTTGCGCCGCTTGCGTTCACTGGCTGAACGCGGCGGATATCAGGTACGGCCCCGCCGCCGTGGAAGGCCCCGCGGTTCGCGGAACTGAGCAGCCGGAAAGCTGGTGCGCATTTGCCCAGCGGCGACACCTTAAGCTATCGGCACAGTCACAACGGTTGCAACGGCACAACACTTGCTACGGGGGAAGTCGTGGGCGGTTTCAGTGGCCGGCTCGGGGGCCTGTTCGGGGACGCGAACTCCGGCGGGCACGATCTGGACCGTCTGCTGTCGGACCTGCAGGATTTCCAGGGCGCGACCGCGCGATCCGCTCAGCGGTTGGCGATCGAGACCGCGGATGCCTGGTCGGACGACCGTCTGGCGCACGTGTGGGTGAACGCCCAGGGCGTCGTGGTGCAGGCCGAGTTCGACGATTCGCTGTTCTCCGAGACGACCTGCGCCGAAGCGGGAGCTGCCGTCGTGCAAGCGGCGCAGGCGGCAGCGGCGAAGATGCGCGCGAAAACCGACGCGTTTCAAGCCGGCTTATGGCAGCAAGTCGCCCAATTCGGGGTTCAGCCGACGACGGTGGCCGACGAGCTCGAGCCGCTGCGACCGGAGGTTCCGTTGTCCCCGCCGGGTTCCCGGGAACGGCGCGCCGTCGCAGCGGAATTGGAAGCGCAAAGTGGCGATGATCGCCGCGAAGCCGGCCCTGCGGAGTGGCATCTGAAGATCCGCGACAACGGGTGAATCTAGTCGTCGAGCAGGTCAGGGAGAGGAACATGGCAGGACAATTCGAATACGACGACGGCGCAGCACGGGCCGGGATCAGCCAGTTCGACCAACTCGGCAATTCCCTCGGCTCTTTGCTGAACAGCTTGAACGCGGAACTTGCCGGTGACTCACCATGGTCGCACGACAAGATCGGATCGAGTTTCGCCGAAAAGTTCGACCCAGACCGCCAACAAGTCATCGGTCACGTGAGCGACTTGACGAAAGCGGTGCAAAGCGTAGCGCCCACGCTGACCGATGCGGCAAACAGCATCGTGGCGCAAGACGGCGGCGTCGCTGGCTAGCCATCGCCTCGGTCGACGGAGCCGGGTCACCGTGACACGCCGGCCGCCGGGTGCCCGGGCCCGTTCTGCCACCGGCCTCGAGCGGAGCGCGTGACCAGTGGGCATCCAACTTCCCGGCTGGTTGCGGTGGGTCGGCGACATGATCGGCGAGCCGTTTCCCGAAGGCGACGAGACCGCGTGCCGGCGGCAGGCGGATCGGTGGCGGCACTACGCCGACGAATTGGAGCGGCTGAAAGGCGAGTTGAATTCCGCCACTCAGACGACACTCTCCGGATTCACCGCAGGCGACATTCACAACGCGGTGAATGAGCGGCTCGAACCGTTCGTACCTGCGATCGACCAAACCGCCGGGCAGCTGCGCCAATTGGCCGATGCCGTCGACAAGGTCGCAACCGAGATCGAGTTCGCCAAGGAAATGTTCATCGCGAACCTGGTTGCATTGGCGGCCACGGTGACCGCGCTGATTGCGACCTCGTGGATCAACTGGACGGCTCCGGCAGAAATCGCCGCGGCGGTGGCCGCCGCCGAGGCGGCGATATCGGCGATCATCCGCGCCGCGGTCGCCAAAGTGGCTTCGGAGGCGATAGCACGCGTCATCACCGCGCTGGTGGTGCGGGCGCTCGAGGGCGCGGCGGTGAACGCTGCCATGTCCGGCGCTCTGAATGCCGGCATTCAGGGCCAGCAGATATTGCAAGGCAATCGCCACGACTTCGATTGGAGCTCGTTTCGCAGCGATGTGGAATCCGGCGCCATTTCTGGCGCCGTGATGGGCCCGGTCATCAAGGGAGCGCACGATTTCGACGCGGGTACTGCGCTGGGTAACCGCGCGAAGAACTTCGGCGCCTCGTTCGTCGGCAACGCCGGCGGAGCCCTGGCCGCCCAACAGGCCCTGACCGGTCACGTCAATCTCACGGACGCCGCAGGCGCCGGCGCGGTGTTCGGCGCCGTGGACGGGGTGCGCAGCCCGACGGTCCATACGCCGGGCGCGCCTGAGACTGCGCTGGGGGGCGACCGTACCGGCTCGCCGACGGTCGACCCGCTGCCGGTGACCGAGCAGCCCCGGACGCCACCGGTCGAGTCATCCCCGGCCGGCAACGTCCACTCCCCGGAGTCCCCGCCGGCGCCGGGCAATGCCGGCAAGGTGGATGTGCCCTTCAACTCGGGACATGACGCCGCGCCCATGCCGCCGACGACGGCGCTCGCCGGTACCGATGCACCCGTCGGGACCCATGCCGGGCCGGCGAGCGGCGCTCATCCCAACGTTGCCGATGCGCCCGCGACGGCAGCGTCGTCCACGGCGCCACCGAGCGGCCACGGCGCCGCCGCTTCCACACCGGCGGGCTCGCCGCAGCCGTCCGCAAAGGCCGGCGTATCCGACGCTCCCGCGGCGCATGCCGTCGCGCCCGCCGCCCGCAGCTTCGATGCCGTCGCGCCCGCTGCGTCGTCGCCGAGAACGACACCCGACACCGCGCACGCGTCGGCGGGCACCGAGGCCCCACCTCATCCGGTCCGTGACACTGCGGCTCCCACACGCGACGGCCAGCTATCCCGAGGCGCGCAACTACCGCACGATTCGCCACGCGATCCGCAGCCGTCCCGCGAGGCCCAGCCCGCGCCGGACGGGCAGCCACGACGCGATTCGGTGCCGCAGCGGGACACCTCACCACCACGCGACGCACAGCCGGCCAGTAACGGACAGCCACCGCGGGACGCCCCGCCACTCCGCGACGAACACCGTCCGGGGGCCGGGCGCGGGGGCGCCGCCGACCCGGCGACCCAGTCGCATCCCGCGGACCATGAGAACCGTTTGGTCGATAACCAACGCCGAGAGCCGGCCGGGCACGCCGAAGCCTCCGCCGCTCACGGTAAAGACCATGCCGCACAATCCGACTCGGAACGGCTTGGCGAGACAACGTCGCCCCACGACGCCGAAGTGCCGCCGCCCGTTGTCGGCTCCGCCCTGTTCTACGACGCCGATCGTCACACGTTCCGGCCGGTCGGGGACACGTTAGGAAGCAACGGCTCGGATCGCGCTGCAGCACAACATGATTCACGAAACGATCCGCGCAATGACCCGTCCCGGCGACCTGATGGCCCACCTGGCGGCGATGACCCACCACCGTCGCCCGGCCCCGGCCCCGTCGACCCGACGGGCTTCGACAACCCGGCGAACCACCGCATCTACGGACCGAACGAGCTTAGAGCCGTTGAGGATCCGGCGTATCAGGCCGCGGTGCGGCAGGCCTGCGCTGATCCTGCCGGCGGTTACACCAACTGGGCCGACCCCCGCGTCCACCCCTACGGCAGTCTCATCAACGACGGCGGACCGCACGTCGACGGCCGCGGCAACAATTGTGTGGATTGCTCGTTGGCGGCGTTGGCGTCGTTCTACGGCGACCCGACCGTCTCCGCGCCGCGATTCTTGGACAAGTTGCCTGACGGCACCATCGATTTGCGTAGCGGCGAAGCCAACGGCTATGCGCGTGCAAAAGCATGGCTGGGCAAGGGTCTCCAACGAGGGGACCTCAAGTTGTCCGTGCCCGAACAATTCGACGCGCTGCACAACAAGATCGAAACGATGGGTCCGGGCGCATCGGCCTTGGTCATCAACGAGTGGCACGCTGTCGACCACAACGGCAACCCGATCTTCGACAGGTATGGAAGGCCCGTCGTGGACGGCGCGCATGCGACCGTCGTCGTGTACCCGCGCGACGCGTCGGGTCCGGTGTGGTGGGATCCTCAGCATTCGGTGACGTCCGACCACCCGCCGACACGACTTGCGGACCGCTCGGCTTCGTTGTGGTTCACCCCGATTGCGCCCGATCATTTCGGACCGCCTGCCCAAGGAGGCCAACATGGTGGAACTGGACACGCAGGAACAAGCGCTGGCGTACCTGGCCCAGATCTCGCCCGGCACCGACTATCGGGTGATGCCGTTCGAGATGGGCTGGGTCTGTTCGCCGATCCTGTCACCCGAGGAGATCGCGGCGGGCAAGGCGGTGGGCCTGGGGAGGTTGGTGATCGACTCGGAAACCGGGGTGGTGACGGCGCATTCGAGCCTGGCGCCACAGACGATCGCGGAGGATTACGCGGCGGCCAAACGCGCGGGGCGGCAGACGGGAAACCAGATCTATCCGCACCAGTGGCGGATCACGATCCGGCGCACTCGGGAGGATCCCCAGACCATCGCCTATCGCATGACGGCGGTCTCGTTGACGGATCCACCCGCGCCCAGACGAGATCACCCACTGACCATCAACAAGCTCACGTTGATGAGCGAGCCGGCGGACGCCCTGTCGAGCGTGGCGATGTCCCACGCGGAATGGCTCAGCCGGCAGAACAACGGGATCTGGCCGGAAGAAGCGACCACCGAGCGTTAGCTGGCACAACTGAACCAAGCTCTGCGGCAGCTGGCGCAGATCGACCCGACGCAGCCAGCGCAGAACCGCCTGAGGGCCCACGCCATTCGACGCATGCCACGGACTCCGAAGCAGGGCACCACGAGATCGATCCCACTGACCGCGGGCGTGAGGTCGCCTCGAACCCTGACACAGAGCACGCGCGTGGCATCGCGAACGAGGCGTTGTGGAAACGGATTCCGCCGGTTCGGCCGGACGAGGTGCGACATCACTTGGCGGACAAGCTCTTCGGAGAGCAACGGGCCAGGGACAACGCCGCTTGGTGGCGCGAGCTCAGCGGCGAGGAACAGCGCGCGCTGATCGACTCCTACCCTCGCGAAATCGGCAACGCGGAGGGTATTCCCCCATGGGCCCGGACCGAAGCCAACGAGCACCAACTGGCCCGGCTGCACGACGAGCTGCAGTCCCGCAAGGACTCCGGCGAGCACCTGACCCGCGCCGAACGCAAGGAATTGCGGCGCTACGCCGATCTGCAACGGACACTTGACAATGCGAAGGCCGAGGTCGCGCGTCTCGGCGGCCAGGTGCACGTCTTGGCCTTCGACCCGCACGTCTTTCACGGGGACGGCCGGATGGTCGTCAGCGTTGGCCACGACCCGTTCTCCGCGGACGCGGTGTCGTGGCATGTGCCCGGCTACTCGACGACGATCGAAAGCCTCTCGATTAACCTCGCGAATGCGATGAACCATTTGCAGTCGGTGCGGATGGAAAATCCCGAGGCGCGGGTGGCGTCGATCGCGTGGATAGGTTACGACGCGCCGCAAGGGTTGAAGGGCCTGTGGGACGTCGCGCACACCCGGTTGGCGCGCGCCGGTGGCGACATCCTGCACGGCGACTTGGCGGCCTTCTGCGCCGCCCGCGACGCGTTCGCCGGTGACGGCAGCCGTTTCGCCGGCAACGACATCTTCGGGCATTCCTACGGTTCGACCACCACCGGCTTCGCGGGCCACGGCGGTCGCCTGGCCACCACCGCGCGCAGCATCACGCTGGCCGGTTCGCCTGGCGCCGGGCCAATCCGTAACGCATCCGAATTCAGAGTCGAGGACCGGGTTTTCGTCGCATCCTCCTCCCGCGACCCCATCACCATGTTTGGGGGGCGCACGCCGCTGTCGAACGGGCGGTTCTTCGGCCGCGGCCTGGGCGTGGATCCGGCGATGGGGGTGTTCGGGGCCCGCCGGATCACCGCCGAGTTCCCGCGCTATATGGACCATCTGGTCGGCCGTGACGGCACCGCCGGCACCCACTCGGCCTATTACCGGTTCGACGCGCACCCGGACGGTGTCCGCACCGAGTCGCTGGCCAATTTCGGCCGCATCGGCGCCGGCATGTTCGAGCGCGTGCACACCGAAGAACACCGGCTCGAATTGGCGCCCTTCGAGCATGGCTGGCCGCGCACCGTCGAACCGGCGGAGAGCCGCCCGCTGGAAACCAGCACCGGCGATCCCGCTGATGCGGGGCGCCGATTCTTGGATCCGCGTTGGCATTTCGTGGACAGCGGGGACCACGTCGGAGACTGCGCGCACGACGTCGCTGACTTCTTGGCTCGCCGATATGGGCGCGAGGTCGCGTTGCAGACCGCACCGGGGCCGGCCGGGGTGCCCGCCCGAGACCTGTTCGAAGCGTGCGGCTCGACGTCGCATTTCGCGAGTTACTCGGACGTGCACAATGCGCTGTTGCAGTACGGCGACGGGTCGGCCGCGGTGTTGGCTTCACGCTGGTCGGGTGGCCACGAGCAGGGTGGACATGCCTACATTGCCGTCAACGAGGGCGGCACGGTGTATCTCTACGAACGGGTCGGTGACCGCTTCGCGCGCTCGGGCTGGCCTCCGTCATGGGGCGAGCACGCGGTCGACAGGACCGCGGTGGGCTACCTCGATCGGCACGGCAACGCCATCGAGCCGCTCGATGGCCGTCCCGGGCAACTGCACGCAGCCGAGGCGGTGGGCGATGTCGCGGGTGAACAAATGGATTCACCACATGGCAGCCCTTTGACAAAAGAACAGCGCGATGCGATCCTCAGCATCCCCAAGGGGCAGCGCCCCGATCCGGCTCAGTACCTTTCCGCCGACTACATAGAACAGCACCTTGCCAGGTTTAAGGACGGCGCAACCCGGTACACGACCATAGACAATCTGCGCGCCTTTGGAGTCGGGCAGCGGGATGGCACCACCTTTGTGTTCCCTTCGAATGAATTAAATTCCTTGACCGCTGGGACCGGCGGGGACCTGCGTCTTCTAGAACAATCGCTGGGATTGCCCGAGGGCTACTTCGAGGCGTATGAGATCGTTCGGGTTGACATTGCCGAGCCTGAAAGCCATGGATTGCGTATGCCGTCCGGAAATGAGGCTGGTGCCAACGACAAATGGTTGCCGGGAGGCTTTCTTCCTCAAGGCATGCCAGAGGCTGTAATTGATGGAGGAAACCTCCGGCCCGATGACTATACTGTGACAAAGGTTTCAAGGCAATAGAAGGGTACGCATGAAGTTCGTCAACACGTATTTTTCGGAACAGAATCGCTATTGGCTTGGCGTCGAGTCCGACTCAGGTTGTCATTTTGCGGCTATTCCTGTCAGTAATCAAATGGTCGATTACGTGGAAGCTTACCGGATTACGGATAATGAATATGAAGCGTTCATGAACGACCCGGTTTCAGCGACGGAATTTGTGGAATCATGTCGCCGGCATGAACAGGACGACCGACTGTTTTTACAACCCGGCACCGACCGTGGCACACCGATATAGAGCGGCTACCCGATGATCAGCACGCCTGGCCTCGCCGCTATTTCACTCACTCGGACCGTCGACCGGTTCGACTGGCCCGACGGCGCTCACCTCGGCGCCGACCGCCTGCCATTTGCCGGACGAGCGCGTCTTCGGGGCAGCGCGCTGGACCCCTATTTTCGATACGCGTTGAATGACCACACGACACTTGCCCTCGGTTACCGTGTCGAGCAATCGCGTGCCGCGCCCTGGTTCCATCAGCCAGGCACCGAGATACAATACAGATTTATCGCCCCAGATGAAGAAGCGTTAATTGAGCCGGGCTATTTGACACCGGTAGGTGTTGAATGAATGACGCTACCCGATTGGCCTCAGCGTGGCATGAATGGGCTGAAATTACCGGCGTGCCCGATATATCGGTGTCGGCCGACTGCGCGGATTGTCGGGCAGTTTTCAGATCTAGCGAGGAAGCGTATCACCTACGGCAGGAAGGCGATTGGTGGGTGGTTGACAGGGTCAACGACCGCGGCCGGCGATTCAACGACGCGGCGAGGTTGTCGAATTTCGGGCTGGCGGAGAAATTTCTGATTTGGAGGTGGGGCTCCACTGCAAGAACGGTAATTGGGTTACAAGCATTAGGGCCGGAACTGTACAAGCGCGGTTATAGCGCCGACGTTACTCTGGCGTCGACTGACAATGAATGGAAAACAGAGATCAAGTCAGCTGCCGGCAACGCGATTTTAGGCGAACCCTATTCTACTATTTTTAGTCATTTGATCCTGAAACCGGTGGACGATATCGAGCGCATTGTTCGCCAAGGCATCGCCTAGTACGTGGGAGTAGTTTGCGTGAACCTGACAGAATTGGCCAATCTATTGCCAGCGATCGGCATTGCCTCAGAGATGGTCACCCTTGGCGGTCACGCCGATTACTCCTGGTGCATCGAGCAAGCATCCGATGGCAGCTGGGAGGTGTACTGGTCCGAGCGCGGAAACAAAACCAGCCTTATTCGGCTACAGACCGAGACGGACGCATGCCATCAGTTGCTGGGTCGGCTTGCTTACAGTCAGCTGCTCGCGGGCGCGCTTCGGGCGGTTTCGGCGGGGACGTCATGAGATTGGAGCCGATCAACCGCGCGCAGGCGGTCGCCTTGGTAACCGAGTACATCCACGAAGTCGGAATCGATTATCCGACAACCGGTTTGGTGGCTGACCGGTTTGAGGCGGGATGGGCCGTGTATGCGCCGGTGCCCGTCGACACCAACGATCCGGGCGCATTCTTGGATATGCCGGTGGGGCGAGCGGTGTTTCTGGTCGGCGACAGCGGCCGTATCGAGCAGGCATCGTCGTCGACACCACCGCAATTGGCACGACAGCGCTTCGCCGAGCACGAACGCGCGTTGGCCCGTCGGGCCGCCGCTGGAGAATCCCGTGCGTTCATGTCCGAAGTCGCCGACGCCTTCGACGACGCCGGCAAAGGCCGCCCACCGGTCGCCGCCTCGTTCACGCTCGTCGATGACGCCGAACCGGCGTATCCGCGAAAATCGTTGCGCGACGAGCAGATCGGCGAGCAAGCTTCGGCAATGCTCGAACCGATCGCGCAAGAACTCGCGACGTTGGGCCCGCCCGGTTGGCACGAGTTCAACGCGGTCTTCGCACTGACTGTCCGTGCCGGTACCGCTGACTGCGCATTCGCCACCGAGAGCGGGTGGCAGCCGGTCGTGGTACCCCGCTCGGTTATGGAGTTGGTGCGCGCGCAACGGGAGATGAGCGCGCAGATGTCAGCCGGACCATGGTGGCGACTGATGCTGACCGTCACCAATCAGGGTCAGCTGCGCGCCGACTACGACTACGGCGACCAGCCTTTCCCGGCGGGCCAGCTGCAACCCGCACAAAACTACCGCGACGACGTCGCCGCCTACCCCCGCTCCCAATTGCCGGTTTGGCTGGCCGGCTACCTGGCGGGGCCCGCCGCACAGGGCCGCTCCCCGACGCAGGCCGCGGCAGCCGCCGCGGCCGACCAAGCCGCCGGGCGCCGGCCCACTGAAACCGACGACATCGAACCTCTGCCCGACACCTGGGCGCGCTGGGCGGTACTGGCTGCGATCTATATCGGGGCGCGCTCGCAATGGGGCCCGCGGATCTCCGCCGGCATAGCCTGGTACGAATCCGATTCCCGCAGCGGGTCGAGCCTGTACGTCCTGCCCGGCGACCGAGCCGTGCTCTCCGGCGGTCATTGGAATTCCCCCCTGCTGGTCACGGCCTACCAACACCACGAACCGCTGCCCGACCTGTACTGCGGCGCGCCGGCGTGGGTCAACGATGCGGTGCTCAACACCCGCAACCAGAACGGCCTGCTCAGCTTCTGCTACTGGTGGGCGAACGGGCGGTGGTGGCGCGGTGCCGTCGACACCTTCGACGAACTCGACGAGCCGCTGCCGGCGATCTGGACACCTCAGGAAACCGTCGACGCCATGACCGCCGTTGTGGGCCCCGGTCTCGACGAAGCCTGTCATCACCTGCTCACAGTGGCGGCCGACCGCGCCGTCACCCGGGACGACGTCGCCGCGGTATTCACCCAGTTCGCCGACCCCGATCTCGATGCCGCGTTCGACCAACTCAGCCTGGCCGGCATGACCCGATGAGCAGCAGTCTCGACACCGCCATCACCATCGCCCTGTTCGTCCTCGGCGCCCTTCTCGTCGTCTGCTTCGGTGTTGCGGGACTCATCAGGTTCGGTATGGAGATCGAGCCGCAACCCGCCCAACCGTCCCGGCTTGACAATGCGCTGCGCGTCGCGGGTGAAGTCGTCCCGCCGCTGCTGCTGGCCGGGCCTTTTGTAGCGGCAATTGTGCTGGCCAGTCTCAGCTCCGGATTGACCTTCTACTATCCGGTGGTCGCCCTGCTCGGCGGGGTTGCCGCCTGGAACGTGGTACTCAAGAGCGTGAGCGGGCGGCTGCGTCACCTGCGCTCCGGCGAGAAAACGGTCCAAGACGTATTGCGCGAGAAGGCGCGTCAGCGCGAGCAGCAGCCAGGCACTGAATCTGACGCCGAGGGCCAAGCCAATGGCGAGTGATCGCGAAAAACCGCGCTCATTATGCTGGCGGGCGTCCTTTATCCTTGGCAGCAGGACCCACGGCCGGCAGCAGCCTGGCCTGGGCTGCACCAGCTTTTACGGCCATGAGCAGCGATGATTCGCCGGTGACGTACACCTGAACGGGAGGGAATCGCGATGTCTGTCGACAAACCGCCGTCGTTGGGGTCCCTAGGCAATCCGACGCAGCAGCTGAAGCAGTGGAGCCAGGATGTGCCACAGGACATTCTGCAAGTCGACCGACCGGCGTTGAACCAATGGCTTGCTGCCATCGGAACTTTCGTCGATGCGGTCAACGCCCAAGTTGCCGTTGCCCACGGCGTGAAGATCAATGAAGCGGTGGTGGGCAATTTCCAGTCCGCGAAGGTCACCGCCCGGCAGTTGAACGATTCCGGCGACGCTATTCGGCAGAGGCTGAGCGAGTATGTCACCTTCGCCACCGCGCTGCGAGATTTCTCCAGCGCAGCATACAACGCGATTCTCAATGCGGACGCGCACCGACCATAAACAGCCAGCGAAGGTTTCGGTGACGCATGTCAGATGATCCACCCGGCCTGGAATGGACGGTGCACGACGACCAATATCTCGGCGACCCCGGCCCGGACAATTACAAGCTTCCCGATCTGCACAACTCTTTTATCGGAAACAAGCTTTTCAACGACCTGAACAATGTGGACAGTACGAAATCGGCGGGCAACACGATCAAGGGCGCGCCACTCGAGCACATCAATACTTTCTTCGAAGGCTACAACGGTCTGAAGGACGCTGCCGACGATGTGGCTGTCGGACACCACTCCATTTGGCACGCCATAAGCGCTGAGCTCAGCAAGGCGCAGGGCACTCTCGACCAAGCCATCACCGCGGCCGAGAGGGCGTTGTCGGGGGCTACTGCGTCGGCAATGTTCCAGAAGGCCAGGGAATCGTTGCACTATCTCGAGTCCTTGGCCAATGCGGCCGAGCGCATGGACCCGCTTGTCGACACGTTCTCACGGGACATAAAAGAAACCAAGGATTGGTTCATGTCGGCCAAGACGGAGTTGGACAACGGCGCCAAAGCCAGGGCCGCGTACATGGACATACCGGAAGACGAAGCCAGAAACGACCTACTCGCATCTCTTTACAATCGCGAAGCACAGCGGACAATTCACCAGTTCTATAACCCTCCTATCGAATGGATCAGTCAACGGCATCCGGACATGTCTGCCGCTCCACCACATATCGGAGGAGTGCCCGCTGCGGGCGGCCCGGGATCCGGTACAGGCCCTCCCGGAGGCCTCAAGCCGGGTGGCCTGGGCGCACCCCAGCTGCCGTCTCCGGTCGGACTGAGTTCGGCTGGTCCGTCGGCTACCGAACCCTCCACCCCGACCGCGCCGACCGACGCGCTCAAGGGGATCAGTGACGCTGCGAAAGGCGCCGGCGACGCGGCGAACAACGCCGCCCAGCAAGGCCAGAATGCGTTAGGCCAAGCCGCCAACGCCGCCAACAAAGCACTCGGCCAAACACCCAAAGGTGCCCGGAACGGCGCCAGCGGTCTGCCTGAAGGGGTGCTGGCGTTGGGACCCAAAGGCCGGCCGACCGGCGCATCGGGAGCGGGGGCGCGAGGTGGCGGCGCGGGCGGCGGCGGTTCACGATCGCCGGCGACCGGCAAGCCCACCACGCAGTCGCTGCCGGCCAGCAAGGGAGTGACGGCGGCGCAAGCATCCCGGGCTGGCGTGGCGGGCGGCGCCGGAGCGTCCGGTGCCGGCGCGCCCGTCGCCGGTCAGCGCGGTGCCGCAGGCGCAGGCAAAGAGCACAAGGCGAGCAAGGCGCTACGTCACGCCAAACATGGCGAGGACGTGATCGGCGAGACCGAGGGCGTCGTCCCCGTGATCGGCGCCGAGGCGAAAGAAACCACCCCGTCCACACCGTCCTGACGGCCGGCCCGCTCAAATGAAACGAGCAGCGCTGAGACGAGTTGGACGCATTGATCTGATCGATCTCCAGGCAATCACCGACAGCCTTGGCCGCGATTTCCTACCGCACCCTTTCGTCGTACTTAAGCCCTCCCGCTTTCCCAGCCAACAGGAGTACTCGTCCTATGTGGAGGCCATTCCCGAACGGCTTGCCCAAGGCGATCTACGCGACTTGAAGCAATGGATCACCTCCTACGTCGAAGCCGATATTCGCGTGGAATGTGTCGTTTCCATCGTCGGTTCGCCCAGGGGCCGTCTGTTGGCGCACCGTCAAGGCCAGTTGGGCTTTGTCGCCGCGCAGGATTCGGCGGACCATGTCGTCGACGTATACGCGGTGCCACCCTTCGACCTGGGTCCTGCGGTCGCCGGTTCGCTCGCCTTGAGCCAACCTGGGATGCACTCAAAGATCGTGATTCCTGGTTTGGTGCGGGAGACTGCTACCGCCAGGGTTAACGACGGCCTCCAGCCACCGGTCCTGCAACGCGACGGTTGGCGGGGCCCGCTCTCGGTACCACGGTCACAGGTGGCGCGCTACACCCGAGTGCAAAGTCGGTATCTGCCGGCACGCGACTGGGGATTCGACCGAACTAAGAACACCGTGGCCTGCGTGACGATCAAGGACGACGGCGACTACATCTATGCGCCGAAGTTCGAGTACCTGACACCGATGACCCGGCAAAGCCTGGCCGACCGGATCGACGATCTGATCGCCGAAGATGTTGCCAGGTTACGGAATTTGCGTGGCTGAGTGCTTCATTTCGGTGCTGTCAGAGACATGACCGTCTGATGTTCATGGTCGACTCCGACCAGCCCGGAACCGACCTGACGAAGTAAGACCTTCGTCGGCACCTCCCATAGAGTTTGGCAGGTCGTGAGGTCGACAGCGACGAAGTGGGAACCGTCCGCAAATTCCCGGTCCGTGATGACCACGGTTCCGTCTGAGCCGACGTGGGGAGACCCGAGCTCCACAGTGCAGGTGGGCCCGGGCTGAGCAGTGATCAGGTCCCATTGCTGCCACTGCTCGTCGTTCCCGTACCCGCTGCCTGGCTTCTTGACGTAGAGCTTCGTGCCAATCGTTACGACGTCGGCGACCGAACCCTCTGACGGTATGGTGGCGACGAGTTTTCCTGCGGCATCATAAATTTGGATAGCGCCTCCGACCCCAAGGGTCAGCATCGCCGCGTTCTGCTCCATATGGCCAGCTTCCTGGCGGGCGACAAAGCGCCCCGTGGTGTCGTACATCAGGGTGCCGATCGCCCTGCCAGCCTCGAACCGGAAGGCAAACCCGCCGTTGTAAACCTGCACCCCGTCCAATCGACCGCCCGCGGGCGGGGTGGGCGTGACGTCTTTGCCGTCGACGACCGAAAACACTCGGTCGCCACGTTTGTCGTCAACGGATTGCGGTCTTTGCACCGCGAGGGTGAGCGATGGGATTTCCGGGTTGTACCTACCCTCAGCATGCATCTCCCCACTGCCCGGCAGAAACCACGTCTTCTCGGCGTGCGAGCCGACACCGTACAGACCCTCACCCGGGACTCTCACCACCAAATACGTCGGCCCGTATTCGTAGCCCACCGTCTCGAGTGGGGTACCGCCGTTCACTGTGAGGTTGAGGGTATTAGGCCCGTGATACGTCACGACGCCGCGGTTCAAGTCGATCACCCATGCTCCCGCGGGCGGGACATGACCTTCCTCCATGGGTCGGACCCAAGTCATGCAAACGGCCACTCCTGGTCCGTTGAAGTGACAATTTGAACTTCCGCCAAAGAATTCCGGAATGGCCAGGGGCGGGAAAAGCCGCGCACCAGTGTTGATATCGAGCCCGTACACCCAGCCGGTTGGGTGCAGACAGCTGCGGTCGCAGCCTTCGAGCGCGAGGAAGTAGGCCTTAGTGCCGTTGCCGGCGAACAGGTCACCGACCTTGACGCCCGGGGGCAATCCGATGTCTGTCCCGGTAAATTGCCACCGCGGCACCGGCTGACGATTCAGCGGGAAAGAAACCAACAGGTCTTTCGGAGTCCCGATGGGAGGCGGCGCAGCGGTCGGCGCGGCAGGACCGTGCTTGTCGTGATGCAAAGGCCCCCACACGACGGCGCCCACGCCTCCGGCCACCATAACGACCGCCACGACCAGGGCCACCCCGATCCACCAGCGCCGCCGCGAGCGCTTCGGGGGCGATTCCGGCGACGCCGGCTCGACCCAACGAAACCCGTCCTGCGGTGACCAACCCGACACCATCAGCACCCACCCGAACGCGGCTGGTTGGCGGCCGCGAGCACCCGCTCCCCGTCAGGGCTGCGTTCGACGAGCGTAATATCCTGGCGCCCAGATTGATTGAGCACCCACCGCATCCTTTCGATGTCGAACTTGCTGCGCGGCACCACAATTCGCAGCGGCAAGTCGACGAGGACCTGCCCCGGCGTGACCGGCATGGGATTAACCTTTGCCCCCGGCCGTAGACGCAATCCGATTTCAGTGGTCTTGAGTTTGGCGCCTTGCGTGAACACCACTTGGGACACCGCATCCCAGTGGACCAACGTCTTTCGGAACATCAAGCCGTTGCAGTCGCCGTTGAACAGCGTCGACGTCGACAGGTGAAACATCACCGCTCCCAGTAGCGCGGCGATGATCACACTTTTGGCTACGCGTCCCGAAATCACCTGCGCAGCGCCAAGACCCCAGATCGCCAGCACCGCGCAGCCCAGTATGGCAAGCAGTCGCAAGCTCGACAGCATCGGCGTAATCCGGTAACGCACCCTCGGCATGACACTGCGGCAGCCGGCGAACCCCGTCAACGCCAATGCCACACCGATCACCGACGCGATCCACGCCGGTGTCGCCGTGACATCTGCGACCGCGAACGAAATGCCCACCGCGGCGGTGATCCCACCCAGCCCCGCGAGCAGAAAAAGCCAGAAGGCGCGCGACGCCGCGGACTGGCGATTCGCCACGGCCTGGGCACGGCTGACGGGCTGCAATGAAGCGGACACGTCGTTCAACTCCTTTCGGATGCAGTCACGGTACCGGCGCCGAGGCGATTTGACAGACCAGCAGCTCGCCGTTACGCACGACCATTACGAACTGCATGCTTTTGTCATTTGCGAAGTGTGTGCTCAACGTCCACACCGAGTCATGGCGTCCGAAAGCGCCAGTCGACACGACTTGCATTGCCGGGCGCCGTTCGTGGTTCTGGGCCAAGGTCAGCTCGGCCCGGACCGTCCCTTCGCTGTCCGGGCACGTCAGCGCCTGCAAGTTCGCCAGGTGTCCGGCGTTACGCTCGCGCACCCACGCTCGCACCGTGGTGTCCGCGGCCTCACGGGCCTGCGCCGTCGTCATCGAGTCGCTGACAGTCCTCGGTCGCAAGGTCGGCCGGTCGCCGCGGTCCCGGCCGACGACCGCCACCACCAGCACCACAATCGACAGGAGTGCCGCAATTCCCCACAGCCACAGCGAGATTCGACCGGAGCGCGGGCCACTGGGCTCCGGCGCCGGCGACGGGTCAGTGCGCATGCTCAGAGCTCCGGTGTGGTCGCACTCGACGACGACCCGTTGCCACGGCGAACCCGCGGCCGCGGCGCGGCGCTGATACTCCGCGACCAGCCCGAGCGCCTCCGGCGGCACCGGCAAGACCTCCGAGTCGAGCACGGCGTGACTCGCAGGTGGGCGCGCGGATGGCTCGAACTCGGCGCGCAACCGGGTCCATCCCGCCGGCGCCGACGCCAACAGCACTTTGATGGCTTCCTCGATCAGCGACCGGTCGTCGTTCCCGCTTTCGGGCATCAGCCACCGGCCTGCTGCGGCAGCTCGACATCACACACCTTGAAAGCGCCGCCTTCTTCGGCCAGCGTCAGCGCCTCGTAGAAGAACCCGCCATGCGTCTGCGCCTCCTCGACCTCGCGCCTGATGCGATCGTCGACCGGACGGATCCGCACCGCCACCTGCAGCCACACCGTCGCGCCCTGGTCACGGAATTTGGTCACCGCATCGGTAAAGATCAGGCCCTGATCCTGACCGTAGTAGGCGATCGTCGTGATCCAGCCCGTCACCGATGGCGAAGGATGAGCACAGACCAACTCCCGCATGCGCGCCACATTGCCGTCGTTCTCCGCGTCGTACCACTGCGTGACGACCGCGAAAGCTTTCTGTGCACGCGGCGGTGGCGGCACCCCCAACACACCCAACCGCGGCGGTTCTGTCCACCGCCAGCCCGTCGCGAATACCACGGCAGCCGAGACCAGGCACCCGAGTGTGATCGCCGCCAATACCCATTGCGGCCAGCGCCGCGATCGCCGCGCCGCCCGCTTTGCTGCCTCGCCCGCGGCGCCCGGATCCACCGACCCAAGATATCGGACCACCGCCGACCGCCCTGCCGACACCGCGGACAGGAAGCGCCGGGCGCGGTAACCTCATTCTCAACGCGTTGTCGCATGCCGCCGATAGGAGTTCGCCCATGACCGGCCCCAACGAGGAAGCTGACGTCACCCGCGGCGATCGATTCATCAAGACCGCGGTGGCGATACTGGGCGAAACCGGGCGGACCGATTTCACCGTGCAGGAGGTGGTCGCCCGCTCCAAAACCTCGCTGCGGGCCTTCTACCAGCACTTCACCAGCAAAGACGAATTGCTGTTGGCCTTGTTCGACAGGACCATCGCACATTCGGTGCAAATCTGGCGCGACGAGACCACCGGACTGGACAGCACGTCCGCGCTGAAGCTGGTGATCGACCGCGTCAGCCAACAGCCCGAATCGAGCACTCAGGACAGCCTCAACCGGGCGCTGAGCCTGTACAACCAGCACCTGGCCGAGACCCGTCCGCGCGAATACGCCCGGGTGCTCTCCCCCTTGCATCGGCTCATCGGAGACATCGTGGGCCAGGGCATCACCGAGGGAGTGTTCAACCCCGGCCTGGATGTCGGGGCAGTAGCTGCGATCGTCATGCAGACGATCGTGGGCGCACAGCGATTGCATTGGCTGGGAACGGAATTGAACGGAACCCCGATAGACGCCGGCCAGCTGTACGACTTCTGCAGCCGGGCACTGGGCATCCGCGACACCGAAGAGGACGCGCCTACGCCGTCGTTGGGTGAACTGTTCGCGCAAATCGGGATGCGGCCCGGCACCCACGAAGGCGAGTTCGCGATGACCATGCCGGTCAGCCCGAAGGTGACCAACACCTCGGGTGCGCTGCAGGGCGGCTTGATCGCCACGCTCGTCGACGTGGCAGGTGGCCAGTTCGGGCTGGAGCATCTGCAGCCGGGCACCACCATGACGACGGCCGATCTCTTCGTCCGTTATCTGCGACCCATCCGGCAGGGTTTGGCACGCGCGGTGCCTCGGATGCTGCGAACCGGCCGACGGGCGATGGTCATGCAGGTCGACATCTACGGCGACAGCGACGACGAACTCGCCGCGACGGCGACCGTGAATTTCGCCATTATCAGCGGGCCGACGCCGACAGCAGGCCTGCGATAACACCTCGTTGCGCAGAAGTGGTAACGTCATTACCACCCACCACGAATCAGGACTTTTCCAAGGAGATCGCCATGCCGTCTCGCGAGCTTCCGTTTCCGGTGTTCGACGCCGACAACCACATGTACGAGCCGCAGGAAGCCCTCACCAAGTTCCTCCCCGACAACCGCAAGCACGTGATCGACTACGTGCAGGTGCGCGGGCGGACCAAGATCGTGGTTCGCGGCCACATCAGCGAATACATCCCCAACCCGACGTTCGAGGTGGTCGCCCGGCCAGGTGCGCAAGAGGAGTACTTCCGGCATGGCGCACAGGGCAAGAGCTACCGCGAAATCCTGGGCGAGCCGATGAAGGCCATCCCCGCGTTCCGTGAGCCCGGCCCGCGGCTGGAGGTCATGGACGAGCTGGGCATCGACTATGCGCTGATGTTCCCCACGCTGGCCAGCCTGGTCGAAGAGCGGATGAAGGACGACCCGGACATGACCCACGACGTCATCCACGCGCTCAACCAATGGATGTATGAGACTTGGTCGTTCAACTACGAAGGGCGCATTTTCGCCACCCCGGTCATCACCTTGCCCATCGTGGAGCGCGCGCTCGAAGAACTCGAATGGTGCCTGGAACGCGGCGCCCGCACAGTGCTCGTGCGTCCCGCGCCGGTGCCCGGCTACCGCGGCAGCCGGTCGTTCGGCCTCGAGGAGTTCGACCCGTTCTGGCAGGCGTGCATCAAAGCCGAGCTACCGGTATCGATGCACGCCTCGGACAGTGGCTACTCCGAGTTCGCGAACGTGTGGGAGCCCGGCGACGAGTTCTTGCCATTCAAGCCGACCGCCTTCCGGAGCCTGACGATGGGGCATCGGCCGATCATGGACGCGATGGGTGCGCTGGTGTGTCACGGTGCGCTCTCGCGCAATCCGGAGTTGCGGATCCTGTCGATCGAAAACGGTGCCGACTGGGTGCCCGACCTATTCAAGGGCCTCAAGGGCGTCTACAAGAAGATGCCCAATTCCTTCAGCGAGAACCCCATCGAAGCCTTCAAGCGCTGCATCTACATCACTCCGTTCTGGGAGGACCGGTTCACCGAGATCGTCAAAATGGTTGGCACCGACCGGGTGCTGTTCGGGTCCGACTGGCCGCATCCCGAGGGCTTGAAAGACCCCATCTCCTTCGTCGACGAGCTGTCCGATTTCGACGAGGCGGACGTCGCAAAGATCATGGGCGGCAACCTGATGAAGCTGATCAAGGTTTCTGAGCCGGCCACAGCGTGATTACGGTCGGGTACCGTTGTCGCGCTACATGATTGGCTGATTGAATTCGATCCGGACCCGTTGCGGGTTGGTGGGATCAACCTGTACCGGGAGGGGCCGTAGACGTACGGATGGTTCAGCAAGTGGCCGACTTGCGGCACTATTCCCATGGCATTGACGAGTTCCATTGGCGCACGCTAGCACCGACCTCGCTGCTACCGATCCCGAACTTCAACCGTTCAGAGCATGGCTTCCGGGTCAGCGGACCTGACCGTGCCGCACCTGATTGAAGGGCACCCCGCGGTCGGCGACGTATTCCCGCGGAAAGTTCAGCACCCGCTCCCCTATGACGTTGCGGGCCATCTCAGTGGTGCCGCCGCCGATGGCGACCGACTGCCGGGACAGGTACCTGAACCCGGTCTGCAGACCTTCGCCTAGTTCACCGACGACACCCGCTGCGCCCGCGATCGACAATGCGGTGTCGATCTCCACGCTCACGGTTTCGGCGTGGAAGAGTCTGATCAGCGTTCCACCGGCCGGCGGCAGGATACCGTCCCGGACGCTGCGATAGACGTGATCGTTGAGCTGCTCGGCTACCGCCCGGTGCACCAAGGCCCGGCCGGCGCGCTCCTGCACCCGATCGCTGTCAGCCTGACCGGCCTTGCGAGCGAGATCGGCGTAGTCGACGGGCGTGGTGTGTCCGCCTTCGCTGCCACTGCCGCTTGCGAATTCGGAGCCCTGACCAACCGCCCGGCGTTCGTGGTACAGCTGCCGCGAAGCCACCGCCCAGCCCTTGTTCACCTCACCGACAACGGCGTCGTCTCCGACGTCCACCCCGTCGAGGAATTCCTCGCAGAACTCGGTGGATCCGTTGACCTGCTTGATGCGGCGCAACGTGATCCGCGGATGATCGATGGGCACCAGGAACATGGTCAGGCCGTCGTGCTTGGGCACCTCCCAGTTGGTGCGCGCCAGGCATAACCCGTAGTCGGCCGCGAATGCGCTGGTGCTCCACGTTTTTGCGCCGTTGAGCACCCAACGCTCACCTTGTCGTTCGGCGCGAGTGATCACCCCGGCCAGATCCGATCCGCCACTTGGTTCGGACAGCAGCTGCACCAATATCTCGTCGCCCCGCAGGGCAGCGGCGATGTGCCGCTTCTTCTGCTCCTCGCTGGCGGTGTCGAGCAGGGTGGCGCAACAGATGGTGAACGTCGGAGTGTTGAGGATCAGCGGCATCTCGTAATACAGCGACTCCTCGTCGAACGCTCGCTGGTATTCGTAGTCCAGCCCTAAGCCGCCGTACTCGCGAGGAAAGCAGATACCCGCGAAACCACCTGCGTGAAGCCGCTTTTGCAGTTCTCTGGCCCGTTGCCAGCTGCGTTCGTCGTCGCGTGGCGCGGCCGGTGGCGACTTCGGGTCGATGCGCGGCATGTTCTCAGCCAGCCACCCGCGGGCGCGGGCGGCGAATTCGGCAACGGACTCGGTGTTCATCGGCCCTGCTCGGCATGCCATGCATAGACCCGGCGGTTGTGTTCCTCCGGGGTGCCAAACATGGCGCGGTACAACGTAACTCGCCTCAGATACAAATGCAGGTCATGTTCCCAGGTGACCCCGATACCGCCGTGCATCTGTACACAACCCTGCACGATCTGGCCGGCCATCTCCCCGACGTAGGACTTGGCAATGCTGGCCGACAAGTCCGCCGTCGACGCGTCGGCGGCGACGTCGGCGACCGCCGCCGACGTAGTCGCCCGGCAGGCTTCCAGCCACATCTTCATATCGGCGAACCCGTGTTTGAGCGCTTGATACGACGCCAGTGGGCGGCCGAAGGTATACCGGTCCAGCGCCCACTGGACGGTGAAGTCGAACACCGTTTGCAGGATGCCGACCACTTCGGCGCATTGCAGTAGCTGGGCAATCCGGCTCTGCCGGTCGATCAGCTCCGCGGTTTCGGTGGCGGCGCCGACGACGGCGGACGGCTCCACCAGCACCCCGTCGAAGTCGACCCGGGCGTATTGCTTGACCAGGTCGATCGACTGTTGGGGCGTGATGCGGACGCCGGGCGCATCTGTCGGGACCAGGAATTGGCGAACCTCGTCATCACAACGCGCCACCACGAGCAGAACGGAACTCTGGGCGGCAGCCTCGACGCGGTCCTTGGCGCCGCTGATGCGGTAGCCGGCGTCGGTTCGCGTGGCCGTCACCGACGGGTCGTGTGGCGCCCAGCCCCGGCCCGGTTCCGAAACGGCCCACGACGCCACCGTTTCACCGGACATCAGCGCTTCGATGGTGCCGGCGTGGGCCTGCGACTCGCCGGAGTTGACCAGGCCCGCAAGCACGGTGCTCACCGGATAGAGGGGCCCGGGCGCCACGGTCTTGCCGAGCTCTTCGGCGACCATCGCCAAATCGGCCAAACCGTTGCCCGAGACACTGCCGCCACCAAGTTCTTCGGGCACCAGCAGGCCGGCCCACCCGAGGTCGGCGGCCCGCCGCCACCACGCCGGGTCGAAGGACACCCCGGCGGCATGGAGTTCCCGAACGTAGCGAAGCGGCGCTTCCTTTTGCAGAAATGCCTGCGTGGTGGAGGTGAAAAGGGCTTTTTCCGGCGAGTCGACGGCGGTCATGACGGCGACACGAGGTATGGCTGGCTGAACATCCGCCTGATCGGTCCTGGTTTCGGGGGTTTTGGGGGCGACTCCGATGGTAGCAATGGGCAATACAGTAAGAGATACCGGAGTTCAGTCGATAATGCCGCCGCCGTCCGGACCGCGGCAAATCTCGTCACGGAGACCACTGCGGTTCGCGGTGATAGCGCCGACGATATCGTGTCGAAAAATCAGTGGCCGACCCTCGGCCTTCGGGTGTGGGCTTTGGGTGTGAATCGTGGGCTTTGCGCGTGCAGCCTGGGCGGAGATTCGCGACGATTCCCGCCATAGCTTCACCACGAAAGCCGTACACTCACAACCAAAGCCGTACAGTCACAACCACTGATAGCGGCGTCCCCGCTGAAACGCGCTTTTGCGCAAGCAAATCTGGGACTTGCTACATGGCGAATGCCCGCCGCAGACTCTGCGCGTGCAAGGCCCGGTTCTCTTGAGAGACGACCCAGTCCGGCACCGCCGAGTCGAAGCCGTTGAATGTCGCTGCGACAACGTGTAACTCGGTGTGCACGTAGGCATGCAGCAACCGATTCGCATAGTCGATGGCCTCGTCGCGGCACGGATCGATCTCCGAGCAGCTGATATAGGTCGGCGGCAGGCCCTCGAGATTCGTCCGATGCGCAGGTACATGATGACCGCTCGCCGTGGTATGCCCGAGGTAATGTCCCCACGCCCGGCTCACCGCGGGACCGTTGAGACCCGGGGTGCGCTGGAATTCGCGACGCGATGGCGTCGCGTCTGAGTCGAGCATCGGCTGGTGCAGAATCTGCATCAAGATCGGCGGTCCCTCGTTGTCGAACATGCGTTGGGCCAGGCACGCGACGAGCGCGGCACCGGCATCGCGACCCATCACCGCGACCCGGCCCGCGTCCACGTTCAATTCGGTGCTGTTCTCAACCACATAGCGCAGTGTGGCTTCCAGGTCGTCGAGCGCGGCGGGACATGGATTCTCCGGCGCGAGCCGGTAGTCAACCGACACGAGCAGACATTGCGCCGCGCGGGCGAGTTCTACGCAGGCCGCATGATCGGTGTCCAGGTTTCCGGTGACGAATCCGCCGCCGTGGGCGTACAGCACAACCGGCACCGCTGACCCGGTGCATCCCCGATAGAGCCGCAGGCTCAACTGCGCTGCATCCGGGCCGGCGATCGAACGCGACTCGACCTCGACGCCGGTGGTGTCGACGGCGGCCGCCCGGTCGGCGGCGGCCCGGTCGGCCTTCTCGCGCTCGGCGGGCAACGTCTCGGTGCGGAATTCGACTACGCCCAGACCGGTAGCAGCATCGCGCAATGCCGGGTCGATGCGGCTAATGCCCTGCGGCCGCGTGGAATTCGGTTGTGTCATGTTCTCTTGTCTTCCGGAGCGTTCGTCGGGGTCAGCCAGGAAACCCTTTTCACGGTAGACCCGGGACTCGACATTGTGGAAGATGCGGGTCCGGCAGGCGCTAGAAAGACGGACCACCAAGCAAGATACTGTGCCCGTTACGGTAACCTTCTCAAGCCATTGGGCTTCGTTGCTATTTATACTATGATAGCGACATTCGACGGTTGCTCAGGAGGGAGCGCTGGATGACGCTCAGCACCGACCCCGACGGCGCGCCCGTCACCCTCGACACCACCGGCCAAACCAGTCCCTACCCCTTTTTCGAATACATGCGCCGGACCGACCCGGTATGGCACGGCGGCCTTTCCGACCAGGAGCAGATGCCCGAGGAACTCAGGCCGAATGACGAATGGACACTGTTCGGCTACGACGAGGTGTTCCACGCTTTCCGTGACGACCAGACGTTCACGTCGGCGAAATACGACCAGACCATCGGGTTGGTGATGGGTCACACCATCCTGGCGATGGGCGGCAAAGAGCACCACGATCACCGCAACCTGGTCGCCAAGGCGTTCCGGGCCACCGCGCTGGAACGTTGGGAACCGTCGGTCATCGGGCCGGTCTGCGATCAGCTGGTCGACGAGATCAAAGATCGCGGTGAGGCGGATCTGGTCAAGGCGGTCACGTTCGAGTTCCCGACCCGGATCATCGCCACCCTGCTCGGGTTGCCGCGTGAAGATCTCGACCTGTTCCGCCGGCTGTCCCTCGACCTCATCTCCATCCCGACTGACATCATGGCCGGGCTGACTGCGGCGAACGAGTTGCACGGCTACTTCCTCAACCAGGTCGAACAGCGGCGGCGCAAGCTCACCGACGACATCATCGGCGACCTGGTAGCCGCCGAGATCGACGGCGAGAAGCTGACCGACGAGGCCATCATCGCGTTCTTGCGGCTGCTGTTGCCGGCCGGGCTGGAGACCACCTACCGCTCGTCGGGCAACCTGCTGTACCTCCTGCTGACCCATCCCGAGCAACTCGCGATGGTCTACCGAGACCGGTCGCTGATACCGATGGCCATCGAAGAGGGCCTTCGTTTCGAGACCCCGCTCACCATGGTCATGCGGACCACCACCCGAGAAGTCGAATTGGGCGGCAAGACAATCCCATCCGATGCGCAGATCGATATGTGCATGGGGTCGGCGAACCGCGACGAAAGCCGCTGGACCGACCCGAACACGTTCGACATCCGCCGCCCGCGGCAGGCCCACATCGCCTTCGCCGGCGGCATCCACATGTGCCTGGGCATGCACCTGGCCCGGCTGGAAACGAGGGTGATGCTCAACAGCCTTTTCGACCGGGTCGAGGATCTGACTTTCGTCGCCGACGACGGAACCGGCGTGGAGTCCCGGATCGTAGGGCTCACCTTCCGTTCGCCCAACAAGCTTCCCGTTACGTTCAGTCCGGCGGCATGAGAAGCCGCGCGGCGATCCTGCACGACGTCGGCGGCCCGTGGTCGGTCGAGGAGTTCGAACTCGACGCGCCGCGTGCGGGCGAAGTCCTGGTGCAACTGGCAGCAGCCGGGCTGTGCCACTCCGACGACCACATCCTCAAGGGCGACATGTCGGCGCCCAACGAGGTGCTGCGGTCCATGGGGCTACCGACCATGTTCCCGATGATCGGCGGACACGAAGGCTCGGGCATTGTGCGTGAAATCGGTGCGGGCGTAACCGATTTCGCCGTCGGCGACCATGTGGTGATGACGTTCGTCGCCGTGTGCGGGCAGTGCCGATGGTGCGCCACGGGCATGGAGTACCTGTGCGACCAGGGCATGGGCACCATGGTCCCGGGCATGCCCACCGACGGAACTTTCCGTCATCACACCGCTGATGGCCGGCCGCTGGGCCATCTGGCCAAAGTCGGGGCCTTCGCCGAATACACTGTGGTGTCGGCGAATTCGCTGGTGAAGATTGACCGAGAGTTACCCTTGGTGCCCGGTGCGTTGCTGTCTTGCGCCATACCCACCGGATACGGATCCGCCGCGAACCGGGCCGGCGTGCGCGGCGGCGACGTCGTGGTGGTCGTCGGTGCCGGCGGAATCGGGACCGGCGCCATCCAGGGCGCCCGGATCAACGGCGCTGCGCAGATCATTGCCGTCGATCCGGTGGAGTTCAAGCAGAAATCGGCACGCCTCTTCGGCGCGACGCACAGCGCAGCTTCAATTTCCGAGGCACTTGACCTGGTTCGCGGCCTCACCTACGGCGTGATGGCCGACGCGGTGGTGGTGTCGCCTTCCCTGATCACCGCCGACGATGTTCGAGACGCGTTGCAGCTCACCCGCAAGGGCGGCACCTGTGTGCTGACCGGCATGACGTCGCAACTGACCCGTTCGGTCAATATCGACCTGCAGGACTTCATCCTGATGAACAAGACGTTGGCCGGCACCATCTTTGGCTCCTGCAACGCCAAGGCCGACATCGCCCGGCTGGCCAGGCTGTACGAGTCCGGACAACTTCAGCTCGACGAGATGATCACCCGGCGCTACCGCCTCGACGACATCAACGATGCCTATGCCGATCTGTTGAACGGCGAGATCATTAGGGGCGTCATCGATTACGGGATCGCCTGACACGCCGTCGCCGCGCCGAGCGTGCCTTCAGGGCGGAAAAATCGCCAGATTCTCGCCCTCAGAACACATTCGGCGAAATGTCATGCGGTCAGGGGGCGACCCTGGCCAGGGTGCTCTCCCACAATTCGGCGGCCAGCCTGGAATTCTTGGCCAGACGGTTGGCCCTGGCGATCTTGTGCCGCGAATAGTATTCGCCCGGTGTCCAGTCCACGCCGGGCTTACTCGAAGCCAGCCAGACCAGCTGCTCGGCACCTTCGTCAGAGCTTGCGGTATACCGGTCCACCGGTGTGTATTTCCTCATGAACGCGAGAAACCGCGATCCCGAGGCCGGGCCGAAGTTCGAGTCCACATAGCCGGGATGAACGGTCGCAGCCGAAATCCTATCCCCGTACCGGCGGTGTAACTCCTTGGTGAACAAGACGATAGCCAGTTTCGACAGTGCGTAGGCGGTACTGGGCCGGCGCCGTGCCATGTTCTCCAGGTCGCGGACGCGGGCCCGGAAAACCAGCAGGTGCGACGAGCTGGTCGTGTTGACGACGGTGGCCCGCGACTCGAGGAGCAGATCCAACAACTGCGTGGTGAGCAGAAACGGCGCCAGGTAATTGACCTGGTAGGTATGTTCGTACCCGTCGGGCGTCAGGTGGATCTTGGTGCTCATGCCGCCGGCGTTGTTGAGCAACACGTCGATGCGCGGATATTGCGACGCCAGCTTCTGTGCCACCGCCCGCACCTGGGACAGATCCGCGAAATCCACCACGAAACAATCGGCGTCCAATTCGGCGGCCACCGCGGCGGTCTTACTTTCCGACCGGCCGATCACCACGACGTTGTCGCCGCGCTGGTGTAACCGCCTGGCGGCAGCGGCGCCGATGCCGTCGCTGGCGCCGGTGATGACAATCGTCTTAGCCGTCATGTCGGTGTCCTCACGCGAACGAGTAGCGGACCGGCAGGTGTTTGAGTCCGCCGACGAAGGTGGTCGCGACGAATTGCGGATCACCGGTCAACTCAACCGATTTCAGCCGGGGAAGCAGCTCGGAGAAAAAGCTGTTCACCTCCATGCGGGCCAGGGCGGCGCCCATGCAGAAGTGCACCCCATAGCCGAACGCCAGATGCTTGTTGGGGTCGCGCCCGACGTCGAAGCGGAACGGGTCGTCGAAGATGTCTTCGTCGCGGTTGGCGGAGACATACGACAGCAGGACGGATTGGCCTGCGGCGATGGGTATTCCGCGCACCGCGGTGTCCTCGGCCGCAGTGCGCATGAACTGCTTGACCGGGGTGACCCAGCGAATCATCTCCTCGGTGGCCTGCGGCATGAGGCCCAGATCGTCGCGCAGCCGGGTCATCTGGTCGGGGTTCTCGATGAGCGCATGCAGTCCACCGGAGATGGTGGCGCTGGTGGTGTCGTGGCCGGCGGTGGCCACGATCAGGTAGTAGGACACGGTGTCGATGTCAGACAGCGGCTCCCCGTCCACCCGCGCGTTGGCGATCGCCGAGGCGAGGTCCTCGGTCGGATGCTCGCGCCGCGATTCGGTCACCGCGTTGAAGTACTGGAACATGTCGAGCAACGCCGGCAGCTGTTCTTCCGTCGTGGCGCCGCGTTTGAATTCGCTGTCGTCGCTGCCGAACAACTCCTGCGTCAGCTTGAGCATGCGCGGGAAGTCGTCCTCCGGCAGGCCCAGCAATGAAAGGATCACGTATAGCGGGTAATTCACCGCCACCTGCTGGGCGAAGTCACATTCGGGGCCGGCTTCCATCATCTTGTCGACGTAGATCTTCGCGAGTTCGTCGACGCGGACCTTCAGCGCCCGCATCGCCTTGGGGCGAAACCAGTCGGCGCCAATCGCGCGGACCACCCGATGCTGTGGGTCGTCGAGGTGGATCAGCGTGCGTACCCCGATGGCGGCCGCCTGGTCGTCGCCCTCGGCTGTGGTCAGCACCGGGCGCGGCCAGTTGGTGAACAGCACGTTGTTGCGTTCGATATCCATGATGTCGGAGTGTTTGGTGATCGCCCAGAACGGACGGTAGTTCGGCACGTCGACCCAGGACACCGGAGCGTTGGCGCGCAGATGAGTCAGCGCCGCATGCAACCGGGACTCGTCGGTGTAGGTCAACGGATCGGCCAACAACTTGGCGGTTTCGTCCACCGTCGGTGCGCTCACTGGCGAAACTCCTTCAACACAGCGGTAATACAGTCCTGCGACGCGCCATAGAAGATGGGCTGCACCCGGTCGGCCACACCGATGCAACGGCTTCGCAGGCCGGCGGCAACGGTGTCGACCGGGCCTACCACGGCGAACGCGTCCAGCACGTCATCGTCGATCAGGACGCCCATGGCGTCCCACTCACCTTGCAGCGAGAGCCGGTGCAATTCGTCTTGCAGGTCGCCCCACCCATGCAGCTCGAGCACCCGCCGATAAGCGGGTGTCGATCCGTAGAAGGCAATCTGCTTGCGGGTGGCCGCGATGGCGGAAGCCAGCCCGGCATCGTTGTCACCGGTGGCCACCATCACCTCGCAGGAGATTTCGAAGTCGTTGCGACTGCGGCCCGAGCGTGCCAGGCCGCGTTCCAGCGCCGGCACGGTCACCTCATCGAGGTACCGCTTCGAGATCATCGGGTGGCCGAGGTGACCGTCGGCGACTTCGCCGCACATCTCGGTCATCGCCGTACCGACCGCGGCGACGAACACCTTCGGGGGCGGATGGGGCTGCGGCTCCGGGGTGAACATCGGCGTCATGATCTTGTGGGTATAGAACTCGCCCTCGAACCTCAGCTTGGTTCCGTCGCGCCAGGCGGACCAGATCGCCTGCAGCGCAGCGACGAATTCACGCATCCGGCGCACGGGATGGCTCCACGGCATGCTGAATCGCTTCTCGATATGGGGCTGGATCTGCGTTCCCAGGCCCAGGATGAAGCGGCCCTGGGAGTACTCCTGCAGGTCCCAGCCGATGTTGGCGACGATCATCGGATTACGCGCGAACGCCACCGCGATGTTGGTGCCGAGCTCCAATCGCGACGTGTGCTCGGCGGCCAGCAGCAACGGCATGAATGGGTCGTGACTGGTTTCGGCGGTCCAGCCGCCATCGTAGCCGTGTTCTTCCATGGCTTTGGCCGCTTCGGTGACCCGGGCCAGCGTGGTAGGGATGTTCCCGTCGATCTTGAGGCCGGACATGGTGCTCATCTGGGGGCGCGCCTGCGCAGCACTACGCACCCATGCACCATGGGGTAAAAGTTACAGTAAGCGATTCGGTAGGGTCAACGTCCGCGCCGGTGGTCGACGAACCTGTCGCGGGCGCTACAGTAAGCAATTCAGTATGCAAGAACGGCGCCAGTGAGGACCGAACCAATGGCCAAACCCCCGGACTGGGAGGAGACGCTGGCCGACCTCGCCCGCCGCCGTCAGCAGGCACGCGGGATGGGCGGCCCGGAAAGGCTTGAGAAGCACCGCGGCAAGGGCAAACTCGACGCCCGGGCCCGCATCGAACGACTGCTTGATCCAGGCACATTCCGTGAACTCGGCACGCTCGTCGGTGGCGATATCGCAGCCGACGCGATCGTCACCGGATCCGGCCGTATCAACGGCGTACCGGTCATGGTGGGCGCCGAGGACTTCACCACCCTGGCCGGCAGCATCGGGCCAGGTGGGAACTCCAAGCGCTACCGCCTGGCCGAGCTCGCGGTGCGCGACCGGATCCCGCTGGTCATGCTGCTCGACGGCGCCGGGTTTCGCCCGACCGGCGGGCACTACGGGCGCACCCCCACCGACCTGCTCGCCCAGACGCAGTGCTCGGGCCGGGTGCCAACGGTCGCCGCGGTGCTGGGACCATCGGCCGGACACGGTGCCCTGGTGGCCCCGGTATGCGACTTCCGGATCATGAGCAGCCAGGGCGCCATCTTCACTGCCGGGCCGCCCGTGGTGAAAGAGTCCACCGGCGAGGAGATTTCGAAAGAGGATCTCGGCGGGCCGGACGTGTCGATGCCCAGTGGGGTGATCCACAATTTCGCCGACGACGACGAGGCCGTGCTCGACGACATTCGGCGTTACCTGTCGTACTTTCCGCCCAGCGCGTGGTCGTACCCGCCGTCACGGACCGACTCGGCCGGCCCGCGCCCGACGCCGGAGTTGCTGGAGATCGTCTCGCGCGACAATCGGCGGGTCTACGACATGCGCCGGGTGCTCGACGTGGTGTTCGACGATCCGGACTGGTTTGAGGTGCAGCCGCGATTCGGCAAGGCAATCATCTGTGCGCTGGCACATCTCGGCGGGCATCCGGTTGCGGTGGTGGCTAATCAGCCGCAAGTGCTGGCCGGGTCCATCGACGCCGACGCCGCCGACAAGGCAGCGCATTTCATCATGGTGGCCGACTCGTTTCACCTTCCGATCGTCTTCCTTGCCGACAACCCGGGAATGCTGCCCGGTAGCCGCTCCGAGCGGGAAGGCGTATTGCGCAGCGGCGCCCGGATGTTCGCCGCGCAAACGGCAGCCACCACCATCAAGCTGCACCTGACGTTGCGCAAGGCCTATGGCTTTGGCTCGATGGTCATGTCGCTGCTCGGATTCGACCACCAGTCAGCAACTTTCGCGTATCCTGGTGCCACCATGGGAGCCATGAGTGCCGCGGCGCTGACGCGCGCGTCGCACGCCGGTGAGGATCTATCCGTCAAGCTGCGCAACGCCGAACTGCAGGCGTCCTACCGATCGGCCGAGCATCTCGGTTTCGACGAACTCATCGACCCTCGGGAAACCCGCGACGCCCTGCTGGCCGCCCTGGACCGTGGACTGTCCAGCCGGCAAGCCGCCGCCGAACCGGTGATGCGCACCGTCATCATGCCGTGACCTCTTGCCGGCGAACGTGCGTGGTTGTACGCGACACGCCGAGGTAAGCCGGCAATCTGCGCACGCTCGCGCCACCGGTCAGTAGACGTAATCCTCGCCGCTCGCGCGGACCGTCAGGTCGCTGATGTTGATCCCCCAGGGCTGGTTGATGACGTGTACCACGGCGTTGGCCAGGTCGTCGGGCGTGATCAGCCAGTACCGCACCGAGTCGACGTCCATCTGCTCGGGTCGAAGGGCCCCCTTCTGCAAGTTGCCGACGTTCTCGAAGAACTGGGCGGCTTTTTGCCCGACGATGCCGATGGCCGCCGCTTCGTTGACGACTCCGCTGGCCAGATTGGTCCCGAGCACACCGGTCGGCTTGATCGTGGTCACCTTGATCTTGCCCTGCGCCTCGATCCGCAACGAATCCGAGAGCACGTCGACGGCCGCCTTGGTGGCGCTGTAGACGCCGGAGCCTTCGGTTCCGGCGTTGCCATAGATGGACGAAATGTTGACGACCTGACCGCGGCCCTGCTGAATCATCGTGTCGTAAACGGCCGAGATGCCGTTCACTACGCCTTTGATGTTGATGTCGATCGCCTTGTGCCATTTTTCCCAGGCGCGTTCGTGATCCGCGAAAAACGCCAGCGGCATGACGCCGGCGTTGTTCACCATCACGTCGATTGCGCCGTAACTGTCCACCGCGTGCTGGGCGGCCCCTTTGAGCTGAGCCATGTCCGTGACGTCGGCGGCATATGCGGTGCCTTCCGAACCAGCGGCCCGGATGCCCTCGAAGACTTGGTTCAGGCCCTCGGCGTGGACGTCCACGCCGACCACCTTTGCCCCGCCGGCCGCACACTTTTCCGAAATCAGTTTGCCGAAGCCGCTGGCTGCGCCGGTCACGATAATGACCTTGTCCTTCAAATACTGCGACATCACAGCTCCTATCTCTCCTTGTTGTTCCCTGCTCCGCGAGTGCGCGCAAATGTACGGAAAATCGGCCTTTTGGCGTGCATTTGCGCACCCTCGCGCTAGGGCGCGGCCCGGTACGCGGCAACGATCGGCTCGAGCTCGTCGGGTGTCGCGCCGTGCATGATCACCGCGTCGGCGCCGTAGTCGAACTCACGCCGGATCCGGTCCACGCACTGCTGGGCCGACCCCGTCGCCGACGGCTCCAGCCACTCGTCGGGAATCAACGTCGCGATGTGCTCGATCTGCTCGGGCGTGGCCTTGTGATCGATCCCACCGGGGATCGACGTCACCACCGGGTCCTCCCGAAACTGTTGCAGCACAGCGGGATCCCAGCCATTGGTCTGCACCATCAGGTCGCCGTAGCCCTGCAGATAGGTGGCCAGCCGCGCGACCGTCTTCTTCAGCCGCAGCTCCTCTGGAAGATGGTCGCCGACGGTGGCGAAGCACGACCACACCCGCACGCTGTCCGGGTCGCGGCCGGCATTCTCCGCGGCGGCCTTGACGGTTTCGACGCAGCGCCGCAACGTGTCTGGCGTGAAGTAGGTGTGCAGTACCACGTCGTCGAAAACTCGGCCACCAAGCTTAAGCGTGTTGGGCCCGAACGCGACCAGTGCCAGACGAATGTCCTCGTTGAAATCGCGATCCAGAAACAGCACCGGGTATTTGCCCATCGGGCCGTCGTGATTGAAGATCACCTCGCCGTGCCACAGCCGGCGCATGACTTGGGCCCAATCCTCCATCTGGGCGGTCGTCACCGCCGGTATGCCGAACGCCCCGTACACCGCTGCGATGCCGCGGCCGATGCCCAACGTGAACCGGCCGCCGGAGAGCCGGTGCATGGTGGTCGCCCAGGACGCGGTGATCAGCGGGTGACGGGTCTTGTGATTGGTTGCGGCAGTGGCGATTTGCATGCGACTGGTGACCGCACAGGCAGCACCCACCAGAGAGGACGCTTCCTTGACATTCCACCGTTCGGAGATGAACGCGGTGCCGAAGCCCAACTCCTCGCCACGACGAGCCTCGTCCATCAATGTCGCGGGTCCCTCGCCGCCCGCGCCGGCCAACAGGTAGTAGCCCAACTCGTCGAGCGTGCGCTCGCTCAATTCCACACTCCTTGCTGGTAGCCGCAGTTCCAGACCTCGGTGATCTTGCCGTCCACGACGCGGAACACCTCGATGCTGGCGACGTTGGTCTTCGTGCCGTCGGGGGCGGTCATCGTGGAGTCGTAGACGATGGCGACGTGCTCGCCGTCGTCACCCGCAACCACGATGTTCAGCTCGAAATGCAGCGAATCGAAGAGGTCCCACACGTCCGCGACCCGTTGCACCGCCTGGGCCTGGGTCAAAGTGTGCGCCTCGCCGACCTCGTGCCGAATGACGTTGTCGGCGAACAACTCCCGCGCCAGATCCAGGTTGCGTTCGTTCCAGACCACCAGGTTGTAGAGTTCGACCACCTCGCGCGCCGTCCAGGTCGCCGTCATGGGACCTGCACCTCGCGGGCTACCCGCCGCAAGAACCGCACGGTGACCTTCAGTACGCGTCGGGAGAACACATGACCGACATGGCCACCGTCATACCAGTACAGCTCGCCGCCGATGCGTTCGTGCAGCGCGATCGCCGGCTCGCGCATCGCCATTCGGTCATGCCAGGCTCCGACGATCAGCCGGTTGTGCGGCGGCGGCGCCGGGTCCACCCGCAGCGGATCTATCACCGATGTCAGTTGCCGGACCACGGAGGACTCGAGGAGCTGCCGGTACCCGTCGCGAGATGTCCCCCAGCGACCCAGGTGGCGCGCGATCATGGCGTTCAGCCCGAGGATCGGCGTGTACAGTGCGAGGGCGTCCACCTCGCGCTCCAAGTGCGACACCAGCGCTGCCACCGGGGTGCCCATCGAAACGCCGGCTATCACCAACGCAGTCGCCTGCGGCCGTACCCATTGCACGACGGCACGAACCTCGGACACCGCCCGCATCATGCCCGCGACATTGCCCAGCGGGTCGGTGTCCGGATACCGCGGCCACTGGCCACGGCGGCTACCGTGGCCGGGCTGGATCGGCAACGCGACGTTGAACCCCAGGCCGTGATGTATGCGCCCGATTCGACTGAGCAGCAGGTCTTCGGGACCGCCCTGACCGGCGCCGTGCACCCAGATCAGCCAGGGCCGCGGACCGTCCAGATGCCGGCACAGATGCACCACCGCCCGCGCCGGTCCGCCGAAGGCTTCCAGCGTCTCGGGCAATGCCGGGTCATGCTCGAAGGTCATCCGTTCATATGCCAGCCCGGGACCCAGACCCGGAACGCGGCGCCCATGTACTGAGCGCACCCGAAGCGGTGCCGGCTCGCGATGTGCGTCGTCGATGCCCAGCGCCGAAAGCTGCTCTGCCGCCGCCTCGCACTCACTCAGCCGCCGCAACCCCGCCGGACGTCCGCCCAGCACCGAAAAGCCGCTCAGCACAAGCTCATCCAGCATGACTTCGCCGAACTGACGAATCCCGCGCGGCGACGCCGGAACCCACCCGGTCGATTCGGTGAGACCGGCGAGCGTGCGCGGCACCACGCGAACCATCTCGCGGCCCAGGTCACGCGCGATATCCGGAGCCCTGTTCACCCATGACATGGTCATGAACTCCTTGCGGTAGGGTGGACGCCCAGCTGAAATCTATACTGTAACGGATTTAGTATCAGCCTGACGACGGAGGCGGAGCGGTGAAAGTCCCGTTCACCTGGAAGGTCACCGGGTGGTTCATGGTCGGGTGGTCACCCGAATTTCCGGTCGGCGAGGTCCGGCCGCTGCACTACTTCGGCGAAGATCTGGTCGCCTACCGCGACGAATCCGGTGAGCTGCATGTACTGGAAGCACACTGCAAACACCTGGGCGCGCACATCGGCCACGGCGGCAAAGTCGTCGGCGACTGTGTCCAATGCCCCTTCCACGGGTGGCGCTGGGGCCCGGACGGCACCAACCGCTACATCCCCTATCAGCCGGACCGGCCCAACCGTGCGCTGACGCTACGGGTGTTTCCGGTCCGAGAGCAATACGACTGCGTATTCGTGTGGCACCATCCCCACGGCAAAGAACCGCAGTGGGATATGCCAGACATCTTCCGCAAGTTCCCGCAGTTCGAAACCGATCCGACGGCCTACTACCGGGCGTACCCGGAATTCTCCCGGCGGGCGGAGCACGAACCGGTGCATCCACAGATCGTCGCCGAAAACGCTCCCGACAGCGCGCATTTCGAATACGTACATCACGCCACGGTGACGCCCAGGGTACTGGACTGGAAGATCGCCGACCACGAATGGCAATTCGTCGCGGGCTGGCCCGATGCACATAGCGACAACCCCGACGATCTCGCGTTGCGGTTCCACAGCCACCTGTTCGGTCTGGGCGGAGCGATCAGCGTTTTCGAGGGCGCCCAGAATCATCGGCTGATTTTCACCTGCACACCCGTCGATGACGAGTGCTCGGACCTGTTCTACTCGATCTGGTGGCCGCGGATGCCGGGCGACACTGCCGACGTGCCCGACGGAAAGCTGCGCGAGTTGATCGAAAAGCAGTTTCTGTCCACCGTGTTCGATGACCTGCAAATCTGGCGCTACCAGAGGTACGTGGAACGTCCGCCGCTGTCCAGGGTCGACGCGAAAGGGTATATGGCCCTGCGTAAGTGGGCGACGCAGTTCTACGATGTACCGCCCGCCGCCGCCACATTATGAGCGCGCAACTTGGCGAACTCGTGGCGCCCACGCATACCGCGATCGTCACCCAGGAATGCCAGGGTGCCGTCATCGGACCGCATGCCGGGCTGGCGCTGCTGGCCGAGGAAGCACGCCGCGTCGCCCTGCCCAACATCGTGCGACTGCTGCCGGTGGCACGGTCGGCAGGGGTGCGCATTGTGCACTGCTTGGTCCAGCGCCGCCCCGATGGGCTGGGGTCGAACCACAATGCCAAGATTTTCGCGATCGGAGATGCCGTCGACATCGCCCCAGGCTCTATCGGAGCGGCATTGCTGCCCGAATTAGGGCCTGCACCAACCGATCTGGTCCTCAGCCGCTGCCATGGGGTGGGACCGATGGGTGGTACCGACCTGGATGCGGTGCTGCGGAATCTTGGAGTGTCCACCGTTGTCGTGGTGGGTGTTTCGCTCAATATCGCGATTCCCAACGTCGTGATGGACGCCGTCAACGCCGCGTACCGGGTGGTCGTGCCGCGGGACGCCGTCGCCGGCGTACCGGCCGAATACGGTGCCGCGGTGATCGCCAATACGCTGTCGCTGCTGGCCACCATCACCACCACCGACGACCTGCTTCAGGCTTGGCAGGCCTCATGACCGACACAGCGCCGCAAACCCAGGGCGGATTTCCACACGTCGAACCCGTCGAGCAAGCTCCCCCTGAACTGGGCCGGTTCGTTGCGGCCATGCGCCGCCTGCAGGATCTGACCGTGTCGACGAATCCGGGCAGCGCGATGTGGGCCGCGGCGGCCCGGCACGTCGAGGATGCCTGCGCGAGGCTGGACGGCCATCAGGTTTCTGAAGCCCACGCGCCGGCCGGTCGGGTCCTCGAGCTGCCCGGATTGGGCCATCCGCTGCTGCCACCCTGGACCGTCACCCGATCCGGCACGGACGGCGTGACCATGCAGGGCCACTTCACCCGATCCCACGTGGGCGGAAATAACGCGGTACACGGCGGCATGATCCCGCTGTTCTATGACTGGCTTTTTGGCATGGTGGTCTCGACCGCGGGTTGCCCGCCGACCCGCACCGGTTTCCTGCATGTCGATTACCGCAGCATCACGCCCATTGATCAGCCGCTGACCGCCAACGGGCGCATCACCGAGGTCGACGGCAGGAAGATCTTCATCGACGCGACCATGACATCGGCCGGCGGCACACTGCTCACCGAGGCCAACGGGCTGATGATCCAGCTGCTACCCCACCAACCGTAGTGTGGCGAACATGCATAGAGTTGCACCGCACGACCCGTCGAGGTGCGATTTTGTGTCTGCTCGACAGAAAGAGATCCCGTGAGTGAATTCACCGTTCCCGCCGTCGCAGCTGCCATCGCGGCCGCGATACCGGACCGCGAACTGGTCATCCAGGGGGACCGGCGCTTCAGCTACGCGCAGATCCTGGAAAGGTCGAACCGTCTTGCCGCATACCTGCACTCGCGGGGCCTGGGCTGCCATCGAGAACGCGCTGCGCTGGCCGGCCATGAGGTGGGTCAGGATCTGATCGGTCTTTATGCCTACAACGGAAACGAATTCGTGGAGGGCTTACTCGGCAGTTTTCAAGCCCGAGTGGCGCCCTTCAACGTCAACTACCGCTACGTCAAGAACGAATTGCAGTATCTGCTGGCCGATTCCGGGGCCACCGCGCTGATCTATCATGCGGCATTCGCGCCGCGGGTAGCCGAAGTCCTGCCCGACCTTCCCCAGCTTCGGGTTCTGATACAGATCGCCGACGACTCCGGCCACGATTTGATATACGGCGCAGTGGATTACGAGAAAGCCCTGGCATCCAGTTCGCCGGCACCGCCACCCGTGCAGCACTCGCCCGACGATTTGTACGTCCTGTACACCGGTGGTACGACGGGCATGCCGAAGGGCGTGCTGTGGCGGCAGCACGACATCTTCATGACGTCCTTCGGCGGGCGAAACCTCATGACGGGCCAGCCATTCGGCTCCGTCGACGAGATCGTGGCCGCGCTGCCTGGGAGCGCTGAGGGCGGGGGCACCAAGCTGATGATCTTGCCACCGCTGATCCACGGCGCGGCGCAGTGGAGTGTGATGATGGCACTCACGACCGGGCAATCGGTCGTCTTTCCTTCTGTCGTGGATCATTTGGACGCCGACGAGGTGGTTCGCACCATCGAGCGGGAGCGGGTGTCAGTGGTGACGGTGGTCGGTGACGCGATTGCGCGACCGTTGGTCACCGCGATCGAGAAGGGCGTCGCCGACGTATCGTCGTTGGCCGTGGTCGCCAACGGCGGTGCCCTGTTGACTCCGTACGTCAAACAGCGCTTGATCGAGACACTGCCGAACGCTGTCGTCGTCGACGGGGTCGGGTCGTCGGAGACCGGGGCGCAGATGCACCACATGTCCATGTCGGGAGCGGTGTCCACCGGCACCTTCAACGCCGGCCCGGACACCTTTGTGGCCTCCGAGGACCTGTCGGCGATTTTGCCGCCGGGCCACGACGGCATCGGCTGGCTGGCCCAACGCGGCTACGTCCCGCTCGGCTACAAGGGCGATGCGGCCAAAACGGCCAAGACGTTCCCGACGATCGACGGCGTGCGGTACGCGATTCCCGGCGACCGGGCACGCCATCTTGCCGACGGCCACATCGAGTTACTCGGCCGCGACTCGGTGACCATCAACTCCGGTGGCGAGAAGATCTTCGCCGAGGAGGTCGAGACGGCGATCGCGTCGCATCCCGCGGTGGCCGACGTGGTGGTCGCGGGCCGGCCCAGCGAACGTTGGGGGCAGGAGGTCGTCGCCGTCGTCGCGCTCGTCGAAGGTGCCCGCGTCGACGCCGACGAGCTGGTCGCGCACGCGGCAAAGTCGTTGGCCCGCTACAAGCTTCCCAAAGCGATCGTGTTCCGGACGGTCATCGAACGCAGCCCGTCAGGCAAGGCCGACTACCGGTGGGCACGCGAGCAGGCGGTCAGCGGCTAGCTACCCCGGCCACGTTTGCCGCCGGCGGCGTGCACCGCCAGCATCGGCCATATTGTCAACTGTAAGATTTACAGTACGATCTTGCGGATGGACAGTATGTTCCGCTCGGAAGACCTGCAGACGCCCGTGACAGACCCCTTCCCTGCCGTCGGGGTCTGCGGCGTGATGATGGTCCGATCGCAATGATCAAGGTAATGGCGGGATTTCGGGTTCTCGAGGTTGCACAGTTCACGTTCGTTCCGGCTGCGGGCGCCATCCTGGCCGATTGGGGTGCAGACGTCATCAAAGTCGAGCACCCGCAGCGCGGTGACACCCAACGCGGATTCCTGAACATGGGCGGCATCCGTGTCGACCCGGACCGGCATCCCCTGATGGAGCATCCCAACCGGGGCAAGCGCAGCGTCGGCATCGACGTGTCCAACCCAAGGGGCCAGGAAGTGCTCTATGGACTGGCCGAGACCTCCGACGTGTTCCTGACGAACTACCTGCCCGCGCAGCGCCAGAAGCACAAGTTCGACGTCGAAGACATCCGGTCGGTCAACCCCGACATCGTCTATGCCCGAGGTACGGCGTACGGCGACAAGGGCATCGAACGCGATGTCGGTGGCTACGACGGCACGGCGTTCTGGACGCGCAGCGGCATAGGTTACGCGCTGACGCCCGAGGAGCTGGGCGGCGCACTGACACAAGGCATCCCCGCCTTCGGCGACTCCATGGGCGGGATGAACATCGCCGGCGGCATCGCGGCGGCACTGCTGCATCGCGAGCGGACCGGCGAAGCCCTCGAGGTGGACGTGTCACTGCTGAGCACGGCCTGGTGGGCGGCGGGTGCCAGCGTGACGCAGGGCATGGAGTGTGGCGAAGTCATGCGGGTCGGCATGCCGGGCTCCGTCGATGCGTCTGTCAACCCCTTCATGGGTAACTACCAAACCTCCGATGGCGGCACCATCAACCTGTGCATCATCAGCCCGACCGGCTGCATCCGCGACACCTTCGAGCACCTCGGCATCCCTGAGGCGGCTGACGATCCGCGCTTCGCCGAGGTGCTGCCGTTGTTGCAAAACGCCGAAGCGGCCGCCGAGTTGATCGCTAAAGCGTTCGCCAGCAAGCCTTTTGACTACTGGCAGAAGCACTTGAAGTCGATGAAAGGCCAATGGGCACCATTCCAGAGCCTGCTGGACCTCGCCGACGACGAACAAGCCATCGCCAATGACATGATCGCCGAAGTCGAACTCGCCTCGGGCGGAGCACCGTTCCGCGTCGTGCGCGGACCCGTACAGTTCAACCACGAGCCGCTTCAGACCAGCCGGGCACCGCAGGCGGCTGAGCACACCGAAACCGTCCTGATGGAGCTCGGCATGGATTGGGATCGCATCGCCGAACTGAAGGAATCGGGAGCCATATCGTGAACCGCGCCGGCGACGATGCAGAGCAAGAGAGCGATGTGGAGGAGCGGCGCTCATGAATGACGTTGCCATCGTCGGCGTGGGCCTGCATGCCTTCGGCCGCTTTGAGGGAAAGTCAGCGATGGAGATGGCCACCGACGCCATCCGGCTCGCACTGTCTGACGCCGGCCTACAGTGGAGGGACATCCAGTTCGCCGTCGGCGGCAGCTGGACGGTGGCGAACCCGGATGCGATCGTCGGCATGGTGGGGCTGACGGGCATCCCGTTCACCGATGTGTTCAATGCGTGCGCGACGGCGGCCAGCGCGACGAAGGTGTGTGCCGACAGTATCCGGTTGGGAGACTATGACATCGGCATTGCCGTGGGAATGGACAAACACCCGCGCGGAGCCTTCACGGAAGACCCGGCGCTGGTCGGGATGCCGAGGTGGTACGCCGAGAACGGGCAATACCTCACCACCAAGTTCTTCGGGATGAAGGCCAACCGCTACCTGCACGACCATGGCGTCCCCGTCGCCACGTTGGCCAAGGTCGCGGCCAAGAACTTCCGCAATGGAGCGTTGAACCCCAATGCTTTTCGCCGTAAGCCGATATCCGAAGAGGCCATCCTCAATTCGCCGGTGCTGAACTATCCGCTGACCCAGTACATGTTCTGCGCTCCGGACGAAGGAGCCGCCGCGGCCATCATGTGCCGCGCCGACATCGCCCATCGCTTCACGGACAAGCCCGTCTACGTCCGCGCGGTCGAGGTCCGGACCCGCCGCTTCGGCGCCTACGAGGTGAACACCACCTATGCACCGGTCGAGGAGGACGTGTCGCCAACCGTCTATGCCGCCAGGGCCGCGTTCGAAAAGGCCGGTCTCACACCGCAAGACATTGACGTCATTCAGCTACAGGACACCGACGCCGGGGCGGAGCTGATCCACATGGCCGAGGCCGGCTTTTGCGCCGACGGCGAGCAGGAGAAGCTGTTGGCCGACGGTGCGACCGAGATCACCGGAGCGATGCCGGTCAACACCGACGGCGGGTTGATCGCCAACGGCGAACCGATTGGTGCGTCCGGGCTGCGCCAGGTGCACGAGTTGGTGCGCCAGTTACGCGGTCAGGCCGGTGAACGTCAGGTCCCCGGGAATCCGCATGCCGGATTCGCTCAGGTTTACGGCGCGCCGGGCACCGCCGCCGCGACGATCCTGACGACCTAGCCACGCCGAGCAGACGCAAAATCACCCGAAAATGCTTGAAATGACGGGATTTTGCGTCTGCTCGCGCTACTTGACCGGCGCTGCGTACGCGGGCTTGCCCAGTCCCAGCACATACTGGGCGATCATGTTGCGGAACACCTCCAGCGTTCCGCCGTAGATGCCCACCAACGGCGCGAAGCGATAGACGTATTCGGCGCTGCCGTCGTCGGCGGCCCCATCGGTACCGTAGGGAAGAGCCGACGCGGCCCCCAGCAAGTCCATCAGGTCCGGCGATATGTCGCGCATCGTCTGGGCGATCGCCACCCGGCCGAAAATGTTGGGCGCCGACAACGCCGCCTCCATGCGCGCGACGCTGCGGCCGAGTCGGTATCCCACCGACTGGTCGTCCAGCAGGCGACGGCCCTCGGCATCCGACCGCGTCACTTGTGCCGCCGCCTTGTCCACCGCCGTCGACATCGAACCCGCCTGGTGCATCATGATCGAGTTGTCCTGCAAGCCATCCGGTGACGCCGCGACGGCGCCGTGCTCGGTGTTGAGTGGTTCGCGTAGCACTGTCCAGCCCGCGTTCACCTCGCCCAGCCGGTACTTGTCGTCGACGCGGACGTCGCTGTAGTAGACGATGTTCGTGCGGTCGCCGTCTACCGTGCGGATGCCCTGGATTTCGATACCCGGCGAGTCCAGCGGAACCAGAAACATGGTCAGGCTCTTGTGCTTTGGCGCCTCGGGCGCGGTATTGGTGATCAGGAAAACGTACTGGCAGTTATGCGCGCCGGTGGTAAACATCTTGGAGCCATTGATTATCCACCCCTGACCGTCGCGGACCGCGCGGGTCTTGCAGGTCGCCACGTCGGAGCCGCCTTCGGGCTCGGTGTAACCGAGGCAGAGCCTGATGTGGCCGCTGAAGACCCCCGGCATCACCTCTTCCTGCAGTTCTGGCGAGCCGAACTTGACCACCGAGCGGGCCACCATGGCGGTGGTGCCCCAGGTCACCCACGGCACGTGTGCCCGACGCTTCTCCAGCTCCCAGATCCGCCGCTGTACCCGGCTGAAGCCGCCTTCAGCCGCCGGCTTCCATTCGCCGGCGAGATAGCCCGCGGCGCCGAACGCCAAGTGCAGGCCCTCGTCGAAGTTGTCGCCCGTCTCCCGGTCGCGACGCCTAACCTCCTCGGTCATGTGTGTCGCCAAAAAGTTTCGCGCCTCGTCGTAGAACGCGCGGTCCTCGTCGGACAGCTGGACGCGAGAAAAATCCATGATCCGCCCCCTAAACCTGCGCGGCCTGGCGCTCCCGGCCGGCCACAATTTCGGCGATCCGCTGAGCAGTCGCGGCCGGATCGCCGCCCGCCAAAGGCCAGCCCCTGGCTCGCACCAGATACGCCGTCGCGGCGGCTTCCGAGGAAACCCCAAGGCCGCCTTGGATGTGCACCGCCATCGTCGCCGCCCTGGCGGCCTCCTCGGCCATGAACACAAACGCCGATGGCGCCAGCTCGGGCCGTTCGTCGGGCTCGTTGTCCAAAAACCAGGCGGCCCGACGCGCCAGGTTGCGTCCACCTTGGACGGTGATGGCCATGTTCGCCAGGGGATGCGAAATGGCCTGCAGCGTGGAGATCGGCACGCCCAGGGTGTAGCGGGTCTTGGCGAACTCCGCCGCGATTGTCATCGTCTCCTCGACCAGGCCGACCAGGGCCGCCGCGGTCAGCAGCCGCCACTCATCCAGTGCCCGTTGATAACTCGCCAGCGCGTCGGCTCCCTGGGCGACCACGCTACGGCTGTCGGCGGCGGCGGGATCCACCCACGCCATCGGTAGCCGACCGATATTGTCCACCTTCGCGGGCCGAGTGCCGAAGCTCAGGCGCACAATCGTATCGCCATCCCGGATCAGGATGTGATCGGCAACCGAGCCCGTCGGGATCAGCCTCGGTCCCTGCACACTGTCGATTCGGACATCGAGTGCGGCGAGTCGCTCTCCCTCAGCCACCCCGGCGGTGTCGGCGCCCAGCGCCGAAAGGCGCGCCAAAAGTCGTGCGGCGCAGACATGGTCGATCCACGGGACGGGCGCCAGCACACGCCCGATCTCTTCGGCCACCAAGGTGAGGTCGACCAGGGTCGCGCCGTCGCCGCCGCAGGACTCCGGGAGCGCCATCGTCGAGGCGCCCATCGCGCACAACCGCTCCCACAGGTTCTTGTCGAAGCCGGAAGGCTCTGCGGCGCGGACGGTTTCGATCGGGCAGTGCGTCTTGAAGAACTGCCGGTAAGCGGCCTGCAGATCGAGGTGATGTTCGGACAGGCTGTAGTCCTGCCTGCGCAGCTCGAAGCGGTCCATGTCATTGCTCCTGTCCGAAGAAGAATTCCTGGGCGTTGTTGTAGAGATAGTTCTCGAGGACCTCGGCGGGCAGATCCAGCGCGCGTGCTTCGGGTAGCACCCGGTGCATCCGCAATACCGGCCAGTCCGACGCGAAGATCACCTTGCCCGGGCCGCGCGTGCGCATATAGTGCAGCAGGCTTTCCGGGAGCCGCTTGGGCGACCACGCTGACGTCATCAAGCGCAGGTTGGCATACTTCAGCAGCAACCGGATCGCGACATCCCACCACGGGTCGGCCCCGTGGATCATGCACAGCCGCAACTCGGGAAAGCGCACACACACCCTGTCGAGATGCATGGGGTGCTGCACCTCACCCGGGATCGGCGGACCGGGGATACCGGTGTTGACGCACAGCGGCAGATCCAATTCGGCGCACTTGGCGTAGAGCGGGTAATAGACGGCGTCGCTGGGCGGATACTGACCGTCACCCCAAAAGCTCGGTCCCACTGCGGCATACGCCACCGGCAGGTCATGCACGACAGCGCTCAGCTCGCGCAGCGGCCGCACCGGGCGCAACAGGTTGAACCCGCCCATCGCCAAGGCGAACCGGTCCGGCTTGGCATCGACGAACTTGCGTGCAGTGGTGGACGGGTTCGCCAACGAGTCCATCAGGATCGCCTTCTGCACACCCTGCGCGTCCATCTCTTCGAGCAACTCTGACAAATCGACCGGCGCGAACATCGACTCCGGGCCCTTGAAGTAGTCGTCGCGCACCTTCAGCATCCAGCCGGGCTGGGCTTCGGTTTCGCCGAAGTGCACGTTGACCAGGCAGTCAATCGCTTTGTCGGTCATGACTTCCTTCCGGATCGAATCCCGGCACTGTGGCCGGAACATGTTGTGTCACTTGCTCTCTTGCCCACCGGTAGTTCGGTTTGCCGTTGCCCAGACGCTGAATCTGCTCGACGAAGATGAACGCCTTGGGCGCCTTGAAATGCGCCAGTTGGGCGGCGCACAAGTTGTACAGGGTCTGTTCGTCGGCGGTGATGTCGGATCCTGGTTGCGCCGCGACGAGCGCCACCACCTCCTGGCCCCATCGTTCGCTCGGGCGCCCGATCACCAAGGCGTCGGCGACACTCGGGTGCGCGCGCAGCACTTCCTCGACCTCTTCGACGAACACCTTTTCGCCGCCGGTGTTGACCACCAGCGAGTCGCGTCCGTACAGCCGGATGGTGCCGTCCGCTTCGATCGAAGCGCGGTCGCCGGGTATCACCACCCGCTGGCCGTCGATCTCCGGGAACGTTCGCCGGGTGGCCTGCGGATCGTTGAAGTATCCGAGCGGGATCCTGCCCACTCTGGCGGTCCAGCCGATCTCCCGCTCGCCCGGACGCAGGAACCGGGTGCGGTCGGCGGAGACTACCCGTACGCCGGCCCTGGGTTCGAGGGTTTCGCTGGCGTGTCCGCTACGGCTATGGCCGAATGCCATGTTGCCGGTCTCTGACGAGCCGTACCCTTCGATGATCGTGATGTGCGGCAGGCATTCCATCAGCGCCCGTTTGTATTTCGCGTTGGTGGCAGCTCCGCCGGTCCCGATCGCGTTCAGCGCGGACAAGTCGTACGAACGTGCCCGCAGTTCGGCGACCAACGGCCCGGCATACGCGTCGCCGACCATCGTCATCATGCCCACCTTCTCGCGCTCGGCGGTTGCCCATACCGACCGTACGTCGAGCTTCTTGCGGTCGTCGTACAACACGACCGGCAGGCCCGCGCACAGCGCCGCGAACGCGGTCCACATACCCGCCGCATGCATCAGTGGGGAAACAGCGAACCAGGCGGGGCCGCCGTGGCGAACCTTGTCGTGGATCTCGGTGACGCTCTGGTGATCGGCCCCCACCATCGACGCCACGTACATGTCGCTCTGCCGCCACAGGACTCCCTTGGGACGGCCCGTCGTTCCGCCGGTACACATCATGATCAAGTCGTCCGGTGAACCTGCCGAGGTGCGGTCCGCACTTGCGTCCGCCAAGACGGCCTCCAACGGGACTGCGCCCGGTAGTTCTGCGGCCGTGCTGCCGTCGTCGATCGACACCAGTAGCTCGGTACCGTCGGGCGGCAGCACGTCGGCGAACCGGGCCCCGAGGGAACGGTGATAAATGATGCCGCGTGGCCCGACATAGTCGAGTAGGTCGCTGATCTCGCGCGCCGCGTAGTGGTGGTTGATGTTGACCGGCACGGTGCGTGCCTTGAGACACCCGATCACCATGTCGGGGTACAGGTCGTTGTACATGATGAGTGCCACCCGGTCCTGACCGCACTCCCAGCGTTGCAGCGCCTCCCGCGGGCGATGGACGCCAAAGCCCTTGGAATTCAGGAAGTTCGCCAGCCGGTTGGTTCGCGCCGCGGAGTCGGCGAAGGTGCTCCGCCGGTTTCCGCATACCGTCATCATCCGGTCGGGGACGACGTCGGCGATGGCGTCGAGCACTGCCCCGACGGTCCATTCACTCATCGAGCTACGCTGCCCTAGACGGCCGCGTCCACCGTCACACCCAGGAAGTCCAATGCGTTGTCGCGCATGATCTTCCGGACATCGGCGTCGCTGAAGTCCCGCAATTCGTCGGTGAACGACAACGGCGACTCCAGGCCTTCACCGTGCGGCCAGTCGGAGCCGAACAGGATGCGGTCGACGCCTATTCGCTCACTGAGGGCCATCAAGTCCTCTTCGTAATACGGCGACACCCAAACGTGGTTGCGTAATGTCTCGACCGGGTCGTCGGGGAACCAGCGCGGCTGCTGATTGGCCGTCTTCTTCAACCGTTTGATGAGTCGGGCCACCCATTCCGAGCCGTTCTCGATGCTGGCCACCCGAAGCTTGGGATGGCGATGGAAAACCCCGTGCACGATCAGTGAAGCCATGGTGTCGTGGATGGCACGGTCGTCGACCACGATCTTGTCCAGCGGGTCGGGCGCCGCGAAGGCCTCGAACGTGTCCTTGCCGCCCCACATGCCGGCGATCTTCAGATATCCACTGTCGCCCAGATGAAATGCCACCGGGACGTTGGCCTCGGCGAGCCGAGCCCACACCGGATCGTGCGACCGATGGCCCAGCGAGCGGTTCTTCGGGGAACCGGGCACCGGAGCGGGACGCACATGGACCAGCCGCGCCCCGCGGTCCAGCACGAAATCGATTTCCTCGACCGCCTTTTCGGGGTCGGCAAGGGAGATCATCGGCGCCGTCAGAATGCGGTGGTCGTCACGGTCGAAACCCCAGTCTTCGTCGAGCCACAAGTTGAAGGCGTGTAGCGATGCCATGGTGGCCTCCACGTCATCCTTGAGCGCCTCCTCCACCCCGCAACCGAAGGTCGGGAACATGATGCCCGTCTCGAGGCCCTGACTTTCGATCACCGCGACCCGGGCGTCCCGGTTCTGGTATTCCGGTCGCATTTCCAGCTTTTCGACCTGCATCAGGGATGCCGGATCGACGCCTTCGGGAATCTCGCCGCGGAACAACGAGTCCAGGCAGCCCGGAACGATGATCGGGTCAAAAGTCGGATTGGGAATGAACCGGTTGACGCGGTCACCGATGACCGCCTGGGTGTGCTTGCCGTCGCTGAACATCTGGACGCCGCGCCTGCGATATTTCTTGTCCAGATGACGAGTGAACGCGTCGAGCGGTTCGTAGTAGTGGTTGTCGACGTCGATCGCCCGGTAGCTCAAGTTCCTCATGATCGTCCTTTCTGATGCCCGCTACGCGTCCGACGGGGCGAGCGACGGGAATTGCGGCGGTCGCTTCTGCAGGAAGCTGGTGATTCCCTCGATGACGTCCGGCCGCGGCATGGCCTCGTGCAGCAACACCTCGGCACGCGAAGTCGCCTCTGCCACATCGCGATTGGTATCGCCGTATACCTGCTGTTTGATCACCGCCATCGAAGCGGGCGAACAGTTCGCCGCGATATCCTCGGCGTACTCCAGCACCCGGTTCATCAGGTCCTCAGGTGCGACGACTTCCTTGACCAGGCCGAGCTCGGCGGCCTCCTCGGCCAGAAAGGTGCGGCCACTCAGCAGCAGGTCGAGCGCGACGCCGCAGCTGGTCAGGCGGGGCAGGATCCACGAGATGCCGAACTCGGCGATCAGGCCACGGCGCGCGAACACGGCGGCGAACTTGGCTCCGGCGGCGGCGAACCGGACATCGCACATCAGCGCCTGGGTAAGACCGATGCCCACACAGGCTCCGTTGATGGCCGCGATGACGGGCTTGCGCAACGTGGTGACGAAGTAGGGCGGGCGTTCGCCGACCAAATCGGCCAGGTCGGTCCGCTTCGCGTTGTCCAGCTTCTCGCCGACTTCGGGCGCGGAATTCGGCGGGCCGAGATAGGCGCCGGCGCAGAACCCCTTGCCCCGCCCGGTCAGCACGATCACCCGGACCGCCGGGTCGTGTTCGGCGCGGTCTATACCGGCGTAGAACCCGGCGGCAAGGTCAGGCCCCCAGGCATTGAGACGCTCGGGACGGTTGAGCGTGAGGATGGCGATACCGGTCGACGTGGCTTCGTAGAGCACCGCATCTTCGGAGGAGTGTTGGTTGCCGGACATCTGCGGCGCTACCTCCTCGAGCACGACTACCGGGTTCGCCTAACTTTGTACGCATACTGTATACCTATCGGTACAGCATTCCACAACCGCCGCTGCGCCCCGCGGAGCAGGGCAAATCGACGAATTTGCGGCGCCGGACGGCGACTAGGCGTCAATCAGACCGAGACGACGATAGGCGCGCTCGATCTGCACCTTGGCCTTGTCCGGCAACTCCGCTTGCGGCGGCCGCGAATGCGGATACTCACCGATCGGCAGACCCAGCAACGAGGCCGCATACTTGAACGCACCGCCCCAGTGCGTGAAGTAATCCGGTCGTCCCGGGTAGCAGGTCCACCACGATCCGACGTCGAGGTCGAACTGGTCCAACCCCGAGTCACGCCCGTAGTCCATCGCCTCGAGCAATTTGTCGCTCAGCACCAAGTCCCAGTACTCGGAGAACAATCGGCGCTGCGGCGTCTCGAAAAGGTATCCCGCGGTGCCCAACTGGGCCGGGCAGACGATCCCGGCGCGCAGCCACCCGGCACGGTACACCGTCCGATCGCATTCCCACACCACCAGACCTGGCGCCAGCTGGTGTAGCCGCCGGCTGTTTTCCGGACGGAAGGCGCCCTCCTTGGTTGCACACACCGCAGGCACTTCCTGGTAGATCCGCGCGCTCTCCGCCGCCGTCAAGACGTAACCCGAGGACGGCGAATTGAACATGCCCAAAGCGATGTCCGTGCGCGCCGCGACATACTTGAAAAACCTCAATACACCTTCGCCGCCGTGCACCTCCATCATCGGCGTTTGGATGTAGGCGATATCGGCGCCCGCGTCCTGGGCGTGCAAGGTCAAGTCCACGCAGTCCTTGGCCGTCATGGCCGCGGTACATGCCTGGATGACGACGTTGGGGTTCACGCTGCGCGCTTCCTCGATTGCCACCTCCAGCAAGCGCTTTCGCTCCTCCAGGGTCAGCGACCAGAACTCGGCGATACCGCTGGTGCACCACAGCATCGGATGTCCGAGGTCGCGGACACAGTAGCGCACCAGCGTCGCGTAGGCGTCCCAGTCGACGTCGTCGCCGTCGTCACCGCGGAACGGCGTGTACAGCGAGTCGCCGATTCCCCGCAGCGCCCCCGGTGCCCAACCACGCGCTTCACTGGCTTTCGCCATCATCCATTCCCTTTGCCAGCCAACGGTTCTCGCGTCAGGTGAAGTCCGAACCGCCGTCGACGTTGATATTCGCCCCGGTCATGTAGGAGTTGCGGCGCGACGCGAGAAACGCTGCGACCGGGCCGATTTCCTCCGGCAGGCCGGCTCGCGGCATCTGCGCCGGATGACCGAAGTGCTTGCCGATGGCGTCCATCAAGGCGTAGAGGTCGTTCCCGTCGACGCCAACGGATGTGGCCCAGTTGACCAGAGACTCCGACGCGATGCTGCCCGGCGAGACCACGTTGACCAGGATCTCGTCCTTGGCCAGCAACAGGGATAGGTTCTTCGAGACGCTGGTCAGCATGGATTTGGCCGCCGTGTAGGCGGGCAGCATGACGCTTTGTCGTTGCGTGGAGTGCGCCGAGAAGTTGACGATCCGTGCCCATTGCGCCTTGCGCAGCATGGGAAGTGCCGTGCGGACGCAGCGCACCATGCCCAGCACGCCGTCTTCGATGGCCTCGCGCCATTGGTCGTCGGTGAGATTCTCGAAGCTGCCCGGCGCGCCCGGCCCGACGGTATTGACGAGCACGTTGAGTTCGCCGCCCCATCGCTCACCCAGCTCGGTGAACGCCTTATCGACCTGCCCGGCATCGCGGATGTCGGCAGCCACCCCCAGCGCATCGGGGCTGCCGCGATCCGTCAGTTCGTTAACTGCGCTGTCGAGCTTGGACTTTGAGCGGCCGACCACCGCTACCCGCGCACCTTCCTCAGCGAGGCAACGGGCGGTCGCCAAACCCATACCACTGCTGCCACCGACCACCACCGCTGTGGCATTTGCCAGCCCTAGATCCATGCCTCACCCGACGGCGCCAGCCCGGACATTCTCGCCTGCCCAGCTGTATTTACCAAAAAGCCTACGATAGGTATTACAGTAGCAGACGGACAACCGCTCGAACCGCTGCCTGCGGCAAAGCCGCGGACCGCCCCGCAGCACAGATTTTATTGGAGGTGCCCGTAGTGGCAAGGCAGGCAACCGCAGACAAGCGGCAGCGACGTGAACGCGGCTCCATCAATCCCGATGACATCATCAGCGGCGCATTCGAACTCGCAGAACAGGTCTCGATCGACAATCTGAGCATGCCACTACTCGGCAAACACCTCGGCGTCGGCGTCACCAGCATCTACTGGTACTTCCGCAAGAAGGACGATCTGCTCAACGCGATGACCGACCGCGCCCTGAGCAAGTATGTATTCGCCACCCCTTACGTCGAAGCCAGCGACTGGCGGGAGACGTTGCGCAACCATGCGCGCTTGATGCGCAAGACGTTCATGGGCAATCCGATCCTGTGCGATCTGATTTTGATTCGCGCCGCTCTCAGCCCCAAAGCGGCGCGGCTGGGCGCTCAGGAGATGGAGCGCGCGATCGCCAACCTGGTCGAAGCGGGCCTGTCGCCCGAGGACGCCTTCGACACCTACTCCGCGGTTTCGCTGCATGTCCGCGGATCGGTGGTATTGCAGCGACTGCAGGAAAAGAACCAGACGCCAGACAGCGGGCCACGCTCGATCGACGACGCGGTGGCCCTCGACCCACAAACGACCCCGCTCATCGCTCGAGTGACCGGAAAGGGTCACCGCATCGGGGCGCCCGACGAAACCAACTTTGAATACGGCCTGGAGTGCATACTCGACCACGCCGGCCGGTTGATCGAAGAGTCCCAGAAGTCCTCGAAGACAACCAAATCGGCGCCATCGCGGCAACGCAAGGCGACGAAATCGCCGGCTGCCCGGACGCGAGCCAAAGCCGGACGGTGATCCTCCGGCCCTGTGAAGCCATGGCTTTCGCTGTGAAGCCATGGCTTTCGCTGTGAGCCCACTGCGGCGAATCGGCGCGAATTTCCGCCCAGGTTACCCACCCAAAGTCCACGATTCACACCCGACGATCGCTTCCTAATCCGGCTCCGGAACGTGGAAGTGCTCGTCCCGCAACCGAAATGCTTCCTTCGTTCCATGCTGGGCACGGGTTTTGACGAAGTTGAACTCGCCCGGCGCGAACTGCAGGTTGGTGCCGAACGCGTGGAACAGGTAGCTGGCGACTTCCTCACCCGCGTATGCCTGCATCTGTTCGACGAGCCGGAATGCTTCCTTGGCGATGACGACTCCGTCGGCGGGCATCTTCGCCGCCTTCTCGGCCCAATACCGGGCGCGCGCCGCAACCGAGCCCGGATCGCAGGTGTCGGTGAAGATGCCAAGGTGCTCGATTTCGCCTGCCTCGATCACGTCGCCGGTCAGCAGCAAACGCCGCGCCAGGACCGGGCCGAGTCGGTGAAAGAACATGTGCAAGCTGCCGAGGGCGGGTCCGAGGAACCGGGTTGCCGGCATGCCGATTTTGGTGTCGCGGGCAATGACCGAGATGTCCGTCATCAGGGCCATCTCGAATCCGCCGCCGAGGGCGTATCCGGCGATCTCCCCCACGGTCACCTTGGGGAAACCCATGAAGTTGTGGTAGAAGCCAAATGTCTTGCGGTCCACTGTAAGTCGCCGCCGCTGACTGGGGCGGTGCTTTCGGTCGCCGGCTTCGGCCTCGGCGGGCGACGCGCCGTACCAGCCGTAGGCGTTGTTCATGTCGGCGCCGGTGGAGAAGACGCCATCGGCTCCGCGCAGCAGGACCACGGTGAGGTCGTCGTCGTCGGCAACCCGATCCAGGCAGCGGGCGACCTCGTCGCGCATTGCCGCGTCATAGGAGTTACGTTGCTTGGCGTTGTTAAGCGTGATCGTGGCGATGCGCTTGCCGGGATCGACGCTGAACAGCACCCGATCATCCGAGGCACCGGGAATGGTCATGTGCTGGACTCCTTTCGCCGCCTGGCGAACTTGAACGCCGACAACTTCTCCGGTGGTGAAGCCACGGTGCTGACCTCGCCCGTGCACAGCACCTCGCCGTCGAGCAACAATCGCGCTGTCGAGGTGATGCCGCGGTCGTTCGGCGTCCGCGCGATGTCGAAACGCAGCTCGGTCAGTAGCGGGGTGGGGCGGCGAAATGTCACAACCAGTGAACGAGTTTTGCCGGACAAACCCGTGACGCAGCTGTGGTGCTGTATCACGCAGTCGAAGAACACGCCGAGGAACCCGCCGTGCACCAGCCCCGGCGGCCCTTCGTAGATGAGCGGGAACATGACCCGGCCGTCGGCTTTCTCGGCATCGAGCCGCTCGAACCGGTACTCGGGAAAGCACGGATTGTAGGCACCGATGTCGGTGGCATGGTTGAGGTAGATTCGTCGGGAATCGTCGGGCAGATCACCGATTCGGGGCGCGCTGTCCGGTGAGGCCACCGCGGCCAGCTCGCTTTCCCACTCGGCGAACTTCGCGATCATCGTGTCCACGGTCGGGTGGTCGTGTTCCAGCGAAAGCAGCAGCGACCCGAGCCGGCGCATGGCGGCGGCAGCGGCCACGGTTTGGGCAAGCGGCGCCTCACCGAATCTGGGGTCGCCTGAAGGTACCGGTACGGCTTCGCCCATGCATGCGCCTTCTTTCGGCAGGTTTCCCCCGGTTGTTCCGTCGCCAGCGTATCCTTGCTAGCTTGTACAGAGTAGCAATCGTATTGCCTACTGTATGGGTAACCGTATCGGCGAGGAAAGGCCGGATTCGACCGTGAGTCACGAGGCCGACGCGGCCGATGCCGACGGGTCGGTGAGTGCATGCCGGGACGGTTCGGTCTTGCAGATCACGCTCGATCGGCCGACACGGCGTAATTCGTTGACGCGCGCGATGATCGAGACGCTCGTTCGCATATTTACCGATGCCGCCGCCGACGACGGATTGCGCGCGATTTGCATCCGCGGTGCCGGGGAGGACTTCTGCGCCGGCGCCGACTGGTTGGCCGCCAACAGCGGTGGTCAACGTCCTCGCACCGGCGACCTCGTCCGGCGGATACCGCACGCCGCCCACCGGGTGATCGAACTTGTGCAAAGTATCCAGCTGCCGGTGGTCTGCGCCGTGCAAGGGCGAGCCGTCGGCATCGGCTGCAATCTCGCATTGGCCGCCGACTTTACCGTCGCCGCCGACGACGCCGTGTTCTGGGAGCCCTTCGTGGAGCGCGGGTTCAGCCCCGATTCGGGCGCCAGCTGGCTGCTGCCCCGGCTGATCGGTGTGGCGCGGGCCAGGCGCATGCTGCTGCTGGGTGAGAAAGTCAATGCATCGGATGCGGCCAAATGGGGACTTATTCATCAGACTGTGCGCGCCTCAGAACTCGACAACGCGGTCGAGCACCTGCTGGGCCGCCTGGCCTCGGGCCCGACGGTGGCGATCGGGCTGGCCAAGCAGGCGCTTGGGTTCAGTCAGCACGCGACCTTGGCCCAGGCCATGACCCAGGAGCTTTACGGCTTGGAACTGGCCTGTCGGACAAGCGATTTCAAAGAGGGCCTAGCTGCCTTCAAGCAGCGCCGCGCGCCGAAATTCGAGGGTCGATGACCATGCCTGCTGACTTCGAAACGATCAAGTACGAAATCGACGGGCGCACCGCCATCATCACGCTGAACCGTCCGGACGCCCTGAACGCGCTGAGCCCGCACATGATCAGCGAACTGCGAGCCGCCTACGACGAGGCCGAGAACGACGACAAGGTCTGGCTGCTCATTGTCACCGGCACCGGCCGCGCGTTCTGCACCGGAGCGGACGTCAAAGCCATTCCCGAAGACGGCAAGGTGATTTACGAACGGCCGTACCTGTCCACCTACGAGCAGTGGGAGGCTCCGCAAGAAGGCACCCCGCCGTTCCGCACCATGGCCAAGCCGGTGCTGACCGCGGTCAACGGATTGTGCTGCGGTGCCGGCATGGATTGGGTCACCACCTCAGACATCGTCATCGCGTCTGAGCAGGCGACGTTCTTCGATCCACACGTGAGCATCGGCCTGGTGGCCGGACGAGAGTTGGTCCGGGTCTCCCGCGTGCTGCCCCGTTCGATCGCCCTGCGGATGGCCCTGATGGGCAAACATGAGCGGATGAGCGCACAACGCGCCTACGAGCTCGGGTTGATCAGCGAGATCGTCGAGCCCGACCGCCTGCTGGACCGGGCTCGCGAGATAGCCGGGATCGTCAACTCCAATGCGCCACTGGCAGTTCGGGGAACACGGCTAGCCATACTGAAGGGCCTGAACGTGCCGCTGCACGAGGCCGAGATACTCGCCGAGACATTCCGCGAACGCGTGCTGCGAACGGAAGACGCGCAGGAAGGACCCCGCGCCTTCGTCGAAAAACGGAAGCCGAACTGGCGGTGCAGATGATGAGCGGCAGCGGATTCGAAACCATTCTGCTCGACGTCGACAGCACCGACCACGTCGCGACCATTACGCTCAATCGGCCCGAGCAACTCAATACGTTCAACCGCGCCATGTGCGAGGAGATGGCGCAGGCCTGGCGAGTGGTCAAACGCGACGAGTCGGTGCACGCCGTGGTGCTGCGGGCCGCCGGCAACCGGGCTTTCAGCGCCGGATTGGACATCAAGACGCCGTACGGTCAACCCGAAAATGTGTGGAACCACGAAGATCCCGGCGAGGCACTCAGCCCCAAGTGGCAGAAGATGTGGAAGCCGGTGGTGTGCGCGATTCAAGGCATCTGCACGGCCGGCGCGTTCTATTTCGTCAACGAATCAGACGTGGTCATCTGCTCGACGGACGCAACGTTTTTCGACTCGCATGTCTCCGCCGGTCTGGTCTGCGCGCTGGAGCCGGTGGGGCTGATGCGCCGCATCGGCCTGGGCGAGACGCTGCGAATAGCGTTGATGGGTAACGACGAACGCGTCAGCGCCGACACCGCGTTGCAGATCGGGCTGGTTTCCGAGGTGGTGGCCCCGGACCAGCTGTGGGCGCGCGCTCACGAGATCGCGGCGACAATCGCCGCCAAGCCGCCCTCGGCAACTCAGGGTACGGTGAAGGCCATCTGGGAGTCGTTGGACAAGCCTTACCGCGCCGCCATGGAACAGGGACTGATCTACACCCGGCTGGGTAACCCGCTGGGCAAGTCAGAATTGGATTCCACCGACGACGCGGTCCGGGCGGAGCCGAAGATCCGGTGACGGCCGATCACCCGCTCAGTCGACGCATCGCGCACGTGCTGGACCTACAGCCGGATGAAAACGCGATCGAGTATGACGGCCAATGGATCTCATGGCGACAGGTCGGTGACCTGGCACGGCACATCGCAGCCTTGACCACTGGGTATCGGGCTCACCCGCAGGTCGGGATGCTGCTGCGCAACCGGCCTGGCCACGTCGCCGCATTCCTCGGCGTGCTGTTGGCCGGCGGAACCGTGGTCACTGTCAACCCATCTCGGGGCGTCGAACGGACCCGAGCCGACATCGCCGCACTGCGCTTGCCGCTCATCGCCGGCGAGCCCGACGATTTGGCGACGTTCGTCACGGCGTCGCCCGACACCACGACAGTCCCGATTCCGGCTCTTCTCGATGCATCCGCCGCCACACCAGCGCCAAGCCCCGGCACTCGGCCCGTTGCCCGGCCGGACGTGGCCGTGCGAATGCTGACCAGCGGGACGACCGGCCCGCCCAAACGCGTCGACCTCAGCTACGACATGCTGGCGCATAGCGTGCTTGGACCCGAGCCGCACCGTGCGGACTTACCCAACGAGTTACGGCGCGGGGTGGCGATCGTCAACTCCCCGCTGGTGCATATCGGCGGCGTGTTCCGCGTGCTGCAATGCGTGGCGCAGGCGAGGCCCTTTGTGCTGCTGGACCGGTTCGACCTCGACACCTGGGCCGCCGCGGTGCGAAAACACCGTCCCCGCACGGTATCTCTGGTACCGGCCGCATTGCGGACCGTGTTGCACTCCGATCTGCCGCGCGCCGACCTGGCCAGCATCCGCGCCGTGACCTGCGGCACCGCTCCACTGGCGGCCGACGACGCGGACGCCTTCACCGAGAAGTACGGCATCCCCGTCCTGACGTCCTATGCCGCAACCGAATTCGGGGGCGGCGTCGCGGGTTGGACGTTGGCCGACTACCAACAGCACTGGCGAGCCAAGCGGGGCAGTGTGGGACGGGCCAATCCGGGCTCAGCGCTGCGGGTCGTCGACGACCGTGGCACACCGCTCGGCTCGGAACAGGTGGGTCTGCTGGAGGTCAAGCCGGGCCAACTTGGCCCGGCAGCGCCGTGGATCCGGACCACCGACCTGGCGCGCATCGACGACGACGGTTTTGTCTGGATCGTCGGACGTGCCGACCAAGCCATCGTCCGCGGCGGATTCAAGGTCATGCCCGACGAGGTGCGCGCGGCGCTGGAAAGCCATCCCGCGGTGGCGGGCGCGGCCGTCGTCGCGCGACCCGATGACCGACTCGGCCAGACCCCGGTCGCCATGGTGGAGTTGCGCGAGCCGGTCTCACCCGACGAGCTGGTCGAATTCCTGCGAAAACGCCTGGCCCGCTACGAGATTCCCACCGACATCGCCATCGTCGGTGCTATTCCGCGGACGCCGTCCGGCAAGGCCGATCTAGCCGCGGTCCGCAGTTATTTCAGCGATACCGCCGCCCACAGCGATCATGGCCGGTGATTCCCCCACGGTCGCGAAGACCTTGCGACGCCAGGCCGCCGCCCGGCCAGAGCATGCACTGCTGGTTTGCGACGACGAGCGCATCACCTACGCCCAGGCCGATCATCAGTCGGCGCGGCTAGCCCGGGGGCTGATCGCCCTCGGCGCCGGCAAGGGCACCCATGTCGGATTGCTGTACCCGAACGGCGTCGACTTTGTGGTAGCGATGCTGGCGGCGGCACGCATCGGCGCGGTGGTGGTCCCGTTCTCCACGTTCGCGACGGCTCGCGAGCTCAAAGAGCAGTTGGTCGACAGCGATGTCAGAATCCTGTTGTCCGCCGCCGCTTTTCGCTCTCACGACTACGTGCAGCGGCTTCGCGAGGGGGTATCCGAGTCCGACTTCGATTGCGACCGAGCGTTGTTCGTCGCCACCGTCCCACAACTGCGTCATGTTGCCGTCGGCCGAGACTTCGAGCGGGTCTACCAGCTCGCCGATACTGTCGACACGACGCTTTTGGCGCTGGAAGACGATGTCGACGGCTCAGACGTGCTGACCATCATTTACACCTCGGGGACTACCAGTGCTCCCAAGGGCGTAGTACACACGCACGCCGCCCTGTTGGATCACCAGAAGAACCTCAACGAGATCCGCGGCCTGACGGCAGCGGACAAGCTGTTCTGCAATTCGCCGTTCTTCTGGATCGGCGGATTCGCGTTCGGCCTGCTGGCCACCGTGGTGGCCGGGTCGACATTGGTCTGCTCCAACGCCGCCGATCCCGCCGCGACTCTCGATCTGCTCGAGCACGAAAAGCCGACTATCACAAATGGTTTCGCAACTGCCGTAGCGCACCTGGCCGCCCATCCTAGCTTTCCCGCTCGAGATCTGTCGTCCATGCGGCGGGGGAACCTCTACCCGATCATGGCACCCGACGTTCGGCCGGTCGACGCCGAATTGAGGCACAACATGCTGGGGATGACCGAAGCCGGCAGCGTCGTACTGATCAGCGGCGACGAATCCGACCAACCCGAAGAGCGGCGAGGATCATTCGGCAAGCCCGGGCCCGGATTTGAAACCATGATCGTCGAGCCCGACACCGGCCGCGTTTGTGGTGTCGGCGAAGTGGGCGAACTATGCATCCGCGGCCCCTACGTGATGCAGGGTTATTACAAGCGCAGCCGCGAAGAATGTTTCGACGCCGACGGCTGGTTCCACACCGGGGATCTGGTGCGCACCGACGCCGACGGGTTCATGCACTTCGCCGGCCGGCTCAGCACGATGATCAAAACCGCCGGCGCCAATGTCTCGCCGGCCGAGGTCGAGCAAGCCATCGCCAAATTCGGGCTGGCGGCGCATGTCGTGGGCATTCCCGACGCCGAGCGAGGAGAGCTGGTGGCGGCGGTGGTCGTCATGCCCGATGCGGCTGACACTTTCGACGAAGCGGTGTTGCGTGCGCAGCTGAAGGCGGAGTTGTCGGCCTACAAGATCCCGCGGCGCTACCTAGCCGTGCCGCGCGCGCAGGTCCCGCTGTTACCCAGCGGAAAGGTGGACACTCGGCAACTGAAGAAGCTCTTCGATGCTTGACACCATCGATGGATTGGTGCGACAGCAAGCCGCCCGTCAGGGCTCCAAGCCGATGGTCATCGATCCCGGCCGCCGGGTCAGCTACACCCAACTCGACTCGACCACAGCAGATTTGGCGGCGGGGTTTATAGAATCCGGGGTGAGCAAGGGTACCCGGGTCGGGTTGATCATGCCCAACAACTCTCGGTGGGTGCAGATCGCGATCGCGCTGACGCGCATCGGTGCCGTCTTGGTTCCGCTGAGTACCCTGCTGCGCACCGGCGAACTGATCGCGCAGCTGCGCACGGCTGCGGTGCAGTTCTTGGTGAGCGTCGAAGAGTTTCGTGGACACCGCTATCTGGACGACGTCGCGCCGTTCGACGGCACCGAACTGCCTGCACTACGCCAAATTTGGTCACTCGACCAGGTTGCGCGGTTCAGCGCGGGCGAGCGCGCTCGTGGGATCGTCGACGCCATGAGCCAGGCGGTAACCCGTGCCGATCCACTGGCCATCATGTTCACGTCGGGCAGCAGCGGGTCGCCCAAAGGGGTCTGGCATTCGCACGGCAACGCTTTGGGCGCCGTGCAATCGGGCCTCGCGGCGCGCTGCATCACCGCGGATACTCGGCTCTACCTGCCGATGCCGTTCTTCTGGGTCGGCGGCTTCGGCAGCGGAATATTGTCCACGCTGCTGGCGGGCGCCACCTTGGTGACCGAGGAGATCCCGCGACCTGAAACGACCCTGCGCCTGCTGGAAACCGAGCGGGTCACGCTCTTTCGCGGCTGGCCCGACCAGGCCGAAACCCTTGCGCGATACGCGGATGGCGCTGATCTCTCATCGCTGCGGCCGGGCAGCCTGGAGGCTCTGCTACCTCCCGAGCTGCGCTCACAACCCGGGGCGCGTGCCAACCTGTTTGGGATGACCGAGGCGTTTGGGCCGTACTGCGGCTACCCCGCCGACACCGACATGCCGCGTACGGCCTGGGGCAGCTGCGGTAAACCTTTCCCCGGCATGGAAGTTCGCATTGTCGATGACGATGGTGAACCGGTGCCGGCGGAAGCCGTTGGCATGATCCAGATTCGGGGACCGCACACCTTACGCGGCATCTGCCGTCGCAGCCGGGAGGACGTCTTCACCGCCGACGGCTTCTACCCCACCGGCGACCTCGGCCACCTCGACGAGCACGGATTCCTGTTCTACCACGGCAGATCCGACGATATGTTCAAGGTCAGCGGCGCCACCGTCTACCCTGCCGAGGTCGAACGGGCATTACGTGCCATCGACGGCGTCGACAACGCCTTCGTCACCAACGTGCCCGGCGTTAAGGGCGAGCAGGTGGGTGCGGCGATTGTGTGCAGCGGCGAGTTAACCGCTGAGCAGTTGCGTGCTGCCGCCCGTAAGTTGCTGAGCGCCTTCAAGGTTCCGACAATCTGGTTGCTGCTGAAATCCGACGCCGACGTTCCGCGCGGGGCCACCGGCAAGGTCGACGTTCATCGTCTGCGCGACATGCTGGCAGACGAATATCGACCTCTGGACATCTGACGACAGAATTCATTCCTTGCACACCGAAATCGGGAACGAGACGGCCGTTCCTGGCGTCTGAACAGGGTGAATGCTGTTGACACCTGGCAACACATTTGCGTATATACTGTGATGGCTACTCATATATATAGGACGGGACCGGCATGACCAAGCGCCTCATTGACATTGATGACGAACTCCTCGCGGCCGCCCAACGCGAACTCAACACGACAGGGGTTTCGGATACCGTTCGAGCCGCCCTCCAACAGGCGGCTGTTATGGCCGCGCGAGCACGCGAGATCGACTGGCTGCGGTCGGGCGGGTTGGCAGAATTGGCTGACCCCGAGCAACGCAAGCGTGTATGGCGCTAGTTGCCAGCTACCTTGTCGACACTAGCGCCGCGGCGAGGATGCAGCATCCGGGAGTCTCCCAACGAATCGCGCCGCTCATTGCAGCTGGCCTGGTCGGCACCACCGCAGGACTGGATGCCGAGGCGCTCTACAGTGCTCGCACACCAGTCGAATACGAACAACGCTGGGCTGTTCGTCGCGATACCTACGAATACCTTCCTACCGAAGACGAGCACTGGCACACTGCACTTGGCGCTCAGCGCGACCTCGCTCGAATCGGGATGCACCCGTCGGTTGGCATCACCGACCTGCTTACTGCGGCCCTTGCCGCAGCGCACAACCTCACCGTCGTTCACTACGATGCTGACTTCGACATCGCGGCAACGGTATTGGTTTTCCAGCACCAGTGGGTTATGCCGCGAGGCGCCCTCTAGCACAGCGAGGGCCCTCACGACTTCACGCATATGTGACTATAATTTCGCTGAAGTAAACAGCCATCAAGGTGCGGAGTGCGGTATGGAGGTGGGCGTTCGGGAGCTGCGGGACCAGTTGAGCCGTCACCTGGCGGAGGTGCGTGAAGGGCGGACGTTGACGGTGACCGATCATGGACGTCCGATCGCGCGCATTGTGCCGGTACAACGGCCTACGAAGCTGGAGCAGCTCCGTGTGGAAGGCCGTATCCAGCGCGCACGAACACGCAAACGGCCCGCAGGCCGCCCGTTGGCCGCCGGCGGCACGGTCAGCGACCTTGTCGGCGACCAGCGTCGGTGATCGGCTATCTGGAAACGTCGGCGTTCGTGCCCCTACTCGACTCGGAAACCACGCCGCGCGCAGTGAGGTGATCGATCAGCGGAACCGCTCCGGCGGCAAGATGTTCCGACATCGCGGCCCGCGCCAGCTTGCCGTCGTGTTTTTCCAGCGCGGCCAACACCCGCCGATGGTCCTTGATTGACTGGTCAGGCCAGCCCTCGATCGCCGGGAAAACGGATTCGGGTGCGTAGCGGGTGATTTGGGACATCAGCTGGGCAAGTTTGGGCGAATCTGCGGCGACGTTGATAGCCCGGTGAAACTCGTGGTTGAGCCGAACCGTCCGCTCGTCGTCCTCGCCGGCATAGGCGTCCTCCAGCTGTGCCTGGATCTGTTTGAGGTCGCGCAGTTGTTGGTCGGTGATGTTGACGGCGGCCCGCGCGGCGAGCTCGCCGCCGACATGAGCCTGCACGTTGGCCACGTCGGCGAGATCTTGCTGGGTGACCGGCAATACGACAAAGCCCCGGTGCGGCTGCTGGTCGATCAAGCCTTCGGCCCGCAGCGCGAACAATGCTTCGCGTACCGGTGTGACGCTGATGCCGAGCTCCGCGGCCAGTTGGTCCAATCGGATGTATTGACCTGCGGCATAGGTGCCGTCGAAGACTCGGTTGCGGACAAACCGTGCCACGTCCTCCGAGAGTTGGGGCCGCGCAGCGAAATCCGGAACAGTCATCGCGTCACACCCGATACTCGGCGAGCAGCCGCTTGCTGATGATGGACTTCTGGATCTCGCTGGTTCCCTCGCCGATGAGCAGGAAAGGCGCGTCGCGCATCAGCCGCTCGATCTCGTACTCCTTGGAGTAGCCATAGCCTCCGTGAATGCGGAAGCTCTGCTGGGTGACTTCGGAACAGTATTCGCTGGCAAGGTATTTCGCCATGCCGGCCGCCAAATCATTGCGTTCGCCGGAGTCCTTCAGCCGCGCCGCGTTCACCATCATCAGATGCGCCGCTTCGACTTTGGTGGCCATTTCGGCCAGCTGGAATGCGATGGCCTGATGCTCGGCGATCGGCTTGCCGAAAGTGTGCCGCTGCTGGGCGTAGCGCACCGCGAGCTCGAAAGCGCGAATGCCGATACCACAGGCGCGGGCCGATACGTTGACCCGCCCAACCTCGATGCCGTCCATCATCTGGAAAAAGCCCCGACCCGGAACGCCACCCAGGATGTCTTCGGCGCTGGCCTGGTAGCCATCGAAGATGAGCTCGGTGGTGTCGATCCCCTTGTAGCCCAGCTTGTCGATCTTGCCGGGGATCAGCAGACCCGGCGCCACTTCTCCAAAGCCCGTTGGCTTTTCGACGAGGAATGCGGTGAGGTTGCGGTGCGGTTTGTCTGCTCCTTCGTCGGTGCGCACCAGCACGGCCACCAACGTCGAACTACCGCCGTTGGTCAGCCACATCTTCTGGCCGTCGATGGTGTACGTGCCGTCGGGATTCCGTTGCGCCCGGGTCCGGATCGCTGCGACGTCCGAACCCAACTCCGGCTCGGACATGGAAAATGCCCCGCGGCATTCGCCGGTCGACATCCGCGGCAGCAGGCGCTGCTTCTGCTCGTCGGTGCCGTGCTGACGCAGCATGTAGGCCACGATGAAATGGGTGTTGATCACCCCCGAGATGCTCATCCACCCGCGCGCCAACTCTTCGACGCACAGCGCATAGGTCAAAAGCGACTCCCCCAGACCGCCGTACTCTGGTGGGATCATCAGCCCGAACAGGCCCATTTCGCGCATCTGGTCCACGATGTCCTGCGGGTAGGCGTCGTTCCGCTCGAGTTCCGGCGCGTTGGGAATGATCTCCTTGTCGACGAATTGCCTTACCGTGGTGATGATCTCGGTCTGAAAGTCGGTCAGGCCGAGTGTCTGGGCAAGTCTGGTCATGTGCTGTCCCTCCTCCGGCTCAGCGGGCGATCGTTTCCGCGCTCGTCAAGCGCGCAATGTCCGCCGCCGTCAACCCCAGGCGTTCGGTCAGCACCTCGGCGGTGTCCTGTCCCAACGCCGGTGCGGGCGAACCGGCGGCGTGAACACCGTCGAACGCGATCGGCATCCCCGGCGCCAGATACTCGCCAATGCCGGGTTGGTCCAGCCGGGAGAAAAGTGGGTTGTCGGTGACCCGCGGGTCTTGCACAACCTGAGCGAAAGTGCGATACCGCTCGAAAAGCACCGTGGTCTTCGACAACGTCGCGCTGATCTCCTGCGCCGTGTGTTCGGCGAACCAGGTCGCGAATAACGCGGAGAGCACGTCGCGGTAGCGATAGCGCTCACCTTCGGCACCGAAGTCTGCACCGAGCGCTGCGGCAAGGGCCGACACCGCCTCCCCGGTCCCCGTCGTGTCGACCAGGTCTTGAAAGTGCCTGCGGGTCAACGTGACAACCATGAACGCGACTCCGTCCCGACTGGTGAAGTCCTGGCCGTACTGGCCGTAGATGGAATTACCCAGCCGTTCGCGTTGGGTGCCGTTCACTTGAGGTTCGGTCAGCAGACCCAGGTTTCCCGCCGTGGCCAGCGCCACGTCCTCCAGAGCCAGGCTGATGCGGGCACCGGTCCCGGTCTGGGCGCGGCGGTGGACGGCGGCGACCACGGCCAGTGCCGCATACAAGCCGCAGCACACGTCCCACGCCGGCAAGACATGGTTGATCGGACCGGCGTGCGTGGCCGGACCGGTGACCAACGGATAGCCGATGCCAGCGTTGACGGTGTAGTCCACGCCGGTAGAACCATCGCCGCGACCCAGCAACTGGACATGGATGACGTCGGATCGCTTGGCGGTCAACAGATCATGGCTCAGCCACGGCAGGACGGCATTGGTGACGACGATGCCGTCGCCCTCGAGGATCAGCCGCTGCACCAGCTCTTGCCCCTCCGGCGCGCGCAGATTGATGGTGGCTGAACGCTTCCCCTTGTTCAGGCCGGTCCAGTAGATCGATGTGCCGTTTGCCGACAACGGCCATCGCTGCACATCGGAGGCGCCCCCGATCGGGTCGATGCGGATCACCTCTGCGCCGAGTTGGCTCAGCGTCATGCCGCACAGGGGTGCGGCGACGAAGCTGGATACCTCGACGACGGTGACGCCCGCCAGCGCGTACATCGCTATGAAACCCGTTCGAAGATCGCGGCGAGACCCTGACCGCCGCCGATGCACATGGTTTCCAACCCGTATCGGGCCTGGCGGCGATCGAGCTCACGCGCCAACGTCGCCAGCATTCTGCCGCCGGTCGCACCCACCGGATGCCCGAGGGAGATTCCCGAGCCGTGCACGTTGGTCCGTTCGTGGTCGGCGGCGCCGAAATTCCATACCCGCATCACCGCGAGCGCTTGAGCGGCGAAGGCTTCGTTGAGCTCGATGAGGTCAATGTCGTTGAGCCGCAATCCCGCCTTGGCCAGCGCAGCCTCGGTGGCGGGCACGGGGCCGATGCCCATGATGTTGGGCGCCACACCCGCCGAACCCCAGGACACCAGCCGGACCAGCGGCCGCAGCCCGTATTCGCCGGCCTTTTCCGGCGTGGTCACCACGCACATCGACGCCGCGTCGTTCTGCCCGCTGGCATTGCCCGCGGTGACCGTCGCTTCCGGATCTTGGTCCAACAGAACGGGTTTGAGCTTGCTCAGCGACTCCACCGAGGTGTCGGCACGCGGATGTTCGTCGGTGTCGACCAACTCCTCGCCCTGCTTGGTAGGCACGGTGACCGGAATGATTTCCTGGGCCAGGATGCCGTCTTTTTGGGCTGCGACCGCGCGCTGATGCGAGCGGACCGCAAGTTCGTCTTGCTCTTGTCGTGAAATACCGTATTTGCGCCGCAAGTTCTCGGCCGTTTCCAGCATTCCGCCGGGCACGGGGTAGTTGCGACCGCCGGCCGTGACTCGCCCGCGCGCCAGCCCGTCATGCACGCGGACACCGGAACGTGCACCGCCCCAACGCATGTCGGTGGAATAGAATGCGACGTTGCTCATGCTTTCGCACCCGCCGGCGATGACCAGGTCCTGATCACCGTTGCCCACCTGCAGGCAGGCTTGGATCACCGCCTGCAGACCCGACCCGCACCGGCGGTCGACCTGCATTCCCGGAACCGTCACCGGCATTCCGGCGTCCAGCGCGACCACGCGACCGATCGCCGGTGCCTCACTGCTCGGATAGCAGTGGCCGAGAATCACGTCGTGCACCGCGTCGGGCGCCAGGCCGGTTCGCTCTAAGAGCCCGCGCAAGACGGCGACACCGAGGTCGACGGCGCTCTGCGACTTGAACATTCCGCCGTAGCGTCCGATCGGTGTTCGCACCGGCTCACATATCACAGCTTCACGCATGTCGGCTCCTGTTTTGATTGGCGAGCAGACGCAAAAGCACCCCAAATCGGCGCGAATTGGGTGCTTTTGCGTCTGCTCGCGCTACCTGTCATATGTGCCTGCCGCCGGTGACGTCCATCACGGTGCCAGTCATGTAGGACGACAGGTCGGACGCCAAAAACAAAGCGACGCTTGCGACTTCGCTGGGCTCACCGGCACGGCCCATCGGTACCTCGGCGACCTTGGAGTCCCAAATCCGTTGCGGCATCGCTTCGGTCATCGCCGAACGGATGAGGCCGGGCGCAATGGCATTCACCCGTACGCCCAGGTATGCAAGCTCTTTGGCGGCCGCCTTGGTCATCCCGACGATGCCGGCTTTGGCGGCCGAATAGTTGGTCTGGCCGACCATGCCGACCTTGCCCGATACCGACGACATGTTCACGATCGCGCCACGCTTCTGTTCGCGCATGACGGCCGCGGCCAGCCGAGTGCCGTTCCACGTCCCTTTCAGGTGCACGGCGATGACTTGGTCGAACTGTTCTTCGGTCATCTTGCGCATCGTCGCGTCGCGGGTGATCCCGGCGTTGTTGACCATGATGTCCAGCCCGCCGAAACGCTCGATGGCGGTCTTGATCAAGGCATCGACCTCGTCGGCCTTGGTGACATCGCAACGCACGGCCACGGCAACGTCGTCACCGCCGAGTCGTTTGGCGGCGGCCTCGGTCGCCTCCGCGTTCACGTCTCCGAGCACTACCCGGGCGCCCTCGGCAATGAACCGCTCGGCAATGGCGTAACCGAGGCCTTGCGCGCCTCCGGTTACCACCGCGGTCTGACCGCTCAATAACGACATCTGGGTACGTACCTTTCCTCGCGACAGCACCGTCGAACGAAAATCATATTTCATATAGGATCCTGGGCGGCAAGCGCCTGCCGAAGAGGAAGCATCTGCAATGACCACAGCCGAAAGCACAGAAGTCTCCGATGAAGACTTCCAGCAGATCCTGGGCCAAACTCGTCACTTCGTCCGCGACGTCGTGGTCCCGCGTGAGCAGGAGATCCTGGCCGACGACCGGGTGCCCGACGACTTGCGTGACCACGCCAAGCAGATGGGCTTGTTCGGCTACGCGATTCCACAGCGGTGGGGCGGCCTCGGCCTGAATCTCGTGCAGGACGTCGAGCTCGCGATGGAGCTGGGCTACACCTCCCTGGCGTTGCGCTCGATGTTCGGTACCAACAACGGGATCGCCGGTCAGGTCCTGGTGGGGTTCGGCACCGACGAGCAGAAGGGCCGCTGGCTGGAGCGCATCGCCTCCGGTGACGTCGTCGCCTCCTTCGCGCTGACCGAGCCCGGCGCCGGGTCGAACCCGGCCGGCTTGCGAACCAAAGCCGTTCGTGACCAACAGGATTGGGTGATATCCGGGCAGAAGCGCTTCATCACCAACGCGCCCGTCGCGGGGCTGTTCGTGGTCTTTGCTCGAACCCGGCCCGCCGACGCCCAGGGTCCCGGTATCGCGGTCTTCCTGGTTCCCGCCGACGCCGAGGGCGTCTCGGTCGCCGTTAAGGACGTCAAGATGGGCCAAGAGGGCGCGTGGACCGCCGACGTCAGCTTCGACGACGTCCGGGTTGGTGACGACGGGCTGGTGGGCGGCAGCGAAGACATCGGTTACCGAGCGGCGATGACGGCGTTGGCGCGCGGCCGGATCCACATCGCCGCGATCGCGGTGGGCGCCGCCCAGCGCGCACTCGACGAGTCGGTGACCTGGGCCGCCACCGCGACCCAAGGTGGTTCGCCGATCGGAAGCTTTCAGCTGGTGCAGGCCATGCTGGCTGACCAGCAAACCGGCGTGCTGGCCGGGCGCGCGCTGGTACGCGACGTGGCGCGGAAGTGGGTCACCGGCGAGGATCGCAGGATCGCGCCGTCGGCGGCCAAGCTCTTCTGCACCGAGATGGCCGGCAAGGTGGCAGATCTTGCGGTGCAGATCCACGGCGGAAGTGGATACATGCGCGGGGTTCCTGTCGAGCGCATCTACCGCGACGTTCGGCTGCTGCGGCTGTACGAGGGCACCAGCGAGATACAGCGTCTGATCATCGGCTCCAACCTGATCAAAGCGGCGCGGGGCTGAGATATACGCGCAAGCGCTGATGTTTTCCCGGTGGTGCTGCCGGATGCTGGCTAACATGAGCGAAATCGACCGACGGGCCTTGGACTAGAGCGACGCGGCGATGAACGAGCCCCTGCCAACCGGGACCGTGACGTTGCTATTGGCCGACGTTCAGGGCTCGACGCAGTTGTGGAACTCGCAGCCCGACGACATGACCGCGGCGATCGCGACCCTTGATCGGACATTGGCGGAGTTGGTAGGTGCCCACCATGGGGTCCGGCCGGTCGAGCAGGGTGAAGGCGATAGCTTCGTCATCGCGTTCAGCCGGGCCTCCGACGCGGTAGCGTGTGCGCTGGCCTTGCAGCGAGCGCCGTTGGCGCCGTTGCGCTTGCGGATTGGCCTGCACACCGGCGAAGTCCAGCTGCGCGATGAGAACAACTACATCGGACCGGCCATCAACCGAACCGCACGCATACGCGAACTCGCCCATGGCGGTCAGACCGTACTCACCGGCACCACAAGTGATTTGGTTGCCGACACGCTGCCCGACGACACATGGCTGACCGACCTGGGCACCCATCAGCTGCGGGATCTGCCCCGCCCAGAACGCGTTGTGCAGCTGTGCCATTCCGACCTGTGCAACGTTTTCCCACCTCTTAGGCTGCACGAAAGCCCGGAAGCCTCAGCGGCACAACATCTTCCCGCCCAGCTCACCAGTTTCGTAGGCCGCGACGGCGAAATGGCCGAAGTACGCGTCCTGCTTGCAGATCACCGGCTGGTGACGCTGACTGGAGCCGGCGGCGTCGGCAAGACCCGCCTGGCGGTGCAGGTCGCGGCAGCCGTCGCCGAAAGGTACTCGGACGGAGCGTGGTACGTCGATCTGGCTCCGATCGTCGATCCGGAGCTGGTCGCGGTGACGGTGGCCCGGTCGCTCGGTCTGCCGGATCAGCCGGGACGTTCTCCGGAGAAAGCCCTGCTTCAGTTCATCGGAGCGCGCCAAATGCTGGTGGTGCTGGACAATTGTGAGCATCTGCTGGATGCCAGCGCCGAGGTGACCGCGGCGCTGTTGGGCGGATGTCCGCGGCTGACGCTGCTGACGACCAGTCGCGAGCCCATCGGCGTGGCCGGGGAGGTGACGTGGCGGGTGCCGTCGCTGTCGCTGGCCGGCGACGCCATGCGTCTTTTCGGGGACCGAGCCGGCCACGCCCGGCCGGGCTTCACTATCGATGACGACAACGTTGCCGCGGTAGACGAGATCTGCCGGCGGCTTGACGGGATGCCGCTGGCAATCGAGTTGGCGGCGGCACGGGTGCGGGCATTGTCACCGCAGGAGATTCTGGCGGGCTTGCAGGACCGGTTCCGATTGTTGACCGGCGGATCGCGGACCGCGGTGCGCCGTCAGCAGACACTGCAGGCTTCGGTCGATTGGTCGCATGCGTTGCTGACGGAACCCGAGCGGTTGCTGTTTCGCCGACTGGCGGTGTTCGCCGGCGGCTTCGATCTGGAAGCCGGTCAAACGGTGGTCTGCGACCACGACTTAGCGCGCCACCAGGTGCTGGACCTACTCGCCTTGCTCGTCGACAAATCGTTGGTGGTGGCCGAAACAACCAGCGGCACAACGCGATACCAGCTGCTGGAAACCATTCGACAGTATGCGCAAGAGAAGCTCGGTGAATCGGCTGAAGCTGTGGCCGTCCGGGACCGACATCGCGATTACTACACCGCGATGGCAGCGGCGCTGGACTCGCCGTCGAACAGCGACATGGGGCTGCTGCTCGACCAAGCGGAGACCGAAATCGACAATCTGCGCGCCGCGTTCGCGTGGAGTCGCGAAAACCATGACACCGACAAAGCATTGCGGCTCGCCGCTTCGCTGCGGCTGTGGCTGACGCGCGGCCTCCTCAAGGAAGGATCGGACTGGCTCGACCTCGCTCTGGCCGACGCCGAAAGCGGGGGCGCCGATGTGACGCCGGCAGCGCTGGCACAGGCATTGGCCGACAAGGCATTCGTGGACAATATGCGTTCGCGGGAAAGCTTGCCGCGCGCACAACGTGCGCTAGCAATCGCACGCGAGGTTGATGATCCCGCACTGCTGGCACGGGTACTCACCACTTGCGGTCGGGTCGCCGGATGGGACGCCAAAGTCGCTCGCCCCTACTTATCGGAGGCGGTTGAGTTGGCCCGCGCTTTAGGCGACCGGTGGAGGCTGAGCCAAGTCCTTTATACCCAAGCATTTTCCGCATGGGTCGGCGCCGGAGACCTCGATACCGTGATTGCCGCCGGAAAGGAGGGCCGCGAGCTCGCCGAGGAGATCGGTGATCGGCTATTCGGGTGGGGGTGCCGCTGGTGTCTGGTGGGAGCGCGGTGGGTGACGGGAGATCTTGCAGCGGCCGAGGCGCAGGGTCGCGAATTGCTCGCCGAGGAGGACGCGGCGCACACGCTGATCTGGCAGGTCAGCACCCGATCCGCATTGTCCCTAGTCCTGGCCCACCAGGGACAGGCAGATGCGGGACGCACGATTGCCCTCGAAGCAGTCCGCGACGCCGCGGAGATCGGCCAGTATATGGAAGGCACGGTGTACGCGGGGCTGGCTTTCGCCGAGCTGGCCGGCGGAGATGTCGACGCTGCCGTGAAAGCCAGCGAAACGGCGCGCGAACGATTGGCCGACTTCGGGCCCATGCTGGCCACCACCTCGGCCAAGCCTGCGGCACAGGTCGCCCTCGCCCGTGGCGATCTGACGTCAGCGCGTCGCCTGGCGGATCAGGATGTGGCCGCCGCGACGGGCTGGTTCACGGTGCAGGCGCAGCTGACCCGGTCGCGAGTAGCTCTGGCGCAGAACGAGATCGGGCAAGCAGAACGCGACGCGCATGAAGCGCTGACACGCGCTGCCGAGATCGGGACACACCTCTTTGTCCCGGACCTACCGGAGATCCTCGGCGGTCTGGCCGGTGACGCAGGCAACCACTTGGAGGCGGCACGGCTATTCGGAGCGGCGCAGTCAGTTCGCGAGCGCACCGGCATAGTCCGATTCAAGGTCTACGACGCCGGCTATGAGGATTCGGTTGCCCGTGTTCGTAACGCTTTGGGAGAGATTGAGTTTGAGACAGCGTGGAACGCGGGCGTGGCCCTGTCCACCGACGAGGCCATCGCCTACGCACAACGCGGCCGCGGTGCACGCAAGCGCCCGCCCACTGGCTGGGACTCGTTGACGCCCACCGAACTCGACGTCGTCCGCCTAGTCAGCGAGGGACTCGGCAACAGAGACATTGGCGGTCGGCTGTTCATCTCCCCGCGCACCGTGCAGACCCATCTGACGCACGTCTACGCGAAACTTGGTCTCACCTCACGCATGCAGTTGGTCCAGGAAGCAACCCGCCACGTTTGACCTCAGCCGATGAGCTCCAGCGTCCCCAGATCGCGGATCGCCTGGCAACCCCGGCTCAGCATGGTCAGCACCATGTCGTCGCCGCGTTCGGTGGCCGTGGCGAAGGCGAAACCCAGCGCCGAGATCAGGACGGTCTGCGGCATCCCGAGCCGGTAATCGCGCCAACACGTTTCACGGTCATAGCCCGTGACGCCGTAGCCGATCAGCGCTTCGTGATAGGCGTTAACGAGGTCTTCTTCGATCGTCAGGCGCAGTTTCGAGTTCAGGCTGGTCGCCGTGAAGTAGGCCAGGTCCCGCGCAGGCAGGCCGGTACCAAGCGTCTGCCAGTCGACCACGGCAACGCGGGTGCGTTCCGGGTCGAACAGCAGGTTGTCCAGACGATAGTCACCATGCAGTAGGGCGAACCTGTCCGGCGCGGCAAGCAGCCATGGCGTCACCAAACCCATTGCTGTGGCGAATGTTTCGCGATCTTGAGCGCTCATCCGGTCACCGAGCTTGTCCAGCGTGATGTCGGCGCTCATCTTCGCCACCTCCCCGAGACCGCCGGCCGCAGCCTCGTCCGGGCGGGGAAATGCGATACCGGGCAAATCCAGCCAGAACGGATCGCACCAGCTGGGACCATGCAATCCGGCCAACGCCGTGACCGCCAGCCTTGCCTCCTGCTCGCCGCAGCCCGCGATCTGATCGCCTTGCACCGCGGGCGCCTGATCGGCCAGCAGCAAGGCGAATTCGGATGCGTCCTCGCTGATCCGGCAGTAGTAACACTGCGGCGTCGGCACCTGCACGCGGTCGGCCGCGGTGCTGTAGAAGGCGCATTCGCTGCGATACCCGATGACCACCCGGTCGCGCACGGTGTCGTCCTGGGCCGGCAGCTTGATCACGAAGGTAGGCGGCAGGTCACCTGGATCCCCGGCATATTCGGCCGATACGCGGTACGTCGCCCCGGTCTGCCCGGTACCGATGGCGACGACGTCGACGTCGGACACATCTACACCGAGTGCCGCCGACAGCCACCCGGGCGTGACATCGGCCGGGTACCGGGGAATCGCCATCGTTATGGCCACGTAGCCTCCCAGCGTAGAACGGACTACGAGGTCCGACTGACTGGTCAACTGTAAGGCATACGGGAATGGCTTAGTGCTTGGCGTCGCAGTTAAATCCGGCGGGGAAGTCACCGCACAGCGGCCGGTTCACGTCGACCCAGCCCTGGTTCGTGCAAATCGTGTAGGTCCCGTCGTCGTGGGGGCCGATGGTCGCCAGCCGGGCGCACTCACCGTGCGGCTTGAGTGGCGCGTTGACATGCACCCATCCCGCTCCGGTACACAGCGAATAGCCGGCGGCCTCCGGGACGACCGTGCCCACCGAGCTTCTCTCGCAGGGCGCCGACGGTGTCGCACCTGCCAGCGGTGGGGCAATGAAGGCCGTCGCGATGAACAACGGCGCGAGCGCGGCGGTTCGAAGGGCGATGCTCGCCATTGCTTGTCCCCCTACTCAGCAGCGATCAGTCGTTTGCTGTTGAAAGTACTTCGTCAGCCGGGGCCGCGTCATCACATCGGTGCAGTTGGGCGGGCTCACGGGCGCGTTTTGCGCCGGTGCCCTCAGAGGGTTTTAAATTGTCGCTCAGTCGTTACGCAGATGTTGCGGCGGGGACCGTGTGGGTACGGGTTGCGTCCGTTTGCAACTGTCATCATTTCACCCATGCTGTTTGAGCTCGCGAGATTTCTTGTGGTTATGCGGAATCGAGCACGCGGAATTCGTCGGCGCCCGTAAGCATTCGAACGCATTGTCCTCCGACCGATTACGCGTCCTTCGACACAGGTGGGCCCTCACGCTACGGCGCGCGTGAGAGGAGTCGAACCTCCTCAGCCCAAACGTTTTGGATTGCGCGGATGGCTTCTGCCACTTCACATCTTAAGTTCGTTCTCCGTGGCCGCAAATATCGCCATAGCAGAAGAGGCGTCTGCGGAATTTGCCCATCCACCAAACCGCATAGCCGATACCACTCGGCGCGTCGTGCCGTGCGCAAGTTTCCTGCCTGATACGGTGCTGTGCGGTGCGCTACTGTGCGGGCAATTTCAGCACCCGGTTGACGTAATTTCCCGCCGTACTGTTTTGGGAGTGACGCCATGGATACGGCAGCCCTGTTTCTCGTCGTTGTATTTGTCGTTTCGATCCTCATTCTCGCGGGGATCGTGTTCGCGGTGAAGGCGGCCGAGTCGAGGGCCGCCGCAAAAGCCCGAGCTGCATCGGCCGAACAACGGCCTAAGCAGTTCCTCTACACCAAGCAGCAGGCAGCAACAGCGCTGGGCATGTCGACGGGGCATCTCCAAGAGTTGACGCGCCGCGGGAAGATCACCGCCGTTAAAGACGGGCGGAAGCTGAGATTTACGTCCGCGGATCTGGAAGCGTACGTGGCTGCCCTGCCGTCGTGGGGGGCTCCCCCGGCGCCGGCTGAGCCCCGCGCGCGGCGAGCTCAGGCTGCCTGACGAGATCAAGCTGACTGCGGTCTCAGTGACACGTCGAAGAATTCCCAACATTCGGCGTTACTGTTAACTCTTGCTGCATCAGCGTTTGGCGTCGGTGCGGGCGGAGGGACTCGAACCCTCATCAGCTATCCTGCTCAGGGCGCTAAACCGGCCTTGAGCAGCAATTATGGTATGACACGGTTCAGCTGAGTTATCTGTAACTCTCGAAAAATTGTGCTCAAAATGTGCTCACGTGGGCGGTTGCTGAGCCAATGGCACCTGGTCTGCGATAGTGAGGCATGCCAGCGCAAGCATGGGTGACGCTGATCGTCGGTGGCCTCGCAGCCATCGGCGTCATCGTTACTTGGCAACAGAAGAACCGGGCCGACAGACGCAGTGAGTGGTGGAAGCGCACGCAATGGGCCTTCGAGCGCACATTTACCACTGAGTATGACGAAGCCGAACTCGGCTGGAAAATGCTCTCTAAGCTGGTGCGTTCTAAACTAGCGACTAGAGATGATTCCGATATCGTTCAGGTGATCGCGGAGCACGTGGCACTGGGCGACACCGGGAGAGGATAGCGATGGCGACGGAGCGGGCGACAACAGACCGCAACCAAAATGAGCAACGTAGCCTCGACGTGCGCAAAGCCGCCGCGCAGGCGGCGGTAGCTGCTAGCGAAAAGACGGGTCGCGAGGTCGATCCACGGGTCAAGGAACTCGCCGAATCCTAGTAGCGCATGATCTGAGCTGCGCAAACGTCGGTGCGGGCGGAGGGACTCGAACCCTCAAGCTCTTACGAGCAATGGCACCTAAAGCCATCATGTTTGCCAATTTCATCACGCCCGCCAGCGTTGCCGATCGTACCGCTCGCCTCACCGGACGATCTCTGCTAGGCGGTACCGTCGTGGGGTGTCCACCGTGGCTCATCGGAAGCGCCGTCGCCGACCCGCGCTGATCATTTTGGTGATCGTCGCGGCCTGCGGCTGCCTGGCCTTGGGCTGGTGGCAGTGGACCAGGTTCCAATCGGCCGGGGGCACCTTCCAGAACCTCGGCTACGCGCTGCAATGGCCGCTGTTCGCGTGGTTTTGCGTGTATGCCTACCGCAAGTTCGTGCGCTATGAAGAGGTCGCTCCGGAGCCACGCAAAAATGACGCGATGACCGAGATACCCGCCGGCCTGCTACCCGAACGTCCAAAGCCGACGCAGGAACCGATCGACGATCCCGCACTGCGGGAGTACAACGCCTACTTGGCCGCACTCGCCAAACACGACGCCGAAAAGCAGAACAGGACCACCGCATGACCACACCCGAGACGCCCGAAACGCACGCGCCCGCCTTCCCCGCCGACAAGATACGCACCGCGCTGCTCGGCTACCGGATCATGGCGTGGACGACGGGTATCTGGCTGATCGCGCTGTGCTACGAGATCGTCTCGCACCTGGTTTTCGGCCATGAAATCCAGTGGATCGAAATCGTGCATGGCTGGGTGTATTTCGCCTATGTGCTGGCCGCCTTCAATCTCGCGATCAGGGTCAGATGGCCGATCGGCAAGACCGTCGGCGTGTTGCTCGCCGGCACCATTCCGCTGTTGGGCATTATCGTCGAGCACTTCCAAACCAGGAACGTCAAGGCCCGCTTCGGACTTTAACGAGAGTGTGAAGCTGGCCGCACGCTCACGATCGCCCGGCCAAGGCCCGCAGCGAGGGCACCAACTGCGCCAAAGCGCGTCCCCGATGCGATATCGCGTCCTTCTCGGAAGGACTGAGCTGCGCCGCCGTCCGGTCGTATCCGTCCGGGATGAAGATGGGGTCATAGCCGAAGCCCCCCTCGCCGCGAGCCTGCCGGGCGATCGTCCCCGGCCAATCCCCGCGCACCACCACTTCGCCGGACGCCCAGACCAGCGCGCAAGCCGAAACGAACGCCGCTCCGCGACGCTCGTCGGGCACGTCCTGCAGCTGGGCCAGCAGCAGCGACGTATTCCCCGCATCGTCGCCGTGACGACCGGACCAGCGCGCCGACAAGACGCCCGGCATGCCGTTCAAAGCGGCCACCGCCAAACCGGAGTCGTCGGCCACCGTCGGCAGACCCGTCGCGGCAAACCCATCGCGCGCCTTGGCCAGCGCGTTGTCCTCGAAGGTGGCGCCCGTTTCCGGCGCCTCGTCGTAGGGCGGCACATCGCGCAGCGAGACCAGCGTCAACCCCGATAGTCCCGCGCTATCGAGGACCCGCCGCAACTCGGCAAGCTTCTTGACGTTGCGGCTGGCGACCAGTAGGCGGGTCAGGTCCCGAACGCCTTCGGCGGTGGTGGCCCCTCCGGCAGCACGCCCGGATACGGCTGCTCCAAGGCCGCACTCTGAGCGGCAAACAACTGATCGCAGGCGCCCAGCGCCATGTCGAGCATCTTGTCCAAAGTCGAACGCGGAAATGTCGCACCTTCACCGGTGCCCTGGACCTCGACCAGGGTTCCGGTATCGGTGGCGACGACGTTCATGTCGACCTCGGCGCGCGCGTCCTCTTCATAGGGCAGGTCGACGCGAATCCGACCGTCGACCACACCGACGCTGACCGCCGCGATGGCACACGACAGCGGCCGGGGATCCGAGAGTTTGCCGGCCGCCGAAAGGTAGGTCACCGCGTCGGCCAACGCCACGTAGGCACCGGTGATCGCCGCGGTCCGAGTGCCGCCGTCGGCCTGCAGCACGTCGCAGTCGACGGCAATGGTGTTCTCCCCCAGCGCCGCCAGGTCGATGCATGCGCGCAACGACCGCCCGACCAGCCGGCTGATTTCCTGGGTACGCCCACTGACGCGGCCCTTGACCGATTCGCGGTCCGAGCGAGTGTGCGTGGCCGACGGCAACATCGCGTACTCCGCGGTGAGCCAACCCAGTCCCGATCCCTTGCGCCACCGCGGTACTCCCTCGGTGACGCTGGCGGTGCACATGACTTTGGTGTGACCAAATTCGATCAGTACCGAACCCGCCGGATGGTCGGTGAAACCACGGGTGATGACCACCGGGCGAAGCTCGTCGTCACGCCGCCCGTCTTCTCGTTTGGACACGACGCCAACCCTAGCTGTCGAAGGGACCCGTTCTTAAGGGCGCGAACCCGCGAGGATTTCACACCCGAGGGATATCAAACGTCTCTCCGCACACCACCGCGTGCACCGGACCATCGAACTCGGCCTTGGCCTCGCTGATCACGTCCTCCCGCGAGGTCCACGGCGGGATGTGCGTCAACAGCAGCTCGCCCACACCCGCCTCGGCCGCGGCCCGGCCCGCCTCGGTGCCCGACAGATGCAGTGCGGGTGGGCGCTCGTTCGGTGCGTGCGTCCAAGACGCCTCACAGAGAAAAACGTCTGCGCCACGGGCCAATTCGACGATCTGCTGGCAGGCGCCGGTGTCGCCGCTGTAAACCAGCGAGGCGCCGCTGGGATCGGTGATCCGCAAGCCGTACGACTCGGTCGGGTGCGCCACCACCCGCGGCATCACGGTCAACGCACCGAGGGTCACCGGCTCGCCGTCCACCCAGTGGTGAATCTCGAAGATGTCCGAACAGTCGTCGATCTCGCCGCCGTAGGGTGACGACGCCGCCCCCAGCCGCGACCAGGTGTCACTCGGTCCGTATAACAGCGCCTTGCCGCCCGGCTTGGACGGGTGATAGCGACGCCACACAAACAAACCGGGCATATCCAAACAGTGGTCGGCGTGCAGGTGAGACAACAGCACATGCACCGAACCGGGATCGGTGTAGCGCTGCAGCGCGCCGAGGACGCCCCCGCCGAAGTCGAGGACAAAGGGCGGGGTGTCCGGTGCCCTAACCAGATAGCCCGACGCAGGCGAATCCGGACCGACGACGCTACCCGAGCAGCCCAGCACGGTTATTCGCACGGACACTACTGTGCCATGCCTGATACTCGGATGGAGAAAAGCTTGCCCATTCGGTGGTCAGAATCTCTTCGCTGACGCTCAGCTGATGCGTGAGTGATGAACAGGTTGAACCCCCGTGACCGCAGGACCCAGGAACCGGGCCGCCAGCTTGGTGAACGCCTCCGGGTCGCCGGTGGCTTCGAACACTCGCGTGGCAGGCGGCGCGTCGTGCGGACGCAGCAGTTCCTCTTCGGACAGCACTCGTAGAACCTCCTTGGCGGTCTCCTCGGCGCTGGAAACCAGCGTGACGTTTTCGCCCATCGCCAGTTGAATCAGCCCGGACAGCAGCGGGTAATGAGTGCAACCCAGCACCAGGGTGTCGACCTCGGCTCGCTGCAGCGGCTCCAGATAGCCCTCGGCCAGACCGAGTACCTGCCGGCCGCTGGTCACGCCGCGCTCGACGAAGTCGACGAATCGTGGGCACGCCACAGCGGTGATCTCGGTGTCGCGTGCCGCGGCGAACGCATCCTGGTAGGCGTGCGAGCTGATGGTCGCCTGGGTGCCGATCACGCCGATGCGTCCGTTGCGAGTGGCGGCAACCGCGCGGCGCACCGCGGGCAGGATCACCTCGACGACGGGCACGTCGTAGCGTTCACGAGCGTCCCGCAGGCACGCGGACGACGCCGAGTTGCATGCGATCACCAGCACCTTGACGCCGCGGCTCACCAAGTCGTCGCCGATGGCCAGCGCATGCGCGCGGATCTCCGGGATGGACAGCGGCCCGTACGGCCCGTTGCCGGTGTCGCCGACGTAGACGATGTCCTCGTCGGGCAGCTGGTCGATGATCGCCCGTGCGACCGTCAGTCCGCCGACGCCGGAGTCAAAGATTCCGACGGGTGCCAATGCCGAGTTCATGTCCTGGAACGACCGGCCTTCTTCAGTGCGCGCGCCTTACGCTCCGGAGCCGACAACAGATATGCCGCCACGACGCCCGCGATCGCCCCACACAGATGGCCCTGCCAGGACACGCCACCGCATTGCCCCAGCACCGGCATCGCGCCGAGCAGAACCCCGCCGTAGGCGAACAGCACCACCAGGCCGATGACGATGTGTGAGAGCTTGCGCACGAACAGTCCGAACACGAGTAGGAAAGCCAGCCAACCGAAGATCAGGCCGGACGCGCCGATGTGATCGGTTGGGCCGCAGCTGCTGCCGACGTTGCCGATCAGCCAGGTGCCGAAACCACCGAGGATCCACACGATCGCCGTGGCCCAGACGAACCGCGACAATCCCGCAAGTGTCATCAGGAAACCGAGCACCAGCATGGGGACGGTGTTGGCCATCAGATGCGCCCAGTTGGCGTGCAGCAGCGGCGCGAAGATGATGCCCCATAAGCCGTCCGTCGTTCCGGGTCTGATGCCGTTGACGTCCAGCGAGTGATGCATCAGGTTGTCGATCAACTCGACGAGATACAGCAACGCCACGAAGGTGACGATGGTGGCTCCGCCTACCACCCAGTGCGGCCGTTTCTGCTCCTGCTTGGCGGGCAGACGGTCCCGGCGCGTTATGCCCATAGCTGCCCTTTCAGAGCGTTCTCGGCGTCATCCAGGCTACCGGTGTACGCGACGCCCGGCGGAGGTCCCAAATGCCCCGGGCAACACGCCGCGGTAGGTCGGTATTCCGGCCACCGATTCGGCGGCCAGCACACCGGCCAGCACCGCACGCGCCAAGCAGTCGGCCGCGGCGGCGCCTACCGCGGTAACCAGCCCGGTCTCCGGAGACAGCGCGGCGGGAGTATCGGCAGCCGTGGGCACCTCCACCGCGCCGGTCGCCAGCGCGAACACGGCGTCACCATCCAGCGGGGTGTGCGCCGGCCGGATGGTCCGGGCCAGGCCGTCATGGGCAGCGATCGCGACGCGCCGGCAGGCCGCCGGGCTTAGGGCGGCGTCGGTCGCGACCACCGCGATGGTGGTGTTGAGGGTGCTCATCGGCGAAGGCAGCTCGGCGAACGCCGCGATCTGGTCCGCCGGCGGCGGCGTCAGCCCGAACTCGTCGACCAGATCTGCCATCCAAGGCAGGCCGGTGGTCCGGTCGGCCACGTCGCCTGCGGCGTTCGCGACGACGATCGCGCCGACGGTCACGCCCAAGCCCAGCATCATCGAGGCGGTCCCCACACCGCCCTTGAGCACGCCGGCACGTGCACCTACCCCGGCGCCTACGGTGCCGATGGCCACGCCGGCATCGGCTGCCTGCGCGGCAGCGTAGCCGAATTCGGCCGTCGGACGACAGTCCCAACCGCCGACTGGCAGGTCGAAGATCACCGCACCCGGCACGATGGGCACCACACCCCCTGCCGAGCCCCCACCCATCGCCACGCCGCGCTGGTGTTCCTCGAGCCAGCGCATCACGCCGTCGGCCGCCGCCAGGCCGTAGGCGCTGCCGCCGGCAAGCAGCACTGCGTCGACGAAGCGCACTGTGTTGGCCGGGTCCAGCAGATCGGTTTCCCGAGTGCCCGGCGCGCCGCCCCGGCAATCCACCGCGCCGACGGTGCCGGGCGGCGTCAGCACGACAGTCACCCCGCAGGCCCAGCCCGCCCCGAGCGATGCGTCTGGGTCCACCCGCTGGTAATGCCCGACCTGGATACCCCCGACGTCGGTGATGGAATTCATCGGGATCCCATCAGCGCCAGCACCAGGTACTCCTGCAACACGGTCAGCCATTGGTAGACGTCGAGGTGTGCAGCCAGCGGATGGTCGGCCGGCAGGCGTTCGGGCCCCTCCGGTCCGATGTCGAGCAGCACGCCCAGCGTCAATCGCAGATCGTTGACCGCCGCGATCCAGGCGTTCGCGTCGTCCTCGGTGAGCTCCAACCGGCCGCCGTTTTCCGGCACGGTGTCCAACAAATGTTGTGCCGCATGTCGTTTGGCGTCGATGATCTCCGGCTCGTGCAAACTGCGCAGTGCGGCGTTTAGGCTGTCGGAGGCATCGGGCTCGCCGGCCCCATCCGGCTTGTGGAAATCCGGCAGCAGCCGGCGCAGCATCGGGTCGGGTGGCGGCTCGGTGTTTCCGGTCTTGATACCGGTGATCTCCTGCAATTCGTCTGGCGGCGAAGATGATTCACGTTGATCGAGTAATTCGATCAACGCGGTGACGAGGTTCTTGAGCAGCGCCGCCTCGTGCGCGGCCAGGGCGGACCGAAACCGGGGACCGTTGACGGTCTCGACGCGCTTCCATTTGCGCACAAGGAATCCCGGATGTCCTTGATTCTCACCCGTCCTGCTGCATCGTCGCCCACAAACCGGCGGCATGCAGTTTGGACACGTCGACTTCCATGGACTCCCGACTCCCCGAAGACACCACGGCCTTGCCTTCGTTGTGCACCTGCAGCATCAGCTTGGTGGCCTGCGGCTCGCTGTAGCCGAACAACTTCTGGAACACATACGTCACATAGGTCATCAGGTTGACCGGGTCGTCCCACACGATGGTGACCCATGGACTGTCCGTGACGTCTACCGGTGCGGACTCGCGTTGCCCAGTAGTGCCCGGTTTGGTGGGCGCTGACATAGCAACCATGGGCCCCAGGATACCGAGGCGCCGCCCGCCACGACGCCAGCAGATAGCGTTGCGGTGTGAACGAGCCGACATCGGCGGGCCTGCTGACCGACAAGTACGAGCTGACCATGCTGGCCGCGGCGCTGCAGGACGGCAGCGCCAATCGCCGGGCCACGTTCGAAGTATTCGCCCGTCGGCTGCCCGCGGGCCGTCGGTACGGGGTGGTCGCCGGGACCGGCCGACTGCTGGAAGCCTTGCCGCAGTTCAGGTTCGACGACGAGGCCTGTCAATTACTGGCGCAGTTCCTCGACGCCGGCACCGTGGGCTATCTGCGTGAGTTCCGGTTCGGCGGCGACATCGACGGCTACGCCGAAGGCGAGTTGTACTTCCCCGGCTCGCCCATCCTGTCGGTGCGCGGCAGTTTCGCCGAGTGTGTGGTGCTCGAAACGCTGGTGCTGTCGATCTTCAATCACGACGCCGCGGTCGCCTCGGCGGCCGCCCGCATGGTCAGCGCCGCGGCCGAACGTCCGCTGATCGAGATGGGATCGCGGCGAACCCATGAGCGCGCCGCGGTGGCGGCGGCCCGGGCGGCCTACCTCGCCGGCTTCACCGCTTCGTCCAACCTCGAGGCCCAGCGGCGTTACGGAATACCCGCCGAGGGCACCGCCGCGCATGCCTTCACCATGCTGCACACCACCGCTGGCGGCCCGGACGAGCTTGCCGCGTTTCGCGGCCAGGTCGAGGCGCTGGGCGTCGGCACCACGCTGCTGGTGGACACCTATGACGTGACGACGGGCGTGGCCAACGCCGTGTCCGCGGCCGGTCCCGCGCTCGGTGCGATCCGCATCGATTCCGGCGAGCTGGCAGTGCTGGCCAAACAGGCGCGTGAGCAGCTCGACCGGCTGGGCGCCCACCGGACACGCATCATGGTGTCCGGCGACCTTGACGAGTTCTCCATCGCAGCACTGCAAGCCGCCCCCGTGGACAGTTACGGCGTCGGCACGTCGGTGGTCACCGGTTCCGGCGCCCCGGCCGCGAACATGGTCTACAAGCTGGTCGAGGTCGACGGCATTCCGGTGCAAAAGCGCAGCGCTGACAAGGAGTCCCGGGGCGGCAGCAAGGAGGCGCTGCGGTTGTCCCGGCCGACGGGCACCATCACCGAGGAGATCGTGTATCCGGCGGGCCGTCGACCCGCCACCGCCGAGCCGTGCCGGGTGTTGACCACACCGCTGGTGCGGGATGGGCAGGTGGTGGCCGACCCTGACCTGGCCGCGGCACGGGAGCGGGTGGCGTCCGGACTGCGCAGCCTGCCCTGGGAGGGGCTGAAACTGGGACCCGGCGAGCCGGCCGTTCCGACGACGACGATCACGGCCTAGCTTGACGACGATGCACGCCGCCGCGCGGCGTGAGGTGGGGGCACCACCCGCTTGCCGGGGAGAGTCGAGCAAATTGACCGAGTTGGACTACCGTCGACGCCGTGTCCGGGCCCGCCTCCCCGTCCGTGGCCGAGCTGCTGGCCATTGCGGTGGCAGCACTCGGTGGCAGCGAACGCAGCGGTCAGCAGCAGATGGCCGCTGCCGTCGCCCAGGCCTTCGAGACCGGCGAGCATCTGGTGGTGCAGGCGGGCACCGGCACCGGCAAGTCGTTGGCTTATCTGGTTCCGGCGATCGTCCGCGCCGTCACCGACGACACACCGGTGGTGGTGTCGACAGCGACCATCGCGCTGCAGCGCCAACTGGTGGATCGCGACCTACCCCGGCTGGCCGATTCGCTTGCCGACGTGTTGCCCCGCCGTCCACGGTTTGCCTTACTCAAAGGTCGGCGAAACTACCTGTGCCTGAACAAGATTCATGGTGACAGCGCCGATTCGGAAGACGGACCGCAGGAAGAACTCTTCGACCCGGTTGCGATCTCGGCGTTGGGACGCGACGTGCAACGGCTCACGGCATGGGCCTCCACCACCGAGTCTGGTGACCGCGACGACCTCAAGCCGGGCGTGAACGATCGATCGTGGTCGCAGGTCAGCGTTTCCGCACGAGAATGCATCGGCGTGGCCCGCTGCCCGTTCGGCGCCGAGTGCTTCTCCGAACGCGCGCGTCAGCGCGCCGGCCGGGTCGACATCGTCGTCACCAACCACGCACTGCTTGCCATCGACGCGGTTTCGGAATCGACGGTGCTGCCAGACCACGCGCTGCTGGTGGTCGACGAAGCGCATGAGCTGGTCGACCGGGTGACGTCGGTGGCCACCGCGGAGCTGACGTCGGCGGCCCTGGGTGCGGTGTCGCGACGGATCAACAGGCTGGTCGGGCAGGAACTGGTCCAGCGACTGGAGGCTGCATCGGTGAATTTCGCCGCTGCCATCCAGGACGCCATCCCCGGACGCATCGACCACCTCGACGAGGAGCTGGCCACATACCTGACCGCGCTGCGTGATGCGGCCAGCGCGGCGAGGTCGGCCATCGACACCACCGGCGACGCCAAGGCGGCTTCGGCGCGGGCCGAATCCGTTGCGGCCCTTAGTGATATCTCGGAGACCGCAGCGCGGATCCTGACGTCGTTCACCCCGGCCATCCCCGATCGCACCGACGTGGTCTGGCTGGACCAGGAGGACAACCGGGGCACGCCACGCGCCGTGCTGCGGGTGGCGCCGCTCGCGGTGGCGGACCTGCTGCGCAATCAGGTGTTCGCCCGTTCGACGACCGTGTTGACGTCGGCGACGCTGACGGTCGGCGGTTCCTTCGACGCGATGGCGACCGCGTGGGGGCTGACAGCGGCGCAACGCTGGCGTGGCCTGGATGTCGGATCGCCGTTCCACCACGCCAAGGCGGGAATCCTCTACATTGCCGCTCACCTTCCGCCCCCGGGTCGCGACGGCACCGGGTCGGCCGAGCAGCTGACCGAAATCGCCGAGCTGATCACCGCCGCCGGCGGACGGACGCTGGGGTTGTTCTCGTCGATGCGGGCGGCGCGAGCGGCCGCCGAAGCCATGCGTGAGCGCCTTTCGACGCCGGTGCTGTGTCAGGGCGACGACAGCACCTCGGCGCTGGTGGAGCAGTTCACCGCCGATCCGGCGACCTCACTGTTCGGCACGCTGTCGCTGTGGCAAGGGGTCGACGTGCCGGGGCCGTCGCTGTCGTTGGTGCTCATCGATCGCATCCCGTTCCCGCGCCCGGACGACCCACTGTTGAGCGCCCGGCAGCGAGCGGTGGCGGCACGTGGCGGAAATGGTTTCATGGCCGTCGCCGCCAGCCATGCCGCGCTGCTGGTGGCGCAGGGATCCGGCCGGTTGCTGCGCGCCATCTCCGACCGCGGTGTGGTCGCGGTGCTCGACTCGCGGATGGTCACCGCGCGCTACGGCGACTACTTGCGAGCCTCGCTGCCGCCGTTCTGGCAAACCACCAATGGTGCCCAGGTCCGTGCGGCGCTGGAGCGGCTGCGCACCGCGTCGCGCGAGCAGCGCCTCAGGCCAGCGTGACCAGGCCCAGCTCGTTGCTGTCGGCAAGCATCGGATGACGCGGCAGCACCCGCACGGTGTACCCGAGGGCCCCCGCCATCGGCAACGGTGTGGTCGTCGAGAACACCTGATTGCCCCCCTCGGCCGTACCGGCATAAGACATCTCGACGGTCATCGGATCGATCAACACGTCGCTGGGATCGACCCTGCCCACTACCGCCTGCACAGTCACCTCGTCGGGCGACAGACCGGCCAGTTGGACTGTGGCGGTCAGGGTCAGCTTGGACCCGAGCAGCGGAGTATCCGGGAGGCCGGTGCTGTCCACGTCGGTGATGTCGATCTTCGGCCACGCGGCCTCGACCCGACGACGGTAGGCGGCCAGTTCCCGGGCCGCGGCGAACTCGCCACCGTCAGCGCCGGAGACGGTCCGGCGCAACGACTGCGCCGCCGGCAGGTAGTAATGCTCGACGTAGTCGCGAACCATGCGTGACGCCAGCACTTTTGGACCGAGCGTCTGCAGCGTGTGCCGCACCATCTCGATCCACCGCGGCGGCACTCCCTGCTCGTCGCGGTCGTAGAACTTCGGTACCACCGCGTGTTCGAGCAGGTCGTAGAGGGCGCTGGATTCCAGGTCGTCGCGGCGGTTGTTGTCGGCTACCCCGTCGGCAGACGGTATCTCCCAACCGTTTTCGCCGTCATACCATTCGTCCCACCAGCCGTCGCGAATGGACAGGTTCAGCCCGCCGTTCAGCGCGCTTTTCATCCCCGAGGTGCCGCAGGCTTCCAACGGGCGTAGCGGGTTGTTGAGCCAGACGTCGCATCCCCAATACAGCAGCCGGGCCATCGACATGTCGTAGTTGGGCAGGAACGCGATGCGGTGGCGCACCTCCGGCCGGTCGGCAAAGCGCACGATCTGCTGGATCAGCGCCTTGCCGCCGTCGTCGGCGGGATGCGACTTGCCGGCGACGATCAGCTGGATCGGCCTTTCGTCGTTGAGCAGCAACCGCTCCAGTCGATCCGGGTCACGCAACATCAGGGTGAGCCGCTTGTAGGTCGGCACCCGGCGCGCGAACCCGACGGTGAGCACGCCCGGATCGAATGCCGTTGCGATCCAACCGAGTTCGGCCTCCGACGCGCCGCGTTCCAGCCAAGACTTGCGCAGCCGCACCCGAACGTCGTCAACCAGCAGCGCGCGCAGCTGTGACCGGATCCACCACAGGTGAGCGGGGTCGACCTGCTGCAGCCGCAGCCACACCCCGGGGTCGGCGAACGAGTCCGAGCCCGCCAGTTCGCGTCCGAGTTGCAGCCATTGCGGGGCCGCCCAGGTGCGCGCATGCACGCCGTTGGTGATCGATCCGATGGGCACCTCGCCGGGATCGAACCCAGCCCACAGTTCGCTGAACATGACGCGGCTGACTCGGCCGTGCAGCAACGACACGCCATTGGCCCGCTGCGCCAGCCGCAGACCCATGTGAGCCATGTTGAACTTCGTCGGATCGTCCTCGGACCCCAGCGCGATGACCCGGTCCGCCGGAACGCCCGGCAACAGGGTGGCCACCTCGTCGCCGCCGTCGTCGAAGTAGCGCTGCACCATCTCGAGCGGGAACCGGTCGATGCCCGCCGGCACCGGGGTATGGGTGGTGAACACGGTGCTGGACCGCACCACCGTGAGCGCGGTGTCGAAGTCCAAATCCGAGCCGGTCATCAACTCGCGGATCCGCTCTACGCCGAGGAATCCCGCGTGACCCTCGTTCATATGGAATACCTCGGGCGCGGGCAGCCCCTCCAGCGCGGTGAACGCGCGGATAGCCCGCACCCCGCCCACACCGGCCAGGATCTCTTGCCGGATGCGGTGTTCCTGGTCGCCGCCATAGAGTCGATCGGTGACGCTGCGCAGCTCATGCTCGTTTTCCGGGATGTCGGAATCCAGCAGCAGCAGCGGGACGCGGCCCACCTGCGCGACCCAGATCCGCGCACGCAACTGGGCGTCGTCCGGCAGCGACAGCGACACCAGCACCGGATTGCCGCCGGCGTCGGTCAGCAGCCGCAACGGGAGTCCCTGCGGGTCCAGCGCCGGATAGGTCTCCTGTTGCCAACCGTCCGCCGTCAGCGACTGCCGAAAGTAGCCGGAGCGGTAGTAGAGACCGACCGCGATCAGCGGAACCCCGAGGTCGGACGCGGACTTGAGGTGATCGCCGGCCAAGATCCCAAGTCCGCCAGAATAATTGGGCAAAACCTCGGCGACGCCGAACTCCATGGAGAAGTAGGCGATACCGGTCGGCAGCTCCGCTCCGGCGTCGGCCTGCTGCTGGTACCACAACGGGCGGCTCAGGTAGTCGTTGAGTTCGGCGGCCAAGGTGTCGAGCCGGCCCAGGAAGCTTTCGTCGAGCGCCAATTCGTCAAGCCGTACCGGCTTGACCGCGCCCAGCAGCGCCACCGGGTCATTGGCGCACTGGACCCACAGCGTCGGATCGATGGTCGCGAACAGGTCCTGGGTCGGCTTATCCCACGACCATCGCAGGTTGGTGGACAACTGATCGAGGGCGGCGAGCCGCTCGGGTAGGTGAGCACGGACCGTGAACCGGCGGAGGGCTTTCACCGTCAATAGCTTACTGAGAATTGACGGCCCCGCAGGGCTACTGATCCGCCGCCGTTGACCTCGCCGGGTGTGATCGGACACTAGGGTGGGTATCGGGTACGTATTGGGGCGCAACGAAGCTTCCCGGTGACAGCAGATTCCCGACGAGGGAAATTCCCAGCAACACCCGACGACAGGCGAACGGAGTGATGGGTGCCCGGTCGTGTCGAGATCGATAACGTCCAGCCCGTCGTTTCCTGTGGCGCGTACCCCGCGAAGGCGGTGGTCGGTGAAGTGGTCCCGGTCAGCGCCGCGGTATGGCGGGAAGGTCATGAGGCGGTAGCGGCGACCCTGGTTGTGCGCTACCACGGCCGGCGCTATCCACAGGTGGCCGAGGCGCGCCGGATCAAGGCGGTGCAGGCGCCCACGGCCACTGTGGATGCCGCGCCCACGGAGACGCCCCGGGTCAAGCCGCTGCTGATTCCCATGACGATGGGCCAGGAGCCCTACGTGTTTCACGGACAGTTCACTCCCGACAGTGTCGGGCTGTGGACTTTCCGGGTCGACGGCTGGGGTGATCCGATCCACACCTGGCGGCACGGGCTGGTGGCCAAGCTGGACGCCGGCCAGGGCGAGAAGGAACTGTCCAACGACCTTTTGGTCGGTGCGGCGCTGTTCGAGCGCGCTGCGACCGGTGTGCCGCGTTCACAGCGTTGGCCGCTGATGGAGGCCGCGGCGGCGCTGCGCAGACCGGGGGATCCGGTAACCCGCTCAGCCTTGGCACTGTCATCCGACGTCGAACAGATTCTCACCGACTATCCGCTGCGTGACCTCGTCACTCGCGGCGAGCAGTTCGGCATCTGGGTGGATCGGCCGCTGGCCCGGTTCGGCTCGTGGTACGAGATGTTTCCCCGTTCGACCGGTGGCTGGGACGCCGACGGCAAGCCCGTGCACGGCACCTTCGCCACCGCGGCCGCGGCGCTGCCACGCATCGCCGAGATGGGGTTCGACGTGGTGTACCTGCCGCCGATCCATCCGATCGGCAAGGTGCACCGCAAGGGCCGCAACAACAATCCCACCGCCGAACCCGGAGACGTGGGATCGCCGTGGGCGATCGGTAGCGACGAGGGCGGCCACGACGCCATTCATCCGGACCTGGGCACCCTCGACGACTTCGACGACTTCGTGGCCGCAGCGCGCGACCTCGGCATGGAGGTGGCCCTGGACCTGGCGCTGCAGTGCGCGCCCGATCATCCCTGGGCGCGCGAACACCGGCAATGGTTCACCGAATTGCCGGACGGCACCATCGCCTATGCGGAGAACCCACCGAAGAAGTACCAGGACATCTATCCCCTCAATTTCGACAACGATCCCGCGGGCCTCTACGACGAAGTCCTGCGCGTGGTTCGACACTGGGTTGACCACGGCGTCAAGTTCTTTCGCGTCGACAATCCGCATACCAAGCCGCCCGACTTCTGGGCCTGGCTGATCGGCCAGGTGAAGTCCGTCGACCCCGACGTGCTCTTCTTGTCCGAAGCCTTCACCCCGCCGGCCCGGCAATATGGCTTGGCCAAGCTGGGTTTCACGCAGTCCTACTCGTACTTCACCTGGCGGACGGCGAAATGGGAGCTCACCGAATTCGGCAACGACATTGCCGCGCTGGCCGACTACCGGCGGCCGAACCTGTTCGTCAACACCCCCGACATCTTGCATGCCGTGCTGCAACACAACGGCCCGGGGATGTTCGCCATCCGCGCAGTCCTGGCAGCGACCATGAGTCCGGCCTGGGGGATGTACTCCGGCTACGAGCTCTTCGAGCACCGCGCGGTACGTGAGGGCAGCGAGGAATACCTGGACTCGGAGAAGTACGAATTGCGGCCCCGTGACTTCGCCGGCGCGCTGGCCGAAGGTAAGTCGCTCGAGCCATTTATCACCAGGCTCAACGCAATTCGACGACTGCACCCAGCACTGCAGCAGCTGCGCACCATCCACTTCCACGGCGTGGACAATGACGCGCTGCTGGCGTACAGCAAGTTCGACCCGGCCACCGGCGACTGCGTGCTGGTGGTGGTGACCCTGAATGCGTTCGGGCCGGAAGAGGGGACGCTGTGGCTAGACATGGCGGCGTTGGGCATGGAGCCCTACGACCGGTTCTGGGTGCGCGACGAGATAACCGGCGAGGAATACCAATGGGGACAGGCAAACTACGTTCGTATCGACCCTGGGCGCGCGGTCGCCCACATCATCAACATGCCGCTGATACCCGACGAATCCCGAATCACGCTGCTGCGCAGGAGGTGAGGGAACCATGAGCAAGACGGACCAAATCGCAAACACGCATCTGGCGCCAGACCACGCCGACTTTGCACGCCTGATGGCGGGCGAGCACCACAACCCGCACGGCATCTTGGGCGCCCACGAGTACGGTGACCACACCGTCATCCGCACCTATCGACCACATGCGGCCGAGGTGGTTGCCATCGTCGGCGATGACCGATTCCCGTTGCAGCACATCGACTCCGGGTTGTTCGCTGTTGCCCTGCCGTTCGTCGACCTCATCGACTACCGACTTGAGGTGCGTTACAGCGACTCCGACGTCTACACCATCGCCGACGCCTACCGGTTCCTGCCCACCCTGGGCGAGGTGGACCTGCACCTGTTCGCCGAGGGTCGCCACGAGCGACTCTGGGAAGTCCTCGGCGCACATCCCCGCTCGTTCAAGACCGCCGACGGCGTGGTCGACGGCGTCTCGTTCGCGGTCTGGGCGCCCAATGCCAAGGGTGTGAGCCTGATCGGTGATTTCAACGGCTGGACCGGCAACGACGCGCCGATGCGGGTTTTGGGCTCATCGGGGGTCTGGGAGTTGTTCTGGCCGGGGTTCCCCGTCGGTGGCCTCTACAAGTTCCGGGTACACGGCGCTGACGGCGTCGTCACCGATCGCGCCGACCCGTTCGCCTTCGGCACCGAGGTCCCGCCGCAGACCGCATCCCGGGTGACCACCAGCGACTACAGCTGGGCCGACGAGGACTGGATGGCTCGGCGGGCGCAACGCAATCCGGTGTTCGAGCCGATGAGCACCTACGAAGTCCACCTCGGCTCGTGGCGCCCCGGCCTCAGCTACCGCCAACTCGCCCGTGAGCTGACCGAATACGTTGTGACACATGGGTTTACCCATGTGGAGCTGCTGCCCGTCGCCGAGCATCCGTTTGCCGGGTCGTGGGGATATCAGGTCACCTCGTACTACGCCCCGACCTCGCGGTTCGGCACCCCCGACGATTTCCGGGCGTTGGTCGACGCTCTGCATCAGGCCGGCATCGGCGTCATCGTGGACTGGGTGCCGGCACACTTCCCCAAAGACGCCTGGGCGCTGGGCCGTTTCGACGGCACTCCGCTCTACGAGCACTCCGATCCCAAGCGCGGCGAGCAATTGGACTGGGGCACATACGTCTTCGACTTCGGGCGACCGGAGGTGCGCAACTTCCTGGTGGCCAACGCCCTGTACTGGCTGCAGGAGTTCCACGTCGATGGTCTGCGGGTGGACGCGGTGGCCTCGATGCTCTACCTGGACTACTCGCGCCCCGAAGGCGGGTGGACTCCCAACATCTATGGCGGACGCGAGAACCTGGAGGCGGTGCAGTTCTTGCAGGAGATGAACGCCACCGCCCACAAGGCGGCGCCGGGCATCGTCACGATCGCCGAGGAGTCGACGTCGTGGCCTGGGGTGACGCGGCCGACAAACCTTGGCGGCCTAGGCTTTTCGATGAAGTGGAACATGGGCTGGATGCACGACACACTCAACTACATCAGCCATGATCCGGTGTATCGCAGCTACCACCACCACGAGATGACGTTCTCCATGCTTTATGCGTTCAGCGAGAACTATGTGCTGCCGCTCAGTCACGACGAGGTGGTGCACGGCAAGGGCACGCTGTGGGGGCGGATGCCCGGCAACAACCACGCCAAGGCTGCCGGATTGCGCAGCCTACTGGCGTACCAGTGGGCGCATCCGGGTAAGCAACTGCTGTTCATGGGACAGGAGTTCGGCCAGCGCGCCGAGTGGTCCGAGCAGGGTGGTCTGGACTGGTGGCAGCTCGACGAGCAGGGATTTTCCAACGGTGTTCTGCGTTTGGTCCGCGACATCAACGACATCTACCGCCACCACCCCGCGCTGTGGAGTCAAGACACCATGCCCGAGGGCTATTCCTGGATCGACGCCAACGATTCGGCCAACAACGTCCTGAGCTTCCTCCGCTACGGCGTTGACGGCTCGGTGATGGCCTGCGTGTTCAACTTCGCCGGCTCAGAGCACAGCGGCTACCGGCTCGGGCTGCCGGTCGCCGGCCGTTGGCGCGAGGTGCTCAACACCGACGCGACACAGTACAACGGCTCGGGAATCGGCAATCTCGGCGGCGTCGACGCCACCGACGACCCGTGGCACGGCCGTCCGGCGTCGGCGGTGCTGGTACTGCCGCCGACATCGGCGCTATGGCTGGAACCTGAGTAGCGCGAACAGACGCAAAAGCACCCGACACACCGGGCGTGCGGGTGCTTTTGCGTCTGCTCGGCCTAATAAAGCGCGTTGGCGAGATTGCGCCGGCCGACGATGACCTCGGGATCGGCCGGGTCGAACAGATCGAACAGCTCGATCAGCCGGGTGCGCACCCGAGTGCGCTCATCTCCAGACGTGCTGCGTACCAAGGCAATCAACCGGTCGAATGCCGCAGTCACGTCCTGGTTGAGGATCTGCACGTCGGCGGCCGCGAACGCGGCTTCGATGTCATGCGGCGCGGCGTCGGCGATCGCAACCGCGTCGGGCCGCTGTGCGGTTGCGCGCGTGAGGAATTCGATCTGGCGGATCGCGGCTTTTGCTTCGACGCTACTCGGATTGGCATCCAGGATCGCCTGATACGAGTTTCGCGCGGCTTCGAAATCGCCTGCTTCGAGCTGCTGGCGAGCCTGCGCAACCTCCGGATCCACTTCCGTGGCTTCTCCGGAGCCGCTCGGGCCTCTGAGCTTCCCGGCCGTCGCCGAAATCAAAGAATCCAGCCAGCGTCGCAACTGATCGGCCGGCTGCACGCCCTGGAAACTCGAAATAGGCTGCCCGGCGGCCAAAGCCACCACGGTCGGGACCGCATCGACGCCGAATATCCGCGCCACCCTGGGTGCGACGTCCACGTTGACCGTCGCCAGCGACCACTTGCCTTTGTCGGCGGCGGCAAGACCGGATAGCGCATCAACCAGCTCTACGCACGCGTCGCTGCGCGGGGACCACAGCACGACGACAACCGGTACTTCGTCCGACCGGACCAGCACTTGGTCTTCGAAGTTGGCTTCGGTCACCTCGGTGGTCTGCGGGCCGCCCGGCGCCGCCGACGTTGCCTGGCCAGGTGCTGAAGCGTTCTGTTGGGCGCGCTGCTTGAGGCCGGACAGATCGACCGCACCGGCCATGGCAGGCCCGATAGGGGGTCGCGGACGCGTCACGTCATCCAGTTTGTCACGCCGGTAGGACGGCCGGTCGACCCGGTGGCGCCGAGGATCGCGCGCGGCCAAGGCCGACCCGCAAAGGCCCGTGATCTGCGAGTATGACAAAAATCACACATCGCTTGGCGCATCACGCTTCGCAGCAAAGTTACTGGTCAGTTCATCCGGCACGGAGAATCAGCGCGTCGCCCTGTCCCCCGGCACCGCACAGCGCCGCAACGCCGTAGCCCGACCCGCGCCGCGCCAGCTCGAGCGCGACGTGCAGCGTGATTCTGGCCCCGGACATGCCGATTGGATGACCGACGGCGATTGCACCGCCGTTGACGTTGACGATCTCGGGATCCACGCCGAGCTCGCGCGTGGAGGCCAGCGCGACGGCCGCGAAGGCCTCGTTGATCTCCACGACGTCGAGTTGGTCGACCGAGATACCCTCACGGTCCAGCGCCTTCTTGATGGCATTGGCCGGCTGGGACTGCAGGGTGGAATCCGGCCCCGCAACGACGCCGTGTGCGCCGATCTCGCACAGCCATGTCAGACCCATTTCCTGGGCCTTCTGCTTGTTCATCACCACAACCGCGGCGGCGCCGTCGGAGATCTGGGAGGCCGAGCCGGCGGTGATGGTGCCGTCCTTGCGGAACGCCGGCTTGAGGCCGGCCAGCGACTCGGCGGTGGTGTTGGCGCGGATTCCCTCGTCCTCGGTGAACTGCAGTGGATCACCCTTGCGCTGCGGGATTTGCACCGGCACCACCTCGTCGTTGAAGACGCCGTCCTTCCACGCCGCGGCCGCTTTCTGATGCGACCGGGCGGCGTATTCGTCCTGCTCCTGACGGGTGAACTTGTCGACGTCGTTGCGCTGCTCGGTGAGGGCACCCATCGGCTGGTCGGTGAACACGTCGTGCAGCCCGTCGTAAGCCATGTGATCCAGCACCTTGACATCGCCGTACTTGTAACCGGAGCGGCTGTCCATCAGCAGGTGTGGAGCCTTGGTCATGGATTCCTGACCACCGGCGACTACCACGTCGAACTCACCGGCGCGGATCAGCTGGTCGGCCAGCGCGATGGCGTCGATTCCGGACAGACACATCTTGTTGATGGTCAGGGACGGCACGTCCCAGCCGATACCGGCCGCGACCGCCGCCTGCCGGGCCGGCATCTGACCGGCCCCCGCGGTCAGCACCTGACCCATGATCACGTACTCGACCAGGGCGGCCCGCACGTGCGCCCGTTCCAGCGCCCCGGCAATCGCAATGGCGCCCAGATCGCTGGCGCTGAAATCCTTGAGCGAACCCATCAATTTCCCTATTGGGGTGCGGGCTCCAGCAACGATCACGGACGTCGTCATCAGTACCTCCTGGCCGGGCAATGGGCGGTCTGTCGAAGGCCGATTCGACCTACCGAAGAAGCGCAATCTCAATCGCCAGGTTACCGTTGTGTGATGACGACCGATCAAGTTGACGCCCGTCACGTACTCGCTGCCTCGTTGGTGACAGGCCTCGATCATGTCGGCATCGCGGTCGCCGACCTGGACGCTTCCATCGAGTGGTACCACGACCACCTCGGCATGATCCTGGTCCACGAGGAAGTCAACGACGACCAGGGCATCCGCGAGGCAATGCTCTCGGTGCCGGGAACCACGGCGCAGATCCAGCTCATGGCCCCGCTCGACGAGTCGTCGACCATAGCAAAGTTCTTGGACAAGCGTGGACCAGGCATCCAGCAGTTGGCCTGCCGGGTCAGCGATCTGGATGCCCTGTGCGCTCGGCTGCGCTCCCAGGGTGTGCGCCTGGTCTACGAGAATGCCAGGCGCGGCACAGCGAACTCACGGATCAACTTCATCCACCCCAAAGACGCCGGCGGTGTGCTCATCGAGTTGGTCGAGCCGGCGAGCTAAGACCACTTTCGGGTCGGACCGCGATTGGCGCGGTTTCTCCAGCACGGCGTATGCCAGTGCCGCCGATCCTCGGCTCCGCTCACCACTGAGTCGGCGGGCCACACCACCACATGCGCAGTGCCGGAACGGATTTCATGATCGCACCCCGGGCATCGATAGGTCTTGACGGCGCGTGCCGCGGCGATCGCGCGCACCTCGTACTGATAGCCGTCAGGACCGGTTTCCAGCCGCCGCGACTCCGCCGACAGCGGTCGTGGCGGTTTAGGGCGACGGGCCATTGCGCCAGCTTAATCGGGCAACTCAGAACAGCCGATACTCGTCGCTGTCCATCCCCCGCATTTGGTCGTAATCCAGTGTCACGCAACGGATTCCGCGGTCCATCGCCAGAGTGCGGGCCTGCGGCTTGATCTGCTGGGCGGCGAACACCCCCTTCACCGGCGCCAGAACGGTGTCGCGATTGAGCAATTCGAGATACCGGGTGAGCTGCTCAACGCCGTCAATCTCGCCGCGCCGCTTGATCTCCACCGCGACACAGCCTCCCCGTTCGTCGCGGCATAACAGGTCGACCGGTCCGATTGCGGTCATGTACTCGCGGCGAACCAGCGTGTATCCCTCGCCGAGCACGTGCAGGTGCTCGGCCAACAACGCCTGCAGGTGTGCCTCCACACCGTCCTTGACAAGCCCCGGGTCCACACCCAGATCGTGGCTGGAATCGTGCTCGATCTGCTCGACGGTGATCCGCAGCTGCTCGCCCGCTTTGTTCTGCACCACCCATACCGGCGCCGGGTCGCCGGGCTCCTCGCTCACCCAGCACGGCGGGCTCATCCAGTTCAACGGCTTATAGGCGCGATCATCTGCGTGCACGCTGACCGACCCGTCGGCCTTGAACAGCAGCAACCTGCGGGCGGAGGGCAGGTGCGCGGTAAGCCTGCCGACGTAGTCGACGGTGCACTGGGCAATCACTAGGCGCACCCGACTCACCTTAGAACGTTGCCGACGAACTAGGCTGGCGCCACCATGGCCGGCAAAAAGACGGTGGCGCAACGCTTGGGCCGGGTGCTCGAGAGGGTGACCCGTCAAAGCGGCCGGCCCGACACCCCCGCGTTCGGCTCTTGGCTGCTCGGGCGGGTATCGGAAAGTCAGCGACGCCGCCGGGTCCGCATCCAGGTCATCATGACCGTCCTTATCGTGGCGGCCAATCTGATCGGGATCGCCGTCAACGTGCTGCTGGTGACGGTCGCCATTCCCCAACCCAGCGTGTTCCACGACGCACCGAAGTGGCTGACGTTCGGCGTCGTGCCCGGCTACATCGCGCTAGCCCTGGCGCTAGGCGCGTGGTGGATCACCAGGCGAACCGTGCTCGCACTGCGCTGGGCCATCGAGGAGCGCCCGCCGACGCAGGAGGACGAGCGCAACACCTTCCTGGCCCCCTGGCGAGTGGCGCTGGGTGACCTCATCCTGTGGGGGATCGGGACGGTGCTGCTGACCACCCTCTACGGCATGGTCAACCACCAGTTCATCCCGCGGTTCCTGATCACGGTCGCGTTTGCCGGTCTTCTGGTCTCCACCAGCAGCTATCTGCTCACCGAGTTCGCGCTGCGCCCGGTGGCCGCCCAGGCACTCGAGGCGGGGCCACCGCCCCGGCGGATGGCACCGGGCATCATGGGCCGACTGATGATGGTTTGGCTGATGGGTTCCGGCGTACCCGTCGTCGGCATCGCGCTGATGGCCGTCTTCCAGATCCTGATGCGGAATCTGACCGAAACCGAGTTCGCGGTCGGCGTGCTGATCGTCGCGGCGGCGACACTGGTCTTCGGGTTCATCCTGATGTGGATCATGGCCTGGCTGACCGCGACACCGGTGCGCGTGGTTCGCGCGGCGCTCCAGCGCGTCGAGCGGGGCGACCTGCGTGGCGACCTGGTGGTGTTCGACGGCACCGAGCTCGGCGAGCTGCAACGGGGTTTCAACGCGATGGTCGACGGCCTGCGGGAGCGCGAACGGGTGCGCGATCTGTTCGGCCGGCACGTCGGGCGCGAAGTCGCCGCCGCCGCCGAACGGGAGCGGCCGAAACTGGGCGGCGAAGAACGCCATGTCGCGGTGGTGTTCATCGACATCATCGGCTCCACGAAGTTGGTCACCAGCCAACCACCAGCCGACATCGTCAAACTCCTGAACCGGTTCTTCACGATCATCGTCGAAGAGGTGGACCGCCACCGCGGCTTCGTCAACAAGTTCGAGGGCGACGCTTCACTGGCCATTTTCGGTGCGCCGAATACTTTGGAACACCCCGAAGACCAGGCCTTGGCCGCCGCACGGGTCATCGCCAAACGATTGTGCGACGAGATGCCGGAGTGCCAGGCTGGCATCGGTGTGGCCGCGGGCCAGGTCGTCGCCGGCAATGTGGGCGCCCGAGAACGGTTCGAATACACCGTGATCGGTGAGCCGGTCAACGAAGCGGCACGGCTGTGCGAACTGGCCAAATCACGCCCCGGCAAGTTGCTGGCATCGGCGCAGACGCTGGAGGGCGCGAGCGAAAGTGAGCGCGAGCATTGGTCTTTGGGACGCCACGTGAAATTGCGTGGCCACGATGAACGGATTCAGCTGGCGTCGCCGGTCGAACCGGCCAAAGCGCGCAAGTAAGACGACGAACCCGACGTCGGCCGGGGCCGCAGGCAACCCGCAAGCTGGTCGTGATCAATCAGCTGCGACGGGCGCGTTCCTCGTAGCCTCGACGCTTTTCGGTGTCAACGTCGTCGAGAAAGACCGTTTCACCGCCGAGCCCTCGGGCCAACCACTCGGCGAAGCCACGCGGCAAGAACTTCTGCATCGCCGCGATGCCACCGGCGAGCTTGGTCACTCTGACCCGCGGCCGAGGCTTGCTGACCAAGCGGACGATCGCCGCGGCAATGTCTTCGGGTTCAGCGTTTCTGATGCCGCGGATGCCCTTGGTGCCGGCGGTCAGCTCCGTGTTGACGAATGACGGCATCACAATCGAGAACTCGACACCGGTGTTGCGGTGCTCGACGCGGGCGGCATCGGTGAATCCCACCACCGCGAACTTGCTGGCGCAGTAGGTGGCCATTCCTGAGCCGTAGATTTCGCCGGCCAGCGACGCCACGTTGACGATATGGCCGTGGTGCCGGCGCAGCATACGTTGCGCGGCGAGCTTCGAGCCGAATATCACGCCCATGACGTTGATGTCGATGATGCGCCGGGTCACTGGGTCGGGCTCGTCGACCAGCCGGCCGACCGGCATGATTCCGGCATTGTTGACCAGGACGTCGATCGGTCCGAGCTTTTGTTCGACCTGGTCGAGAAATGCCGCGAAAGAATCATTTTCGGTGACGTCGAGCTTGCCGTAGAACGCCAGATCGGCCTCGTCGGCGGCGTTCTTGACGGCGATGTGGTCGATGTCTCCGATGGCCACCTTCGCGCCCAGATTGTGCAAGGCGGTCGCCGTCGCCAGCCCGATTCCCCGCGCACCGCCGGTGATGGCAATGACCTTGCCGCGCACCGCTGCTACCTGATTTGCCATCGAAACTCCTTCATACGGTGCCGGTACGAATCCCACCCGCGGCGCCTGCCAGTTCCAGGGCGAGGGCGGTGATGCGATCCGGCGCGTCCAGATGGGGACAGTGCCCGATGCCGTCTAGCAACTCGAGCCGACTCGCAGGATTGGCGGCATGCAGGTGCTTGCTGGCCGCGACCGCGACGAGCTTGTCCCGGGTGCCGTGCACGAACACGGTGGGATAGGTGATGTCATGTGCGGTGGCGACCACCGCGACCTCGAACATCAGCGGGCCGCCGAGGGCGGCGAGATCGCGTCGTACTTGCCGCGAGCTGAGTTGGTCGGTGAGTAGGGCGACTGCGGCGGCGTCGGCGAGTCGGTAGTCGCCGTAAAGCAGTCGGGCGCCGACGATGTTCGCGCCGCGCCCGAAGATCGCACCCCGCAGCGGCAGGCCGGCCAGTCCGGCAAGTGTCCGGCCTCGGCGGATCATCGCGGCTTTCATCAGCGGCGTCCACTGGTCGGTGGCGGTGTTCAACGCAACCAGCCCGCATACGGGCAGATCGGATTCGGTGTCGAGCAATCGCACCGCGCTGCTCGCGCCGAGCGAGTTTGCAACCAGCACAACGGGAGTGCCGGCTCCGTGCGTGGTCACCACGGCCCGCAGAAACCGCACCAGCTGTGGCAGGAACGGACCCGGCGACGCTGCGTCGGCGTCGCCGAAGCCGGGCAGGTCGACCGCGATGGCCGCCTGCCCGGCCGCGGCGCACCGCTGCAGAACGGGACGCCAACACGGCGCGGGGTGGCCGAATCCGTGTACCAGAACCAGCGTCGGCCCCGCTCCGTCGACATACAGCTCGCGGGTACCGACGCCGGCGTAGGTTGCGCGCCGTTCGCCGATCATTCGGTGGCGGCCCAGTGATCCAATTGCGCGGGCAGCTTGTCCAACAGCCAGGGACCGTCGGTCTCGACGACATCCTTCGTGTGCCAGCCTTGCAGCAGCGACACCGCGCCGCCCTGCACCGCGAGAACCTTGCCGGTCAACGGGCAGTCCTCGGAGGCGAGGTACACGACGACCGGGGCAATGTTGGCCGGGCTGAAGGCATCGAACTCGCCCTCGGGAACTTCTTCTTCGAACATGGCGCTCATGCCCGGGGTAGCCAGGGTGAGGCGCGTGCGCGCCACCGGGGCGATCGCGTTCACGCGCACGCCGTAACGCTCGAGTTCCAGTGCGGCCACCTCAGTGAGGGCAGCGATACCGGCCTTGGCCGCACCGTAGTTGGCCTGCCCCGCGTTGGCCATGAACGTGCCGGACGCCGACGCGGTGTTGATCACCGCGGCCTTGACCGTTTTGCCGGCCTTGACCTGATCCTTCCAGTAAGCCGCGGCATGGTGGAGCACCGAGAAATGACCTTTGAGGTGCACCGCGATCACCGAGTCCCACTGTGACTCGTCCATGCCTGCGATGAACGCGTCGCGCAGGATTCCCGCGTTGTTCACCACCACGTCCAGGCCGTCGAACTCTGAAATAGCTCGGTCGACAAGACTTTTCGCTCCGCTCCAGGTGGCGATGTTGTCAGTGTTGGCGACGGCCTTGCCGCCGCCGGCGATGATCTCGTCGACCACCTGCTGAGCCGGCCCGGCGTCCATGCCGCTGCCGTCGTTGCTGCCACCGAGGTCGTTGACGACCACGCTGGCACCTTCTTTGGCGAAGAGCAGCGCATGTTCGCGACCGATGCCGCGCCCGGCCCCGGTGATGACGGCGACGCGATTCTGCATTGAACCCATGGTGTTTTCCTTCGGTTGAGTGGGGCCGGTCAGGCGATCAGCGCAGTCAGCTTGTCGAGGGAGGCTTCGAGCTCCTTGGTGGAGGCCCGCTCGATCGCACCGCCGATGGCGCCGACCATCATCTGGCTGATGAACTCCGCGTCGAGCGTCGCGATCGACGCGTCGTCACCCTTCGGTTCGACAGTCAGCGTGAAGGTGATCTTGGCGCCTGCCATACCGGTGCCCGAGAACTTGGTTGTGTTCGGTGCGTCGTACTCGTCGACGGTGAAGGTGATCGTGTTCGCCATGCCCATGATGGTGAGGACCTCGGCCATCGTTGCGCCCTTGGACAGCTGCGCGGGCGGTGCTTCCTTCCACTTGGTGTGCAAAGTCAGCCACTCCTCGAACCGGTTCGGGTCGGAGATCACAGCCCACACCTTGTCCTGCGACGCCGCAAACTCTCGGCTGACGTTCGATGATGCCATTTTCGTACTCCTTGTTCGTGATGATGTTGTGGGACAGTCTGTTTCAGCGCTGGGCCGGTCGGTAGGCGGTGACGACGGCGGCGCCACCGAGACCGATGTTGTGGGCGAGAGCAACCTGCGCGTTCGGCACCTGGCGAGCGTCGGCCTGGCCTCGCAACTGCCACGTCATCTCGGCGCACTGTGCGAGCCCTGTCGCGCCGAGGGGGTGGCCCTTGGAGATGAGCCCGCCGGATGGGTTGACGACCCAGCGGCCGCCGTAGGTGGTGTCGCCGGCGTCCACCAGTTTGTGGCCCTCACCTTCGGCGCACAGGCCCAGCGCCTCGTAGGTGAGCAGTTCGTTGGGGGCGAAACAGTCGTGCAGTTCGATGACGTCGACGTCGTCGGGGGTGATTCCGGCCTGCTCGTAGACGTTGCGGGCCGCGGTGGCGCTCATGTCGTATCCGACGAGCGCACGGGCGGTTCCCGCGGAGAACGTCGACTCGGTGTCGGTGACCAGCGACTGGCCCACGATTTCCACCGCGCGATCCGCGAGATCGTGCTCCTCGACGAATCGCTCGCTGGCCAGAACCGCAGCGCCGGAGCCATCCGAGGTGGGCGAGCACATCAGCCGCGTCATCTGCAGCGGCTCGTAGACCATCTTCGCGGACTGGATCTCCTCCAGCGTGTACACATCCTGGAACTGGGCATACGGGTTGTTTGCCGAGTGCCGGTGGTTTTTCTCGGCGATCCTGGCGTAGTGCTCCGGGGTGGAGCCGTAGCGCTCCATATGTTCGGCACCCGCGGCGCCGAACATCCAGGGCGCCACCGGCATTGCGAAGTCCCGCAGCTGAGCGAGCGCCTCGATGTGGCGTAGCAGCGGCTGCTCCCGGTCGGAAAAGCCGGCGTCGAGTGAGCCGCTCTGCATCTTCTCGAACCCGATCGCGAGGGCGCAATCGGCCAACCCGCCGCGAATCGCCCGTGCGGCCAGGTACAACGCGGACGACCCGGTGGAGCAGTTGTTGTTGACGTTGACCACGGGGATGCCCGTCATGCCGAGTTCGTAAATGGCCCGTTCGCCGGCAGTCGAGTCGCCGTAGACGTATCCCGCGGCAGCCTCCTGGATCTTGCCGTACTCGATCCCGGCGTCCTCGAGGGCCTTGGTGCCGGATTCCTTCGCCATCGCCGGGTAGTCCCAGCCCTCGCGGCGGCCCGGCTTCTCGAACTTCGTCATGCCGACGCCGACGACAAATACCTTGTTGGACGCCGTGTTTTCCTTGTTGGACGCCGCGTTTTCCTTGTTGGACGCCGTGTTTTCCTTGTTGGACGCCGCGTTTTCCTTGTTGGACATAGTGTTCACTCCTTGAATTCGGCGAGACCGTCGGTGATGACGAACTTGTCGGGCTTCTCATCGCCCGCGGTCTCAAAGGCGTACACGCCGTCTTCCTTGCGCCAGATCCGGCTTGTGATGATCTCTTTCGGCCGACCCGGCTTCGACAGACGCACCGCCAGCCGCTTCAACCGAGCGGGCGCTTCGGGGCTGATGTTGGTGATCAAGGCGTGCGAGGTGAACGCGATGGTGCACAACCCGTGGATGATGATCCCGGGAAGGCCCATGGCCCTTGCGAATTCGTCGTCCAGATGGATCGGCATCGGATCGCCGGCAGGCTCGCTGTACCGGAAGGTCTGGTCGTCGTCGAACTGCTGGACCACGGTGAATTCCGGGTCGCGCTCGCGCAGTGAGTCGTCGAACGCGTGATCGGGTGCGGGAACGCCGACAGTGCCGTCGAATTCACCGCCGCGGAAGAACCCGATGAAGTACTGCTCGTTGACTAGATCGCCGCGGTCGCTGCGAGTTTCCATCAGCGTGGTCACCACCACCCCGGAAGACTTGCCCTCGATGCCGATCGGCTTGGCCCGAACAGTCAGCACCTCGCCGGGTTCGATCGGGCGGTGGAACCGGAAGTCGTGCTCGCCGTGCAGGATTCGCAGCATCAGCTCGTCCGGGACTACGGACATGGTGGCTTCGGCCATCATCACCATGGCCGGTACGACCGCAAACACCGGCGGCGCGTACGTGCCGTCCAGGTGCTGGGCGATCGGGTCGTTGGTGGCCTTGGCGTAAGCGATCGTGCGCTCGGCCTCAACCTTGAACTCCTGCTCATCGCCCCATACATCGAGGCGGTCGAGGTTGTATCCCTCGTTGTCGGCCACTGGTGAACTCCTGTGCGCATCATCGGGCGAGTTGTCGCGTTCGACGCTAGGAGCGGGACTGGGCCCCGGCGATGACCAAACCTCTCGCCCCGTTGACCGAAACGCTCACGTCTTGGGGTTGCTACGGTCGGCGTCATGTCCGCCGACTCTGGCTACACGATCGCGATTCGGCGCGTGCAGGACATGGTCGAGCTCGGACGTCGCCTGAACTTGAACGTCGAGGCCCTGCTTACCGAGGCGGGCATCGAGCCGATCCTGCTCGACGAGGGGCGGTCCCGCGTCACGACGGCCCAGGCCTCCACGTTGATTCGACACCTGTGGCGGGTCACCGACGACGAGCTGCTCGGGCTGGGTTTGCAGCCGGTGCCGCGCGGCACCTTTCGCCTGGTGTGTTTCGGTCTGCTCAACGCCGCCGACGTGCGCACTGCCCTAGGACGGTTCGAAAGCTTCAACAAGTCACTGCCGGGGGTTCCGCCGGTGACGCTGGCCGAGGACGCGGGAGTCGCCCGCCTCTCGTTCGACATCAGCGCGGTGCCGCGGCCGGTGGGCCTGGCCATCGACACCATGCTGGCCGTCATGCACCGCTTCATCGGCTGGGCGATTCGTCGCAAGGTGGCGCTGCGAAGGGTCGAGGTGCCGTACCCGGCCGATCCCGGACTTGACGACTACGACCTGATATTCGGTGCGCCGGTGCGGTTCTCGGCACCGGCGCCGGCGCTGATATTCGACGCCGAGGTGCTCTCCGCACCGATCGTGCGCAACGAGCAAGAGTTGATGGACTTCCTTCGGGACTCTCCCGCGGGGGTGCTCGAACGACGTGACTACGGGGTCTCGCTGACCAGCCACGTGCGGCGCATCCTGCAACGCGGGCTCAGTGGCGACTGGCCAAGCGTCGATGACATCGCAGCCGAACTGGCCGTGAGTCCGCAGACACTTCGGCGCAAGCTGCGCGAGGAGAACACCTCGGCTCGCGACATCCGGGAAGACATCCTGCGTGACGCCGCGATCGCAAGCCTGGTGCGCGGCGACGAAACCGTCGCTGCCCTGTCCCGCCGGCTCGGCTTCTCCGAACCCAGCGCGTTCTCCCGAGCCTTCCGGCGTTGGACCGGTAGCGCACCGGGCTCATATCAGCGCTGAACGCGCGCCGTGGCACCGTGAGCGATCCGGTCAACGTGGTGATCGCCGCGGTCATTGGTGGCCGCCCACCAGACCCATAGCGTCGAAGCAAGAGTCATCACAGAACAGAGGAGTTCAACTGTGGCCTTGCACCGGTCATCATGGATGGACAAGGACCTGGACGCGCTGACCGATCTCGCGCGCCGGTTCTACGAGAAGGAATGCGCCCCGAACGAACAGCGGTGGGGCGCCCAGCAGCACGCCGACCGCGACGTCTGGAAAAAGGCCGGTGACCTCGGCCTGCTGTGCACGAGCATCCCCGAGGAGTACGGCGGTGGCGGCGGTACCTTCGCCCATGACGCAGTGATCGCGATCGAGCAGATCCGTGCCCTGGCACCGAGTTTCGGCGGCCCGCTACACAGCACCATCGTCGCCCACTACATCAGCAGCTATGGCACCGAAGAGCAGAAGCGCGCCTGGCTGCCGAAAATGGCCACCGGCGAAGCCATCGGCGCCATCGCCATGACCGAGCCTGGCACCGGCTCGGATCTGCAGAGCATCAAGACCAAGGCCATCAAGGATGGTGACGACTATGTGATCAGCGGATCCAAGACCTTCATCTCCAATGGCTTCCTGGCAGATCTGGTGATCGTGGCCGCCAAGACCGCTCCCGAGAGCAGCGGCGTGGACAGCACCTCGCTCATTGCGGTGGAGACGGATCGCGCCGGCTTCCGGCGTGGCCGCAACCTGGAGAAGATCGGCCAGCACGGCCAGGACACCGTCGAGCTGTTCTTCGACGACGTCCGGGTTCCCCAGTCCAACCTGGTGGGTGCCGCCGAGGGGCTGGGCTTCATCCAGCTGATGCAGCAGCTGCCACAAGAGCGACTGATCCTCGCCGTGGTCGCAGCTGCCGCGATCGAGAAGACCGTCGAGCTCACCGTCGCCTACACCAAGGAGCGGGAAGCGTTCGGTAAACCTGTCTTCAATTTCCAGAACACTCAGTTCGTGCTTGCCGAGTGCGACACCATCAAGAGCATCGCGTGGAGCTTCGTCGATGACTGCGTCGCCAAGCACCTCGTGGGCGAATTGGATGTGCCGACCGTGGCCAAGGCCAAGTGGTGGCTCGCCGATCAGCAGTGCAAGGTCGCCGACGAATGTCTCCAGTTGTTCGGTGGCTACGGCTACATGACCGAGTATCCGATCTCTCGGATATTCACCGACTCCCGTATCCAGAAGATTTACGGGGGCACCAACGAGATCATGAAGACGATCATCGGAAAGAGCCTGTGACCGCAGGCCCGCTGCACGGCGTCAAGGTCGTCGAGATGGCAGGCCTGGCGCCGGCCCCGTTCGGTGCCATGATCCTGGCCGACCTGGGCGCCGAGGTGGTACGGATCGACCGGGGCGGCGCGCCCGGCGCTGGGTTGGTGCCGCCCGACGGACCGCTGGACCGCGGCAAGCACACAGTGCGGCTCGACCTCAAAGAATCCGCAGACCGCGAGACCCTCTATGCGCTCGTTGACGCTGCGGACGTGTTCATCGAGGGCTTCCGTCCCGGTGTCGCCGAACGGCTCGGAATCGGCCCAGACGACCTGCTGTCGCGCAACCCGCGGCTGCTGTATGCCCGGATGACCGGCTACGGGCAGGACGGACCGCTGGCCCCTCGGGCCGGGCACGACATCAACTACATCGCCATCTCCGGGGCGCTCGATCTCGTCGGCCGCGCCGGGGAGCGTCCGCTTCCCCCCGCCAACATGATCGGCGACTTCGCCGGCGGCGGAATGCTTCTCGCACTCGGTGTGCTCGCCGCGCTTTACGAGCGCGAACAGTCCGGCCTTGGGCAGGTGATCGACGCGGCGATGGTCGACGGTTCGGCGCTGCTCACCGCATTCATGCATGGCATGCACCACAACGGGCTGTGGAACCAGCCTCGCGGCCAGAACCTGCTCGACGGTGGCGCTCCGTTCTACGACACCTACGAGTGCGCCGATGGTAAATACGTGGCAGTCGGCTGCGTCGAGCACCCGTTCTACCTGCAGCTGCTGGACGGACTCGGCATTGACGATCCAGAGCTGCCGTTCCAGCTCGACAGCACCCGCTGGGATCAACTGCGCGACGTCATCGGCGCCGCGTTCAAGGAACGCACCCGTGACGAATGGGCGGCGGCGTTCGCTGAATCGGACGCCTGCGTCGTGCCCGTGCTGAGCCCGTGGGAGGCACACCAGCACCCGCACAACCAGGCCCGCGACTCCTTCATCGAGGTCAATGGAGTGCGTCAGCCTGCACCGGCACCGCGATTCAGCCGAACACCCGCAGCGTCACCGAAACCGCTGTCCGCCGGCCCGGAAGAGACTCGGAATCTGTTGTCCCGCTGGAAGGTTGCCGGCTCCACTGGTAGGGGCAAGAAATGAACCTGATCGAGATGCTCAAGGATCCCGCTCGCCGGGCCAGCCTTGAGACGCAATCACTGATCACGCTGATGCGCGCGGGAGTGATCGGGGTCGAGCCACCACATCGGATCGTCCAGATCGTCAAGGCACTAACCGACTACGGGCCGTTCGGCGCGGCTCCCCGGATCGCCGCGATCCGCCACGGCCAACGCCCTGCGATCACCGACGAGCTCGGCGAACTCAGCTTCGCCGAGCTCGACGAGCAGGTGAACCGGCTCGCGAACACTCTCCGCGCCACGGGCCTGCGGCCGGGCTCGAGCGTCGGCATCCTGTGCCGCAACCACCGCTACCCGCTGATCGCGGCATTCGCGGCGTCACGGGCAGGTATGAGCGGGATCTGGCTCAACACCGCATTTTCGGCACCGCAGGCACGCGAGGTCGCCGAACGCGAAGGCGTCGACCTGCTCATTCACGATGCCGAGTTCGACGACGTTGTCGTCGACATCAATACACCGCAGGGGCGGGTCCGCTGCTTCACCGACGAGCCCGCCGACGATCAGCTGAAGCGGCTGATCGCGGCCGGGGACCCGCAGCGGCCCGCCGTACCGGCGAAGCCGGGCCGGATCGTCCTGCTGACCAGTGGCACCACCGGAACGCCGAAGGGAGCGCCGCGCGCCGAGCCAAAATCACTGATCCTGCCCGGCGCGCTGCTCGACCGGATGCCGATGCGCGCGCGTGAGGCGACCGTGATCGGGCCGCCGCTCTACCACGGCACCGGGCTGATCATCGCTCTACTGTCCATCGCCCTCGGCTCGAAGCTCGTCCTGCGGCGTCGCTTCGAGGCCGCAGAGTTCCTCAACGACATCGAACGCCACCAGGCGACCACGATCTGCGTCGTACCGATAATGCTGCAACGGGTCCTGGCGCTCGGCGACGACGAGGTACGCCGGCGCGACCTCTCCTCCCTTCGCGTCGCGTTCTGCGCCGGCTCGCAGCTCCCCGCCGAAGTCGCGATCACTGCGTCGGACCTGCTCGGTGATGTGATTTACAACCTCTACGGATCGACCGAAGTCTCCGTCGCCACGCTCGCGACCCCAGCGGATGTACGGGCCGCCCCGACGTCGGTGGGCAAACCGGCACTCGGCTCGACGGTCAAGATCTACGACGAGGCGGGCAAAGAGGTCGCCCCGGGCGGCAGGGGGCGAATCTTCGTCGGCGCCGCAACCCCGTTCGAGGGCTACACCGGCGGCGGCGGTAAGGACATCATCGACGGGCTGATGTCGACCGGCGACATCGGCCATTTCGACGACGCCGGACGCCTCTACATCGACGGCCGTGACGACGAGATGATCGTCTCGGGAGGTGAGAACGTCTTCCCGCGGGAGGTCGAGGAACTGCTCGTCACCCACCCCGCGGTCGTCGATGTGGCGGTCATCGGGGTCGATGACCCCGACTTCGGACAGCGGCTCCGCGCATTCTGCATCCTCGCCGACCACGCGGAGGCCAGCGAGAAGGAACTGCAGAGCTTCGTCAAGGAGAACCTCGCCCGCTACAAAGTTCCGCGCGACATCGTCTTCCTCGACGAGCTGCCGCGCAACCCCACCGGCAAAGTCCTCAAACGCGAACTCGCAGAGCACACTCGGTTGCCAGGACATTGATGTCGCTTTTCCGCCAGTGTTGTCGGTGGTCAGGTGTAACTGTGGAACCCGTGCATGAAGATTTCGAACGCTGCTACCGAGCGGTCCAGTCCAAGGACGCCCGGTTCGACGGCTGGTTCGTCGTCGCTGTGCTGACAACCCGGATCTACTGCCGCCCCAGTTGCCCGGTGCGGCCACCCTTTGCCCGCAACGTCCGGTTCCTGCCGACCGCAGCGGCCGCTCAACGGGAAGGTTTTCGGGCCTGCAAGCGATGCCGTCCCGACGCCTCACCGGGTTCTCCCGAGTGGAACGTGCGCGGCGACGTCGTTGCGCGGGCGATGCGCCTCATCGCCGACGGCACCGTGGACCGCGAGGGCGTCGGCGGCCTGGCCGGCCACGTCGGCTATACGACGCGTCAGCTGGAACGACTGTTGCAGGCCGAGGTCGGTGCCGGCCCGCTCGCGCTGGCCCGCGCGCAACGGGCGCAGACCGCCCGGGTCCTGATCGAGACCACCGACCTGCCCTTGGGCGACGTCGCATTCGCCGCCGGGTTCTCCAGCATCCGCCAGTTCAACGACACCGTGCGGCTGGTCTTCGAAACCACGCCGACGGCGTTACGGGAGCGCGCTGCAATTCATTTCGGCTCTGGGACGACGTCGCGGGGAGCTGTGTCGCTTCGGCTGCCGGTGCGCACCCCCTTCGCCTTTGAAGGGGTGTTCGGCCATCTGGCCGCCGGAGCCGTACCCGGTTGCGAGGAGGTGCGTGACGGCGCGTACCGACGCAGCCTGCGGCTTCCCTCCGGCAGTGCCGTCGTTGCCCTCACCCCGGCCGCCGATCATGTCGGTTGCCAACTGGTCTTGGACGACTTCCGCGACCTCACCACCGCGATCGCGCGCTGCCGACGGCTGCTCGACCTCGATGCCGACCCCGAAGCCGTCGTCGAAGCGCTGTCCGCGGATACGGACCTGGCGCCGGTGGTGGCCAAAGCGCCCGGACAACGCATCCCCCGCACCGTCGACGATGCAGAACTTGCCGTGCGCGCAGTGCTCGGACAGCAGGTGTCGACCAAGGCCGCGCGAACCCACACGCGCAGACTCGTCGCCGCCTACGGCCAGCCCATCCACGATCCGGCCGGCACGCTGACGCACACCTTCCCGTCGGTTGACCAGCTCGCCGACATCGATCCGGTCCATTTGGCCGTCCCCAAATCCCGACAGCGGACGCTGAACGCCCTGGTGGCCGGCCTTGCCGACGGCAGCGTCATCCTGGACGCCGGGTGCGACTGGGAACGCGCGCGCAGGCAACTGCTGGACCTGCCCGGGGTCGGACCGTGGACGGCGGAGGTGATCGCCATGCGGGGCCTCGGCGACCCGGACGCCTTCCCGGCCAGCGATCTCGGCCTCAGGCTGGCCGCCGAGCAGCTCGGCCTGCCCGCCGGGCAACGGGGCCTCATCGAGCACAGCGCCCGCTGGCGCCCCTGGCGCTCGTACGCCGTCCAGCACCTATGGGCCACCCTCGAACATCCGATAAACCACTGGCCACCAAGGGAGGTTGCATGATTCACTACCGCACCATCGAGAGCCCGATCGGCCTGTTGACTCTGGCCGGGCAAGGGTCGGTGCTGACCAATCTGAGGATGGTCGACCAGACCTACGAGCCGAACCGCGCCGGCTGGACCCTCGATCAGAAGTCCTTTCCCGAAGCCGTCGAGCAACTGGAAGCGTATTTCGCCGGCGAGTTAACGGAATTCGACGTCGAATTGGACCTGCGTGGCACCGCATTTCAACGCCGGGTTTGGCAGGCACTGCTGACAATTCCGTACGGCCAGACACGCTCGTACGGGGAAATCGCCATGCAAATCGGCGCAGCCGGCGCGGCCCGTGCTGTTGGATTGGCCAACGGCCACAATCCGATTGCCATTATCGTCCCGTGCCATCGGGTGATCGGCGCCAGCGGTGGCCTCACCGGATACGGCGGTGGGCTCGACCGGAAAAAGACACTGCTCGACCTGGAGAAAAAGCGGGCGCCGGCCGAATTGACTCTATTCGACTAACGCCTGACCATGATGGGCTTGCCGAGCGTGGGGGCATCGATTTTCGCCCACTTTCGGCGACACAAATGGCAGCGGGTTGAATATGCAAAAACACCCCCTTTGCAGGGGGTGTTTTTGTATATGTTCGGCGGTGTCCTACTTTTCCACCCGAAATGGGCAGTATCATCGGCGCTGACAGGCTTAGCTTCCGGGTTCGGGATGGGACCGGGCGTTTCCCTGTCGCTGTGGCCGCCGTAACTCTATGTAATTTGTTCTGGTGGGGGGTGCGGTGCTGCACGACAAACGTCGTGAGTACCGAATAGTGGTTGCGATTTGTGTTGGTAAGTTTTCGGCCGGTTAGTGCCAGTTCCCTTCACTCATTGCTGAGCTTCCAGGTCTGGCCTATCGATCCCGTGTTCTGCGGGGGGCCTTATCCCACCAAGTGGGTGAGAAGCCTGATCTTGGAGAAGGTTTCCCGCTTAGATGCTTTCAGCGGTTATCCTGTCCGAACGTAGCTATCCAGCAGTGCCCCTGGTGAGACAACTGGTGCACTAGAGGTTCGTCCGTCCCGGTCCTCTCGTACTAGGGACAGGTTTCCTCAAGCTTCTGACGCGCGCGGCGGATAGAGACCGAACTGTCTCACGACGTTCTAAACCCAGCTCGCGTGCCGCTTTAATGGGCGAACAGCCCAACCCTTGGGACCTGCTCCAGCCCCAGGATGCGACGAGCCGACATCGAGGTGCCAAACCATCCCGTCGATATGGACTCTTGGGGAAGATCAGCCTGTTATCCCCGGGGTACCTTTTATCCGTTGAGCGACACCCCTTCCACTCGGGGGTGCCGGATCACTAATCCCGACTTTCGTCCCTGCTTGACGTGTAGGTCTCGCAGTCAAGCTCCCTTGTGCATTTACACTCGCCACCTGATTGCCGTCCAGGTTGAGGGAACCTTTGGGCGCCTCCGTTACATTTTAGGAGGCAACCGCCCCAGTTAAACTACCCGCCAGGCACTGTCCGTGAACCGGATATACGGTTCGACGTTAGGTATCCAATACGATCAGAGTGGTATTTCAACAACGACTCCACCTCAACTGGCGTCGAGGCTTCACAGTCTCCCACCTATCCTACACAAACCGTACCGAACACCAATACCAAGTTGTAGTGAAGGTCCCGGGGTCTTTTCGTCCTGCCGCGCGTAACGAGCATCTTTACTCGTAGTGCAATTTCGCCGAGTCTATGGTTGAGACAGTTGAGAAGTCGTTACGCCATTCGTGCAGGTCGGAACTTACCCGACAAGGAATTTCGCTACCTTAGGATGGTTATAGTTACCACCGCCGTTTACTGGGGCTTAAATTCTCCGCTTCACCCTTTCGAGTTAACGGGTCCTCTTAACCTTCCAGCACCGGGCAGGCGTCAGTCCGTATACATCGTCTTGCGACTTCGCACGGACCTGTGTTTTTAGTAAACAGTCGCTTCTCACTGGTTTCTGCGACCGGATCCCGCTTCCACCGCAAGGGTGTTCACGATATTCCGGTCCCCCTTCTCCCGAAGTTACGGGGGCATTTTGCCGAGTTCCTTAACCATAGTTATCTCGTACGCCTTGGTATGCTCTACCTGACCACCTGTGTCGGTTTGGGGTACGGGCCGTGTATGTGCTCGCTAGAGGCTTTTCTCGGCAGCAGAGGATCACCGAATTCGCCTCAATCGGCTATGCATCACCTCTCAGGATTAATGAGCGACGGATTTGCCTATCGCTCTCCCTACAGGCTTACCCCAGTATTACCACTGACTGGTACGGCTACCTTCCTGCGTCACCCCATCGCTTGACTACTACCAGCGAAGGTCCCACGCAGCCCCGAACCTCCACGCCCCCGAAGGGGAATGATCGATTCGGTTTTGGGTGGTTAGTACCGCTGATTCATCACGGGCGCTCATACACGGGTACGGGAATATCAACCCGTTGTCCATCGACTACGCCTGTCGGCCTCGCCTTAGGTCCCGACTCACCCTGGGCGGACTGGCCTGGCCCAGGAACCCTTGGTCTTACGGCGGGCAAGGTTCTCACTTGCCTTATCGCTACTCATGCCTGCATTCTCACTCCCTCACCCTCCACCACCGGTCACCCGGCGGCTTCCCTGAATGAGGGACGCTCCCCTACCCACACCCACGAATGTGAATGTGTCGCGGCTTCGGCGGTGTGCTTGAGCCCCGCTACATTATCGGCGCACAATCACTTGACCAGTGAGCTATTACGCACTCTTTCAAGGGTGGCTGCTTCTAAGCCAACCTCCTGGTTGTCTCTGCGACTGCACATCCTTTTCCACTTAGCACACGCTTAGGGGCCTTAGCCGGCGATCTGGGCTGTTTCCCTTTCGACGCACGGAGCTTATCCCCCGCCGTCTCACTGCCACGCTGTACACCACGGCATTCGGAGTTTGGCTGACGTCAGTAACCTAGTAGGGCCCATCGGCCATCCAGTAGCTCTACCTCCGCGGTGAATCACGCAACGCTGCACCTAAATGCATTTCGGGGAGAACCAGCTATCACGGAGTTTGATTGGCCTTTCACCCCTACCCACAACTCATCCCCTCAGTCTTCAACCTAAGTGGGTTCGGGCCTCCACGCGGTCTTACCCGCGCTTCACCCTGGCCATGGGTAGATCACTCCGCTTCGGGTCCAGAACACGCCACTACACCCCAAAAGGGGATACGCCCTATTCAGACTCGCTTTCGCTGCGGCTACCCCGCACGGGTTAACCTCGCGACATGTCCCTGACTCGCAGGCTCATTCTTCAAAAGGCACGCCATCACCCCACGAAGAGGCTCTGACGGATTGTAGGCACACGGTTTCAGGTACTCTTTCACTCCCCTCCCGGGGTACTTTTCACCATTCCCTCACGGTACTAATCCGCTATCGGTCATCGAGTAGTATTTAGGCTTACCGGGTGGTCCCGGCAGATTCACAGCAGATTCCACGGGCCCGCTGCTACTCGGGAATTGATACAAGGTAGGTGCCGGGTTTTCGCGTACCGGGCTCTCACCGTCTACGGCAGACCATCCCAGGCCACTTCCGCTAACCACGACACTTTCTGACTACCCCTCAGCCAGGTAGAGCTGAGACATATCAATCCCACAACCCCGCACACACAACCCCTACCTGGTTACCCATGCGTGCGGTTTAGCCATGTTCCGCGTTCGCTCGCCACTACTAGCGGAATCACAATTGTTTTCTTCTCCTACGGGTACTGAGATGTTTCACTTCCCCGCGTTCCCCCTCGCACCCTATATATTCAGATGCGAGTAACACGACATCACTCGTGCTGGGTTTCCCCATTCGGAAATCCTCGGATCAACGCTCGGTTGACAGCTCCCCGAGGCATATCGCAGCCTCCCACGTCCTTCGTCGGCTCTCGATGCCAAGGCATCCACCATGCGCCCTTAGTCACTTACAAACACAAAAACCAAAGAAGAAATTACATTTATGAACACGCCACCACCGAGGGCAGCGCATTCATTAGATGCTCGCAACCACTATCCAGTTCTCAAACACCACACCCCACCACCAAGATGGCGGGACAACAGCCCTTAAACAACTGGGTGTTGCCTCAGGACCCAATAGTGTGTCTGGCTTGCTTGTTGTTGCGCACCCGGCCCTCGTCCACTACAGACGAGAACCCCTCACGGCTCACACTCCACCAATTGGAGTGTTTTTCGTGGTGCTCCTTAGAAAGGAGGTGATCCAGCCGCACCTTCCGGTACGGCTACCTTGTTACGACTTCGTCCCAATCGCCGATCCCACCTTCGACAGCTCCCTCCCGAGGGTTAGGCCACTGGCTTCGGGTGTTACCGACTTTCATGACGTGACGGGCGGTGTGTACAAGGCCCGGGAACGTATTCACCGCAGCGTTGCTGATCTGCGATTACTAGCGACTCCGACTTCACGGGGTCGAGTTGCAGACCCCGATCCGAACTGAGACCGGCTTTAAAAGGATTCGCTTAACCTTGCGGTATCGCAGCCCTTTGTACCGGCCATTGTAGCATGTGTGAAGCCCTGGACATAAGGGGCATGATGACTTGACGTCATCCCCACCTTCCTCCGAGTTGACCCCGGCAGTCTCTCACGAGTCCCCGGCATTACCCGCTGGCAACATGAGACAAGGGTTGCGCTCGTTGCGGGACTTAACCCAACATCTCACGACACGAGCTGACGACAGCCATGCACCACCTGCACACAGGCCACAAGGGAACGCCTATCTCTAGACGCGTCCTGTGCATGTCAAACCCAGGTAAGGTTCTTCGCGTTGCATCGAATTAATCCACATGCTCCGCCGCTTGTGCGGGCCCCCGTCAATTCCTTTGAGTTTTAGCCTTGCGGCCGTACTCCCCAGGCGGGGTACTTAATGCGTTAGCTACGGCACGGATCCCAAGGAAGGAAACCCACACCTAGTACCCACCGTTTACGGCGTGGACTACCAGGGTATCTAATCCTGTTCGCTCCCCACGCTTTCGCTCCTCAGCGTCAGTTACTGCCCAGAGACCCGCCTTCGCCACCGGTGTTCCTCCTGATATCTGCGCATTCCACCGCTACACCAGGAATTCCAGTCTCCCCTGCAGTACTCCAGTCTGCCCGTATCGCCCGCACGCTCACAGTTAAGCCGTGAGATTTCACGAACAACGCGACAAACCACCTACGAGCTCTTTACGCCCAGTAATTCCGGACAACGCTCGCACCCTACGTATTACCGCGGCTGCTGGCACGTAGTTGGCCGGTGCTTCTTCTGCAGGTACCGTCACTTGCGCTTCGTCCCTGCTGAAAGAGGTTTACAACCCGAAGGCCGTCATCCCCCACGCGGCGTCGCTGCATCAGGCTTGCGCCCATTGTGCAATATTCCCCACTGCTGCCTCCCGTAGGAGTCTGGGCCGTATCTCAGTCCCAGTGTGGCCGGACACCCTCTCAGGCCGGCTACCCGTCGTCGCCTTGGTAGGCCGTCACCCCACCAACAAGCTGATAGGCCGCGGGCCCATCCCACACCGCAAAAGCTTTCCACCACAGGACATGCGTCCCGTGGTCATATCCGGTATTAGACCCAGTTTCCCAGGCTTATCCCGATGTGCAGGGCAGATTACCCACGTGTTACTCACCCGTTCGCCACTCGAGTATCTCCGAAGAGACCTTTCCGTTCGACTTGCATGTGTTAAGCACGCCGCCAGCGTTCGTCCTGAGCCAGGATCAAACTCTCCAAACAAAAACTCCTCGAGAAACGAGGTGAATTTATAATCAGAGATACCTGACAAGACGCCAATATCTGGCATCAAAAAACGACCATACCCACACACGGGGGGTGGAAGATATGGTCAAAAAAACAACAACAAACAAAAACACCAAACACACTATTGAGTTCTCAAACAACACTCATGCTTGTTTTCGCCCTCTTCCGGGGCAACCCTGCCAGCTTAATACAACTCCGGCAGAGTGGTCAACCCTCAGTTTCAGCCATCCTGTGCAGGCGTGGCCGGGACTGTCGGGCATTACCTGCCCGCTACTCTACCCTCTCGATCTCCGCACCCAAACTCGACAGGTTCTCCACGAACAACGGGTAGCCGCGGTCGATGTGGAAAACGTCGTGGACCTCGGTGTCGCCGTCGGCGACCAGGCCCGCCAGCACCAGCCCGGCGCCGGCCCGGATGTCCGAGCACCACACCGGCGCGCTCGACAGTTGTGGAAGACCCCGGACGACGGCGTGGTGACCGTCGGTGCGGGCATCGGCGCCGAGCCGGATCATTTCCTCGACGAAGCGGAACCTTGCCTCGAACACGTTCTCGGTGATCATCGACGTGCCGTCGGCTATCGAGGCCAGCGCGATCGCCATCGGCTGCAGGTCAGTCGGAAACCCGGGGAACGGTAGCGTCGCCACGTTAACCGCCTTGGGCCGTTCGTACTGGGCCACCCGGAAGCTGTCGTCGGTCTGGGTGACGGTGGCACCGGCATCGTGCAACTTGTGCAGCACTACCTGTAAGTGGGCCGGGTCAACGCCGCTCACCGTGATGTCACCGCGGGTCATGGCAGCCGCGATGCCCCACGTGGCGGCCACGATGCGATCTCCGATCACGCGGTGCTCGGTCGGATACAGCCGTGGGACGCCGGTAATCGTCATCGTCGGCGAGCCCGCGCCTTCGACCTGCGCGCCCATCTGGTTCAGCATCGTGCACAGGTCGACGACGTCGGGCTCGCGGGCGGCGTTGTGGATCGTGGTGACGCCCTCGGCCAGGACGGCGGCCATGAGGATGTTCTCGGTGGCCCCCACCGACGGGAATTCCAATTGAATCTCCGCGCCGCGCAACGTTTCTGCTTGGGCCACCACGCAGCCGTGCTCGATGTTGCAGCGCGCGCCGAGCTGCCGCAGGCCGGCTTGGTGCATATCCAGCGGGCGAGATCCGATCGCGTCACCGCCTGGGAGCGCAACCCTGGCCCGCTTGCATCGGCCGACCAACGGCCCCAGTACACAGACCGAGGCCCGGAACTGCCGAACCGCAGCGAAGTCCGCGTCGTACTTGGGCTCGTCGGGGGAGGTGATTCGGGCGACGTCGCCGTCGAGCTCGACGGTGGCGCCCAGGCCCCGCAGCACCTCAGCCATCAGCGGCACGTCGAGGATGTCTGGACAGTTGGTAATGGTGCTGGTTCCCTCGGCCAGCAACGTCGCGGCCATGAGCTTGAGCACGCTGTTCTTGGCGCCCCCGACGGTGACTCGGCCGGACAACCGGTTGCCGCCGGTCACCACGAAACGCTCAGCCATCCGGGTCAGTGTAGTGAAGCGCTATCGGCTTGTCAGTCAGCCAAGACGCACGGCGCGGTACCGTTTTGCTCATGGCAGTGCATCTGACCCGCATCTATACCCGAACGGGCGACGACGGAACCACGGGACTGAGTGATTTTTCCCGAGTCTCCAAGAATGACACCCGTCTGGTGGCGTACGCGGATTGCGACGAGGCCAACTCCGCGATCGGCGCCGCGATCGCGCTGGGAAAGCCCGAGCCGGAGATCGTTGAGGTATTGCTGCAGATTCAAAACGACTTGTTCGACACGGGCGCGGATCTGTCGACCCCGGTGGTGGAACACCCCGAGCATCCGGCGCTGCGAATCAGCCAACCGTACATCGATCGGCTCGAGGGCTGGTGTGACCGGTACAACGAAGCCCTGCCCGCGCTGAATTCCTTTGTGCTGCCGGGTGGTTCGCCGTTGTCTGCGCTACTGCACGTGGCGCGTACGGTGGTACGCCGAGCGGAGCGGTCGGCATGGGCCGCGGTCGACGCGCACCCGGATGGTGTCAGTGCGCTGCCGGCGAAGTATTTGAACCGGCTGTCGGATCTGCTTTTCATCCTGGCGCGAGTGGCCAATGGGGGCGACGACGTGCTGTGGCGGCCGGGCGGCGGCTCCGCGAGCTAGCGCGAGCAGCGCCGCGAGCTAGCGCGAGCAGACGCAAAATCGCCCAAAACTGGGCCGTTTCAGGGGATTTTGCGTCTGCTCGCCGAGGTCCGTCACACGCTGCGGCGGCGGGCGCGCGGTGAGGGACGGGACTCCAGCCAGGACAGGAACGCGGTAAGCGCACCTTGGTCCAGCGCCAGCTCGTAGCCCGAGCGGCGATCCTGCGTGGTGTCTCGCAATTCCAGCACAACGATCTCGTCGGTCATGATGTCGTACTCGTCGCCGCGGGGCCCGCGCCGGCTGATGATCTCCACACCTCGCCGGCTCAGCCGTCGATCCGGCCAGAGCCGCAGACTGGACAACCGATAGAACGCGGCTTCGCCGCCGCGGTAGCGGATCACACCGTGCCGCCAGCCGTGGCCGCCGACCGCGGGGATGTCCCGCATGATTCCCGCCGTGCCGCCCTGGCGTAGTTTCCACAGGCGATAACTCAACGCCAGGACCGCAATTCCCAGCACCACGACAAGCACGACCATGCCGACCATGGGCGCGCTCATCGGCGGCTAGTCGATCACGCCGAGGGCGCGCAACCTGGCGCGGCCCCGCGCGGCGATCTTCGGATCGTCCGACTCGGAATCCTGCTTGGCAGCGCTTTCGTCGATGTCCTTTTCGAACTCGGCTGATTCGGCGAGGACGGTGACCCCCTCTTCGGTCACCGTCAAAAAGCCACCGTCGACCGCGATCCGCAGGTCGTCTCCGCCTTCCCGTTCCACCCGCACCATGGCGTCGTCGACCAATTGGGCCACCAGCGGGATGTGGTGCGGCAGGATGCCGATCTCGCCGACGGTGGTGCGGGTGAACAGGAACGTTGCCTCGCCCGACCAGATCTCCCGGTCGACGGCGACGATCTGAACGTTCAATTCAGCCATGCCGCAACGCCTTTCGACTCACGCGAACCTCTATAGCTTGACGTCGTAGGTCTCGGCCTTCTTGGCCAAGTCGTCCAGCCCGCCGATCAGGAAGAAGGCCTGCTCGGGCACGTGGTCGAAGTCGCCCTTCGTCAGCTTGTCGAACGCCTCGATGGTCTCCTTTACCGGCACCGTCGAGCCGGGCTGGCCGGTGAACTGCTCGGCCGCCATCATGTTCTGCGAGAGGAACCGCTCGATGCGCCGCGCCCGGTTGACCAACTGTTTGTCCTCCTCGGACAGCTCGTCGATACCGAGGATGGCGATGATGTCCTGAAGATCCTTGTAGCGCTGCAGGATTCGGATGACCTCCTGTGCCACGCGGTAGTGTTCGTCACCGACCACGCTGGGGTCCAGGATGGTCGAGCTGGAGGCCAGCGGGTCCACGGCGGGGAAGATGCCCTTGGAGAAGACCGAACGCGACAGCTCCGTAGTCGCGTCCAGGTGCGCGAAGGTCGTGGCGGGCGCCGGGTCGGTGTAGTCGTCGGCCGGCACGTAGACCGCTTGCATCGAGGTGATGGAACGGCCCCGGGTCGAGGTGATGCGCTCCTGCAGCTCACCCATCTCGTCGGCCAGGGTGGGCTGGTATCCCACCGCGGACGGCATCCGACCAAGCAGCGTCGACACTTCCGAACCCGCTTGAGTGAACCGGAAGATGTTGTCAATGAACAACAACACGTCCTGGCCCGCCTCGTCCCGGAACCACTCGGCCATGGTCAGCGCGGACAACGCCACCCGCATACGAGTGCCGGGCGGTTCGTCCATCTGGCCGAACACCAGCGCGGTGTCCTTGAGCACGTCGGCTTCCTTGAGCTCGACCCACAGGTCGTTGCCCTCACGGGTCCGCTCCCCCACGCCGGCGAACACCGAAGTGCCGCCGAAGTTTCGGGCAATACGGTTGATCATCTCCTGGATGAGCACCGTTTTGCCGACCCCCGCACCGCCGAACAGGGCAATCTTTCCGCCGCGCACGTAGGGAGTAAGCAGGTCGACAACCTTGAGGCCGGTCTCGAGCATCTCGGTCCGCGGCTCCAGGTCTTCGAACGCCGGCGGCTTGCGGTGAATCGACCAGTGCTCGAAGTCTTCTCCGTAGCCGGGCTCGTCGAGGCAGTATCCCAGCGCGTTGAACACATGGCCCTTGACTTCCTCACCGACTGGCACCGAGATGGAGTCACCGGTGTCGGTCACCTCGACACCACGCACCAGCCCATCGGTGGGCTGCAACGAGATGGCGCGTACCAAGTTGTCGCCGAGGTGCTGGGCAACTTCGAGGGTGAGGGTCTTGGCCAGCGCCTCGAACTTGATCTCCGCGTGCAGGGCGTTGAACAACTCGGGCACCGAGCCCCGCGGGAACTCGACGTCGACGACGGGCCCGGTCACGCGTACCACGCGGCCGCTGGTTTCGGAGTTACCTGACTTTCCGGACTTGTCGGTCTTCTCGGCAGTAGCGCTCATGATTCTTCTTCGCTTCCTTAAGGGGCTACTTGGCGGCGGCGTCGGCGAGCGCGTTTGCGCCACCAACGATTTCGCTGATTTCCTGGGTGATCTGGGCCTGCCGCTCGCGGTTGGCCTCTAGGGTAAGAGCCTTGATGAGGTCGTCGGCGTTGTCCGTCGCCGACTTCATCGCCCGTTGTCGCGACGCGAGCTCAGAGGCCGCCGATTCCAGCAGCGCCGCGTACACCCGAGTGGTCAGATACCGCGGCAGCAGCGCGTCGAACAGTGTCGTGGCATCCGGCTCGAAGGAGTACAAGGTGTGCAGCCCCTCGTCTTCTTCGACGTATTCCACCACCAGTGGGGCAATGCGGTGAGCCACGGCGGTCTGCGACATCATCGACTTGAACTCCGAGTACACGATGTGCAGTTCATCGACGCTCGTCTCGTCGTCGGACTGCTGCTCCTCGTCGTCGCCAGTGCCCTTCATGAAAGTTTCGACCAGGGTCGAACCGATCTCGGCGGCGTTTTCGTACTTGGGCTGCTCGGAGAAGCCCGTCCACGACTCGGTGATGTCCCAGTTGCGGAACTTGAAGTAGTTCAACGCCTTACGGCCCACGGTGTACAGCACCGGCTGCTTTCCTTCTTCCCGCAGCAGGGAGAACAGCTCCTCGGAGCGACGGAAAATACTCGAGTTGTAGGCGCCGCACAAACCGCGGTCGGAAGAAACCACCAATACCCCGGCCCGCTTGGGCTCCGCTCGCTCGACCAGCAACGGATGGTCGAGAGCGGCTTCGGCAGAGAGAGTAAGCAGCATCGACGTGATCTGGAACGCATACGGCCGTGCAGATTCCAGCCGAGCCTGCGCCTTGCCGATGCGCGAGGTGGCGATCAGCTCCTGGGCCTTCGTGATCTTCTTGATCGACCCCGCCGAGCGGATGCGCCCACGCAATTCGCGAAGTGTGGCGGCCATTGTTAGCTACTTATCCTTCTTGGCTTCCTTTTCGACGGACTCCTTCTTGCCGGAGTCCTGTTTGGCCTCCTTCGAGTCCTTCTTCGGCTTCTCCTTCTTGACCTGCACGGTCTCCTTTTCGAGTTCCTCTTCGGCCATGGGCTCGACGTGCTCGTCGGGCACCACCGATTGGCCGCCGGTGGCCGCGAAGCCCTTCTTGAAGTGGTTGATGATCTCGGTGAGCTTCTCTTCCTCTTCCTCACTGATCTTCTGGGTCGAGCGGATACCTTCAAGGAACTTTTCCTCGGAAGCCCGCATGTGGTCGAGGAGTTCGGCTTCGAACCTCTTGACATCTTCGACCGGTACCGAGTCCAGGTGACCGGCGGTGCCGAGGAAGATCGAAACCACTTGCTCCTCAACGGGCATCGGCTGGAATTGCGGCTGCTTGAGCAGTTCCACCAACCGCTCACCGCGCTCCAGCTGTGCCTTCGACGTAGCGTCCAGATCGGAAGCGAACGCGGCGAAGGCTTCCAGCTCGCGATACTGCGACAGGTCCAGTCGCAACGAGCCGGCCACCTCTTTCATCGCCTTGATCTGAGCGGCTCCACCGACCCGGGACACCGAGACGCCGACGTTGATGGCGGGCCGCACGCCCTGATTGAACAGGTCGGTCTCCAGGAAGCATTGGCCGTCGGTGATGGAGATGACGTTGGTCGGGATGTAAGCCGAGATGTCGTTGGCCTTGGTCTCGATGATCGGCAGGCCGGTCAGCGAACCACCACCGAGGTCGTCGGACAATTTGGCGCAGCGTTCGAGTAGCCGTGAGTGCAGGTAGAACACGTCGCCCGGGTACGCCTCCCGGCCCGGCGGGCGCCGCAGCAGCAGCGAGATTGCCCGGTACGCTTCGGCCTGCTTGGTCAGGTCGTCGAAGACGATCAGCACGTGCTTGCCCTGATACATCCAATGCTGGGCGATGGCCGAACCAGTGTACGGCGCAAGCCATTTGAAGCCGGCCGACTCCGAAGCCGGTGCCGCGACGATCGTGGTGTAGTCCATCGCGCCGCCCTCGTCGAGCGCGCGGCGGACGGCGGCGATCGTGGTGCCCTTCTGTCCGATTGCCACGTAGACGCAACGCACCTGCAGCTTCTCGTCGCCGCTCTCCCAGTTCTGCCGCTGGTTGAGAATGGTGTCGACGCAGACGGCGGTCTTTCCGGTCTTGCGGTCGCCGATGATCAGCTGACGCTGTCCGCGGCCGATCGGAGTCATGGCGTCGATGGCCTTGATCCCTGTCTGCAGTGGCTCTTTCACGCCCTGCCGCTGCACCACCGACGGCGCCTGCAGCTCCAGCGCGCGCCGCTCGTCGGTCTCGATGTCGCCGCCGCCGTCAATCGGCTGACCGAGCGGGTTCACCACCCGGCCTAAGAACGCGTCGCCGACGGGTACGGACAGGACGTCACCGGTGCGCTTGACCTGCTGGCCTTCTTCGATGTTCTCGAAGTCACCCAAGATCACGGCGCCGACGCTGTGCTCGTCGAGGTTGAGCGCGACGCCGAGCACGCCGCCCGGGAACTCGAGCAGCTCCTGGGTCATGACGGATGGCAGGCCTTCGACATGCGCGATGCCGTCGCCGGCGTCGACCACCGTACCGACCTCTTCACGGGAAGTGTCGGCGGTGAAGGAACTTACATACTCCTCGATGGCACTCTGAATGTCATCTGCGGAGATTGTCAGGTCGGCCATGGCTTTTCGTCTTCCTACTTCGTTTGTGCTGACTAGTTCGTGATTTTCAGTCGGGGAGCTGAGCCTCGGCTGCGGTCAATCGAGACTTGAGGGTGCCGTCAATGACCTCGTCGCCTACCGAGATCAAAAGGCCGCCAAGCAAATCGGGGTCGATTTGCAGCTGTATCGACACCGGGTGGGCGTAGATGCGACTCAGCACTTCGACGAGGCGCGTGCGCTGCGCGTCTCTGAGCTCGGCCGCGGCACTGACTTGTGCGACCACCTCGCCGCGCCGCGCCACTGCCGATTCGGCCAAGAACTGGACGGCCTCGTCGGCCGTCTGGTGACCTCTCAACAACTCGACGGTGTGGGACAGCAACGCGTTCGTGATCCGGTTGCTTCTGCCGCTGGCGCTCCGGAGCACGTTGCGCAGCAAGCCGATTCGCCCTTCTGCCGGGCTGGTGTGATCGCCCAACAGAATGGCCAGTCGTGGCTGCGCCTCGAGAAGACGGGAAAACCGGAACAACTGGTCTTCGACCTCGTCGATCCGACCCTCGTTCTCCGCGACTTTCAATAGCGCTTGCCGCGACAGGTGTTCGATCGCATCGATCAGGTCACGGTTGGCCGACCAACGCTCCGAGACGGCTGCCCGCAGCACGTCGAGCGTGGAATCGGCGACCTTCCCGGCGAGGATGCGCTCGATCAATCTGACCCTTGGGGTCGAATCTTCGGCGGGCACAGTGAGATACCGGGTGACCACGATTTCGCGAATGAGCATTCCGGCCACTGAAACCAGCTCGTCGGCGAGCTTTTCCAGGCCCTGATCGTCGAGGTTCCCGACAAGCGTGTCGAACCGGTCCTCAACATCGCGCAGCGCCTGGCGACTCGACGAGCGCATCTTGGCCAGCACCGGCGACGTGACATCGACCGCCTCCGGCGCCATCTCGTCCAGCTCATTCAGGAAGCGATCGACGGTAGCCGCCTGCTGGTCCGGGTCTGCGACATAATTACGCACCAATTCGGTTGCCTGGCGCACTGATTCGTGGCCGAGCTCCAGGCGAAGCTGACGGGTCAGCTGCGCGCGCAGCAGGTCGACCTGCCGGGCACCCTGAGACTTGATGCGTTCGGCCTCAACCTCGGCGTGGGCCTGCAGCTGTTCGGTAATGCGTTCGGCGTCCGCCTTGGCCTCTTCGACGACCCGCTTGGCCTCTTCCTTGGCGGACTCGACGGCTTTGCTGTGCGCCGTGGTCGACTCGGTCAGCCGCTCGGCAGCCGCGAGCGACTCTTCCAACTGCCGGCGCACGGTTTCCTGTCGTGCAGTCATCAAACGGCGCACGGGCGGCACGGCATAACGCCAAACAATGAACACGATGACGGCGAAGCCGACCAGCTGCCCGACGAACTTGTCCATCGACCGTTACCTCGCCGCAGCCGTCGGGGTGACCTCGACGCCCAGGATTCGGCTAGCCAGGGTAGACGACATGGCCGCGACGTTGGCGCGTAGATCCAGTTCCACGGCGTCCCTCTCCCGCTTCAGCTGCTCATTGGCCATTGCCAGAGTCGTTGCCACCTGCTGTTCTGCACCCGCGCGTGCATCGTCCACGACCTTGCGGCCCGCCGCCCGAGCATTGTCGCGCAACGACGAGGCCTCGACCCGGGCTTCCTTCATGACTTCGTCGTAATCGGCCTGAGCGGCGGCGAACTGCTCGGCCGACTTCTTGTTGTCGGCGGCAGTCTTGTGGACCATGGCGTCGCGTTCGCGCAACACCTTCATGATCGGCGGCACCACGAAAGTACCGATGACGGCCAGCAAGATGAGGAAGATGGCCAGCACGAAGAAGAAGGTGCCGTTCGGAATGAGGAAGTTGTTGCCGCCTCCCCCGCCCTTGCCTTCGGCAAGAACAAGTGCGCTCGCGTCGCCCATCACAGCGGATTACTGCGTCGGAGAGATCGGGGCAGCGAACACGAACAATGCCATGAACGCCAGGTTGATGAAGTAGGCCGCCTCAACCAGACCGACGGTGATGAAGAACGGCGTGAACAGCCGCCCTTGCGCCTCGGGCTGGCGGGCAATGCCGGAGACCAGTGCGTTTCCCGCAATGCCGTCACCGATACCGGCGCCGATGGCGCCGCCGGCCATGATCAGTCCACCGCCGATGTAGGCGCCGAGTCCGAGCAGATTTGCATCCGCCATATCCCTATCCTCCTTGCTATCTGGTAGCGCTCTACCAGGCTTCTGTTGTGGTGCGTAGGTAGTTAATGCTCGTCTTCCAGCTCCATTGCCTGGCTGAAATACAGCACAGTCAGGATGGAGAAGATGAAGGCCTGAATGGCACCGACGAACAGATCAAACGATTTCCAAATCGCGTTGGGCGCCCACAGGACGAATGCCGGAAAAAGGCCGATCAGGGATACCAAGATGCCGCCGGCGAAGATATTGCCAAAAAGTCGGAGGGACAACGAGATCGGCTTGGCCAGTTCTTCGACGACGTTGATCGGCGCCAGGAATACGACGTGCCCCTTCAGCAGCTTGACCGGGTGTCCAATGATGCCGCGGCGCCAGATACCCGCGGCGTGGTAGGAGAAGAATACGAAAAGGGCCAGCGCAAGTACGTAGTTGATGTCCCCCGCCGCCGGCGTCAGTAGTTCCTTTGGATGGCCGCCTTTGTCGAAGTACTGCAGCGGAAGTACCGAGAGCCAGTTGGAGATCAGAATGAACACGAAGATCGTGACCGCAAGCGGCAATACGAAACCGGCAATCCGCATGCCGATGGCCGTCTCGATCTGATCGCGCATCTGGATCGTGATGGCCTCCCAGAACAACTGCACACCACTGGGCACGCCGGTCGAGGTCACCTTGGAGCGCAGGTAGAAGGCCAGCGCGATCACGATCAGGGCGGCAATCGCGGTGGACAATATGGTGTCGGTGTTGACCGTCAAACCCAGCCACTGCGCCTTGTGGTGCTCGCCGACCTCGATCTTGGTTTCGGCCAGAAACGTCTCAATCATCGCTGGCGGTCCTCCCCTCGGTTCCGTCCGAAGTCGAGGTCGACTCTCCGGCACGCAACTTCTTCACGACCGGCAACGCGGTCGAAAACACCAGTAGTACCTGAAACAGCGCCAGGCCAAACACCACGCCCAATCCGTTAGGACGAAAAACCGCCGCGACAATCAGCCCGACGATGGTGATGACTGCCAGCCTGGCCGCCGAATTCAGCGCCATCGCCTTTTTCAGCGGGTGTTCTTGCGCCGTGATAGCCCCGACCGACCGTCGTACCAGAAGGGCGTTGAGCAAACCCAGGAGCAACCCAACGCCGAAGAAGACGCCGAGCATCAGGCGGTTGATCGAAGCGGCCCCGAGCGTCGCCGCCGCGGTGAGCACGACGCAGATGACGAACAGGCGAACCGGGCGGAAAGCAACAGCGGGAAACACCAACGGCGCGTCTTGCGCTGGTGTCGTCACTGCAGCACCTCAATCCCAGCTTGATGGAGCCGATACCACCCGACTCACCGATCGGTGGCCCGCAGAGCGTATCGCAGTCATCGCGTCGGAATCACCCAAGGGGTAGCTCCTTTGTCGGTCCTGCGTCGGCACAGTCGAATCAACGTCCGATCTGCCGGGTGACCGGCGACCAGCGAGGTTGGCTTTTCGGGGTTCTAGCTGCACCGTACCACATGGTGAAGCCCACTACTACTCCGTGTCGTAGTCCTCGTTGCGGTCATCATCGAAGTCGTCGTCCTCGTCGCGAGGGCGCAGTAGCGGGATCACCGTCGCGATGCCGGCCACCACAATCGCGCCCAGCATCACCGCCGCGGTGTGGCGAGGGTTGAAGAAGATCGTGCTGGCGGCGCCGAAGGCGACGATGCCGACCCAGAGGTAGATCAACAGCACGACGCGACGGTGCGAATGACCGATCTGCAGCAGGCGGTGGTGCAGATGCATCTTGTCGGGGCTGAACGCGCTGCGGCCCGCGCGGGTGCGGCGCACGATCGCCAACAACAAGTCGAGCATGGGCACGAACATCACCGCGACCACCAGCAGGAACGGCGACAGCAGAGCAAACACGTCGCGAGCACCGTAAGCGTTCTGCGAGATGGGTCCGGCCGCGGTCGTCGAGGCCGCGGCGAGCATCAGGCCGATCAGCATCGAACCCGAATCGCCCATGAAAATCCTGGCCCGGTGAAAGTTGTGCGGCAGGAAGCCCAGACAAGCCCCGGCCAGCACCACCGAAATCACGGCGGGCGGATAAAACAGAACGTCGCCACCGTGGTCCCGGAGCAAACCGACCGAAAAGATACAGATGGCCAGCGCCGTGATTAGTCCCAATCCGGCCGCCAAGCCGTCCAGCCCGTCGACGAAGTTCATCGCGTTGACGATCGAGACGGTCAGCGCCAGCGTGAGCAGAATCGACGAGGCCTGATCCAAGACGATGGTGCCCACGCCGCCGATCGGGATGTACAGCACGCTCCAGGCGACGCCCATGGTGACCAGCACGCTTGCCGCGGTGATCTGACCGGCGAACTTCGTCAGCGCGTCCAGTCCCCACCGGTCGTCGATCAGCCCGATGCCCATGATCACCGCGCCCGCCACCAGCACCGCGGGCATACCGGTGGAGTAGACGAAGCCGCGGGTCAGCGCCGGAAGCTGGGAAGCCAGAAAGACGGCGGCCAGCACGCCCAAAAACATCGCCAGCCCACCCATGCGTGGGGTCGGCGTGACGTGCACGTCGCGTTCCCGGGGGTAAGCGACGGCCCCCAACCGAGTGGCCAGGACCCGCACCGGCCCGGTCGCGAAGTAGGTGATGATCGCCGCGGTCAACCCGACCAGCGCAAGCTCCCGCAACGGGACACCGGCGCCGCGATCAGACAGCGCGAGCAAACCGCCGGCAAGGGTGGTCACATCGCTGGACACCTCGAGACCGTACTGCACCAACCTGAGACCTGCGCTTCGGCTATGCGCTCAAAACCGCCGGATCCATGCCTAATACCTCCGCGATCCGCTCCGTGCTCACCGGACCCGTTCGCAACACCCGGGGCGTGTCACCGGTCAGGTCGACGATCGTCGAGGCGGCCTGTTGCGCGGACGGGCCGGAGTCCAGATAGACGTCGACGAGATCGCCGAGCTGCGTGCGCGCCTGCTCGGCGTCCACGGCGGGCGCGCGACCGGAGACATTGGCGCTCGACACCGCCATCGGCCCCACCTCGCGCAGCAGCTCAATGGCGACCGGGTGCAACGGCATGCGCAGCATCACCGTGCCGCGGGCGTCGCCGAGATCCCATTGCAGCGAGGGGGCTTGGCGCACCACCAGACTCAAAGCGCCGGGCCAGAATACGCGAATCAGCTCCCGGGCGCCGTCGGGCACGGTATAGACCAGGCCCTCGATGGTGTGCCACGAACCGACCAGCACGCCAACCGGCATATCCCGCCCCCGGCCCTTTGCCGACAGCAGCGCGGCCACCGCGTCCCGGTCGAAGGCGTCAGCGGCGATGCCGTAGACGGTGTCGGTCGGCATGACGACCAGTCGCCCGGACTTGAGTGCATCGATTGCCGCCGCGATTCCGCGGGCACGCTGGTCAGTATCCGCGCAGCGGTAAACCTCGGCCAATGGCGCCACTCCTCCTCATCGCTGCGCTCTACATCGTCGCGACGCGAACTCATCTGCGCAGTTCCTCCGCGCCGTCACGAACCTGGGCCGGCCGGTCAAATCCTGCCGAGCCACGATGTCGACGAAATGCCCTGTGCCCGAGACTAATTCGACGGTTGACGACGATCTGGTGTCGTCATGCTCCACCGCCAGCAGACCACCGGGTCGTAGCCAGCGCCCGGCAAGGTCGACGACGGCGGCGATCACCGCCATCCCGTCCGGGCCGCCGAACACCGCATGCGGCGGATCATGTTGGGCTACTTCAGGTTCCAGCGCAACATCGTCCGGCACGTAGGGCGGGTTGGCCACCAGCAGATCGACCCGGCCGTCGAGTTCCGGAAGCGAGCCGGCCTCAGCGATGTCGGCGCGCACGAGTTCCACCGCCGTGCCCTCGATGTTGCGCCGCGCGTACTCGAGGGCTGCCTCGGAGTCGTCGATCCCGACCACGCGCGCCGCCGACCAGTGCTTTGCCAGTGCCACCGCGAGTGCGCCGGACCCCGTGCACAGGTCGACGATCGCCGGCCGCGACCCCAACCGCTGCGCCGTAGCCCACTCCAACAGGGCCTCGGTCTCCGGTCGCGGGATGAACACACCGGGACCGACCTGCAGTTCGACCGGGCCGAAAGCCACGGTTCCGATGATGTGCTGCAACGGAATTCGACGCGACCGCGCACTGACGACGTCATGGTAGTGGCGGAAGAATTCCTCGTCCGGCTCCTCGAGCAAGACCAGCCGGCCGCGGTCGGTGCCGGCCAGGTGAGCGGCCAGCAGTTCGGCGTCGTAACGGGCGGAGTCGATGCCCGCCTCGGCGAGGACCGCCGCGGCGGAGTCGATCGCGCGCAACAGTTGGGTCATGTCGCCTGTTGCAGCCGAGACTGCTTGTCGGCGGCGCTGAGCGCGTCGAACAGCGCATCCAAGTCTCCGTCCAGCACCTGGTCGAGATTGTGTGACTTGTAACCGATTCGGTGATCGGTGATCCGGTTCTCCGGAAAGTTATAGGTGCGAATACGTTCGCTGCGGTCCACCGTACGGATCTGGCTGGCCCGGTCCGCCGACGCGTCGGCCAGCGCCTGTTCCTCGGCCATCGCCTGCAGCCGCGCGGCCAGCACCTGCAATGCCCGGGTCTTGTTCTGCAGCTGTGATCGTTCGTTTTGACAGGTGACCACGATTCCGGTGGGCAGATGCGTGATCCGCACCGCCGAATCGGTGGTATTGACCCCCTGGCCGCCCTTTCCGGACGAACGGTAGACGTCGATACGCAGATCCGACTCGTCGATCTGGACCTCGCCGACTTCCTCCGGCTCGGGATACACCAGCACACCTGCCGCCGAAGTATGCACTCGCCCTTGGGATTCCGTCACCGGGACCCGCTGGACGCGATGCACTCCACCCTCGAACTTCATCCGCGACCAGACACCGTCGGCGCTGTCACCCTTACTCGCGATGGCCAGCGTGGCGTCCTTGTAGCCGCCCAGGTCCGACGTCGTTTCGTCCAGCACGGTCACGCTCCAGCCGTGTCGCTCGGCGTAGCGGATGTACATTCGGGCCAAGTCGGCGGCGAACAACGCGGATTCTTCGCCTCCCTCACCCGATTTGACTTCAAGAAGGATGTCGTCGGCGTCGTGCGGGTCGCGCGGCGCCAGCATGTCGGTGAGTTGGGTGTCCAGTTCGGCCACCCGGGACTCCAGCTCGGTGACTTCCTCCGCGAAGGACTCATCGTCGACGGCCAGCTCGCGCGCCGTTTCCAGGTCGTCGCGCGCAGACGCCAGCTTGCGGTAGGTGGCGACGATCGGGGCCAGCCGGGCGAACCTGCGCCCGGCCTTTCGCGCCTCTTCGGGCTTGCTGTGCAGTTCGGGATCGGCCAGCGCGCGCTCGAGGTCGGCATGCTCGGCGAGCAACACGTCGATGGTCTGAACCGGCTCCGTCATGTCTCACCTCCCTCGCGCACCATCCACTGGCAAACGCAAACCGACGCCCGGCCTGTGCAGTCCCGCACAGTTCGGGCGTCGGTGAGCCAGCTATTTGTCGGTTGCGGCAGCGTCGGCCTTGGAGCGCTTGCCGTAGCGCTTCTCGAAACGGGCCACCCGGCCGCCGCTGTCCAGAATCTTCTGCTTTCCGGTGTAAAACGGATGGCACTGCGCGCAGACTTCGACGACGATTCGGCCGCCGGGCTTGGTGCTGCGCGTCTCGAAGGTGTTGCCACATCCGCAGACCACCGTCGTCGGCTCGTAGGCCGGATGAATGTCTGATTTCATGCTGTCCTCTTCGATCGTTGGCCGCCCGTCCCCGCCGTGTGCGACCGGGCGATCGGGCTCGAACTGCTCCGGACCTGAGCTGGTCCTGGTGGTCGACCGTCGATTATGCCAGGTCAACCAACATCAGCCCAAACACACAGCTGCCCGCGCGCATTCCCGGCGAGCTACCCGCGGGTATAGGTGCTGCTTTTTCCGCTGCGGGTCCACAGCACGCCGCCGTCGGGGGTGGCGCCACGAGCGGAAAGCTCCCGCTTGAGGATCTTGTTGGTCGCCGTGGCGGGCAGGCGATCGGTGAGCCAGACCCGCCGCGGCCACGCCTTGGGTGACAGATCGGGCTGGGCGGCCAGAAACTCGCCGAACTCCTCGGGTGTCAGATCAGCGTTGTCGGTCAGCACGATTGCCGCCATCACCTGATCGCCGACGTGCTCGTCGGGCACCGCGTACACCGCGACCTGGCTGATCTGGGTCAGCCGCTGCAGGATCCGCTCGATGGGCGCCGTGGTCATGTTCTCGCCGTCGACACGCAACCAATCCCCGCTGCGTCCGGCGAAGTAGATCCAACCGTCGGCGTCCCGGTAGGCGAGATCACCCGACCAGTACATACCGTTGCGCAGTCGTGCGCTGGTGGCGTCCGGGTCGTTGTAATACCCGGAGAACAGGCCGGCGCCCGTCGTGTTGACCAGCTCCCCGATCGCCTCGTCGGCGTTGGTCAGGGCACCGTCATCGCCGAAGATGGCCGGCGGGCACTCGGCGAGCGTCTCGGGGTTGTAGATGGCTACGCCTGGCAAGCCCTTGCCTATCGACCCGGGCGGGCAGCCGTCTTCTCGGGTGATGATGATCGCGCCCTCCGTGGCCCCGAAGCCGTCCCACACCGTGCAGTCGAACCGGCGGCTGAATTCGGCGATGTCGCGCTCGCTGGCCTCGTTTCCGAAGGCGACCCGCAGTGGGTTGTCATGGTCGTCTGGTCGCTCGGGGGTGGCCAGCACGTAGGCGAGCGGCTTGCCGACATAGTTCATGTATGTGACCCCATATCGGCGCAGGTCGGGCAGCAGTCCAGACGCCGAGAATGCCGCGGGCACCATGGCCGCACCGGAGCCGACCGCCACGCTCCAGCCGGCCAGCAGCGCGTTGGAGTGAAACAGCGGCATCGACAGGTAGCAGACGTCGGAGCCGGTGATGTCGAATCGCTCGATCAGGTTCATGCCGGCAAACAGCACCGTCAGGTGGGCGATTTGCACCGCTTTCGGCTCGCCGCTTGTACCGGAGGTGAAGATCATCATGACCGCGTCGGTGGGCGTGACTTCGCGATACGGGGTCAGCGGTCCGGCGTCGGCCAGCCGGGCGGACCAAGCATCGCTGGTCACGTCGAACACCTTTACGTCTGGCAGGTGGAGACCGTCCAGCAACTCGCGGTGCACGGGATCGGTAAGCAGGATCTGGCAGTCAGCACGCGCGATGTCCCGAACTAGCGCATCGCCTCGGCGGGTGTCGTTGATTCCGCACAGCACGTATCCGCCGAGCGCGGCCGACGCCATAGCGGTCAGCATTTCCGGGGTGTTGCCGAGCAGCGTGCCGACATGCAGCGGTCGGTCCTTATCGGCGGCGCCGATCACGGTCGCCGCGGTGGCGCTGGCGTCGGCGAGATGCTCGCGCCAGGTCCAGATCCGGTCACCGTACTTAACCGCCGGCGTGTCCTGGTCTGTGCGCTCGCGAAGTAGCTGCTGCAGCGTCTCTGCCACGGCTTACGAGGCTAGTTGAAGCTAGTCGCCATCCATGGACCCTGGCGTCGTCTTGGACACCTGCACCAGGAATTCGTAGTTGTTCTTCGTCTTTCGCAGCTGCGACATCAGCAAGTCGATGGCCTGATGGGAGTCCAGACCCGACAGCACGCGGCGCAACTTGTGCACGATTGCGAATTCGTCGGGCGACAGCAACAGCTCGTCCTTGCGGGTGCCGGAAGGATTCACGTCGACCGCCGGGAACACCCGGCGCTCGGAGATCTTGCGGTCCAGCTTGAGCTCGGCGTTACCGGTGCCCTTGAACTCTTCGAAGATCACCGTGTCACCGGTGGAGCCGGTCTCGACCATCGCGGTGGCGATGATGGTCAGCGATCCGCCTTCTTCGATGTTGCGGGCGGCGCCGAGGAACCGCTTGGGCGGATAGAGCGCGGTCGAGTCGACACCACCGGACAAGATGCGGCCCGACGCCGGCGACGCGTTGTTGTAGGCCCGGCCGAGGCGGGTGATCGAGTCGAGCAGCACCACGACGTCCTTGCCCTGCTCGACGAGGCGCTTGGCGCGCTCGATCGCCAGCTCGGCGACGGAGGTGTGGTCCGACGGCGGCCGGTCGAACGTCGAGGCGATGACCTCGCCCTTGACCGAGCGCTGCATGTCGGTGACCTCCTCAGGCCGCTCGTCGACGAGCACGACCATCAGGTGGCATTCCGGGTTGTTCTTGGTGATCGCGTTGGCGATGTCCTGCAGGATCGTCGTCTTACCCGCCTTGGGCGGCGACACGATCAATGCACGCTGGCCTTTACCGATCGGCATGATCAGGTCGATGACTCGCGTGGTGAGCCGATCCGGAGTGGTTTCCAGACGCAACCGCTGGTTCGGGTACAACGGCGTCAGCTTGGAGAAATCGGGACGCTTCTTGGCGTCCTCGACCGAGCCACCGTTGACGCTGTCCAAACGCACCAGTGGGTTGAACTTCTGCCGCTGGTTGGGCTGCTCGCCATCGCGGGGAACACGAACCGCGCCGGTAACCGCGTCACCGCGGCGCAGGCCGTTCTTGCGCACCATGTTCATCGACACGTAGACGTCATGCGGACCGGCCAAGTAGCCCGACGTGCGCACGAAGGCGTAGTTGTCGAGAACATCGAGGATGCCGGCAACCGGCTGGACGACGTCGTCTTCGCGTAGTTCGGTTTCGGCACCTTCACCGGAGCGCTCGCCGCGGCGGCGGCGGTCCCGGAAGCGGCGTCCCCGCCGGCCCTGACGTCCTTCGCCGTCCTCGTCGCCGCGGGGCTGCTGTCCACCGGGGCTTTGCTGGTCGACAGCAGAGTCGCCGCCACCGTCTGATCCGCTCTCATCGGTCTTGGTGGTCGGTTGGCCGTCCTGACGCTTTTCGTCGTCGGGGGTGGCACGCTCACGATCCGGTTGGGTGGCCGTCCGGGAGGCGTCCCGGGATGTGTTGCGGCGCTCGCGGCGCGGCGCCTCGGCCGACGAATCCTTCTGTTGCTCTTGGTCCTTCTGTTGCTCTTGGGCTGCCGGACCTTCGGCGGCGGGCTCTGTGCCCGGAGTCCCAGCGGTGTCGTCGGTCGAGGGGGCCGCCGGGGCAGCGCTGGCGGAGGCGCCATTGGCCCGTCCCCTGATTTCCTGAATGGCGGCTATCAGTTCGTTCTTACGCATGCCCGACGTCCCCTTGACACCGGCCCGATTAGCCAGCGCCCGCAGTTCGGGCAGCACCATGGTGGCCAGGGAGCCGTCCGACACAGCGGTCTTGACGTCTGAAGTGTTTGAGATCACGGCGCCCGAGCGCCCGTCGCCCTCGGTGCTTTCGCCAGCCGTGATGAGGTCCGTATCAGTCACGGATTTCCTTTCTTCCCTCGCTGATCAGGTCATACGAGGGTTTCTGAACCATCGGAGCATTCAGCTAGCTAGCCGAGTGCTCCTCATCGACTCTGCAACGGTGATCGCCAGATTGGCGGTTTAAAGCGGCGAACCTCGTCCACGAGAAGAATTGGTAGTTGTCCTAGCGGTTAGGCAGTATGGATGCAGATGCAGATGCTGCGATTGCTGGACGGCTCCGAGGATAGCCCGCTTGCCAGCGGTAAGCAAGCAAACCCACCGGTAACTGTGTGTTTCAACTTGCGACCGTGACCCCCGGGCTCCAGCGAACTCCGGCGCCGACAGTCATCTTGGTGATCTGAAACCCGTTGGCGGAACCGAACTGCACCGCTGCCGCTGGCAACCGGGGTTCTGTACTCAGTGCAATAACCGCAGGTCCCGCTCCCGATAGCGTCGCTGCCACGTTATGACGCCGCAGCAGCCTCAGATATTCCGCGGAAGCCGGCATCGCATGGGCGCGTTGCGGCTGATGCAACACGTCTTCGGTGGCCGCCATCAGCAGCTCAGGCCGCTCGGTCAAAGCGAGCACCAGCAACGCGGCACGACTGAGGTTGAACCGCGCGTCTTCGTGGCTGACCTGGGCCGGAAGCAATACCCGAGTCTCCTCGGTCGACGAACGCTCCTGTGGAATCGCCAAAAAAAGCTGGATTGCGGGATGCAGTCGCAGCGGCGCCGCCGAGTAGACGGGCTCAGCGCCGCTGCGGTCGATCCACGACACCACCGCACCGCCCAGTACGGCAGCGCCGGCGTTGTCGGGATGGCCTTCGAATTCTGACGCCAATTGGATCAGCTGGGTCTCGCTTAGCGGCGTCGAATTGATTTGTGCCACAATGCCGTTCACCGCAGCCAGACCACCCACTACGGCAGCTGCCGAAGAGCCCAGCCCGCGCGAGTGCGGGATTGCGTTGCGGCAGCGCACCGAGAGGCCGGCGGCGCGCAGACCCATCTCCTGCAGTCCACGAGCGACGGCTCGCACCACCAGGTGATCGGGTCCGAACGAGACCTGGTCGGCACCCTCCCCCTCGACGTGCACGAGCAAGTCGGAATCGGTTGTCTCGACCACGATCTCGTCGCTGAGGTTCAACGCCACGCCGATGCTGTCGAAGCCCGGGCCGAGGTTGGCGCTCGATGCCGACACCACGGCGTTTCCCACCAACCCGGCAGGGAGTAGGGCCACTAGGTCAGCCCCAGTTGCTCGACGACGGCCAGCGGATCTACCGGCAGCGCGGACACGCTCGGCATGTCTCTCAGCGCCGTGTCGGGATCCTTCAGACCATTGCCGGTCACCGTACATACCACCGTCGACCCGCGCGTCACCCAACCGTCGCCGACGGCCTTGAGCAGGCCGGCGATGCTGGCGGCGGAGGCAGGCTCCACGAAGACGCCCTCAGCGCCGGCCACCAAGTGGTATGCCGCCAGGATCTCCTCGTCGGTGGCGGCCAGGAAACGCCCGTTGGACTGCTGTTGAGCCGCCACGGCCGAGGTCCACGAGGCCGGCGCGCCGATACGGATCGCGGTAGCGATGGTCTCCGGGTGGCTCACCGGTTGGCCGAGCACCAGCGGCGCCGCGCCCGCGGCCTGGGTGCCCAGCATGCGTGGCAGCTTGTCGATCACACCGTCGCGGTGGTATTCGGTGTAGCCCTTCCAGTAGGCCGTGATGTTGCCCGCGTTGCCGACCGGAAGCGCGTGCACGTCCGGTGCCCGGCCGAGCGCGTCGACGATCTCGAAAGCCGCCGTCTTCTGGCCCTCGATTCGCACCGGGTTGACCGAGTTGACCAGGGAGATCGTCGGAAAGTCGGTCGTCATCTTGCGGGCCAGCTCGAGGCAGTCGTCGAAGTTGCCGTCGATCTGGATGATCTTGGCGCCGTGCATAACCGCCTGCGCGAGCTTGCCCATGGCGATCTTGCCCTGCGGTATCAGCACCGCGCAGGTGATGCCGGCACGGGCGGCGTACGCGGCTGCCGACGCCGACGTGTTTCCGGTCGATGCACACAACACGGCCTGCTGCCCTCGCGCAACCGCGTCGGTGACCGCCATCGTCATGCCCCGGTCTTTGAAAGAACCGGTGGGGTTGAGACCCTCGACCTTGAGATGAATGGTGCAGCCGGTCTTTTCGGACAGCCGGGGCGCGGGGATCAGCGGAGTGCCCCCCTCCAGCAGGGTCACCGGCGTCCAGTCGTCACCGACCGGCAGCCGGTCTCGGTAGGCGGCGATCACGCCCGGCCAGGGTTGGTGGATCGCCGTCCGGGGGAGGCTCATTGACTGGTTCCTTCCAGTCGCAGCACGCTGGTGACACTGTTCACCACGTCCAAATCGGCTAGCGCCTCGACGGTTTCGGAGAGCGCGGCTTCGGTGGCGTGGTGGGTGACCACCACAATGCGCGCCCCGACACGTCGTCCGCCGTCGTCCACCACACCTTCCTGGCGGACCTCGGCGATGCTGACCTCGCGCTTGGCGAATTCCGCTGCCACCGAAGACAACACACCGGTCTTGTCGGCGACGTTCATGCTGACGTAGTACCGAGTTAGGATGAATCCCATTGGTGCGACGGGAAGTTGAGCGTACTTGGATTCACGCGGCGCGCGGCTGCCCAGCACCCGGTTGCGGGCGGCCATCACCAGGTCGCCAGTCACCGCCGAGGCGGTCGGCGCGCCGCCGGCGCCCTGGCCGTAAAACATAAGGCGCCCCGCGGCCTCGGCCTCGACCACCACCGCGTTAAACGCTCCGTTGACCGCGGCAAGCGGGTGCGACAACCGCACCAGCGCCGGGTAGACCCGGGCCGAAAGCCGTTGCTGGCCTTCGTCGGTGGTGATGCGCTCACAGATCGACAGCAGCTTGATGGTGCAGCCCAACGCCCGCGCCGAGACGAAGTCAGCGGGGGTGATCTTGGTGATGCCTTCGCGATACACGTCATCGGCGGTCACCCGGGTGTGGAACGCGATCGAGGCAAGGATCGCCGCCTTCGCTGCGGCGTCGTAGCCTTCGACGTCGGCGGTGGGATCGGCCTCGGCGTAACCTAGTGCGCTGGCATCGGCCAGGGCGCTTTCGTAGTCGGCGCCAGTGGTGTCCATTGCCGAGAGGATGTAGTTGGTGGTGCCGTTGACGATGCCAGCCACCCGCAGCACCGTGTCGCCGGCCAATGACTGAGTCAGCGGACGGATGACCGGGATGGCGCCTGCCACCGCCGCCTCGAAATACAAGTCGACATGGGCGTTTTCCGCGGCCTGCGCCAATTCGCCGGTGGATACTGACAGCAACGCCTTGTTCGCCGTGACGACGGACTTGCCGTGCTTCATCGCGCCGAGGATGGCTCTGCGAGCCGGCTCCAGCGGGCCCATCAACTCGACGACGATGTCGACGTCGTCGCGCGAGACAAGTTCGTCGATGTTGTCGGTCAGCAACTCGATCGGCACGCCACGGTCGGCGGCGACACGGCGAACGCCGATGCCCCGCAGCACCAACGGAGCGCCGACACGGGCGGCCAGGTCCTCGGCACTGTCCTCGATGATGCGGACGACTTCCCGGCCCACATTGCCGAATCCGAGTACTGCTACGCCGATTGGCTTTTCGTCACCCGGCACGGGTCACCTCACTTCCAGACTGAGCAGATCGTCGACCGTCTCGCGACGCAGGATAAGGCGTGACCGCCCGGAGCGCACCGCTACTACAGCGGGACGACAGATCATGTTGTAACGGCTCGACAATGAATAGCAGTATGCGCCGGTAGCGGCGACCCCGAGCAGGTCACCCGGTTGTAGATCATCGGGCACCCACGTATCGCGCACGACGATATCGCCGCTCTCGCAGTGCTTTCCGACGATTCGCGCCAACACCGCCGGCGCTTCGCTGAGTCTTGAGACCAAGCGGGCGTCGTATTGTGCGTCATACAGTGCGGTGCGGATGTTGTCGCTGATGCCGCCGTCGACACTGACGTAGCGGCGGTTCGCACTGGCGCTCACGTCGACATCCTTGACGGTGCCCACTTCATACAGCGTGATGGTGCCCGGTCCGGCGATGGCCCGGCCAGGCTCGACAACCAGCTTCGGGGCAGCCAGCCCGACGGCCGCCGATTCTTTGCTGACAATCGCACTGAGCTTGGCGGCCAGTTCGGCTATCGGTGGTGGATCGTCGTGCGGCAAATACGAAATACCCAGGCCGCCACCGAGATCGACGGTCGATAGCTGCGCGGTCTTCTCCGGACCGAACTCGGCGACCACCTCGCGCAGCAGGCCGATGACGCGATGTGCGGCGACTTCGAAGCCGGCGACATCGAAAATTTGCGAGCCGATATGGCTGTGCAGACCAACCAGCCGTAGGTGATCCGTGGCGAATACCCGGCGGACCGCAGCCATCGCGGCACCGCTGGCGACCGAGAGTCCGAATTTCTGGTCTTCGTGCGCGGTCGAGATGAATTCGTGGGTATGCGCTTCCACCCCTACGGTGAGACGTACCAGCACATCCTGCACGATGCCCGCCTCACCGGCGATGGCGTCGAGGCGCTCGATCTCGATCATGGAGTCCAAGACGACGTGACCTACTCCGGCCTTGACGGCCGCAGTCAATTCATCAACCGATTTGTTGTTGCCGTGCAGGGTAATCCGCTCTGGGGGAAAGCCTGCGTGCAGCGCAACGGCCAACTCTCCGCCGGTGCAGACGTCGAGGGATAGGCCCTCTTCGTCGATCCAGCGCGCTATTTCGCTGCAGAGGAAGGCTTTTGCGGCATAGTGCACATGGTCTCCGCCTCCGAACGCTGCCACCGTCTCTTGACAGCGTGAGCGGAAGTCGTCTTCATCGACGACGAATAACGGTGTGCCGTACTGTCTGGCCAGCTCGGTCAGCTTCACCCCGGCAATGCTGGTCACTCCGTCTTGGTCACGAATGGTGTTGCGTGGCCAAACATTCGGGGCCAACCGCAGTAGTTCGTCGACCGACTGGGGCCGTGGTGGACCACTGGCCGGACGGGTCTCTTCGGCGTGCCGGGGACCGGCGGGATGAACGTTCACATGCGCTCCGGAGCGGTGACACCGAGTATTGCCAATCCATTGGCAATCACCTGTCGGGTGGCCTGACACAACGCCAGGCGTGCGGTGTGCAGGTCGGTAGCCTGCTCGTCGCCCTGCGGTAGCACCCGGCATGAGTCGTAGAACCGGTGGTAGTCGCCGGCCAAGTCTTCCAGATAGCGGCATATCCGGTGTGGTTCCCGCAGCGAGGCAGCGGTTTTGAGGACGCGGGGAAATTCGCCGATGGTGCGCAGCAGCGTTCCCTCTTTGTCGTGGTTGAGCAGTTCCAGGTGGCCCGTGTCAGCGATCAGGCCGAGTTCGGCGGCATTGCGTGCCAGTGCGGACAACCGCGCGTGCGCGTATTGCACGTAATAGACCGGGTTTTCGTTGGATGCCGAGGACCACAGCGCCAGGTCGATGTCGATTGGGGTATCCACCGACGAGCGAATAAGGCTGTAGCGGGCCGCATCTACGCCGATGGCCTCGACCAGGTCGTCGAGCGTGATCACGGTGCCGGCCCGCTTGCTCATACGGACCGGCTGGCCGTCGCGCACCAAGTTGACCATCTGCCCGATCAGCACTTCGACAGTGGCGGGATCGTCACCGAACGCGGCCGCCGCGGCCTTGAGCCGGGCGATATACCCATGGTGGTCGGCGCCGAACATGTAGATGCACAGGTCGAAACCGCGACGCCGCTTGTCCAGGTAATAGGCGAGATCACCGGCGACATAGGCGGGCTTGCCGTCGCTCTTGATCACCACACGGTCTTTATCGTCACCAAAAGCACTGCTGCGCAACCAGGTTGCGCCGTCCTTTTCGTAGATGTTGCCGGTCTCGCGAAGCCGGGCGATGGCCTCCTGGACACGGCCGCTGGTGTGCATCGAGTCTTCATGGGTGTAGACGTCGAAGTCCGTGCCGAATTCGTGCAGCGACTCTTTGATGTGGGCGAACATCAAGTCCACTCCGATTTCGCGGAACGTTTCGCGTATCTCGGGTTCTGGCAGGGTGAGCGCGTCGGGCACCTTTTCCAAGACCTGCGCGGCGATGTCGTTGATGTAGGTGCCCGCGTAGCCGTCCGTCGGCGTGGGCTCGCCTTTGGCCGCGGCGACCAGTGAGCTGGCAAATCGGTCGATCTGGGCGCCGTGGTCGTTGAAGTAGTATTCGCGCACCACGTCGGCGCCCTGCGTCGACAGCAGCCGGCCCAGCGCATCGCCAACGGCTGCCCAGCGGGTGCCGCCGATGTGGATCGGGCCCGTCGGATTGGCCGAGACGAATTCGAGGTTGATCTTGCGTCCGGCCAGCTCAGCGGAGTGGCCGTACCTCACTCCGGCGTCGAGGACGTCGTTGACGATCTTGGCCTGCGCCGACGTCTCGAGGCGCATGTTGATGAACCCCGGCCCGGCTACTTCGGCTGAGGCGATGCCGTCCACCTGGCCCAGCGCCTCGGCAAGCCATCCGGCCAGCTCACGCGGGTTTGCCCCCACATTCTTGGCGAGCTGAAGAGCCAGATTACTGGCGTAGTCGCCGTGCTCGGGGTTGCGCGGACGCTCCACTGTGACCGTCTGCGGCAACACCGACACGTCCAGGTCATGCTCGGCCAGCACCGCGGCGGCGGTGATTCTGAGCAGCTCAGCCAGGTCGGCGGGGGTCACGAGCGTCCATCCTATTGGCTAGAGTGCTCGCGCCCCGAATCCATCGCGGTGGTCAGGTCGCCAAGCCGATGAGTTAGTCTGTTCGAGCCCATTGGCGCAGCATGGTTTGGGTGCGCCCCCGTAGCTCAGGGGATAGAGCGTCTGCCTCCGGAGCAGAAGGCCGCAGGTTCGAATCCTGCCGGGGGCACGAGCGTTTGTGCAGCTCAAACGCAGTTTTCGCCTCGGGCGCAATGGGTCGATGCCCCAGGCGTGCCCTTCCGGTTCTCACCCGCACAGTGACAGCAAACCATCCCGGCGCCTGGGCCATGCCTTGCTCGCTGCCGCGCCTCATGGAGGCCAAAATTGACTAACGTGAGCACCCACCGCTACCGCGTCGACGTCCGTCCCGACGGCCCAGACCACTACCTCCTCCGCGTACCCGAACTCGACGGCACCAACGGCGTCGACGAAGCCACCGGCCAGTGCGAGAACCTCGACAATCTCGAATACGACGCCGAGTCGCTGGTCGCCGCGATCCTCGACAGCCACCCCGACTATGTGCACGTCGACATTCGCTGGGACACCAGCAACCGCGCCGTCGAGATATGCCGCGACCGCGTGATCCGCGCAGCCGAGATCCGTCGCCAGATCGGCGAACTGTGGAGCGAGTACATCGACCGGATACCGCGCAGGTTCGCCGTCGAACCCGCCGATCAACCCGATACGTGGACCCTCGTCCTCCGCACCCTCGAACCGATGCCCACCCGGCTGTCCACCTTGTTCGGCGAATGGTTGTACGAATTGCGCGCCGCCCTCGACGGCATCCTCTACCACGTCGCTGTCCGCGACTCTGGGCAGAGCCCGCCGCCGGCCGAACGCGGGCTTATATTCCCGATCTTCGTTGATCCGGCCAAGTTCGATGACCCGAGCCACCGCGGCCGACTCCAGGCGGTGTCCGACACGACATTCGGCCTGCTGCGGCACGTGCAGCCGTTCAATGCACAGCCCGACCATCTTTCAAACGTGTTGTGGTGGCTTGACGAACTCGCTCGCATCGATCGCCATCGCTATGGCCATGCACTTGCCCCACACGTCCGCCGCGTGCGCATTGGTTTCCGGCCACCCCTCACGATGACCCGGAATTTCATGCCTCAGCCGCCCAAACCTGTGCCGGTCGACGAGTCCGAACCGCTACCGTTCATCGAATTGCAGGCCCCGTCCGGCTGGGACGTCCGCGAGGTACAGCGGCACCTTGATATCAGCGACGCGGCGGACGGCTACCTCGACGTGCCCGAGTGGGTGGCCCGGGCCTCGGCGCCGATGAGCGGGCTGGACCTCAGTAAGCGGATGCACATGTGCGAGCAACAGGTGCTATTCGGCATCGTGGAGCCGCTGGCGACTGGAGACATCAACCTCCAGCCGACTGACTGCTAACCGGCGCTTCGGTGCGATCCGGCGACGCCACCGCCGAGCTGGATCATCGGCGGCCGCCGTCGTTCCCGCTCGAGGTCGGCGACGCGGCGTTCCAGCGCGGCGCATCGCAACGCGAGCGCGGCCACCAGTCCGGCGAGCATGTCCAGCTCGGCCCGCCGGCACCGACGACGACGGCCGCTCACAGGTCGCGAAACGCGATCGGATCACCGACCGGCGGCGCCTCCACCAGCGCCCGGTGCACGTCGGCCGGCAAAACGTGCGGGGCCCAAACTTTCGATTCGTCGAAATATTCGGTACAGGCCAGCTGGCGTAAGGGCGCCGAACCAGACGGCTCAGAGATGCAATCCCAGTCGCCGTGCTGCACGTCGGGATGCCAGCCGCTCCAAGAATTTCTTCAGAACCCCGGAAGGACACCCTTCGATCCTCTTTCCAACGCATGCCGCAATCGGACGGCTGCCGGCGAAAGGAAACCACATCAAATGAAGCGCACACTGGACATACTCATCGTGCTGATTGTTGTCGTCGGGATTGCGGTCATCATCGAATTGGCGGCTAACAGACCAATTTACGAGCAGATACCGCTGGCTGCGTCGTGGCTGGTCTTGATTGCCGTGGGCGCGGTCTGCGAGATCATCGATGTCATCATCGACCGCAACGCCGAGCGCAAGCGTTCTCGCGTCTCGCAAACACAACTCAACGGCTACGTCGGCGTCAACCCCGAGACATCCGCGCCGGACGTTGCAGCCTAGGCGTTAGCCGCACTCGGCGGCGGGCCACGCCGGTCTTTGCTTACAGGGGAAGCGGCGCCGTCGATGTCGGTGTGACGGTCGGCTGGGGTGGCCTTTCCCTGCCCGGCCGATCGGTCAAGACCATGGCAAGCGCAATCAGGACGACGAGCACGATGCACGCCGCAACGATGGTCATGGTCGTGGTCACGACCGCTATCAGAACGTCGCGGCGCTTAGCCGTAGCTTCTGGTCGGGTCGGTCCGCGCGGGCCAGGTGCGGTGGGCATGTAGCGGATTCCTCGGTTTGGGACGTGCTCAACGAGCTATTAGCCGAAGTCGCTGACGGGATCTAGGTGTAAGCGCCCTCGGTAGCCGCTTCATGACTACCGAGGACTAGGCAGCGCGAGTAGTGCCGGCCCCCCACGCGACCTGATACACGGCCTACCCGGTGAGAGGTCAGCGAAACAGCGACCGGCATGCGTCTGCCGAGACGGGTGCATCGCTATCGCCGAATCAGGCGCGGCACTCAGCCGAGCCCTCCAAGCCGCGGCCCGGGTTCTAGCGGTCCGCCGTCCCGCGGTGCGCTTGAAACATGTTGTGGCACCGTAACTTCCGTCGCCGTAAGGGCTCTTCCCTTAGCCGCACCACTCGCGCACATCCTTTGGATAGCCATCAAGCGGTCCGAGGTCCTGGCAGCGCTGCCCCGGCGGGTAGTTGACGCGGGCGTTGAGCAGATCACAGGGAATGTAGACCTGCTTGCCCTTGGGAGTGTTGGTCAAGCACTGGGTCGGCGGCTGGGCATGGACCTGTGGGGGAACAATGACTGTCAGCAGTAAAGCGGTGAGCACACCCACCACCCGGCGATAAATCATGCGGACTCCTTGGATGGGGATGTGTCCTTCGCCAGTAGCTACGTCAAAGGAAATAGCTTACTTTTTGAGCCGGACTTCACAGATCCATTCAGCGTCGTAGCCGGTACCGCAGCTCACCGCTATCGGAGTCAACGACGCGCCCGTCGTCGCGAATGCGAAACAACAGCTGGGTCCTGTCGGCATCGACAATCCGGGTGTCGTCGGGAATGCGAAACACCAACCGGCGTGACCTGACATCAACGATCCGTGGACCACGTACTAGAAAGGCAGTCTTTCCAGAGCTTGCATCAATCATGCGGTGCCCGTCATAGCGCCCGTCGTTCACGTCTCCGAGCTTAAAGCGGCCTTACAGCCGACGGCCTTCGTGATCGTTCGCGGAGTCACTTTCCGCCATTTGTCGCAGTCGGTCAGCCATGCGGCGGTCTTCTTCCGCATACCGGCGATGACCAGCCGCGCGTTGGCGGTAGTCATCCCGCTCGCTGACGCTGTGACTAGCTAATTCCTCGAACGTCCGGGCGGTTCTGTCCTGGCTTTCAGCGGATCTCTCCAAGCTGTCGGCCGCGGCTCGCTGGGCTCCCCTCGCTTGGCGACGTGCTTCTTCGGCTCGTTCTTCGGCGTCGATCGCCTCTTCGGAAACGGCTGCGCTTCGGTCTGCTCCGGCATCGAAGCCTTCTGTGTCGGCCATTTGCGATGTCCTTTTCGTCCCTTCCAAGACTTGCCACGGTGGCGCAGCCGAAACACGCTCAACGGCCGGCGCGTATCGAGGTCATCAAGAATTTATTGAGAATCCGTATAGGCATCGTGCAGAGGCTTTGGCCAACGCCATCAAGCGTTGGTCGCAACAACATCAGCACAACGGAGTTTCCGATGTCTTCTCACCGTTTCACCGCTGCGTTCGCCGGCATCACTCTGGCCGGCGCCACCCTTGGCCTGACCACCCTCGGCTTTGCCGGCACCGCCAGCGCGAGCTCGGTCGACGACGCATTCCTCGCCCAGATCCAGGCTGACGGGATCACGCCGCCGAGCGCCGAGCGGGCCATCAGCGAGGCGCACAAAGTGTGCGAGTCCCTCAACCAGGGACACTCGGGTCAGCAGGTTTACCGCGAAGTGGCCGAGGCGACCGGGCTGAGCGCCAAAGGTGCCAAGGTATTCGCCGTCGACGCGGCAACCGCCTACTGCCCCCAGTACGTCAGCCAAAGCGCATAACGACTCCTATCCGGGGCGGCCCCGCACCCTCGCCTTGAGCAGCCACGCCCGAAGGCGCGGCAACATCAGGGCTTTGCCAGAAAGCGAATCTCGGTACGTACCCGCCGCGTAAGATTCGCCACGATATCCGCAGACTGAGCTCGCTGAACGACGCCGAGGTCGCGTCACCGGGCCCGACGACGAGGGGGCTTAACCATGGGCATGCGAGACATGATCCGGGGCGAGTTCGTCGACATCATCGAGTGGCTCGACGACACGAACACGACGTTGGCGTGGCGATTCCCCCGGTATCAGAACGAGATCAAGAACGGCGCTCAGCTGGTAGTCCGGGAGGGTCAGCGGGCGATGTTCGTCTATCGGGGGCAGCTGGCCGATCAGTTCAATCCCGGCCATTACACACTCACCAGTGAGAACATGCCCATCTTGGGCACATTGCAAGGTTGGAAGTACGGATTCAACAGCCCCTTCCGGTCCGAGGTCTACTACGTCAACACCCGCCCGTATCCCGACTTACGTTGGGGCACACCACAACCGGTGACCGTGCGCGACCCGGACTTCAAGATGGTGCAGGTACGGGCCAACGGCACCACGGTGGTCCGGGTGACTGACCCCACCGCCTTTCTGCGTCAGGTACTCGGCACCCAGAGCGTGGTCGACATGGAGCAGATCACCGAGATGATCCGCCGCAACATCGCGCTCGCGTTCAACGACATGGTGATGGGCAGCGGCCTGGGTGCGATCGACCTGCAGGGTCGCCAGGTGGAGTTGTCGGACAAGCTGCGGGAATTCGTCGCCCAGCGAGTGCAGGCGTTCGGTCTCGGGATCGACGCCGTGACCATGACGATCTCGTTGCCGGAAGAGATTCAGCAGGCGATGACCCGCGGCGTAGCGCGAGGGCTCGAGGAGAGCGGCTTCCTCAACAACGTCGGCGATCTCGACCGCTTTGCCAAAGCCCGCCAGGCCGACGCGATGTTGGCAGCGGCGCAGAACGAGGGCGGGGGCGCTGCGGGCTCGGCAATCCAGGCGGGCCTCGGCGTTGCCCTGGGCAGTCAAATGGCCAGCGCAGCGCAGGGCGGCTACGCCCAGCCGCAACACTTTGCGCCGCAAGGTGCACCGCCGCCACTGCCGCCGCAGCAGCAATTCCACTTCGAGCGGTCCGGCCAACCCGCCGGCCCCTACCCCATCGACGGCCTGCGGCAGTTCGTCGCCAGCGGTCAACTGACCCGCGACACCGTGGTGTGGACCGAAGGCATGGCCAACTGGGCGCCCGCGTCGACGGTGCCGGCGCTGCAGTCGTTGTTCAGCACGCCGCCTCCGCTGCCCGGTACCCCGCCGCCGCTGTCGCAGCAATGAGCTTCCAGCCCGGCGACCCCGCGCAAGGACAGCGCTCGTCGCACCCGCAGCTGCCGCCGTTGGCACGTCCGCAGACCGGCCCGCCACCACTGCCACCCCGGCCGGCGGCCGGCCCGCCACCATTGCCCCGCCCGCCGGCGGGACCGCCACCGATACCACGCCCGCAGGCCGGGCCCCCGCCGTTGCTCCGCCCGCCAGCAGCCCCGCCGACCATGCAGCCGTTCGCCGGTCAGCCCGGCGCGCCCGCCATGTTCCATCACACCGAGCGCACCCGAACCTATCCGTGCGCGTCGTGCGGTGGTCAGCTCAACTTCGACATCGCCAGCCAGAAACTGCGCTGTCCCAACTGCGGCAATTACTACGACATCACCGCGCCGAATACCCCGGTCAAATCCCGCGAATTGCGCGCCGCGATGCAGGAACTGCGGGCGCTGCAACAACGCCAGGAGGGACCGAGCCTCACCGGCATGCGGGAGGTCGCGTGCCAGAACTGCGGTGGCACAACAGAATTCGCGGGAACCCTGACCGCCACCAAGTGTCCGTACTGCGCGACGCCCATTCAACGCGACGATGTGCACAACGCTCCGGCACGGCTCCCGGTGGACGGTCTGTTGCCCTTCCGCGTCGACGAAAAACAAGCCCGCCAGCTCATCGAAAAATGGGTGACCAAACGCTGGTTCGCACCAACCGATTTCAAGCGCTACCGCGAGATCGGCGCCTTCTCCAGCCTGTACACGGCGTATTTCAGCTACGACGCGGACACCGACACGCAATACGAAGGCGAACGCGGCGAGGATTACGAGGTTCGGGTCGGCACCGACAGCGACGGCGACCCGATCTACGAAACGCGAACCATGTGGTATCGGGTCTCCGGTCAGGTGAGCAACAACTTCGCCGACCTGCCGGTGTTGGCCAACGACAGCGAAACGCTCAACCGCAAACGGATCAAGGCGCTCGAGCCCTGGCCGATCGACCAAGCCCGGTCGTACTCACCGGAATTCGTCGCCGGCCACCTGTGCCGCACCTACGACAAAGACGCCGAACAGGCCCTGCCGGAAGCAAAGCAGGAGATGGAGAAAGCCGTCGAACAAACGGTGCGTTCCGACATCGGCGGTGACCGTCAACGCATCCACCAGCTCCGCACCACGTGGAACTACCTCGGGTTCAAACACCTCTTACTACCGATCTGGCTGCTGACCGTCATGTACAGCAACCGGCCCTTCCAGGTGTGCATCAACGGGCTCACCGGCGAGGTGGCCGGTGATCGGCCATGGAGCAAGGTCAAGTTGGCCATCGCGATCGCAATTGCGGTCTTGGTGGTGATACTGGTCATTTCGATCTTCGTCTATCTCCGCTCCCACGGGCATCATTCGACGCGAGTGCCCACCCATCACATCCGCAAGAGGTAGCGATGGAAGTCCTCGTGGCGGTGATCCTGACGCTTGCGCTCATTGCGGGTTTGGCGGTCGCCGTGGTGGCCGTCGTCGGCCGCAGTCAGCAACGTGCGATTTCGCGCGCCAATCAATTGATCCCGGGCCGTCCGACGCGCGCGCCCCGGGCCTGGGCCGTATCGCACGACCCCGAGGCCCGGCTGCACCGCAGGCTGCGCGATGCCATGTCGGCGTTGCAGGCGGTCAATGTAATCGATTCGGGCTCAACACTTATGCTGCGCGCCGATCTAGAACAGACCGCACTCAACCTCGACGATCACCTGGTCGCCGTCGCGCAACTCGCGCCCGGCCGCAAAGACGAATTGCTTCAATCGATCACCACAACGGTGGAATCGATCGAAGCCGCGGTCGCGCGTTATGCCGAGGCCGCGACGATGCCCGACACGACCGCTTTGGAAGCCGATCTCGCCACCGTGCAACGTCAACTGGACACCGTGAGCGATCTGCAGAAGGGGCTCCCCCCGTCATGAACCGCCTGGCTGCAATACGGGTGTCACCAGCTCACCGGTGCTGAGGTAACTGTCCAGATTGCGGATCGCGAGCAGCGCCATCTCCCGTCGGGTCCGCGTTGTGGCACTGCCGATGTGCGGAAACAACACCACGTTGTCGAGAGCCATTAGCTCCTCGGGTACGTTCGGCTCGTCGACGAAGACGTCCAACCCCGCCCCTTTCAGGCCGCCGCCGGCCAGCAACTCCACCAGCGTTTCCTGGTCGACGACGCTGCCGCGGGCAATGTTGACCAGGTAGCCCTCCGGTCCCAGTGCCTCGAGGACCGCTCGGTCGACAAGGTTGCGAGTCCCCTGGTCGCCCGTGGTGGCGACGATCAGAACATCGACCGTCTCGGCCAGTTCGACGGGCGAATTCGCGTACCGGTATGGCGACCCCTCGATCGGGCGGCGGTTGTGATACGCGATGGCACAGTCGAACCCGAGCAGCCGGGTAGCGATCGCCGAACCGATACGTCCCAGGCCCAGGATGCCGACCCGCAACCCGGTCACGTCCTGGCCGTACGGAAAGGGACCGTCCTGCTTCCAACGACCCGCCCGCACGTAGCGGTCGGCGGCGCCGAATCGGCGCAGCGTCATGAGGATCAGCCCCATCGCCGTGTCGGCAACGGTGTCCGACAACACATCTGGCGTGTTACTCACGCCGATACCTCGGCGTCTGGCCGCCGCCAGATCGATTGCATCCACCCCGGCGCCGTTGTTGACAATCGCTTCCAGGTTGGGCAGCGCCGCGATGGTGTCGGCGTCGACGCCGGGGCGACCCCACGTCACCACCACGCGGATGTCGGCCGCGTGTTCCGCCAGAAACTCCGCCCGTCGTGGACCGTCGGGAAGCCGGGGGATGTCGTATCGTGCCCGCAGTTCGGCATCGAAGATCGGTTCGAATTCGCCGATCCGTAGCACGTGGGTGGTCTTCAACGTCACGCTGCCATCATTCGACCCTCGGCGAGCAGACGCAAAATCCCCCGACACGCCGGGGATTTAGGGGATTTTGCGTCTTCTCGCGAGGGGAAGCCACCACCGCTTCAAGAATCCTTCAAGGATCCGAAGAGGCGACTGCGCGATGGTCAGGCAGTCAAGCAACCTACACGGATTCGGACACGCGAAATGACCGCTTTGCCCGTCGCTGCCCAGACAGCCGACGTGACGGCCGCGTTCGGACACGAGAACCTCGTTGCACACCTCCGGACGCAGTTCGAGCGCTACGGCGACACCCGCAGCTTCACCTACCTTCGCGAATTCGGCCGTGGCCTGGTCGAGGAAGTGACATCATTCCGCGACCTGGACCGCGGCGCGCGCGAGGTCGCCGCCTGGCTGACCGCACTACCCCAGACCAACCGGCCGGTGGTGCTCTTGTTCGAGCCCGGGGTGGAGTTCTGGCGAGCCTTCCTCGGCTGCCTCTACGCCGGGGTCATCGCGGTGCCGGCCCCGCTTCCCCACGATCAGCGCAGCTTGAAGCGCGTCGCCGGAATCCTGCGGGACGCCGACAGCCGCCTGGTCTTGACCAGCGCCCACCTGTTCGACCTGATCGCCGCGGGCATCGAGGGGCTCGACCTTGCGCAGCCCGTTCAGTGCGTGGCCGTCAACGAATCGACGATCGCTGATCCGGCCTCCTGGAAGATGCCGCATCTGACCGCCAAGACGGTCGCCTTCCTGCAGTACACCTCCGGCTCGACCGGCGACCCCAAGGGCGTCGCGGTGACCCACGGCAACATCCTGCACAACGTATTCGCGCTCACCCAATTTTTCGACTTCGACGAAAACTCGAAGCTGGTGGGCTGGATTCCGCACTTTCACGACATGGGCTTGATCAGCCAGATCACGGGCTTCTCCGCCGGCATGGAGGTGGTGATCATGTCGCCGCTGGCTTTCCTGAAGCAACCCATTCGGCTGCTGCAAGCGATCAGCAAGTACGGCGCGACGGTGACCGCGGCACCCAACTTCTCCTACGACCTGATCGCTCGTCGCGTGTCGCCGGAGCAACTCGAGGGACTCGACCTGTCCACGGTGCGGGTCGCTTTCAACGGCGCCGAGCCGATCCGTCGCCGCACCATCGAGGCGCTCAACGAGTTGCTCGGACAGGCCGGACTCCGTCCCTCAGCCATGCGGCCCTGTTACGGGATGGCCGAGGTGACGCTGTTCGCGACGGCCACACCCGAAGACGAGGCCTTCGTATACCTCGACGCCGATGCCGCCGCCCTCGAGCGCAACGAATTCGCGCGGCCGGTGGAACGAGCCGTCAGCCTGGTCAGTTCCGGGATTCCCGGTCCCGGCATCGACGTCCGCATCGTCGACCCGGACACCCGAAAGCCGTTGGCAGACGGACGCGTCGGCGAGATCTGGCTGCGCGGAGCCAGTGTCGCCAGCGGTTACTACAACCGTGCTCCCGAAAGCGAGGAGCGATTTGGCGGCCAGACAGCCGACGGTGACGGCCCCTACCTGCGCACCGGCGACCTGGGACTGATCAAGGATCGGCACCTGTACGTGACCGGCCGCCGCAAAGACCTGCTCATCGTCAACGGCCGCAACCTATACCCGCAGGACATCGAGGAATTCGTCCAGGACGTGCACCCAGCAACCCACGCCGCGCGCGGTGTGGCGGTCACCATCGACGGACTGGAAACCGAACGCCTGGTGGTCATCCAGACCGTCAGGACCGACCAGCTCGACGGCATGTCGCCGGCGCAACTGGCCAGCGCGATCAAGGTTGCCGTCGCTCGTGCCTTCGAAATCCCCGCTCCCAGCGTGGTCCTGGTGGGCCGCAACGGAATTCACCTCACCACCAGCGGGAAGGTGCAGCGCGCGTCGATGCGGACGGCGTTCCTGCACCGCGAACTCAGCGACGTCTTACACGAAAGCGTCGACCCCGCGGTCAATTCCGCGCGGCCCGGCCAACTCGCACTCTTCGAAATCGCGTAATCCACGGCAAACAAGGAGCTTTCAATGCATTCTCACCCGACGACTCGTAATGTGCTCGCCTGGCTCACCTCTCGGCTCGCCGGGCACCTCGAGGTGCCGTCGCACACCATCGACCCGACCCTTCCGCTCGCCGAGATGGGCGTCGACTCGGTCCGCGCGCTCGGACTGGTCGGCGACGTCGAAGCGCACTGGGACATCGACGTCGAACCGACCCTGGTCTTCGACTACCCAACGCTCGAGCACATCGCGGACTTCATCCGCGAGGCCACCACCACTCGCGAATTGGTGACGGCATGACGTCCAGCGACATCGCGATCGTCGGGATCGACTGCCGGTTTCCGAAGGCGCCCGACGCGGCGGCGCTGTGGGAACTGCTGATGAGCGGCGACGAAGGGATCGCCGAGATACCGGAAGACCGCTGGGACGCCGAGCAGTTCTACGACGCGACCGGGAAACCGGGCGCGATCAATCATCGCACCGGCGGATTCATCAGCGATGCAGACGCTTTCGACCACGAGTTCTTCGGCATCACCCCGCGCGAAGCCCAGAGCATGGATCCGCAGCAGCGCCTGCTCCTGCAGGCGGCCTGGCGCGCCCTCGAGGACGCCACGCTGGACCCCAGATCGCAGGCCGGCTCGAACACCGGTGTCTTCGTCGGCGTGATGGCCAACGAATGGGCTCATCAGCACATGCGCGACTTCTCGCAGATCACGGCGCAAGCCGGCTCGGGTAACGGCTATTTCATGACGGCCAACCGGTTGTCGTATCAACTCGACTTCAAGGGCCCCAGCCTCGCGGTGGACACCGCGTGCTCGTCGTCGCTGGTGGCGGTGCATGTCGCGGCGGCCGCGCTGCGGGCCGGCGAATGCGACCAGGCCCTGGCCGCCGGCGTGAACATCATCATCACCCCGGCGCTCAACGTGTTCTATACCCAAGCCGGCCTTTCCGCGCCCGACGGCCGCTGCAAACCGTTCAGCGGCTTGGCGGACGGCATCGGCCGCGGCGAAGGCGTCGCCGTGGTGGTGCTCCGGCGACTGGACGACGCCCTGGCCGACGGGTTGCCGGTCTACGCGGTCATCAAAGGCAGCGCCGTCAACAACGACGGGCGCAGCAACGGGATCACCGCACCGAACCGCTGGGCTCAGGAGAAGGTTGTGGAAACGGCGAACCGGGCGGCCGGTATCGCGCCGGAGCAGATCGACTTCCTGGAAGCGCACGGCACCGGAACGCTGCTCGGCGACATGATCGAGGTGAAGGCATTGGCCGCTGCTCACCGTCGCCGGCAGGCCCAGCCATGCGCGATCGGTTCGATCAAAGGAAACCTCGGCCACACCGAAGGCGCCGCGGGCGTCGCGGGCCTCATCAAGGCGGTGCTGAGCCTGCACCACCGGGTGGTCCCGCCGTCGCGTTTCGCCGATCAAGAGAACCCGCAATTACGCTTGGCGGCAAGCGGTTTGCGCTTGCTCACCGAGCCGATGCCCCTCGCCGCAGAAACCGCGTATGCCGGGGTATCGAGCTTCGGGATCGGCGGCACCAACTGCCATGTCGTACTGACCACCGCTCCGCCGCGTGACGATGCGCACGTCGTATCCGGCGGCGGTGTTCTGACGCTCTCGTCGAACAGCCGCGCGGGTCTGTACCTCAACGTCTCCCGCCTGGCAGACGACATCGCTTGCAGCTCAGCACCTCTCGCGCAGTTGTGCTGGTCGAGCAACCGCATCAAGTCGTCGGGCAAGGCACGGCTGGCGATCACCGTGCACGACCGCGACGACGCGGTGCGGCGGCTGCGCATGCTCGCCCACCCGTCGGGCAACCTGGCGGCGGTATCCGGTACCGCGCAGGGCATTGCGGCGGGATGGCTGTTCAGTGGTCAAGGTACCCAATATCCGGGAATGTCGCGCCGGCTGCATGACAGCAGCGACGCCTATCAGTCCGCGCTTGCCGCGGTTGAAGCCGCCGCATTGCCGTACCTGGGCCAGCCCATTCGCGACGTGCTGTTCGGCACCGACGATCGGGTCAATCGCACCGAATTCGCGCAGCCGGCAATCTTTTCCGTGCAGTACGCGCTGGCCAGCGCGCTGATCGAGCTGGGCGCTGAGCCGGCCTGGGTGCTCGGGCACAGCATCGGCGAATTCGCCGCGGCGGTGGTCGCCGGCGTCCTCAGCCTCGACGACGCGTCCCGTCTGGTTGTCGCACGCGGGCGATTGATGCAGCGACTGCCGGAAGCCGGCACGATGCTCGCCGTCCGCGCCGGTGCCGACGACGTCGCGCAGCTGGTAGAGGCCGATCCATTACTGGCCGTCGCGGCCGTGAACGGCCCCAGCGAAGTAGTCTTGTCCGGCGCCAACGCGTCGATCGACAGGGCGTCTGTCATCCTCCGCGAAAGCGGCGTCTCCGTGCGCGAACTCACCGTCTCGCACGCGTTCCACTCGCCGCTCATGGAGCCAATGCTCGAAGAGTTCCGGGCGGTGGCCGAGACATGCACATTCGCCCAACCGAACATCCCGGTCTTTTCCACCCTGCGCGGCCGGTTGCTCGGCGACGACGAGCCGATGGACGCCGACTACTGGGTTGCGCACGCCGCTGGGACGGTGCGGTTTGCCGATGCGACATCTGCTGCGCTGCAGGCCGAGCCGACTCACCTCATCGAATTCGGCCCGAAGCGGACTCTCATTCCGATAATCACTCGGTCGCACCCGTCGGTCGGGGTCAAGGCGCTGACTCCGCTTCCTGGTCCCGATGCCACCGGCTCGGAGCTCACGGAGACCATCGCGGCATTGTATCGAGACGGACTGAACCCCAAGTGGGACAGCCTCTATCCGCCGCACGCGCATGTCCCGCAGCGACTCAGCGGCTACCGGTTCGCCACCACCAACCGCTCTTGGGTGGCGCCGGTCCAGCCGGTCGCCGTCGACTCGCCGCCGCCGAGGATCGCCGAGCCGGCGGCCGAGGAGGAAACGACGATGGACAATGTCGTCGCGTTGTTCAGGGAGCAGGCCGCCGTCCTTGCCTCGCTGGCGCAGGGCGGCGCTGCTAGGCCGGCCGCTTTGGCGGTCGACGACATCGGCTCACTGGTCCGCACCGAGGTGGCCCGGGTCAGCGGTTTCCCCGCAGGTTCCTTGCGTATGACGCAAACCATTGTGGGGGAACTCGGTTTCGACTCCATCATGGTCGCCGACCTGTTCAGCGGGTTGGCCCGCAAGCTCTCCGGCGTCGCGATCGATCCCGGCTGGTTCGAGACCACGACGACGATCGGGGACGTGATCGCCCACGTCGGTGGCACGTCGTTGGATGAGACGGGATCGGGCGAGACGGGCGCCGACGCGCCCGCAGTCACCCCGGAGCACCGGATCGCGGAATTCCCCGAAGTCGTCGCGTTCGCCGAACGCCTCAAGCTCCCCGCAAGTTTGGATGTCGACAACCCGTATTTTGTAGTGAACGACGGGGTCACGCGGGACACCTCGATCGTGAACGGCGCAGCGGTGCTCAACTTCTCGAGCTTCAACTACCTCGGCATGTCCGGACACCCCGGCGTGGCCACCGCGGTCTTGAATGCCGTGGTGCAGTACGGCAGCTCGTCCTCGGCGTCACGGGTGCTCTCGGGCGAGAAGCCGATACACCTCGAGCTCGAGCGTGAGCTCGCCGACCTGCTCGGCACCGAGGACGCGATGGTCCTCAACAGCGGTCACGCGACGAACGTCACGGTGATCGGTCACCTGCTCGGCGAAGGTGACCTGGTGATCCACGACAGCCTCGCACACGACAGTATTGTCCAGGGCTGCAAGCTTTCTGGCGCAACCCGACGGTCGTTCCCGCACAACGACTTTGCCGCGTTGGACGGCATCCTCGCCAACATCCGCCATCAGTATCGCCGGGTGCTCGTCGTCATCGAGGGTGTCTACAGCCAGGACGGCGACATTCCCGACCTGCCTGCCTTCATCGCCGTCAAGCAGAAGCACCAGGCGCTGTTGATGATTGACGAGGCGCACAGCATCGGTGTTCTCGGCCGCACCGGCGGAGGGATCGGAGAGCACTTCGGTGTGAACCGCGACGACGTAGAACTGTGGGCGGGCACGGTGTCCAAGGCGCTCGCCGGCTGCGGCGGCTATGTCGCCGGAACCCGTGAGGTAATCCAGTACCTCAAATACACAACGCCGGGGTTTATCTTCAGCACCGGCATGCCACCGCCAATCGCTGCGGCGTCGGTGGCGGCGATCCGGTTGATGCGGTCGCAGCCCGAGCACCTGCGCCGGCTGCGCGAAAACGCGGAACTGTTCCTGAATTTGGCGCGAGAGGCCGGGATCGACACCGGCGACAGTTCGGGCACGCCGGTGGTCCCCTGCATCGTCGGCAGCTCGGCCAACGCGTTGCGGCTGTCGGATGCCCTGATGCGACGCGGTATCAATGCCAACCCGATCCTGTATCCGGCCGTGCCGGAAGACAAAGCGCGTCTGCGGTTCTTTGTGACCAGCTGCCACTCGGAGGAGCAAATCCGGTTCGCGGTCAAGGTGCTGGCTGACGAGCTCTCGCTGCTGAGCTGATAGCTGCGATCACAAGAATCTTTTGAGAATCCGCCAAGCAGCTCGCGCGATGGTGATTACCAGCCACTGAGAGGAAGGACGACTGACACCATGCGGCTGTTCTGCTTCCACCATGCCGGAGGCGGCGGGTTGGCGTTCAAATCGTGGAACAGAGCGCTAAAACCGGCCTTCGAGGTGATCCCGGTCGAAATTGCCAACCGCGAACGGTTCGCCACGCTGCGCCAGCTCGTCGCCGAGGTGGACGAGCAGTTGCACTCCGCGCTCGAGGCCCCGCATATGTTTTTCGGTCACAGTTTCGGCGCCCTGCTGGCATACCGGTTGGCGTGTACCCGTGCGGCCGCCGGTCTCCCGCTACCTCGGGCGATGTTCCTTTCCGCCTATGCCCCACCGCATCTGCCACCGCCACTGCATGCCGTGGACACGCTCGACGACCAGCAACTAGCCGCGTTCCTTTCACATCTCGGCGGGCTGCCTTCGGAACTAATGCGCTGGCCCACCCTGCACGAGCGCGCCGTCACGATCGCCCGGCATGACTTACGGCTGTGCATGACCGATGAGGAAGCGGACACCGCGGAACTGCCCTGCCCGATTCACGTTTTCGGTGGCAGTGAAGACCCGATTGTGAGTGAGGCCGACTTGCACGAATGGCGTTCCCGGACAACGGCGGACTTCTCGGTGCAGATCCTTCGCGGCGGTCACTTCTATCTGCGTGACCGGCAGCCCCTGTTCGAAACGCTGCGTCCGCTGATGTCGACGATCGCTGCGGCGTAGCGGATCTGGCCGGCGTTGAGTGTGAACTAACGGCTTTGAGTGTGAAGTGACGGCTTCCCGTGTGAGTGTACGGCGGGAATCGGCGCGAATTTCCGCCCAGGCTGCACACCCGAGACCCACTATTCACACCCAACCAAATGGCGAATTGCGTCGCGGGCAGCGTGGCCTTCCTTGTGTCGGGGCGCTATCGGAACCGCGACGCATGAATTTCGCAAGGATTAGGTGTAAAGCTGACGACTGGGTGGCACGACAGCGTAACAAGGAGGCCGCCGTGACCCGAAGGTCGCGATTCTCGCGCGTGGAATGCAAGCTGCGCAGCGCCGGAATGGTCTGGGCCGCAGCAACTCTGCTGCTAGTCGGCCTGACCCCGCACTTCGCTCACGCCGATCCCGGCGTGGGCTGCCCGCGCTCGACATCTTGTCAGCGGTGGTGCCCCGGTGATCCGGATCCCGCGGGCAGACCCATCCCCTGGGACACCGGTGTTTGCCACGACTATTACTGGGACTACAACGGCGTTCACGACGTCGGCACCGGCCAGTTCTACGCGTGGAACTCCATGCCGTTCAAGCAGCCACCGCCGGCAGGACCGGTGCCCACCGAAACCTCCTACCTACCGCTGCCGACTCTTCCGTTCTGCCCGGTCCCGCCGTGGTGTCCGTGACGTCGGCCGACCTCCGCGGCAGGATATCGCCGCGGACACGATCTCGCGCTCAGCGCAAATCGAAACGGGTGGCGCCGAACGGTTCCGTCGTGCCGAGCGCAAACACCGTCGATGGCAGCACCCGATAGCAATACCAGGGCGGCGGTCCGGCCGACTGGGCACTGTACTCCGCGGTCAACGCGTCGCCCTCGACTCGGGCAGGCCATCCGTCGGCCGCGAAAGCCGCTGCCACCGAATGTAATTCGTCTGCATCGGTAATCCGCTCGGCGGTTCCTTCGACGACGAGGTCAAACGGTTCGGTGGCCACGCTGACGACGCATCGGGGGTCGCGGGACAGATTGCGTGACTTGCGCGTCGCGGGCCCGGAGGTGAAGTACCAACTCCCCCGACACCGAATCATGCCCACCGCCATTACGTGCGGGCTGCCGTCGGGATTGATCGTCGTGAGCCAGGTCGTGTGGCGCTGCGGTCCGGCTGTCCCGGGCGCCTGCGGCAACTGGCTGTCCAGCACGGCGTAAACGCGGGACCACTCTATCGGCGGAGCGCCATATCCGTCGAGGTTGCGCGTGGTGATGGTCATATCGGTATTGACCGCGACCGACCGCGGAACTCATCGCTCCCGTAACAGCAATAACCCGTAGGCGGCGATCGACTGAGCGTCGACGATCGCACCATCGCGAATCATCTGCTCGACGTCCGCACGCGAAAACCAGGCGCTGCGCATGTCCTGCTCCTCATGCTCGCGATCGGTGTCGCCCTCCGATATCCCAGTCGCCAGAAATACCCAACCGCGCTGACTGCTCATCCCTGGAACGGCGTCCAGCCGGCCGAGGACTTCGAACGACGTCGCACGCAACCCCGTCTCCTCACGTAGCTCACGCGCGGCGAGCGCGGAGGGTTCGGGGTCCGTCAAGTCGGGAGCGGTGCCCTGGGGGAACTCCCAACGTCGCGCGCCGACGGGATACCGGTATTGCTCGACAAGTCGCAAACGTCCCGCGTCGTAGGGGACGACGAGGGCGTACGCCGGCTTGTCGACCACCGCGTAAATGCCGGTACTGCCGTCTGGGCGGCGGATATCGTCCTCGCGGAGCACCATCCAGGGATTCCGGTAGACCTCGCGGGATGCGACGCGTTCGATGAAGGGCACCCGGTCAGTATCGACTCGCCGCGCCGAGGCAACGGTCCGAGGGGGAAGGGAAGGACGATGTTGACGTTCGACGAGATCTGTATAGACGCAGCCGATCCAACGATGCTGGGCCGCTGGTGGTCGCAGGTGCTGGGCTGGCCGCACAAGATCGACAACGACGGGGACGTGCGGTTGACGGCTCCGCCCGGCGCGGGCCCGAGCTGGATGTTTCTTCGCGTCGATGACGAACGAATCGTCAAGAACCGCATCCACTTCGACTTCCGGCCCGACGATCAACAAGCCGAGGTCAGCCGGCTGCTGCAGCTGGGCGCACGCCATGTTGACATCGGTCAGGGCGAGCAGAGCTGGGTGGTGCTCGCCGATCCGGAAGGCAACGAATTCTGCGTGCTGGCGCACGTTGTCTGATAGTCATAGAGACAGACGGGCGCCGATGTCACCAGAAGTGGGTGTTTATGCGGGAAGCGAAACGCATGAACACACATGGTCACATCATTGTCAGCGGCGACGACGCGCTGGCGACGACTATCGTCGAGGAACTGAACAACGCCGGCGTTCGCATCGTCAAAATCGGGTCCACCACCGAGCTGGCCGGCGCTGGGATAGCCGGAGCGCTGGCCATCATCTGTGCCGGGGACGACGATGCGACGAATCTCGAAACCGCGCTGCTGGCAAGGAAAGCCAACCCCGGCGTGCGGGTGGTGGCACGCCTGGCCAACGACGTGCTGCGCGCTGCGGTGGCAGCGGACAACGGGCCCGGAGCGATCCTCGACGTCGCCGAGCTGGCCGCGCCGTCCGTTGTCGAGGCCTGTCTGGCGCACAATGTGCACCCGTTCGAGGCGGCCGGTATCAAGTTCGTCGTCTCGGGCGCCGAGGCACCCCGTGACGCGACGCTGCGCGAAATCTTCGGCGACCTGGCGCCCGTCGCGGTGATCCAGGGCGAGAATTCGCCCGAACCCGGCGAGGTTGTCACCTGCCCCGGGCGTGATCTGCCCGTACGCGCCGGGGACTGGACCGCGATGATCGGCACCACCGACGAGTTGGCCGCCCGCGGCATCACGTTGCCCCGTCCGACCGAGCGGCGCATGCACCGGCCGCGATTGCGGCGCATGCTCGACGCGGCGCGCGCCCTGCGCGGCGACATGAACCCCATGTTCGGCGGCGCCGTTGTCGCGGCGCTTACCGTCCTGGTCGGCTCAACGATCTTGTTGCGCTTCGCCTATCAGCGCCCTGGGATGGCCTGGATCGACGCGTTGTACTTCAGCGCCGAGACGATCGCGACGGTGGGCTACGGCGACTTCAGCTTTTCCCATCAGCCCACCTGGCTGCGGCTGTTCGCCGTCATGTTGATGTTGGCCGGCGTGCTCACCACGGCGGTGCTGGTCGCGTTCATCGCCGACCTGCTGCTGTCACGCCGCTTCACCCAATCGGCCGGCCTCCAACGCGCGCGCCACCTGCACAATCACGTCATCGTCGTCGGCCTGGGATCGTTCGGCATCCGCGTCGTCCGCGACCTGACCAGCGCCGGATACGACGTGGCGGTGATAGAGCGGGACATGAACAACCGCTACCTGTCGGCGGCGGCCGAACTGGACGTACCGGTGATCTTCGGGGACGCAACGCTGCACCAGACGCTGGAGTCGGCTCGCGTCGACACGGCCCGCGCCGTCGCGGTGCTGACCCAGGACGACATGGTGAACATTGAGACCGGAATCGTGCTCCGCGAAATGCTGGGGGAACGCTTCATGCCCGAGATCAACCGGCCCGACGTACCGGTTGTGCTGCGCGTTTACGACCGCGCGCTGGGTGGCGCGGTGGCGCAGCGGTTCGAATTCGTCAACGTGCGCTCGACGGTCGAACTGGCCGCACCCTGGTTCATCGGCGCCGCGATGGGCCTGCAGGTGCTCGGGACGTTCTCGGTCGGGCAGCGCTCGTTCATGGTGGGCGGAATGCACGTGGCCGCCGGCAGCGAACTCGACGGCCTGCGCATGTTCGAGTTGTCCACCAAGACCCGCGTCATCGCGATCACCCGGCAAGACGCTCCCGTCGCGCTGCACCCGCGCCGCGACGCCCTGCTGCGTGCCGGCGACACCGCATACCTCGTGGGTCCCTACCGCGAGCTGTTGGCCACCCTGCGCAAGGGGCAGCCTCCGCAAGAGCCGCAACCCGCCGAGACGTCTTCGCCCGAGACGTCCGTCCGCTGAAACCTCGCTAGGCGAATTCACCGACCACATCGGCGACGCGATGCAGCTGCTCGATGTCCGTGCTGGTCGGAATGAGCTGGACCTCGTCGGTGCCGATCGCGGCAAATTTTCGCAGCACCGCGACCAACTCGTCGTCACCGCCGGCCCAACCGGTCATCGGCGCCATCGCGTCGACGTACTCGGCCGGTATCCAGTTCATGTAGCGCCGCAGGTGACGATGAATCTGCGCGCGAGCGGGCTCGGGCTTTCCCAGTGCGAACCAGAACGACGTCACCAGATGGGGTTTGGGCTTGGCGGCCGAAGCCCACGCCGTCCGCGCCACGTCGAACAGCTCGTTCTGCTTGACGAGATCAAGATCCAGGGTCGTGCCGGCCAAACCGTCGGCCCAGGCCGCAGCGCTGCGGATGGTCTTCGGCCCGATGCTGCCGACAAATAGCGGTGGACCCCCGGACTGGATCGGCGGCGGGCCGACCGGCACCACCGATTCGGTGATCTTTTCGCCGGCCCACACTCGCTTCATCACCGCCACCCGTTCGGCCATGCCGCGCATCGTCTGCGTCGCGGGATCGGCACCGACGGCTTGGTAGTCCTCGACCCTGCCGCCGACGCCGATCCCCACGGTCAAGCGCCCGCCGCACAGCACGTCGCCGGTCGCCAGGCCCTTGGCCAGCATCACCGGATGGTGCAACTGCGGCACGATGACCGTCGTCAACAGCCGAACTCGATCGGTCCAGGCAGCCAGTGCGCCAAGCAGCGTCAGGTTGTCGGGGTTGTCGAACGCGATGCGCTCACCCCAGCACAGCGACGAGAACGGGCCGTCGTCGATGGCCCGCGCCCAGCTCTTCAACGACGCCGCATCCAAGTCCGGCTCCATCACCGGCATGGTCATCGCTATCCGCACATGTGGGATTCTGGCAGCATGGGTCGATGGGCTTAGGCACCACTTCCATCGCGCACGTCCGCCTCACCGTCACCGATATCGAGCGATCCAGGCAGTTCTACGAAAGCGTCTTCGGCTGGCCGGTGCTGATCGAGGTCCCCGAGAACGCCGACGAGGCAACGCGGCGCCAGCTGGCCTTCCTGTACGGCGGTGTCATCTACGACCTGGGCGGCACACTGCTGGGGCTGCGGCCGGTGGCGACCGACCGCTTCGACGAGGACCGCACCGGCTTGGACCACATTGCATTCCGCGTGGGCAGCAGAGCCGAATTAGATTCCGCCGCTGTGCATCTGGACGAACTCGGGATTCGGCATGAGCCGGTGAAAGACATCGGGCCGTCCTACATCTTGGAGTTTCGCGATCCGGACAACATCGCCTTGGAGCTCACCGCACCGAAGTGAACCCGTCGCGAGCGTGCGCAAAATAGCGACGGGTCGCTGTACAACTGTGCACGCTCGCGGGCATTTGGAAAGGAGAAGTTATGCCTATTACCTTCAACCACACCATCGTCCGGTCACGTGACAAGCGCGAGTCCGCGGAGTTTCTTGCCGAACTGTTCGGCCTGCCCAGCCCGGAGCCGTTCGGCCCCTTCATGGTTGTCGCACTCGAGCATGGCGCCAGCCTGGACTACGCGGACGCCCCCGAAGGCGAAGAGATCCCGCGTCAGCACTACGCGTTCCTTGTTTCGGAGGAAGACTTCGACGCAATCTACGGCAAGATTCAATCGCGCGGCCTGGAGCACTGGGCGGACCCGGGCGCCCAGCGGCCCGGCGAGATCAACCACCGAGACGGCGGCCGCGGTGTGTACTTTCTGGATCCCTCCGGGCATGCGATGGAAATTCTCACGCGTCCCTACGGCTCGGGCGGCTGACGCTTCCCAGCGGGTCGCCGCCATCAAGCCCCGTGCCGCTCGCTTTCCTGATCGCGATAGTCGTCGGCGAGCTTCGCTACATGCTTGGGCAGGGCGCCCGACGCGACGTCGGCCAGTGTCGTTTCTTCCAGCACCGACCGCATGCTGGCGCGCAGCGCCCGCCAGACGTCGGTCAATGCGGTCGTCGGACCGGAGTACGGCAGGTCACCCAGGCCGATGTCGCGGACGCTTGCCAGCGGGCCGTCGATGCAGCGCAATACGTCGGCAATGCTGATCTCGTTTCCCGGACGAGCCAGTTCATATCCACCGTCCCGACCGCGGTGGCTCCGGACCAAGCGGTCGGTGCGCAAGTTGGTCAGGATGTCGACGAGGAACTGCGGCGGTATGCCCTGGGCCTGGGCCAAGTCCTCGGTTTTGACCAGAGTGCCGCTGGTGGACGCGGCCAGCTGGACCATCGCCCGTACCGCGTACTCCGCTTTGGCCGACATCCGCATTTGGAGAATTCTGCCAGTCAGTCGGTGACGCTCAGCACCGCCTCGGCATACTCCGGGCGGCACACCACCAGATCGGGCAGCAGGGGGTCAGGTCGGTTGTACTGCAACGCAGAACCGTCGAGGCGCGAGGTGTGCAACCCGGCCGCGCGGGCGACCGCGACCGGCGCCGCGGAATCCCATTCGTATTGGCCGCCAGCGTGGACGTACACCTCGGCCGACCCCTCGATAACCGCGGCGACCTTCGCCCCCGCCGAACCCATCTCGACCAGAGTGCCGCCGACACGTTCGCATACTTGCAGCGCGATGGCCGGCGGACGGGTGCGCGATACCACGATCCGGGGCGAGCCCGGATAGGCCGGCGGCGGCGTGACGACGGGCGTGGCGAGCGTAATGCCCTGTGCGGGAAGGCCTACCGCGCCGGCGACGAGTTCGCCGGATTCCCACAGCGCGACGTGCACGGCCCAGTCCTCGCGGCCGAGCTCGGAGAATTCGCGGGTCCCGTCCAGCGGGTCGACGATCCAGACCCGCTGCGAGCGCAGACGCACCGGGTCGTCGGCGCCTTCTTCGGAAAGCACCGCGTCGCCGGGCCGCGACTGGGCCAGCGCCTGCATCAAGTAGTCGTGTGATCGCTTGTCCCCAGCTGCTTTTCGCTCCGACGGCGTCGCTTCGGCGAGCTCGTCGCGCACGGCGAGCAGGAGCTCACCGGCCTGCGTCGCCAGCCGCTGGGCCAGCTCGTGGTCGCTCACGACCGGGACTCGATCAAATCGATGACCTGCTGTGCCAGCTCGTCGAGCGGGTGGTCGGGGGTGAGCCGCAGGTCCGGGTTCTTCGGCCGCTGGTACGGGCTGTCGATGCCGGTGAAGTGCGTGATCTCGCCTGCACGCGCTTTGGCATACAGCCCCTTGGGATCACGCCGCTCACAGTCTTCCAGCGGGGTGTCGCAGAACACCTCGAGGAAGTCGAATCCCGCGTCGGCGTGCACTTTTCGGGCCATGGCCCGATGCTCATCCAGCGGGCTGATCGCCGGAACCAACACGACTTGGCCGGAGTCCGCGAGCAGCGTCGCGACGTGTGCCAGCCGGCGCAGGTTCTCCGCCCGGTCAGCCATGCTGAAGCCCAGGTCCGCGTTCAAGCCGTGGCGCAGGTTGTCGCCGTCGAGAACATAAGCGGGAATACCCTTTTCGAGCAGCTTCTGCTCGACCAGCATGGCTACTGACGATTTCCCGGACCCCGACAAACCGGTGAACCACACCGTCCTGCCGTGGCCGGCCCGATCTTCTGCGGTAGCCAACGACTTGTGCCGCACGGTGTTCGGGCTTGCCGTTTGCGCTGATACGTCGCGCAACACCATGCCCGCCGCAACGGTGCCGTTGGTGTCGGGGTCGATCAGGATGAATGATCCGGTGCTCGCGTTGCGCGTGTATTCGTCGAGCAGCAAAGGCACCTGTGTGCGCAGCGAGATGCGGCCGAGTTCGTTGAGCTGCAATGCTTTCGCCGTCTTGTCGCGGTGCAGTGTGTTGACATCCAACCGGTAGTCGAGCGCGGTGACCCGGGCGCGGGTGGTGCGGGTGGTGTGCTTGATGATGTAGTCGCGGCCGGGCTCGAGCACCGCATTGTCCGCCATCCAGCACACGGTCGCATCGAACTGCTGCGCGATTCTCGGCTGGTTGTTAGTACGTGCGATCATGTCGCCGCGCGAGATGTCGATCTGGTCTGCGAGGGTCAGCGACACGGCCATCGGTGGAAACGCTTCCTCCACAGGCCCACTCGGTCCGTCGATCGCGGTAATCCGGGTGGTCTTGCCGATCGGCAGCACGATCACTTCGTCTCCGGGCCGCATCACACCACTGGCGACCGTGCCCGCGTAGCTGCGGTGATCTTGGTGGTCCAAGGTGTGTGGCCGGATGACGTACTGAACCGGGAACCGCACGTCGACCAGGTTTCGGTCACCGGCGATGTAGACCTCTTCGAGATGCGACAGCAGCGCGGGACCCTCGTACCACGGCGTGTGATCGGACTTGGTCACCACGTTGTCGCCGTGCAGCGCCGAGATCGGGATGGTGGCCACGTCCTGCACGTCCAGGCGCGCGGCAAACGCATGGAACTCGTCGCGAATCGCCTCGAATTTGTCTTTGTCCCAATCGATTAGGTCCATCTTGTTGACCGCCAGCACCACATGCTGGATGCCCAGCAGCGATGCCAGGAAGGCGTGCCGGCGAGACTGTTCCAACAGGCCGTGCCGAGCATCGACCAGCACGATCACCAGTTGAGCCGTGGACGCCCCGGTCACCATGTTGCGGGTGTACTGGATGTGTCCAGGGGTGTCGGCGATGATGAATTTCCGCTTCGGAGTCGCGAAATAGCGGTAGGCGACGTCGATGGTGATGCCTTGTTCGCGCTCGGCCCGCAGGCCGTCGGTCACCAGGGCCAGGTCGGTGTAGTCGTGGCCGCGTTCTTTGGACGTGCGCTCCACCGACGCCCACTGATCTTCCATCACCGCCTTGGAGTCATAGAGCAACCGCCCGATGAGGGTGGACTTGCCGTCGTCGACGGAACCGGCTGTCGCAAGCCGCAATAGTGTCGTCATCAGAAGTAGCCCTGCCGTTTGCGGTCTTCCATCCCGGCTTCCGAGATCCGGTCGTCGGCTCTGGTTGCCCCGCGTTCGGTCAGCCGGGCCACCGCGGTCTCGGCGATGACCTCCGACACGGTGGCGGCGTTCGACTCCACACAGCCGGTACAGGTGACATCGCCGACGGTGCGGAACCGCACGGTAGCCTCGAACACCCGCTCGTCGGCGCGTGGCTGCATGTGCCGGTGGACCGCCAGCAGCATGCCGTCGCGCTGAAAGACCTTGCGGCGGTGCGCGAAATAGATCGACGGCAACTTGACCTTCTCAGCGCCTATGTATGACCAGATGTCGAACTCGGTCCAGTTGGACAGCGGGAACACCCGGATGTGTTCGCCCTTGTGATGCCGCCCGTTATAGAGATTCCACAGCTCGGGCCGTTGCGACTTGGGGTCCCACTGTCCGAATTCGTCGCGGAAGCTGAACACCCGCTCCTTGGCGCGGGCCTTCTCCTCGTCGCGGCGGGCGCCGCCGAATGCCGCATCGAACTTGTTCTCCCGGATGGCCCTCAGCAGCGTGACTGTCTGGATGGGATTGCGCGACGGGATGGTTTCCACGACACGGCCGGCGTCGATGTCATCCTGGACGGAGGCGACCACCAACCGCACGTTTGCGGCTTCGACGAGTTCGTCGCGGGTGGCGATGACCTCGTCGAAGTTGTGGCCCGTGTCGACATGCATCACCGGGAACGGCAGCCGGCCGGGCCGAAAAGCCTTGAGCGCCAAGTGCAGCATGACGATGGAGTCCTTGCCGCCGGAGAACAGCAGCACCGGCCGCTCGAATTCGGCCGCGACCTCCCGAATGATGTGGATCGCCTCGGCCTCGAGCGAGCGCAGGTGGGTCAGTTCATATTGCCCGGCCGCGGGGCCGGCTTTTGCGTCGACGGTCATCGGCTGGGCTGCTCCGCATTCCTGATAATTCTGGTAGAACTGGCCATATTTACTGTTATTGCCGTATATGGAATCAGGCAGCGCCGTCGCTGTCAACGGCGAACGGTCGCGGCCCAGCTGGTTGCGGATATGCAGCGAATAGCAGCATAATGCTGCCATGGCGGCGATCACCATTCGCGATGTACCCGACGACACCCGCGATGAGCTTGCTTCCCGGGCTGCACTCACTGGTCGCTCGCTGCAGGAGTACCTGCGTGCACAGCTGATCGAGCTGGCCCGCCGGCCCGATGCGGAGGTGGTGCTCGCAAAGATTCGCGACCGCAAGCACCGCGTGGGCAGCCAGCTCTCGGCCGAGTCGATCCTCGGCCACCGCGATGCGGATCGTCGATGACCCTTGTTGTCGACGCCAGCGTCGTGGTAGCCGCCCTCGTCGACACCGGTGCGATCGGACAATGGGCAGACCAACTGCTCGCCTCGGACGACCTCGCCGCGCCCCACCTCATGCCGGCGGAGGTGGCCAACATTCTGCGGCGTGCCGCCCTGGTCGGCGAGATCTCTGCCGACACAGCGGCGTTAGCGCACGCGGACCTGCTGACTCTACGAGTCGGGCTGTTCGCTTATGAGCCGGTCGCCGCACGTGTGTGGGAGTTGCGGGAGAACGTCACAGCATACGACGCCTGGTACGTCGCGCTGGCCGAATTATTAGGAGCGCAGCTTGCGACGCTGGACAGCCGACTGGCGAACTCTTCCGGTCCACGCTGCGGGTTCAGCACCCCGTAGCCGACGTAGAGCAGCAGCTACAGGCTTACCTCGTTGAGCTTGCCAGTGGCAACGTCGAAGACAAATCCGCGCAGCGACACGTGCTTGGTGACGAACGGACTGTTTTCGATGCGGCGCAGCGACTGCCGGACGTCCTCCTCGACATCGGGAAACGCTTCGGCCGCCCACGGCGGTTTCAGCCCGGTTTCTTCCTGAATGCTGCGCTTGAAGTCGTCGTCGGTGAAGGTGAGCATGCCGCAGTCGGTGTGGTGAATGAGGATGATCTCCCGGGTCCCGAGCAGCCGCTGGCTGATCGCCAGTGAGCGGATGGCGTCGTCGGTGACCACCCCACCGGCATTGCGGATGACGTGAGCTTCGCCCTCGTTGAGGCCGAGCAGACGGTAGACGTCGAGTCGGGCATCCATGCAGGCGAGGACGGCGACGTGTTTGCTCGGCGGCATCGGTAGCGGACCGTTGAAGTTGCTCGCGTATTGGGCGTTGTTGGCCAGGTAGTCCTCGGTAACCGTCACGCAAGGCTCCTCGAAATCACGGGATGGAATTTGCTAGACATATGGTTGGCGCGGTGGATTTTAACAATCGAGTGCTGGGATTTCATGGGTCTTGATCATCCGGATCTGAAGCATCTGCCGCCACTCGTGGCGATCGCGAGCGCGGCGCCAGCCGGGCGATGGGGGCACCCCCGCGAAGCTGGGGGACGGGTCGCCACCATCAGACCCGTGGCGATCGCGAGCGCGGCGCCAGCCGGGCGCTGGGGGCACCCCCGCGAAGCTGGGGGACGGGTCGCCACCATCAGACTTCGAGCGTTCGGCGACGTTGGCCGGGCTAAGCGGCCGCACATCTTTTAACCTGTCCCAATGCGACGCGTGCGGGGCGGTCAGGCATGATTCGCTTTCTCGTGCGTCGGCTGCTCAATTACATCGTCCTGCTGCTGTTGGCGTCGTTCCTGGCCTTCTGCCTGGCCTCAGTGAACTTCCATCCGCTGGACACTTATATCCAGCGGCACCCACCGCCTTCGCCAGAAGCCATCCATGCCAAAAAGGTTGAACTTGGCTTGGATAAACCCTTACACGTCCGATATGCGAGATGGGCGTCCGGTGTGGTCCGCGGCGACTTCGGCAAAACGGTGACCAGCCACCCGATCTCCGACGAGCTGTGGCATCGGATCGGGGTCAGTCTGCGGCTGTTGGTGACCGGTTCGGTTTTGGGCGCGGTAATCGGAGTCATCGTGGGGGCCTGGGGAGCCATCCGTCAGTATCGGCTGAGCGACCGTGTCATCACCATGTTGTCCTTACTCACCCTGAGCATTCCGTCCTTCGTCCTGGCGGGCCTGCTCATTCTGGTAGGGCTACGGGTGAACATGCTCACCGAGACGCAAATCTTCCAGTACACCGGTGAAACCGCACCGATTCCCCCCAGCGGCGGCTTGGACAGGCTGGTCGACCGCGTGCAGCACCTCGTATTGCCAACCCTGACCTTGGCCCTGCTCTCAATCGCGGGCTTCAGCCGCTACCAGCGCAACGCCATGCTGGACGTGCTCGGCGAGGATTTCATCCGAACCGCACGTGCAAAGGGTCTGACCCGGCGGCGCGCGCTGTTCAAGCACGGCTTGCGGACGGCGCTGATTCCACTGGCCACATTGTTTGCCTACGGATTCAGCGGCCTGGTCGCAGGTGCGGTCTTCGTCGAAAAGATCTTCGGCTGGCACGGCATGGGCGAGTGGTTCGTGCTAGGTGTCTCGACTCAAGACACCAACGTCGGCGCCATCACGGTGTTTTCCGGGGCGGCGGTTCTGCTTGCCGGCCTGTTGTCGGACGTCTTCTATGCGCTGTTGGACCCGAGAGTACGGGTGACATGACCGTTCAAGAAGCTACCGCGGAAGTCAAGTCTGGTCTCCACCCGGCGGCATTCACCTCGCGGCGAAATCTGTTGGTACGAAGGTTCACCCGCAACAAGCCCGCGATGGTGGCGGTGGTTCTGCTGGTAGCGGGGTTCATCGGCTGTTACGCCCTGCCGCCGCTGCTCCCCTACGACTACAACCATCTCGACTACGACGCGCTGCTGCAGCCGCCGTCACTCAAACACTGGTTCGGCACCAATGCGCTCGGTCAGGACCTGCTGGCCCGGACTTTGCGCGGGATGCAGAAGTCGATGCTGATCGGATTTTGCGTGGCGCTGATCTCGACCACCCTTGCCGCCACCGTGGGATCGGTGGCCGGTTATTTCGGCAGCTGGCGTGACCGAGCACTGATGTGGCTGGTGGACCTGCTGTTGGTAGTGCCGAGCTTCCTGTTGATCACCATCGTCGCCCAGCGAACCAAAGGGTCGAGCAACATTTTCTGGCTCATCACTCTGCTGGCGATCTTCGGCTGGATGGTCAGCTCGCGGATGGTACGTGGCTTGACGATGAGCCTCAGAGAACGCGAATTTGTCCGTGCTGCAAGGTACATGGGCGTTTCGAGTCGACGGATCATCGTGCATCACATCGTGCCCAACGTGGCCTCCATCCTCATCATCGATGCGACGCTCAATGTCGCGTCTGCGGTCCTAGCCGAAACCGGCTTGAGTTTCTTGGGATTTGGTGTTCAGCCGCCCGACGTATCGCTGGGCACTTTGATCGCCGACGGCGAGCCTTCGGTCACCACCTTCCCGTGGGTCTTCCTGTTTCCGGCCGGTGCGCTGGTGCTGATCGTGTTCTGCGCCAACCTCGCCGGCGACGGACTGCGCGACGCGCTGGACCCTCGCAGCCGTCCTCCGCGCCGCAAGAGGCGACGGTGACGGCCCTGTTAGAGGTGACGGACCTGAGCGTCACCTTTGAGACCGGCGACGTTGCAGTGTCCGCGCTGCGCGGCCTGACGTATCACATCGATCCGCGCGAAGTGGTAGCGATCGTCGGCGAATCCGGTTCGGGCAAAAGCACCGCGGCAATGGCAACAATCGGACTCTTGCCCGAGTACGCGGAAGTGTGTGGATCGGTGCGTTTGCAGGACGAGGAATTGCTCGGAATGTCCGACCAGGCGATGTCACGAATCCGCGGAAACAAGGTCGGCACCGTATTTCAGGATCCGATGTCGGCGCTGACCCCGGTCTACACAATCGGCGACCAGATCGCCGAAGCGATAAGGGTTCATCACCGCGAGACCAGCCGAGCCGATGCGCGCAAGCGTGCCGTTGAGCTACTGGAGCTCGTAGGTATCGCGCAGCCCGCGAGCCGAGCGAGGGCCTTCCCGCACGAGTTGTCCGGCGGTGAGCGCCAAAGGGTCGTGATTGCGATCGCCATCGCCAATGATCCGGATCTGCTGATCTGCGACGAACCAACCACCGCGCTGGACGTCACCGTGCAGGCGCAAATCCTCGACCTCTTGCGGACCGCGCGCGATGTGACCGGCGCCGGCGTGCTGATCATCACCCACGACCTGGGTGTGGTGGCCGAGTTCGCCGACCGCGCAATCGTCATGTACGCCGGACGTGGTGTCGAGATCGCCTCCGTTGACGACCTTTACCGCGACCGCCGGATGCCTTACACGGTCGGGTTGCTGGGTTCCGTGCCGCGGCTCGACGCTCCCCAGGGCACCCGGCTGATCCCGATCCCGGGTGCGCCGCCGACAATGTCGTCGCTGTCTGCAGATGAATGCCCATTCGCCCCCCGCTGTCCACTGGTGATTGACCGATGTCGTTCGGCGGAGCCCGATCTGGTCGTCGTCGGCAACGGCCACCGGGCCGCCTGCATTCGCACCAACGACGTCGCGGGACGCAGCGCCGCCGAAATCTTCGAAGTATCAACTCAACCGCCCTACATCGATAGCGGCGCCGAAGAGCCCCGCCCGGTGCTGCGGATCACCGATCTCGCCAAAACCTACCCGCTCACCAAGGGTGTGGTGTTCCGCAGGCGGGTGGGTGAGGTTCGCGCGGTGGACGGTGTCAGTCTCACCCTCGAGCAGGGCCGCACCCTGGGCATCGTCGGCGAATCCGGCTCCGGCAAGTCGACAACGCTCAGTCAGGTCTTGGAACTTAAAACACCGCAGGCGGGGTCCATCGAGATTCTCGGCACCGACGTCTCGTCGCTGAATAGGGCCGCCCGCCGGAAGCTACGAACCGAGTTGCAGGTGGTATTTCAGGACCCGGTGGCCTCGCTGGACCCCCGCCTGCCGGTGTTCGAGGTTGTCGCTGAACCCTTGGTGGCCAATGGCTTTGACAGGCAGCAGTGCGAGGAACGGGTCGCCGAGCTACTGTCGGTCGTCGGGCTGGACCGCGGCGACGCCAGTCGCTATCCCGCGGAGTTCTCCGGCGGGCAGAAGCAGCGGATCGGCATTGCGCGGGCACTGGCGCTGCAGCCGAAGATCCTTGCGCTCGACGAGCCGGTCTCGGCGCTCGACGTATCGATTCAGGCCGGCATCATCAACCTGTTACTTGACCTGCAGGACCGCTTCGGCTTGTCGTATTTATTTGTGTCGCACGATCTTTCGGTGGTCAAACACCTAGCTCACCGGGTGGCGGTGATGTATCGGGGAACGATCGTGGAGCAGGGCGACGGCGATCAGGTGTTCAGCAATCCGAAGCACGAGTACACGCAGCGACTGCTGGGTGCGGTTCCGCGGGCGCGACCCCAGGGAGATTGATGTCGCCAGTGGTTAACATCGGGCGGGTGAGGCGCTCGAAACTTGCACTGCTGGTGCTGACGGCTGTTTTGGTTGTGACCGGCTGTTCGGGCGGTTACCGAGACATCGTCGACGCGCATGCGGCGCGGATCGGCACCACCAGCGACATCAACCCTCAGGATCCGGCGACCCTACGGAACGGCGGCAATCTCCGGCTGTCGCTGACGATGTTCCCGGATAACTTCAACGTGTCAAATATCGACGGCAACACGGCGGCCACCGGTTCGGTTGTCGGTCCCACACTGCCTGGTGTCTTCATCACCAACGCCGACGGCTCACAGCGGCTGAACACCGATTACTTCACCGACGTCGAGTTGACCGGCACTAACCCGCAGGTCGTCACTTACACCATCAATCCGAAGGCGATCTGGAGCGACGGCGCCCCGATCACCTGGGAGGATTTCGCGGCTATGGCCCATGCCTGCAGCGGCCGCGACGACCGGTACTTGATCGCAAGCAGCTCCGGTTATGAACGGGTGAAGTCGGTGACCAGAGGGGTCGACGACCGTCAAGCGATAGTCACCTTCGACAAGCCCTACTCCGAATGGCGCGCGCTGTTCGGCGGATTGCAACCGCACACCATGACGGAGAACCCGGAGGTGTTCAACAAGGGCCAACTCAACGGGCCCGGCCCGTCAGCTGGGCCGTTCATGGTGTCCACGATCAACCGGACTGCGCAGCGTGTCGTGTTGACCCGCAACCCCCGCTGGTGGGGGGCCAAGCCGCGGCTGGACTCCGTCACGTTTCTGGTGCTCGATCCCCTCGGCGTCATCCCCGCCCTGCAAAACAATGCGATCGATGCGGCCGACGTGGGTTCACTCGCGGATATGGTCACCGCCCGCCGCACCCCGGGCATCGCGATCCGAAGCGCACCGGCCCTGGAGTGGTACCACATCACCTTCAACGGCGCGCCCGGATCCATCCTGGAGGATCCGAGGCTGCGGCTCGCGATTAGCAAAGGCATCGACCGCCAGGCCATCGCCAACGTGGTCCAACATGGTCTCACCCCCCATCCGGCGCCGCTGAACAACCACATCTTCATGGCGGGTCAGCTGGGCTACCAGGACAACAGTGCGCCGGCCGCGTACAACCCCGAGCGGGCCCGCCAAGAGCTCGACGCGTTGGGCTGGAAGCTCAATGGAGCGGTGCGCGAAAAAAACGGCAAGCAACTGGTCATTCGTAATCCCTTCTACGATCAGGAGTTCCGTCGGCAGATCGGGCTGGTTGCCCAGCAGAACCTGGCGCAGATCGGGGTCAAGCTGGTGCTCGAGCCGAAACCGGGGACAGGGTTCTTCAGCCAGTACGTGGACACCGGCGACTTCGACGTCGTCGTATTCGGCTGGGTAGGAGGTGGTTATCCATTGTCCGCGCTGCGTCAGATATACGCCTCAAACGGTCAAGGCAATGCCGGCAAAATCGGTAGCCCGGAAATCGACGCCAAGATCGATCAGGCGTTGTCCGAGCTGGACCCGGACCGAGCCCGTGCCCTCGCCAACGAGATCGACCGGATGATCTGGCAGGAAGGGTTCAGCCTGCCGCTGTTCCAGTCGCCCGGCGACGTCGCTGTACGAAGCGATCTGGCGAACTACGGCGCGTTTGGATTGGCCGACGTGGATTGGACGACGGTCGGATTCGTTCACTAGCCGGCGCCGAGCTAGTGCCGAGCAGACGCAAAATCGCCTAATCCGCACCGGATTCGGGCGATTTTGCGCCTGCTCGCCGTACTAACGGCAACGCGCGCTCGGCGGTGGCGGCCACCCGAATTGCCTTCCAGAGCAAACGCATTGCCGGGTGCTCGGGAAGCGCGTCCAACGCCGAGGCCCGCTCGGCGAGCCCGTCGAACTCACCGCGGCACACCGCCTCGGCGACGGCAAGGGCGGCGGCCTCACGAAAATCCAATGCGCCGTGCGCCATTGTCGGCAGGCGCAACAGCACCGAGTTCGGCACCAGCGATGCGATGCGCTCAGCCACCGCCGGCGGTGTGACGAGGTCGCGGCCACCGGAGATCACCACCGTTTGCCATCCGAACTTCGGCATCTCCGCGGCCAGGTCATATGGCTCGGCCTCGAAACTCGCTGAGCCAGGCATCATTTCGCGCATTGCGACGGCAGGGTCGAGCGGTAGCCCGTCTGACTCGGGCGTGTAGTCGAGTTCGCGGAGCGCGATGCGGCTCACCAAGTCGGTTTCAAACCGGTACGGCGCCTTGCGAGCCAGCATGGCCTCGAGGCGAACCATGCCCTGCCACAACATGTTCCGACCATCGAGCAGCAAGTCGAGTTGACGATCGAGCAGATCGGTCCCGCCGTAGCCGTAGAACCGCGCGGCGATCTGACCGCCCGAAGGGGTCAGCACACCGTCGTCGACCAGCCGGCGCACCTTGGGTGCCAGCGCGGCGGTTTCCGGCTCGTCGCCGTGCAGCAGCAGTCGTCGAATGGCGTCGCGGACGTCGGCGATGTCATCGCGGGACAGTAGCGGGGAGTCGAGGATCATCGCGTGCACCCGAGCGGGATGACGGACGCCGAGACCGGCCGCGATGTAGGTGCCGTACGACGTGCCGTAGACGACGGCCGAGTCCACGTGCGCGTCGTCGAGCACCGCGGCGACGTCGTCGACCACCTGATCGACGGTGAGCGCTTGGGGTGGCAGGTCGGCTCCGGTGTCGCCGTGCCGCGACATCCCGACACCGCGATGCTCGATCATGATGACGTCCAGACCCGCAGCCGCGAAGCGCCGGCGCAGTCCCTTGTACAGCCGCATGGACGCCACTCCCGGGCCGCCGGGGAGGATCACCAAGGGGTGGGCGGACTTGCGGCCGGTGCGCACGTAGTAGAGGTCGAACTCGTCGGCGCTGCCCGGCGAGACGGGCCGACGCACCGGCCGCACGCCCGGCATGCGGGCCAGCTTGTCGTGCGCCCGGCGCCGTTTGGCGTTCATCGTCATCGGTTGCCACCGGTCATCACGCCATTGTGCCGAGGCCTTTTCGAGGTCGCAGCGCGGGTTTCAGCCACAGATGAGGTCGGCCGCTTTCTCGCCGATGAGAACGGACGGCGCGTGGGTGTGACCACGAATCGTGCTGGGCATCACGGAGGCGTCGGCGACCCGCAATCCATCGACGCCGCGGACCCGTAGCTGCGGGTCCACCACGCTCGCCTCGTCGCTGCCCATCCGGCAGGTGCCCATCGGGTGATACAGGGTGTGCGAACAGGTGGTCAGGGCCTTTTCCAAGGTGTCCTCGTTCAGCTCCGCGCAATTACGTGGTCGCGCAATCGGGCCGAGCAGGCCTTTCAGCGGCGGGGCTGCGGCGATCCGGACGCACATCCGCAGCCCTTCCATCATCGCGGCACGGTCCGCGCCGTTGACATCGGACAGGTACCTCGGGTCGATGACCGGTTTGGCATGTGGGTCGGCCGAGCGCAGCGTGATCTGGCCGCGGCTTTCGGGCGCGACCAGTATTGGCCCGAAAACCACGCCGTGTCCCGGTGACTCGGTGAGCAGGCCCTCGTCATAGAACGGGGCGGGGGCGAAGATCAACTCGACGTCGGGCAGCTCCACCTCGGCTCGGCTGCGAACGAAGCCATACGCCTCACCGACATTGGAGGTCAGCATGCCGCGCCGCCGCACCACATAGTTGATGAGCTGCTTGGGCTTTTCGGCATCCGCCAGGCTGTCGGCGCCGACGTCGAAACCCAGCACTGCCACCAGGTGATCCATCAGGTTCTGCCCCACTTCCGGTGCGTGGTGCAGGCTCTCGATGCCGTGTTCGGCAAGGTGGTCACGGTCGCCGATGCCCGAAAGCATCAGCAGCTGCGGGCTGTTGACGGCGCCGCCGCACAACACCACCTCGCGTCGGGCATTGGCGACGCGTGTTTGACCGTTCTGCTCGTATTCGACACCGACCGCCCGGTTGCCGTCGAAGAGGACTCGGGTCACGGTGGCGCTGGTGAGCACGGTGAGGTTCTTGCGGCGTCGGGCCGGCTTCAGGTAGGCGTCGGCGGTAGAGAACCGGGCGCCGCGCCGTTGCGTGACCACCGTCTCGCAGAAACCTTCCGGCGCAGCCGAATTCGGTTGTGCCATGGGGAAACCGCAGTCCCGGACCGCCGCCAGCCAGGCCGCGGTGGCCGGTCGTGGGCTGCGCTGACGCGAAACGTGCAACGGTCCCGTGACACCGCTGTCCTCACCGTTAACAAAATGCCAAGCATCCTGAACATTCTCAATGCGGCGGAAGTAACCGAGCGCTTCGGCGTAAGACCACTCCGGGCCCGCACGCCGGGCCCACTCGTCGTAATCGGCGGCAAACCCGCGCACCCACATCATCGCGTTCATCGACGAGGAGCCGCCGAGTACCTTGCCTCGGGGCCAATAGATCTGCCGATCGGCGAGGTTGGGTTGCGGTTCGGTCAGGTAGTCCCAGTCGATCTCGCTGCGGAACAGTTTGGAGAACGCCGCCGGGATTCCGATGAATCTGTTTTTGTCGGGAGGTCCCGCTTCCAGTGCCGCCACCGCGGTGCCCGGGTCGGCGCTGAGCCGATTGGCCACCACCGCACCGGCCGAGCCGGTACCGACGACGACGTAGTCGCACTGAATGTCCATCGCCCATCCCCGTTTTCGAGTGAGTGTACGACGCGCTGAGCGCGCTGCGGCTGCTAAACGTCGAGATTGATGCGATGCGCCTCCTTCACCCCTAGGTAGCGGTCGGGACTACAGGTCAGCACGATCACCTGTCCGTCGGCGCCGACTGTGTCGAACACCTTCCCCATCTTGGCCAGGCGATCGGGATCGCTGAATCCCAGTGCGTCGTCGATCACCACCGGAACTGCGTCCTCCTTCGCCACCAACGCCGACCCTGCCAGCCGGGCCAGGATGCCCAGTTGCTCTTTGGCTCCGCCCGACAGCGATTCGAAGGGCACGGTGCGGCCGTCCAGGGTACGGCTGCGGATGCACAGGTCGCTGTCGATGTCGACTTCGAAGGTTGGTCCGAACACCGGACGTCCGAGCCGCTGCAGCTCGTCGCGGTATGGCTCGACGTAGCGCAGTCGGGTGGCGTCGCGGTGGCGGGCCATCACCGACCTCAACAGCTGCGCTGCGCGAGCCCTGCCACCGACCCGGGCATGCTGGCTGATCGCGTGCTCACGCTCGCTTTGGGCCGCATCGAGCTTTCCTTGACGGCCCTCGCCGCCGAACACCGAGAGCTCGATGCTCACTTCACGCAACGCGCGGGAAGCGGCTTCGTAGCTCTTGTGCAGTGACTCGGCCGCCGCGGTGGCGTCGGCCAATTCAGCGGCCACCGCGTCTGGCTCGGCGGCGGCGAGCTGCGCGGCCAGCTCGGTGACCCGCCGCTCGGCGGCTTGCCCGGCGGCCAGTGCGGCGTCTGCCGCGGACGCCAGGTCCTCGTCACTGACCGACGCCCTGTCCTGTGCCAGCCTGTCGGTGGCGGCATCCAGCTCGGTGCGCTGGGTTGCCGCATGGGCTTGCAAAACCGTTGCCCGCGTGGATGTCTCGGCCAGCCGGCACCTCGCGGCAGCTGCGGCCGCGCGCCTGGATTCGCACTCGACGTGCGCCGCCGCGCACGCGATCTCGGCCGCATCGAGCTCGGCACGTGCGGTGGGGGCGTCGAGCGTGCCGGCTTCGGCAGATTCCTCGGCCCGTAACTGGGCCAGCCGGCAACGGAGTTCGTTTATCTCGTCGTCGCCGCACAGGCCGGCCAGGGTGGCGTTCAATCGATCGCGGCTGCTGAGCAGTTCGCGTCGGCGCTGGTCGGCCGTGCGTGCCGCATGCACATCGGCGACCTCTGCGGCGGCCAGCGCGTCAGCCAATTCCTGTTGTACTGCAGCGTATTTGGCGTGGACGTCCAGTGCCGTGGCGCCGGGCGTGACGCGCGCCGTGAGCACTCCGGGAACCTCGATCTCGGTGGGTTCGGTGGCAGCGACCGACCAACTCTGACCCGCCGATAACGACACGCGTCGCTGGCCGGCAACCAGATCGAGGTCAGCGGCGGCGGTAACGTGCACCTCAGCGGAGATCAACGCCAGCTGTCCGCCAATGCGATCGGTTGCGGCGGCGGCGTTCTCGACTCGCCGCATCAGTTCGTCGGTGATGGTGATCTCCGACAGCTCCTGGGTGAGGGCGTCACATTCGCGCTGGATGCCGTCCATCTTGGCCAGCCGGGCGCTGAGACGGTCCGCCTCCTCACGGGCGGCGAGTTGATCCACGGCACGCCGCGCCGACTGGGCGCGAGCCTGGACTTCGGCGAGGGTGGCGGTTGCCGCCTTGACGGCGGCTTCAGCGGCTTCGGCCTCGCCGCGTGCAGCGGCCAGCGTCGCGACGGCCGCTTGTGCTTCCGCCTCTGCCTCGGCGACAGTTGCTGCGCGAGTGTCGATTTCGTCTACCAGGCGAAGACGCGCGGTATGGGCGGCCGTCGACGCTGCGCTGGTTGCCGCCGCGGCGGTCGCTTCGAGTTTGGCCTCGTGCACCTGGCGGGTGAGCTCGGCGATCTTGTCCGCGGCGGCCTCTGCGGCGGCCAGTCGGGGGCCGGTAGCCAGCCGCTGTTGGGAAAGCTCGGCCACCTGCTCGGTGAGGTCCGCGTGTCGGCGCACCCGCTCGTCGACCTCCGCGACCGCCGCCGCGCATTCGGTGACCGCCGCCTCGGCGTCGGCCAGCCGCGCGATCGCTGCGGCCCATTCCCCGGTGGGACGCCCAGTCGGGGTGAAGTAGCGCGCATACTCGGCGTCGATGCGCTCGATGAGCAACGGTTCGTTGCCCGACAGCGCCGCGTCGGTGTCCGATTTCGCTGCCGCGATATCGAGCGCCCGCGAAAGCGCGTCGCAGCCGGACAGATTCACCGCCGCAGTCGACCCGGCTTGCAGTACCCGCTGGGCATGCCACAATTCGTCGTCCACCGTCTCGGCCAGCATCGCGCGCACCCGATCGTGGGCTTCGTCGCCGGTCAGCTGTTCCCGGCGTGGGGCCAGCATGGTCAACTCGGTCTCGCACTTCTTGTGGAACCGCTTGCGATAGACGAAACGGTAAGGGCCGCTGCTGATCTCGGCGACGACTTCGGAGCCGACGTCGGCGTTGGTCGGTTTGACCTGTTTCACTTCCTTTTTCGTCGAGCGATCCTTGGACTCCAGGAGCAGGTCCAATGCCTCGATCATCGACGACTTGCCGACCTCGTTGGCGCCGCACACCACGATCACACCGTGGTCCGGGAACCCGATCTCCCGGTGAGCGACGCCGCGATAGTTCGTCAGAACCAGCCGGTGCAGTTTCATGCGGCTCCCCGATCGGCGAGCCGCAGCAACAGCGCCAGCGCCGCCTGGGCGTCGGCGGCGGACCCCGCGTCGTTCGCGCGTGCCGTGGCGACGAGTTCGTCAACGGCTGCGGCGGCAAACCCGCCAATGCCTAGGTCGGTGAACTCCCCGTCCGCCGGTATCACCGCCAGGTCGCTATGACGCTCCCAAAGACCAAGCCAGGCAAACAATCGCGCGTACTTATCCAAGCAGGCGTCCAGCACGGCGCGGTCGGTGACCGTCAGCGAACCGGTCAATGCCAATCGCACCACGGTGCGGTCCTTATCGGTCAATTGGTCCAAATTCATGTCCAGATCGGCGATGTCGCGGTTGCTGTCGACCTGACGCCGCAACGTGATGAAGCGCCAGCGGCCGATGTGCCGGACCGTTACTGTGGGCGGACGCTGCGGTTCGGTGTCGTCGATGTCGACGACCAGCACATGGCCAGGATCGGATTCGATGTCGTCGAAGTTCGTGACTTCCGGTGAGCCGGAGTACCAGATCCTGTCGGCGACCCTGGTGACCGAATGCTTATCACCCAGGGCCACATAGTGAATCGCGCCCCGCGCCAATGCGGATTCGACCGCGGCGAGCCGGATCACCGAGGGCTTGTCGCGATCGGGATCCAATGCGTCAACACCACCGTGTGCCACCAGGATCCGGGTGACCGAATCCGCCGTCAATCCATCAAGCACTTCGGTGACCAGGTCGGTGGTGGGAGACTTCGACCGCCACGGCGCCGCAACGATTTCCAGGCCGGGGCGCACCTGATGGATGCCGGCCCGGTCGAGCACGACGACGTTATCCGGCCGTTCGGCGGTAAAAAGGGCGCCGGTGTACACGGAAGTCGCGTCCAGCGGATCGTGGTTGCCGGGAAGCAGATATACGGGAATTCCTATGGCGCGCATGGCCTCTAGGGACTGGCCGATGACCTGAGGGGCGAGCTGGTTGTGTTCGAAGACGTCACCGGCCACCACGACGAACTCCGCCCCGACCTCGGCAGCGAGCGCGCCCAACCCAGCCACAGCGTCGCGCCGAGCGGCCGAATACCGCGGCTGAGCGTCGCCGGCAAGGAAATGCCGGGTCATGCCCAGCTGCCAGTCGGCAGTGTGCAGGAATCGCATCCGGTCCCTCCTTGACCCGTAGTTATCGAGGCACCGCGAGTGTAGGTCTGCGCACCGACAAGACGCGGGATGTCGTGCGGCAGGTCAGAAGTGGAGCGGGCCGCCGAGTGGCCACGGCCCCCGTTTATGCACAGTTGACGGTTCATCCACAGCGGCGGTTCTTCGGGTGGCCCGCAGCGGTGGAGTTCCCATAACATTCGAACATGAGTTCGATTGAAGTGCCGGCGGAGGTGACCGCCAAGCTCGACGCCTTCGACTGTGCCCTGGCCGGAATGGGCGAGCTGAAACTCGACCGCCTCGAGCCCTCTGTGCGACTGCACCTGCTAGAACGGTTGGAGACAGCGCGCCGCCGCCAGATCGCGCTCAGCCACGACATCATCGCTGGGTTGGCGAAAGAAGATCGCGCCGAACTCGGCGGGCCAGCGCCTCAAGTGATCGCTGACTGGCTGCGCATCACCCCCGCCGAAGCCCGCCGCCGCATCCACGACGCTGCGCAGCTGTCTCCACGCCTCACGCTGACCGGCCAGCAACTGCCGCCGGAATTACCGTCCACCGCGGAGGCGTGGCGCGAAGGCCTCCTGGACGCCCAGCATCTGAAGGTAATTCAAACCTTCATCCACGAGCTGCCCGGCGATACCCCGGTGGCCGTCGTCGAGCACGCCGAGGACCTGCTGGCCAGCCAGGCCGCCCAACTGCGCCCTGACCAATTGCAAAAAGTCGCCAACCGCGCCGCGGTGCTGATCAACCCGGACGGCAAATTCTCCGACGCGGACCGTGCCCGTCAACGCGGCTTCACCTGGAGCCCGCAGCGCGGCGACGGGATGAGCCTAGGCAAGCTCATCGCCACGCCCGAACTGCGCGCCAACCTCGATGCCTGGTTTGCCCGCTTCGCCGCACCGGGCATGTGCAACCCCGACGACCAAACCCCCTGCGTGGATGGTCCGGCCAGCGACCAGGCCGCCGCCAAGGACCTGCGTAGCCACGCCCAACGCCAACACGACGCTCTCAACGCCCTGGTCCGCGGCCAACTCGGCGACCCCAAACTCGGTGCCCACAACGGGCTACCGGTGTGCGTCATTGCCTCCACCACCCTGCAAGAACTCACCGCCGCCGCTGGGCAGGCTGCCACCGGCGGAGGCACCCTGCTGCCCATCCCCGACCTGATCCGCATGGCCCGCCACGCCTACCACTACCTCGCCGTCTTCGACGAACACTCCAACCGCCCCCTCTACCTGGGCCGCACCCGCCGCATCGCCTCACCCGATCAACGCGTGGTCCTCTATGCCAGCGACCGCGGCTGCACCCATCCCGGCTGCGACGTCCCCGGCTACTGGAGCGAAGTCCACCACGTCGACGAGTGGGCCAGCGGCGGCAACACCGACATCGACAAGCTCACCTTCGCCTGCAAAACCCACCACAAACTCATCGACATGGGCTGGCGGACACGAAAACTCCCCGACGGCACCACCGAATGGATACCTCCGCCTCTCCTCGACCATGGCCAGCCACGCACGAATAACTACCACCACCCGGAAAAACTCCTGCCCGCCGAGGACGACGATGACGACGCAGCGTAGCCACCTGGCCTGCGCACTCACTAACGTGAGTCCGATGACCGAGCAGCACCGCAATCTCGTGCTGATGCGCCACGCGAAGTCGGCGTACCCCGACGATGTCGCCGATCACGACCGGCCCCTTGCTTCCCGGGGTGTCCGTGAGGCCGGCCTGGCGGGAGCGTGGATGCGCGCCAATCTGCCGACATTCGACAGCATCCTGTGCTCGACAGCGACCCGAGCCCGAAAGACGTTGGCTGCCACCGGCATTGACGCGCCGGTACGCTACGTGGGACGGCTCTACGGCGCCTCTCCCGGCGCGGTGATCGAGGAGATCAACAAGGTTCCCGACGATGTCCGCACCCTGCTGATCGTCGGGCACGAGCCGACGACATCGAACGTCGCCATCATCCTCGCCGGCGCCGACGGCACCGACTTCGATGCGGTCCAACGCATTTCGGAGAAATTCCCGACATCCGCGATCGCCGTGCTACGGATCGACGGCGACTGGGACAAAGTCGGCCCCGCGGGCGCCGCTCTGGTCGACTTTCACGTGCCGCGTTAGGAGGATACGACTACGAGTTGGTTTGCAGCGTCAGTTCCATCAGCTTGAGAGCCTGGCCACAGGCATCGATACCGGGCGCCTGCGGGTTGACCCACCAACCGACCACGCCGACAGCATCACTGGCGACTCCACACGCGCCGTTCGGGTCGTCGGGCCGCATCACGATCGAATTCACGCCCTGGATCGTTCGCGTCTCGACCTTGTACTTCAGCCCCTCGGCCGTCTTGCGCTCATTGGCCAGGCTGCCCTGCTCGAACCAGAACCGGGTGATGTCGATCAACCCCGCCGGGTTGGCCGCTTGCCACCGGCAGATCGCTCCGACGAACGTGCTCTGAATATCGAGCGGATCGGCGCCCACCGTCTTGGCCAGGATGTCGTTGGTCAAGACCTCACACTCTTTGAGCAGGTTCGGATACTGCTGCTCGGATTTGTTGTTGCGCGGGGTACCGGCCCCGCCCGCCTTGACCGGCGTACCCGATATCGCGCGCGAACACCCCGTCAACACCACCAGGACGCTGACCAGGACGGCAACACAAAGAACCAACCATCTTCTGCCGCGGCCGCCGCGACGCATCCGGCCCATCATTTCGAGTTCGCAATCGACTGACGAGCCAATTCTTTGGCTATATCGCACGGCGGCGGGAACGGCTTCTGGCTGAAGCTGATCGACCATTCGATGAAGTCGTCCTGGAACTGGATCCCGACTTCGCAGAGCGAGTCACCCAGGTTCGGCTCATTTCCGACCGCGATGAAGCCCCCGTGACCGTTGATGTTGATGTCTTCCACGCTCGCGCGCGAGAGCTCCTCGGTCTTGCGTTCGCGGCCGATCGGGCTCCCGCGGTACCAGGAGAACGAGAAATGCGGGCCGCTGATACCGCCGCCGGCCAGCCATTGGCAGCCCACCGAATTGCGCGCGGTGTTGACCAGACCTGAGATCCTGGTCAGCTCGGCGACGGTCTGGTCGCTGATGCCACCGCATTGCGGGAAAAACGGCCCGTGATGGCCTTCTCCACTGCCGGGTCCCGACGGCGTCGACGCGCCGGGTTTGTTGTCGCCGGAGCCCGAGCACCCGGCGACCGTCGGGATCAAGATCGTCAAGGCCGATGCCGCCGCCAGTGCCGTCAAGTTACGCCGCACCGCTACCTCTTCTGCTGGTGGGTCTGCTCGTGGGTTCTGCCGCCAAGGCCACTGCTGGTCACACGATGCACTGTAGCCTCAGCCCCGGGGGTCAACCACCGACACGCTACCTGAGCAGGCTTTTCGCTGCCGGTCGCCGGCACGGCGCAGACCACAAACCGGAAGCCCGGCAGTATGCGACAGTTACCAAATGCTCCTGGCACTGCTGCGCCAGTACATTCGGCCGTATCGCCGGCTCGTCGCGGCGCTCATGTCGCTGCAGCTGGTGAGCACCCTGGCGTCGCTGTACCTTCCGACGGTCAACGCCGCGATCATCGACGACGGCGTCGCCAAGGGCGACACCCACACCATCGTCAGGCTGGGTCTGCTGATGCTCGCCGTCACGGGCGTACAGGCGCTATGCGCCATCGGGGCGGTGTACTTCGGGTCGCGAACCGGGATGGGCTTCGGCCGCGACCTGCGCTCGGCGATGTTTCACCACGTCACAACCTTCTCCGAGCGTGAGATGGCCCGGTTCGGCGCACCGACATTGCTGACCCGCACCACCAACGACGTCAGGCAGATCCAATTTCTGGTGCAGATCACGTGTTTGGTGCTGATTACCGCACCGATCATGTCTATCGGCGGAATCGCGATGGCCATCCATCAGGACGCCGGTTTGTCGTGGCTGCTGCTGGTCAGCGTGCCGATACTGGGTGTGGCCAACTACGCGATCATTACGCGGATGCTGCCGATGTTCCGCGCCATGCAGAGCATGATCGACGGCATCAATCGTGTTATGCGCGACCAGCTTTCGGGTGTCCGAGTGGTCCGCGCATTTGCCCGCGAGAATTTCGAGCGGGACAGGTTCGCGCGGGCTAACGTGGCGCTGTCCAACACCGCTGTGCGGGCGGGCAATTGGCAGGCGCTGATGCTGCCGGTGACCACCCTGACCATCAACGTGTCCAGCGTCGCCCTGGTCTGGTTCGGCGGATTACGCATCAACAGCGGCCAGATGCAGGTCGGTTCGCTGCTCGCCTTCCTCGCTTATTTCACTCAGATCCTGATGGCCGTGATGATGGCGACGATGACGCTGGCCGTGTTGCCACGAGCGGCTGTGTGCGCCCAGCGGATCACCGAGGTGCTCGCCACGCGTACCGCCGTCACCAACCCGGCCGATCCCAAGTTCCCGCGCGGGGGCGCCGCAACAGGCACGGTGCGGTTGGACCGCGCAACGTTTCGCTACCCCGGAGCCGACCGCCCGATACTGCAAGACGTCTCCCTGACGGCGCTACCGGGGACCACGACCGCGATTGTGGGCAGTACCGGCTCGGGCAAGTCGACGCTGATAGCGCTGATCTGCCGGTTCTACGACGTCACCGAGGGCGCCGTCCTGGTCGACGGCGTCGATGTGCGTGACTACGACATCAAGCGGTTGTGGTCACTCGTCGGGCTGGTGCCGCAACGCGGCTACTTGTTCTCCGGGACCATCGCCGACAACCTGCGCTACGGGGCCGCCCCCGGCCAGGTGATCACTGACGACGACATGTGGGCAGCGCTGCGGGTGGCGGCTGCCGACGACTTCGTCCGAGCGCATGAGAACGCGCTGCAGATGCCTGTCGCACAAGGCGGCATCAACTTTTCCGGCGGGCAGCGGCAACGCCTGGCGATCGCCCGCGCCGTAATCCGCCGTCCTGCCATCTACCTGCTGGACGACGCGTTCTCCGCACTGGACGTGCACACCGAGGCGCGGGTCCGCGCGTCATTGCGGGAAATCTCCGCGGACGCCACGACCATCCTTGTGACACAGCGGATTTCGACAGCATCGGCGGCAGACCAGGTTATCGTCGTCGACGACGGGAAGCTGGTCGGCGCGGGCACCCATAAATCCCTGCTGGCGGACTGCCCCACCTATACCGAGTTCGCGGATTCACAATCGATGCTTTCCGGAGCGCAAAAGCAGCGGGGCCGACGGTGAGCGCGCCGCCCACCGCCACGCCTGCGGCAGTCGCGCGCTCTCGCGACTTCACCGGGTCGTTGCTGCGATTGGTCAAACGCCTTGGGCCACAACGGCGGCTGGTCGCGATCGTGATGATGTTGGGAATCACCGGAACCGCGATCGGCGTCGTAGTGCCACGGATCCTCGGCCATGCAACCGATTTGCTGTTCAACGGTGTGGTCGGACGCGGGCTGCCCGCCGGCATCACCAAGGCGCAGGCTGTCGCTGCCGCCCGCCAGCGCGGCGACACCGCGTTCGCAGACCTGCTGTCCGGGATGAACGTGGTGCCGGGCCGCGGCGTGGACTTCGGTGCCGTGGGCTGGACACTCGCCCTGGCGTTGACGCTGTATGTGCTTGCCGCACTGCTGCTTTGGGCGCAGGCTCGGCTGTTGAACGTGACGCTGCAACGAACCATGGTCGGGTTGCGGTCCGATATAGAGGACAAGGTGCACCGGCTGCCGTTGGCCTTCTTCGACGGGCGCCAGCGCGGCGAGCTGCTGAGCCGGGTCACCAATGACGTCGACAACCTGCAGACCTCGCTGTCGATGACGATCAGCCAGTTGCTGACGTTGATGCTGACCGTGGTGGCGGTGCTGGCGATGATGGTGTCGATCTCGCCGCTGCTGGCGCTGATCACGCTGCTGACGGTGCCGTTGTCGCTGCTGGCCACGCGGGCCATCGCACGCCGGTCGAGGCGGCTGTTCGTGGCGCAGTGGACCCGGACCGGGCGGCTCAACGCCCATATCGAGGAGACTTACAGCGGATTCACTGTGGTCAAGACGTTCGGCCTCCAGGACGCGGCGCAGCAACGATTCCGCGAGTTGAACGACGACGTGTATCAAGCCAGCTTCGGCGCGCAGTTCAGCTCCGGTCTGGTGTCGCCCGCGACGACGCTCATCGGCAATCTCGGCTACGTAGCGGTGGCCGTGGTGGGCGGACTGCAGATTGCCGCCGGGCAGATCACGCTGGGCAGCATTCAGGCGTTCGTGCAATACGTTCGGCAGTTCACCACGCCGGTCAACCAGGTGGCCGGCATGTACAACACGCTGCAATCCGGGGTGGCCAGCGCCGAGCGGGTTTTCGACCTGCTCGACGAACCCGAAGAAACCCCGAACCTCGAAAGCGCCCCAATTGTCGTCTCGCCCAACGGCCAGGCGCCGTCCGGACGCGTCGAGTTCGAACACGTGAGCTTTGCATACCGGGCGGGCACCCCGGTGATCGAAGACGTGTCGCTGGTGGCCGAGCCGGGCAGCACGATCGCGATCGTCGGCCCGACCGGGGCGGGCAAGACCACGCTGGTCAATCTGCTGATGCGGTTCTACGACGTGGATTCCGGACACATATTGGTCGACGGGATCGACATCACCGCCATGAGCAGGCAGACGCTGCGATCGCGAATCGGCATGGTGCTGCAGGACACCTGGCTATTCGACGGGACGATCGCCGAGAACATCGCCTACGGCCGGCCGGAGGCCAGCGCGGAAGAGGTGGCGCAGGCCGCCGAGGCGGCACACGTCGACCTGTTCGTGCGCGGGCTGCCCGACGGCTACCAGACTCGCGTCAGCAACGACGGCGGCAACATCAGTGCCGGCGAGAAGCAACTCATCACCATCGCGCGAGCATTCCTCTCCCGGCCGCAACTGCTGATCCTGGACGAAGCGACCAGTTCGGTCGACACTCGCACCGAGGCCCTGATTGCGCGTGCCACCGGCGAGCTCCGCCGAGATCGAACGAGTTTCATTGTCGCGCATCGGCTTTCGACCATCCGCGATGCCGATCGCATTCTGGTGATGCGGGCCGGCAAGATCGTCGAGCAAGGCAGCCATGACGAACTCATGGCCGCGCGCGGCGAGTACTACCGCATGACGCGGGCGTGACTCGGGCACCGTCGGAAATCTGAGCCGCGAAATCGCATTCTGCGCCGACATTCCCGGTATAGGCTCTCCTCGGCTGTTAACTTCGCTGCACAGGATTTCTCTGCGGCAAACACAAGTGGGCCAACCGAAGGAGATGTCGATGAAGTTTCCGCATCGGACCGTAGTCGCTGTCATGGCCGCAATTCTCGCCTTGGTGTTCGCGATCAGTGGCTGCTCCGGCTCGAACAAGGGCACGGGCGGAAGCGGCGGATCGTCGCCAGGCCCATCGAATGTCGACGCCGCGAACGTCGTCAAGGAAGCCGCCGACGCCATGCGGCAGGTCACGTCCATGCACCTGCATGTCGACGTGCAAGGCAACGTGCCCAACCTCTCGCTGACCAAGCTCGACGGCGACGTTGGCAAAAATCCACAAGTGGCCACCGGTAACGCGACCCTGACCGTCGGGTCGAAGTCCGAGGACTCGAAGTTCGTGTTCATCGACGGCCACCTGTACGCCCAACTGGGCGGGACCGAAGGAAAATACGTCGATTACGGTGACGGCGTATCGATCTATGACGTGGGAACGCTGCTGGATCCCGACAAGGGCCTGGCCCACATTCTGGCTAACCTCAAAAACCCGAAGGTGGCCGGAACCGAGCAGGTGAACGGCATCGCGACCACCAAGATCACCGGCACCTCGTCGTCCAACGACGTCGCCACGCTGGCCGGGCGCCGACTCGGCCCGGAGACCGAGACGCAGGAACCCACTACCGTGTGGATCGCATCCGATGGATCTCACCACCTGGTCAAGCTCCAGTTCGTCCCGGCCGAGAACAGCACGATCACGCTGACCATGTCCGATTGGGGCAAGCCGGTCACTGCCACCAAGCCACCGGTATAGCCGCCACCGGATACGACCACCATGCATCCCACCTCGTTTTCAACTCCACCGACCCGTCGGCACGGGAAAGGAACCCTCATGGAAATGCGCGCTTTTCGGCGACACGCTGCGGTCGTGGTCGGCAGCATGGCAGTGGTGACCGCGATGTCCGCCGGGCTGGCCCCGACGGCACGCGCCGACGACCAACACGGCGCGATTGCTGTCTCGCCCTCGCACCGGGTGTACGGCAGGGCGTTGCACGCATCGACGAAAGCAGCGGCCGATTCCGGGGCGATGAGCGCTTGCGGCTACTCCGACTGCAAGGTCCTGGTCGACTTCACCAACTGCGGCGCCGTCGCTGAGAACGCCACCATGTTCATCGGGGGCTACGGCAACACGCTGACCGAAGCCGAGACCGCTGCCGTCAAAAACCTCGGCGGTGGTTCCGGCACCATCGTCGCCTGGGGCTGCAACTAGAGCTCGTCGCCCCGACGGGCGCAGCGAGCGTTGTCTCCTCTGACGGGCCGACCGCCCTGCGGTGACCTGTTTGCGTGACCAAAACGTGTCCCGCGACGCGCGCCACATGCGATTCGCGCGCTCGGCCGCGCGCGCTGGCACGCGCAAGCTCAGAGGCGCTCTGAGCTGCGTCTTTGCCGAAATGGCGGGCCCGCGACAACGGCGCGGGATCTCTTCAAGGATTCATGGAGATAACGACTAGGTCAACGCTCGAACCTTTTCTCAACAAGCCACTCCGCACAAGCGGAAATGAGAAAAGGAACGACCAATGAAGACCCTGAGCATGCTCAAGATCTCCAAAATCGCCAAGACCGCTACCTTCGCCGCGATTGCCGCAGCCCTCTCGCTGGGTCTGGCCACCGGCACCGCCCAGGCAGCCGGGGGAACCATGTACGGCGACCCCGCCGCCGCCGCCCAGTGGTGGCGTCACCAGAACTACGACGACTGCGCCATCATGGCCAGCGCCGACGTGGTCGGACAGGTGACCGGCAAAGAGCCCTCCGAGCACGCCATCATCAAGGTGGCCCAGTCCACCCCGAGCATCGTGCACAGCGGCTCGATCTACATCAAGCCGGTCAAGGGTGACAAGACCGAAGGCAATGGCACCGTGATGCCGGACCTCCCCGAGCTGCTCAAGCAGTACGGCGTCAAGGCCGTCTACAGCAATAAGACCTACTCGTCCAAGACGGGCGTTCCGGCGGGCATCGAGGGACTCGAGCAACTGCTGGGCAGCGGTCACAAGTTGATCGTCAGCTTGAACGCGGAAATGATCTGGCACAAGCCGATCGAAACCAAGGACAAAAACGGCAACCCGCTGTCGGACCACGCGGTGGTGGTGACCGGTATCGACACGGCCAACAACATCGTGCACCTCAACGACAGCGGCACCCCGAACGGCAAAGACGAGCAGGTTCCCCTGTCGCTGTTCTTGCAAGCGTGGGCCACCAGCAACGAAGGTGTAGTCACCACCACCTAATTCGGCAGCCACTGTCGGTTTCGCAACGGCAGGCAGCTACCCGGTAAAGCATCCGGCCGGCTGCCTGCCTTTGCGTGTGGCCCTGTAGCGCAAGACAATTCGTGTGACAGAGCGCTGATCGCGTTGACAACTCCAACATTTGAGCGTTCCTCGGCAGCCGTGCGGGCCGAACGAGCCGACCTCCGGTGATCGCACGACAGCTGCGCGCGCCAGGTTCGGGCACCTCAACGTCGGGACCGCGCAGAGCCAAGCCGCTGCGCCAGTGCGCCATTGTTACCCAATCCGAGGACTTCGTATCAAAATGACAGTAATGCGGCGACGCGTAATGCGACACTAAGTCGCAGAGCACCCGGAAGGGCTGGTAAGCGCGATGGAGGACATACGTCTCGAATTCGGTCTGCTCGGACCGTTGGAGATGCGTGTTGACGGCGCCTTGGTGCCGTTGGGTACGCCCAAGCAGCGGGCCGTGCTGGCCATGCTGCTGATGAACCGCAACAGCCCGGTTGGCGTGGATCGGCTGATCACCGCCGTCTGGGAGGGATGGCCCCCGTCTGGGGCAAGGGCCAGCATCCATTCCTACGTCTCCAACCTTCGCAAGCTGCTCAGCGGCGTGGGGATAGACCCGCGCGGAGTGTTGGCTGCGGCACCGCCGGGCTACCGGCTGAGCATCTCCGAGAACGCTTGCGATCTAGGGCGGTTCATCACCGCGAAGAACGCGGGCGTGCACGCCGCCGCGTCCGGTCGATTCGAGCACGCCAGCCGTCACCTGTCCGAAGCGCTGGCGGAGTGGCGTGGACCGGTACTCGAGGATTTACGCGACTTCCAGTTCGTCGAAACCTTTGCCACCGCCCTCGTCGAGGACAAGATCGTCGCTCACACCGCGAAGGCAGAAGCTGAAATCGCTTGCGGACGTGCGTCGTCCGTCATCACCGAACTCGAAGCGCTCACCAATGAGCATCCTTACCGGGAACCGTTGTGGGCGCAGCTGATCACCGCCTACTACCTCACCGACCGCCAGTCCGACGCGTTGGCCGCCTATCGCCGGGTGAAGACGATGCTGGCTGACGACCTCGGCATCGACCCCGGCCAGACCCTGCGCGACTTGAACGACAAGGTCCTGCGCCAGGAACCCCTGGACGTCAAGAAGCACGCCAAGACCACCGCGGTGGGCACTGTCACCGTGCTCGATCAGCGCACCAGCGTCACCGGGCAGAAAGTTCTCGCCTATCTGTACGCAGCTTCGGGTGAGCGATATCCATTGAAGTCGGCGGCGACGCGGATTGGACGGCTGCGCGACAACGACATTGTCCTGGAGAGCGCCAATGTCAGCCGCCATCACGCCGTTATCGTCGACACCGGGACCAACTACATCATCAACGACCTGCGGTCATCCAACGGAGTGCATGTGCAGTACCAGCGGATTCGTACGGCCGCCACGCTCAACGACGGTGACCACATCCGAATCTGCGACCACGAGTTCACGTTTAGGGTCGCCGTGGACAACGGAGAGGAAACCGCTGGTTTTTCGGCGATCGAGTGAGTCGCCGGACAGCACCGGTGGGAACGAGATCTTGCGGATGTCATGCGGCCGGGCTGGTTACGTCTTACCGTCATGATTGCTCGGTCAGCGATTTGTGGCCGGCGAATTGGTCGGTCGCCGTTGATAGTGTGAGCGGCATCGCGGGAATGGTCGGAGGAGCAGCGATGGGCGACGAGCAGGGCTCGCGGGTCGGGTCGATGTTTGGGCCCTATCGGCTCAAGCGGCTGCTGGGGCACGGCGGGATGGGCGAGGTCTACGAGGCCGAGCACACCGTCAAGGAGTGGACCGTCGCGGTCAAGGTGATGAACGCGGAGTTCAGCAAGGACGCGGTCTTTCGGGAGCGGATGAAGCGTGAAGCCCGAATCACCGGCCGGCTCAAAGAACCGCATGTGGTCCCGATCCATGATTACGGCGAGATTGATGGCCAGCTGTATTTGGAGATGCGCCTGATCGAGGGCACCGATCTGGACAGCCTGCTCAAGCGCTACGGGCCGCTGACCCCGCCGCGCGCGGTGGCCATCATCAGCCAGGTCGCCTCGGCGTTGGACGCCGCGCACGCCGCCGGGGTGATGCACCGCGACGTCAAGCCCCCCAACGTCTTGGTCACCCGGGATGACTTCGCCTATTTGGTGGACTTCGGCATCGCCAGTGCGACCACCGACGAGAAACTCACCCAATTGGGCACGGCGGTGGGCACCTGGAAATACATGGCGCCCGAACGGTTTTCCAACGATGAGGTCACCTACCGCGCCGACATCTACGCGCTGGCCTGCGTGCTCTACGAATGCCTGACCGGGTCGCCGCCCTATCGGTCCGACAGCGCCAGCATGCTGGTGACTTCGCATCTGATGGACCCGGTGCCGCAGCCCAGCGCCAGTCGGGCCGGCATCCCCAGGGCGCTGGACGCCGTGATCGCCAAGGGCATGGCCAAAAAGCCCGAGGACCGCTACGCCAGCGCGGGTGATCTGGCGCTGGCCGCCCATGAGGCGCTCAGCGACCCCGACCAAGACCGCGCCGCCAACATCGTGCGCCGCAGCCAGGAAGCGACGACGCTCGCGCCCGGCGGCACTACGCCGGCCACCCTGGCCGGCGCCGGGGTCGCCGGCCCTCCGGCGTCAGGCCAGCACTTCACCCCACCACCGACGTCCGGCCAGCAATCGCCGTACGCCAGCCCCTCCGGCTCAGGACCCGTTCCGACCCCGCAATATTTCCAGGGTCCGGCCGGTAACTGGGGTGGCCAGGCGCCCGGCGCGCCCCCGCCTGGCGGTCCGACCCCGTGGACCCAGGGCCAGCCGCCGGCCAAACGCAGCCCATGGCCCATCCTCGCCGGCGTCGCGGCGCTGGTCGTGGTCCTCGTCCTTGCCGCCGTTGGCATTTTCTTGGTCACCAACAAATCGGACGACCATTCGCAAGCGGACCACACCACCTCCTCGGTGGTGACGACCACCTCGAGCACTTCTCCTTCGGCCTCACCGACTAGCGACCCGCAAAGCAAGCTGATGAGCATGCTGCCCAAGGGTTATCCCACGGGTACCTGCACGTCGACCACCCCGTCGGCCAACAGCATCTGGCAGGGGTCGACGGCAATGGTGAAGTGCGGACAGAACACCAGCCCGGGCGGTCCGACCAAGGCGATCTACGGGCTGTTCCCCGATCTCGGCTCGCTGAAGAAAGCCTTCAACGACGACATCGCCGCCGTGCAGTTGATGAACTGTCCCGGAGAGGGCGCTTCACCAGACGGCTGGCACTACAAAAACAGCCCGACGGTGACTGCCGGCATGATCGCCTGCGGTACCTACAAGAACCAGCCGAACGTGATTTGGAGCAACGAGAGCAAGCTGATGCTCAGTGACGTTTTCGGCGGGACCGCCAACATCGAGGAACTGCACAACTGGTGGGGCAAGAACGGCTGACCTGTTCCAGTCGGCGTTTTCCGGACCCCTGGTCTGTCCGCCGCTGTTGATATTGTCGGCGGGGTTGCGGGGTCATGCGGAGGGGTCAGTCAGGCGATGAGCGACGGGCAGGGCTCGCGCGCGGGATCGATGTTCGGGCCCTACTACCTGAAGCGGCCCCTGGGTCACGGCGGGATGGGCCAGGTCTACGAGGCCGAACACACCGTCAAAGGGTGGACGGTGGCGATCAAGCTGATGTCGGAAACCCTCAGCAAGGACCCGGTTTTCCGGGAGCGGATGAAACGCGAAGCCCGCCACACCGGCCGGCTACAGGAACCGCATGTCGTACCCATCCACGACTACGGCGAAATCGACGGCCAGCTCTATTTGGAGATGCGGCTCATCAACGGCACCGACCTCGAGACGCTGCTCAAACGGTCCGGGCCGCTGACCCCGCCGCGCGCGGTGGCCATCATCACCCAAGTCGCCTCGGCCCTCGATGCCGCACACGCCGCCGGGATCATGCACCGCGACGTCAAACCCCCCAACGTCCTGGTCACCCGCGACGACTTCGCCTACCTGGTCGACTTCGGCATCGCCAGCGCCACCACCGACGAGAAACTCACCCAGCTCGGCACGGCGGTGGGCACCTGGAAATACATGGCGCCCGAACGGTTTTCGTCGGGCGAAGTCACTCACCGCGCCGATATCTATGCACTGGCCTGCGTGCTCTACGAGTGCCTTACCGGCGCCCCGCCGTACGCGTCCGACAGCGCCGGGGTACTGGTCACCGCACACATGATGGACCCGATCCCGCAGGCCAGCATCAAGCGCTCCGGCGTCCCGAGGTCGTTGGACGCGGTAATCGCGAAGGGCATGGCCAAAAGGCCCGACGACCGCTACGCCACGGCGGGCGAGCTGGCCAAGGCGGCCCACCAAGCGCTCACCAACCCCGATCAAGACCAGACCGTCGACATCCTGCGCCACAGCGACGAAGCCACCCGGCCGCATCAGGCCGTCACGCGCCAAACAGGCCAGTACCGACCGGCCGGTCCAGCAACCGGGTACGTCGGCTCTGCCGGCTCCGCGCTGACGTCGCAGCCCTCCCCGACCGGCCGTCCCAGCGTGGTTTCCAACAGCGCGCCCGCCTTCCCCTGGGCCGGCCCGCAGCCGTCCCCCGGTGGCCCGCAGCAGTTGCTCGGGCCCGCCCAGTGGAGCCCGTCGGCGCCGCCGCGCCGCCGTAACCCGTGGCCGCTTGTCGTCGGGGTTGCTGCCTTGGTGGCGGTCTTGGTGATCGCCGCCGTCGTGATCGCAATGGCCGGGCACAATCCGGACCAGCACAATGACGCCGCGCCGGTGACGAGCACGACGGTGACCACGACGACGAGAATTCCCAGCACCACCAGAACGACGACCGCCACTTCCGCGAACCTCCAAAGACTGCTCACGGCACTGCCGTCGGGCTATTCCACGGGCACGTGCACACCCGATACGCAACCGATGCCGGGAGCACTGGTCTCGGTGAAGTGCGGACCCAACACCGACGCCAACGGCCCGACGGTGGCGACCTACGGGCTTTACCCGACTCTGCAATCGGTGCAAGACGCGTTCAGCAACTTCACCAAGACGTTCACCATCCAGAGTTGCCCGGGCAACAAGGCGTCACCGGGCACCTGGTGGCACAACCGCGACCCGAACACCATCCTCGGCCAGATCGCCTGTGGCATATACAAAACCACCGAGCCTCAGGTGATGTGGAGCAATCAGCAGACTATGGTGTTCGGGCTGGTCGGCGGAAAGCTCCAAGGACCGGACCTCGATCAGCTATACAAGTGGTGGGCTTCGCACTCCTGAGTTTCCAGACTCCCGCAGCCAGGTCGATTTATCGGAGGCCACCCATGGACGACAAGACCGACATCGTCACCAACAGTCCGTCTCACCTGCAGCTGCATGCCGGCGGACGCACCTGGAAGGCCACCCCCGGCCGGGCCTGGACCATTGGTCGGGCAAACGAAGCCGATTTCCGGATGCAAAACCCCCGGGTGTCGCGGGACCACGCGGTGCTGCTGCCCACGCCCGACGGTTGGGTTCTGGTCAACCACAGCAAGAACGGCTCGTTCGTGAACGGGCAGCGGGTGGACAGGTTGACCATCCGTCAGCCGGTCACGGTGATGCTCGGTTCGGCGTCGTCCGGCGAGTTGATCCAACTGCATCCGATCAGTCCACCGCCGCCGCCGCCCACCAGGCCGGAGACCATGGACGGGCCGAAGGGCACGCCACGACCTGGGGGTGACACCACCGTCATCACCACGTCGCATACCGCGCCCATCGCCAAGCCCCCCGCGCCGGATACCTCGAAACCCCCTGCGCCGCAACGACTTCTAGACACGACGATCATCACCAAACCGCCGTCAGTACCTACCGCGAAGCCGCCCGGCCCATCCGGTCAGCAGGGCCCGGCGCCGCACAGCCCCGCCTCGCCACGATCCGGCCTCGACACGACAATCGTCACCAAACCGCCACAGATCCCGCCCAACAGACCGAGCGCCCCGGGCAGTGGCGCCGCGGCACGGCCCCGCACCGATACGTCGATCACCCGGCCGCCGACTGCGGTACACCACATCGACCAGCTGGTCGTCACGATCGGCCGCGCGCCCGACAACGACGTGGTCCTGGACGACTTGCTGGTGTCCCGCCGCCACGCGTCGTTGCGGCGCTCCGGCAACCAGTGGGAACTCGTCGACAACAACAGCGCCAACGGAACTTACGTCAACGGCAACCGGATCGACAGCGCGGTCATCGGACCCGACGACATCGTCGGCATCGGACACCAGCTGCTGCACCTCGCCGGCGGCCGGCTGGTGGAATACGTCGACACCGGCGACGTCTCGTACGAGGCATCCAACCTGCGGGTGGTCACCGGCAAGGGCAAAGTGCTGTTGTCCGACGTCAGCTTCGCCCTGCCGGAGCGTTGCTTCATGGCGGTGGTCGGGCCGAGCGGGGCCGGCAAGTCGACGTTGTTGGGCGCGCTGACCGGGTTCCGTCCGGCCAGCAGCGGCGAGGTGCGCTACGACGACCGCAACCTGTATCAGAACTACGCCGAGCTTCGCCACCGCATCGGCTTCGTACCGCAGGACGACATCCTGCACACCTCGCTGACGGTGCGCCGAGCGCTGAATTATGCTGCCCGGCTACGGTTTCCGCATGACGTGTCGGCCGCTGAACGCGAGCACCGCATCGACGAGGTGCTGGCCGAGCTCGGGCTGACGGCGCATGCCAACCAACGCATCGACAGCCTGTCCGGCGGTCAGCGCAAACGCACCAGCGTCGCGCTGGAGCTGTTGACCAAGCCGTCGCTGCTGTTCCTCGACGAGCCGACGTCGGGCCTTGATCCGGGCTACGAGAAGTCGGTCATGCAGACCCTGCACGGGTTGGCCAAAGACGGCCGATCCGTGGTGGTGGTCACCCACAACATCGCCCAGCTCAGCATGTGCGACCGGTTGCTCGTCTTGGCGCCCGGCGGTCGGCTGGCCTACTTCGGACCGCCGCAGCAGGCGCTGCACTACTTCGACTGCAGCGACTTTGCCGACCTTTTCAACCTTCTCGAGCACGACACCGACACCGACTGGACCGGCCGGTTCAACACATCAGCTCTCAAGCAGGCGCTCTCCGGCCCACACCCGGTCCAGAAGGCGGCGCAGCCAAGCGCCGAGCGTCCTGCCAAAGCGGTCGCCCAGCAGAGCGCGTTCGCCCAGTTCGCCACGCTGTGCCGACGGTATCTGGCGGTCATCGCCGCCGATCGCCAGTATTCGGTGACACTGGTGGCCCTCCCGGTGTTGCTCAGCCTGTTCGTGCTCTTGGTCCCGGGCAAGGCTGGGGTGAAGGAGTCCGACGCCGTGATGCTGAAGTCGAATCAACCTTCGCAGATTTTGACGCTGCTGATCATCGGTGGCGCACTGATGGGATGCGCCGCATCGATCCGCGAAATAGTCAAGGAGCGAGCCATATATCAGCGCGAACACGGCATCGGCCTGTCCAGCGTCGCGTATCTGGCCTCCAAATTGGTGGTGCTGACCGCGTTGACCACCATGCAGGGGCTGCTGCTCGGGTTTCTGGGGATTGCGCTGCGGCCAGGTCCGGACGAGGCAGTGGTATTGCCCGACGGCAGGTTCGAGCTGGCGGTGTCGGTTGTCGCGGTCACCGTGGTCTCGATGCTGATCGGTCTGCTGATTTCGGCGATGATCGGCAATGCGGACCGAGGCATGCAAATGCTGGTCATGGTGGTGATGGCCGAACTCGTGCTCTGTGGCGGCATATTCGCGGTGCATGGCCGGATCCCGCTGGAGCAGCTGGCCTGGCTGTCGCCGTCGCGGTGGGCCTATGCGATGGGCGCGTCCACCATCCAGCTCAACGACCTGCTTGAGAGCGCCGGTAAAGACATCGATCCCATGTGGAAGCACTCGGTGCATAGCTGGCTGTTCGCCGCCGCCGTGTGCGGGGTGCAGGCGGTGGTGCTGATCATCCTCATCGCGATCAGGCTCAAGCGACTCGACCCGCACCGTCACGCGGTCAAGTGAACATCGGCCGTTGATGCGCAAAGCCGTCGCGATGCTGGTGCTGAGTGCCGCGGTGATGATGCTTGATCCCGCTACGGCGCGGGCGGAGACGTATTACCAATTCCAGTCCCCGACGGGCGACATCGCCTGCGCCATGGGGTCGTTGGGCAACAAAGCGTTTGCCGACTGTGAGATCACCGACCACACCTGGGTGGCGCCACCCCGACCGGACGGTTGCGAGGGTGAATGGGGTGATCGCGTGGAGTTGCGACAGGGAACTGCGGCTGGCTTCGTCTGCAACTCGGATACCTTGCGCGGCAGCAATTTACCGACGCTCACCTATGGCGGCACGTGGACGGTGAACCCGCTCACCTGCGACAGCGAACCAACCGGCATGACGTGCACCGACGGCAGCACCGGGCACTACTTCCGGGTGTCCCGCGATTCATCCGAGTTGCACTGATCTGAGCAATCTTGCGAGGGGCGGTCCATAGGCCGCTGCGACCGCAGCGAATCGCGCCTGGCAGTGCGGCACGGTTGATATTGTCGGCGGGGGCGGCGGGGATGGTTTGGAGGAGCAGCGATGGGCGACGAGCGGGGCTCGCGGGTGGGGTCGACGTTTGGGCCCTATCGGCTCACGCGACTGCTGGGCCGCGGCGGGATGGGCGAGGTCTACGAGGCCGAGCACACCGTCAAGGAGTGGACGGTCGCGGTCAAGATGATGAACGCCGAGTTCAGCAAGGACGCGGTGTTCCGGGAGCGGATGAAGCGCGAAGCCCGCATCGCCGGGCGACTGCAGGAACCGCATGTGGTGCCCATCCACGACTACGGCGAGATCGACGGCCAGCTCTATTTGGAGATGCGCCTGATCGAGGGCATCGACCTGGACAGCCTGCTCAAGCGCTACGGGCCGCTGACCCCGCCGCGCGCGGTGGCCATCATCAGCCAGGTCGCCTCGGCGTTAGACGCCGCACACGCCGCCGGGGTGATGCACCGCGACGTCAAACCCCCCAACGTCTTGGTCACCCGGGATGACTTCGCCTATTTGGTGGACTTCGGCATCGCCAGTGCCACCACCGACGAGAAACTCACCCAGCTGGGCACCGCGGTGGGCACCTGGAAATACATGGCCCCCGAACGGTTTTCCAACGACGAGGTCACCTACCGCGCCGACATCTACGCACTGGCCTGCGTGCTTTACGAATGCCTGACCGGAGCCCCGCCCTATCGCTCCGACAGCGCCAGCACACTGATCACCGCCCACATGATGGATCCCATCCCCCAACCCAGCGCCAGCCGAGCGGGCATCCCCAGGGCGCTAGACGCGGTGATCGCCAAGGGCATGGCCAAAAAGCCCGAGGACCGCTACGCCAGCGCCGGTGATCTGGCGCTGGCCGCCCATGAAGCCCTCAGCGACCCCGACCAAGACCACGCCGCCAACATCGTGCGCCGCAGCCAAGAAGCCACCCTGCTCGGACCCGCCACCACGGCTCCGCCACCCACCATGGCCGCCACCGCAACGACTCCCCCGCCCGCGGCCCGTCCCACGACGCCGCCGCCGGCCGCCTACCGCCCGGGCTACTCGACACCCCCGCCCACCCCCACCCCGCAACCGCCCTACCCCAGCCCGGGCAGCGGTCCCATCCAACGACCCGCCCCGACCGGCCAACCCGGCTGGGCCCCCAACAGCGGACCCGTGCCCACCCCAAACGCCCCGGCCGCCGGCGGTCAATACCACCAACCCGCCAGCAGCTGGGGCGGGCAACCACCCGGCCCGGCCGTCCAGCAACAGCCCACCGGCCAGCCCTACCAGCATGGCGGGCCGCCCCCGTGGCAGCAGCCACCCGCCAAACGGCGGAACCCCTGGCTTATCGTCGCCATCGTCGGGGTCGTGCTGATCGTCCTGATCGGCGGCGCCACGATCGCGCTCGCAGGGCTAGGGGTATTCGCCAACAAACCAAAACCGAAGCCACCGCCTCCGCCGATAGCCGCTGATCGGCTCAGTTCACTGCTGCTGAGCTCCTCGGAAATCAACTCGATCATGGGTGCCACCAACATGACGCCCGGCGACCCGATCACGACGATGTCGAAGTCCACACTGACGCTGTCCGACCCGTCGTGTCTGGGGGTGTTGTACGCCGCGCAGGACCCGACCTACACGGGCACCGGCTACACCGGCGTGAACGGGAACGTCTCGTCCGAGTCGGGGGACAAATTCGACCACTGGGTGCACCAGGCCGTGGTGACCTTCCCGTCAGCCGACAAAGCCCGCGATTTCCTCGAGACGGCTCAGCGCACGTGGAAAGGCTGTTCCGGCAAGACGATAACGGTCACGAACACGTCCAAGAACAAGACCTACCGGTGGACCGTTTCCCAGGTGCAAGGCGAGCCACCCAAAATCTCGCTGGTGAACACCCAGGAAGCCGCCGACGGTTGGCAATGTCAGCGTGCGATGAGCGTGGCCAACAATGTGATCGTCGAGGCCAATGCGTGCGCTTACAAACTCAACGATCAGGCCGTTACGATCTCCGACAAGATCGTCGACAAGGTCAACAACATCCAATAACCACGGCGCCCACCCGGCGCCACGCACCAATGCCACAGCGGCACTGCGTCATTGGGGGCCGAAGCCTAGAGGTTCAGCACCTGGGCACATATGTCGTCGCGGGGCGTGGCGCGATTCATCTGATGGCAGCAAGACCGTGCCTGGGGGACACTGGGCCAGGGCCTCCAACAAGGCGACCAGACGAATCGCGCCTGGCAATGCGGGGCGGTTGATATTGTCGTCCGGGGTCCCGCGGTGGGGAGGAGCAGCGATGAGCGACGAGCGGGGCTCGCGGGTGGGGTCGACGTTTGGACCCTATCGGCTCAAGCGGCTGCTGGGCCGCGGTGGGATGGGCGAGGTCTATGAGGCCGAGCACACCGTCAAGGAGTGGACGGTCGCGGTCAAGGTGATGACCGCGGAGTTCAGCAAGGACCCGGTCTTTCGGGAGCGGATGAAGCGCGAAGCCCGCATCACCGGCCGGCTCAAAGAACCGCATGTGGTCCCGATCCATGACTTTGGCGAGATTGATGGCCAGCTGTATTTGGAGATGCGCCTGATCGAGGGCACCGATCTGGACAGCCTGCTCAAGCGCTACGGGCCGCTGACCCCGCCGCGGGCGGTAGCCATCATCAGCCAGGTCGCCTCGGCGTTGGACGCCGCACACGCCGCCGGGGTGATGCACCGCGACGTCAAACCCCCCAACGTCTTGGTCACCCGGGATGACTTCGCCTATTTGGTGGACTTCGGCATCGCCAGTGCGACCACCGACGAGAAACTCACCCAGCTGGGCACGGCGGTGGGCACCTGGAAATACATGGCGCCCGAACGGTTTTCCAACGACGAGGTCACCTACCGCGCCGACATCTACGCACTGGCCTGCGTGCTCTACGAATGCCTGACCGGAGCCCCGCCCTATCGCTCCGACAGCGCCAGCACACTGATCACCGCCCACATGATGGATCCCATCCCCCAACCCAGCGCCAGCCGGGCGGGCATCCCCAGGGCGCTAGACGCCGTGATCGCCAAGGGCATGGCCAAAAAGCCCGAGGACCGCTACGCCAGCGCCGGTGATCTGGCGCTGGCCGCCCATGAAGCCCTCAGCGACCCCGACCAAGACCACGCCGCCAACATCGTGCGCCGCAGCCAAGAAGCCACCCTGCTCGGACCCGCCACCACGGCTCCGCCACCCACCATGGCCGCCACCGCAACGACTCCCCCGCCCGCGGCCCGTCCCACGACGCCGCCGCCGGCCGCCTACCGCCCGGGCTACTCGACACCCCCGCCCACCCCCACCCCGCAACCGCCCTACCCCAGCCCGGGCAGCGGTCCCATCCAACGACCCGCCCCGACCGGCCAACCCGGCTGGGCCCCCAACAGCGGACCCGTGCCCACCCCAAACGCCCCGGCCGCCGGCGGTCAATACCACCAACCCGCCAGCAGCTGGGGCGGGCAACCACCCGGCCCGGCCGTCCAGCAACAGCCCACCGGCCAGCCCTACCAGCATGGCGGGCCGCCCCCGTGGCAGCAGCCACCCGCCAAACGGCGGAACCCCTGGCTTATCGTCGCCATCGTCGGGGTCGTGCTGATCGTCCTGATCGGCGGCGGCATCGTCGCCTACTTCGTCTCCCAACCCGCACCGAAGCCGCCGCCCAAACCAATCGCGGCTGATCGGCTCAATTCGCTGCTGCTGAGCGTCTCGGATGTCAACTCGATCATGGGCGCTTCGGACATGCAGGCCGGTGATCCCATCACGGACACGGACAAAGTTTCGGCGAAGGTGCAACCGTCAGAGTGCGTGGCTGTGCGGTACTCCATCGCTGGCCCGGTGTATGCAGGAACTGGCTATACCGGGGTCAACGCCAAAGTGATGCGTGAGCGCGTCCAAGATTATCCACACTGGGTCATCGAGGGCGTAGTGAGTTTCCCATCCGCCGACAAAGCGAACGCATTCTTGAAGACGTCGGAGGACAAGTGGAAAGCCTGCGCCGGCAAGGACGTGACCGTCACGACCACCAAGGGCGAGACATTCCGGTGGTCGTATCGCCAAGTCGACGGCACATTCCCGAAAATCATGATCACGGCGACTCAGGAAGGCGAAAGGGGCTGGGCGTGTCAGCACGTGTTGGGTGTGGCCAACAACGTGATCACCGACACCAATGCCTGCTCCTACAAACTCACCGACGAAGGCGCCCGGATCACGGACAAGATCCTCGCCAATATCAACGATGCATCCAAAAATGCGTCGTGAGCCGGCTTAGCCGGGCAGGTCTGGACCCTCCGCGCGCAGGTCGTCGACCGCGGACATCGCGGCTCGTAACTTGGCCAGCCACTCCTCGGTGTGCTCACCGACCAGCTTTACCGACCACGCCAACGCGTCCGCCCGAGACCGGGCAACGCCCGCGTCAACCAGCGTGTCGAGCACCTGGCGTTCGGGTTGCTTCAAGCGGGTCATCACCGGAACGGCGATGTGCGTGAACAAGATTCGCTCACCGTTGACTTCGACGCCCCAGGAAACCTTGCGTCCGTAGCGGTCCTGGGCTTCGTCGGCGATGTTCATTCGCTCCGGGCGGGTTTCTTCGCGGAAACGGGACACTCGTCCTTCGGTGCGCTCGCCGGTCTCTTCTTGGCCGGAGCTCGCGGAGTCCGGCAGCTTGCCGATGACGGTGATCTCCTCGCGGTCGACGATCACCGTGGGATCGCCGTCGAACCAGTCGTCGGGCAGGCGCCCGGCGAACCACTCGGCGGCGCCGCTGGCGTCGGGTTGCTGGGCTTGCTGCCAGCCTCCGGGGCGGCCGTATCGACGGCCATATGCGTGATGGTGCTTCATGGATTACATGATTACATTGTTACAGCTGTAATGGAATGTCGTTCACTGGCAGCGAAACCGTCAACTGGAAGCGGGACCGCGTCGCACCCGGAAGAGCCGCACCTCGTTCTTGATGCCCTTCAGTCGCCGTGCTCCGGCGAAGGACCAGTGGAGTCCGGCGTCCTCGCCGACAGCCTCGCGCACCGAATCCGCGACCAGCACCGTTCCCGGTCGTGCCACGCCGGTGACCCGGCTCGCCACGTTCACCGGACTTCCGAACCAGTCGCCGGCCCGGCTGACGGCCATTCCGGAGGCAACTCCGGCCCGTAGTCGGGGAAAGTCGTTGTCGCTGTCGATGACGTCGACAAGTTTCAGGATGGTGTCCAGCAAGGGCTCCGGCTCGGGACAGACGAACATCGCCGCGTCGCCGATGGTTTTGACGAACCGCACCGGCGGGGCGGTCAAGTCCCGGGCCAGTCCGGCCAGCCTGCCCGCGAGCTGGCCGAGCGTTTCCGCCGACACCACCTCACCGAGTCGGGTGAAGCCGACCAGGTCGGCGAAGGCGACGGTGACCTGACGCGCTCCTGGGAGCGGCTTGCCGGCCGCGCGCTCGCCGGCATTGACGGCTTCGGTCTCCATCATGTGCCGCAAGTGCATGAACAGCATGTCTTTGATCATCGGGCCCAGCAGCGGCGCGATCTGGCTCACCAGCGCCTTGGAGGCTTTGGCGATCTGCAACTCGGTGGCTCCGGGCTGCATGATCGCCGAAAGCGCCGAGTAGCGCATGACTTCGGCGGTGTGCGAGAGTCCCTCGGCCAGCACTCGCACCACGAGCACGATGTGTTCGGGGTCGAGTCCCAGCTCGACGAACCGCTGCGCGTAGGCAGCGGCTTCGCCGTCGGCGCGCATATGCACGACGGCGTCGGGGTCATCCACGCGGGCCAACCCGATGGCACGCTGCACCCGCTGCAGCAGGTCCAGGTCAACGCCGTAGGTCTCGCTGATCTCGCGGGTGGATACGTACGTGCCGTCGTCGCCGACGAGGTGTCTACTGGCCAGCAGCAGCGGCGGGTTGGTCGCACGGATTTCGTCGGCGGTGATGCCTTGCTCGAGCAGCCACTGCACCAGCTCGGCTCGCTCGGCGCGTGCGGCGCCCTCGAGCCCGGCGAGCAGATCCTCGTCGATGTGATCGGGGTGATCGGCCATGGGGTCAAGGTATAACCCGTATCGCAGCCGGGCGCCGAGCGTGTACTCACTGCGAAAAAATCGCCGAAATTTCGCAGTGATTGCACGCTCGGCGAAATGCAAGCGCGGCGCAGCCGGCGGCGTCGTAAGCCATTCAGACCGAGCCGCCGAACGACGGCGGCGCCGAGGACTCCTGTGTGCCCCACACCATGTTGGGGACGACGGACAATGCGAACGTCAGATCGCCGCCGGTGCGGATGATCGACTCCGGCAGGAAGGTCCGATCGGTGGGCCGGCCATCGATGCTGAGGCCGTCGATGTACTTGCGCCCGTTGGATGCCTCCGGGGCAGAGATCCGAATGGATCGTCCGCTCGGAAGCGTGATGACGGCGCGGTCGAACAGCGGGGTGTTCACGGCGAGGATCGGCGTGCCCGGCGTCACCGGGTACATGCCGAGGGCGGCCCAGACATACCAGCTGGACATCGCACCCAGGTCGTCGTTGCCGGGCTCACCGTCGGGGCTGGGACCGAACAGCTCGCTACGGATCCGGTCGACCAGCTGCTGCGTCTGCCACGGTTGACCGATGTAGTTGTACAGCCACGGCACCCCGAAGCCCGGCTCGTTACCGGCCCACAGATACGGCAGGTTCGGCCCCACGTTGAGCTGCGCGGTGAACCGGTCGAGCCGCTCGGCGACCGCCTGACGGCCGCCCAGATCGGTTACCAGTCCGGCGACGTTGTGCGGTACCAGCCAGAGGTACTGCTCGGCGTTGCCCTCGTCGAACCCGTCCTGCCCGTACGCCCCGAGGGGTTCCACAAAACCGGGACCGACGGGAAAGGACCCGGCGGCGTCGCGCGGCGAGAGGTAACCGGTGGCCGGGTTGAACAGGTTGTGCCAGTACTGTGCCCGGCTCAGGAATTCGGCGGCGGTTTTGCTGTCTCCCAGCGCGTCGGCGAACCGGGAGATGGTGAAGTCGTCGATCGACCACTCCAACGTGATCGACGCGCCCACCAATCCGTTGCTGCCCTGGAATTCCTCCGTGTTGGGTGCATAGCCGTGCTCCAGGTAGGTGGCGATGCCCGGCCGCTCCACATACCCGCGGCCGGCACCGCCCGTGGTCGCCGCGTCAACCATGTGGCGCAGTGCCGCCTTGACATCGAAATCCCTTGCGCCATAGGCAAAGAAGCTCACGATGAGCGGCACTACGTTGTCTCCGGTCATCACGCCGGTCGCGGAATTGGCCAGCGCCCAACGGGGCAGCGATCCGCTCTGCTCGGCGTCGTTGACCAGCGATTGGGCCATGTCGCTGGCCAGCTTGGGAAACAGCAACGCTTGCAATGCTGCCAGGCACCGGTAGGTGTCCCAGTCGGAGAAGTTCGCGTACTGGGTGTGCCCGGGCGCCACGGTGTGGACGGCACCGTCGAATCCGAGGTAACGGCCGTCCGCGTCGTTGAAGGTGTTGGGGTGCAACAGCGAACGGTAGAGGGCGGTATAGAAGGTTTTCACGTCCCGGTCGGCACCGGCCACCGCGATGCGCGACAGCATGGCGTTCCACTGGCCCATCGCGGCGGCGCGAACGTCGTCGAAGCTGCTCTTGCCCTCGGCCGCCAGGTTGGCTCGTGCGCCGTCGACGCTGACGTAGGACAGCGCGGTTCTGACTTCCAGTACCGCGCCGGCGGGAAACTGCACATAGCCGCCGCTGTGCGGAGAATCCGCGCTACGAGCGCCGGGGTAGACGGCGTCGCCGTCCCAGGTGCCGTAGGAGGTGAACGGCTGGCTGAACTTCATGGCGAAGTAGACGGTGTAGGTGTTGTCCATTCCGCAGAAGTCGCCGCTGGTCGCCGAGCCGGTGATGGTGGTGCCGTCGTCACCGATCTGGATGTTCGCCGCGGAGTTGCCCGCCAGCGATCCGCCGGTGCGCACATGGAACACCGCGGGCTTCCCGTTGCGGGGAAAAGTGAACCGGCCCACGCCGGTGCGGGTAGTGGCGGTGAGTTCGGCGAGGACGTCGGTGTCCGGAAACCGCACTTTGTAGTACCCGGGCACGCCGACCTCGCCGGCGTCGTGGGCGATGGTTTCCCAAGCGCTCCATGGTTGTGCGCCGATCGGGGTGGTGGTCGGCAGCATCGGGATGTCGCCGAATGCGGCGCACCCGACCGAGGCGTGGGTCATGCTGAACCCGGTGGAGCGCTCGTTGTCGTGGTCGTAGCCGGCGTAGGTGTCGGTGGTGTCCGGCGAGTACTGCACCATGCCGAATGGCACCGACGCACCCGGAAAGTTGTTGATCTCGCCCGTTATTCCGCCTGAAGACGCGGTGCCGATCAGGGTGTCAACGTGGACGACCGGATTGGCTACCAGGACCGGCACGGCGTGAGCCGCCGGCGGAGCGGCCAACAATGTCATGCCGAGCGCAATCGCAACGACTGCCGTGATTTTCGGCCGGTGTGTGCAGATGGCATGCCATCTGTACTCAGCGAGCGGACCGAGCACCCGCTCATCGTGTCATATGCCGGGAGCCCGGAATTGACCTATGCGAAAGTGTTCAGATGCTGACCAGGCTGCTGCGGCAGTACGCGCGGCCGTATCGACGGCCGATGTCGGCCGTCATTGTCCTGCAAGTGGTTGGCAGCCTTGCCTTCTTGTATCTGCCGACCGTCAATGCGGCAATCATCGACGACGGTGTGGCCAAGGGTGACACGTCGACGATCGTGCGGCTGGGGGCGTTGATGCTCGCGGCGGGTGGCCTGCACGCGCTGTGCCTGTTCGGGACCGCCCGATTGGGATCGCGCATTGGCATGGGCGTCGGGCGCGACTTGCGGGCGGCGATCTTTCATCAGGTGACCGGCCTGTCCACGTCGGACATCGCCCGGTTCGGCACACCGTCGTTGCTGACCCGCACCACTAACGACGTCCATCAGATTCAGCTCCTGGTGCAGACGACGTGCACGGTGCTGATCACCGCTCCGATCATCAGCATCGGCGGGCTCGTCATGGCGATGCGACTGGATGCGGGGCTTTCCTGGCTGCTGCTGGTGAGCATCTCGGCGCTGGCGCTGGCCAACTACTGGATCGTCTCGCATCTGGTGCCCGCATCCCGTCGCCTGCAGACGCTGATGGATGACCTCAATCGCATACTGCGCGAACAGCTTTCGGGGGTCAGGGTGATCCGGGCGTTCACTCGGGAACCGTTCGAGCGGCAGCGCTTCGGCGACGCCAACCAGGCGTTGTCGCAGACGGCCATCGAAGCCGGGCGGTGGCAGGCGCTGATGCTGCCGCTGACGACGCTGGTGATCAACGTGTCCAGCGTCGCGCTGATCTGGTTCGGCGGGTTGCGAATCGACGCCGGCCAGCTGCAGGTGGGTGCGCTGATCGCGTTTCTGACTTACTTCATGCAGATCCTGACCTCGGTACTGAGGGCGACGTTTGTCCTGATGACACTGCCGCGAGCCGCGGTGTGCGCCGAGCGGATCGGCGAGGTGCTCTCCACCCGCGCCGGCATCACCGGTCCGGCTTGCCCGATTCGCCCCCGCACCGCCGAGGGAGCGGTCCGCCTAGACGGTGTGACGTTTCGCTATCCCGGTGCGGATCGCCCAGTATTGCAAGATGTTTCGCTGACAGCGCAACCTGGGACGATGACCGCGATCGTCGGCTCCACCGGATCGGGAAAGTCGACGATGGCGTCGTTGATCTGCCGGCTGTGCGACGTCACCGGCGGCTCGGTGACCATCGACGACGTCGACGTGCGCAACTATGACCTCGACCACCTCTGGTCGGTGATCGGACTGGTTCCCCAGCGCGCATATCTGTTCTCCGGCACCGTCGCCGACAACCTGCGCTTCGGCGCGGCCCCCGGCCAGGTGGTTACCGAAGCCGAGATGTGGGAGGCGCTGCGTGTCGCGTCGGCCGACGGGTTCGTCGGCGCACATCCCGCCGCGCTGGGTATGCCGGTCTCGCAGGGCGGGGTCAATTTCTCCGGCGGCCAGCGACAGCGCCTGGCGATCGCGCGTGCGGTGATCCGGCGGCCCAAGGTGTATATCTTCGACGATGCATTCTCCGCGCTGGACGTGCATACCGATGCGCGGGTGCGCGCCGCACTGCGCGAGGTGTCCGCTGAGGCGACGATCCTGGTTGTCTCGCAACGTATTTCCACCCTTGCCGAAGCCGACCAGGTGCTCGTCATCGACGACGGGCGAGTGGTGGGCTGTGGCACCCATGAATCGCTGCTCGCCGAGTGCCCGACCTACGCCGAGTTCGTCGACGCCCAGGCCATGGCCCCTGCCGGGAGCCGGTGATGACGGGCGCGCGACCGCCGATCGGGCCCGCGGTGCAGGCCCCCATCGAGCGCTCCGACGATTTCCGGCGCACGGCTGTCCGGCTCGTCAAACGGCTCATACCGCAGTGGTGGTTCACCCCGGCGGTACTCCTGCTCGCCGTCGGCGGCGTCGCGCTCGCGGTCATCGGCCCTCGGGTCCTCGGGCATGCCACCGATCTGGTGTTCAACGGGGTGATCGGGCGGCGCCTGCCACCCGGAATCACCAAGGAGCAGGCGATCGCCGCCGCACGCGCCCACGGCGAGAACAGGTTCGCCGGCCTGCTGTCCGGCATGGACGTCAGGCCCGGCATCGGGGTGGACTACCATGCGGTCGGCTGCACATTATTGCTGGCGCTTGGCGTGTATCTGCTTGGCGCTCTGCTGGTTTGGGCGCAGGCCAGATTAGTGAACGTCGCGGTGCAGCGCGCCATGACGGCGCTGCGCTCCGACGTCGAGGACAAGCTGCACCAGGTGCCCTTGTCCTACTTGGATTCTCGCCAGCACGGTGAGCTGCTGAGCCGGATGACGAACGACATCGACAACGTTGCGGCATCGCTGTCGATGACGATCAGTCAGCTGCTCGCCTCGGTGCTGACCGTGGCGGCGGTGCTGGTGATGATGCTGACCATGTCGCCGCTGCTGGCGGTGATCGTGTTGGCGGGCATTCCGCTGTCGCTGTTGGCGACGCGGAGCATGACGCGACGCTCGCAGGGGCTGTTCGTCAAGCAGTGGGCCGACACCGGCCGGCTCACTGCCCATGTCGAGGAGACCTACACCGGCTTGCCGCTGGTCAAAATGTTCGGGCAGTGCGCGCAGGCCGAAGAGCGGTTCTCCCACATCAACGCCGACGTGTACCGCAGCAGCTTCGGAGCCCAATCCCTTTCCGCCATGGTGCCATTGGCCACGATGTTCGTCGGGAACCTCGGCTACGTGGCCGTCGCAGTGGTGGGCGGCCTTCAGGTGGCCGCCGGCCAGATCACCGTGGGCCGCATCCAGGCGTTCATCCAGTATGTCCGCCAATTCACCCTGCCCCTGAGCGAGGTCGCGGCGATGTACAACCTGCTGCAGTCCGGAATGGCAAGCGCGGAGCGGGTTTTCAAAGTCCTGGACGCTCCCGTGGAGATCGCAAGCGCGGCGGAGCCGGGCGCAGCGGGTCTCCACCATCGAACTCCCGTGGAGATCGCAAGCGCGGCGGAGCCGGGCGCAGCGGGTCTCCACCATCGAACTCCCGTGGAGATCGCAAGCGCGGCGGAGCGGGACGAGCTGCCGTCCGCGCGCGGCGGCGGGCGGGTCGAGTTCTGCCACGTCGATTTCAGCTACCGCCCGGGCACGCCGGTGATGCAAGACTTGTCGCTGGTGGCCGAACCGGGCAGCACGGTGGCGATCGTCGGGCCGACCGGCGTGGGCAAGACAACGCTGGTGAATCTGTTGCTGCGGTTCTACGACGTCGACTCCGGTCGCATACTGCTCGACGGCGTGGACATCACCACGACCAGCCGTAGGGCGCTGCGTTCGCGCATCGGGGTGGTATTGCAGGACACGTGGCTATTCGGCGGAACGATCGCCGACAACATCGCATACGGTCGCCCGGGAGCCGGTCGAGACGACGTCGTCGCGGCTGCCGAGAGTGCCTACGTCGACCGGTTCGTGCACACACTGCCCGACGGCTATGACACCTGGGTCAACGAGGACGGCGGCAACCTCAGCGCAGGCGAGAAGCAGTTGATCACGATTGCCCGCGCTTTCCTGGCCCGCCCGCAACTGCTCATCCTCGACGAAGCCACCAGCTCGGTGGACGCCCGCACCGAGCTCCTGGTCCAGCGAGCCATGCGTGCGCTGCGTCGAGGCAGAACGAGTTTCGTTATCGCACACCGGCTTTCGACGATCCGTGGCGCCGACGTGATCCTGGTGATGGAGTCCGGCCGGATCGTCGAGCAGGGCAGCCATGCCGAGCTGCTGGCCCGGCGAGGCGCCTACTACGCAATGAGCCGCGCCTGACTATGTGTCGTCAGGGGCAGACGCCCCGGGTGGGGCTGTCGACGCACTTTTGCACGACGAGCGAGTGGGTGGTTGTCGGGCGTCCCGGATCGTTGCATCCGCCCGCGGATTTGGTCGCGGTGATCGCTCCGGACAGGTTCGTCGGAGCGAACGTGTAGACCAGGTCCGCGGCGGCGGTACTGCCGTCGTCGCACGTCCATCCGGCAGGGTCGGTGCGCTCGATGGTCCACGAACCGCCAGCTGGCTTGTTGATCGCCGCGCCCCAGGTTTTCGGAGTCGACACCCAGCCCGTGCAGTTGCCGGCTGGATCGCAGCTGGTGTTGAGGATCAAAATCGTGCTCAGCTGATTGGAACGGGACCCGTCGACGACGGCTTGGTAGTGGCCGTTGAGGCTGTCGTCAGCCAGGGCCGGACCCGGCATGCCGATTGCCCAGCCAAGGGCGGCAACCAGCGCCGACGGGACTAATCGAACGATGAGCATCATGACACCCTCCTCATGAGACCGGCGGTCGCCGGTGCGCCCACGGACGCACGGCCTCGATCTGCGCGGACAGCGACAGCAGCGTCGCCTCGTCATATGGTCGGCCGACCAGTTGGATGGCCATCGGCAGGCCGTCCGCGTCGAGGTCCCACGGCACCGCCGCCGCGGGCTGACCGGTCAAATTCCAGACCTGCTGATACGGAACCCGTTGTCCGGCCAGCAACAGCGTCGACACCCCGCCGCGGCGCCGGTAAGCACCGATGCGCGGCGGGCCCGTCGCGTTGCCCGGTGTGAGGACAACGTCGACGTCGTCGAAGATCGACTGGATCCGGTTGCTCAGCGCCGCCTCGGCGGCGCGCACCGCTTCCATCCGCCGATCGGAGAACAACGAACCCAACCGGGCCAGGGTGCGGGTCCCCGGTTCCAGCCGTTCCGGATGCGCCTGAGCGTCGGCGTCGTCGCTGATGCCACGCAGGTAGCGCGGCAGGTAATTGGCATACAACGCCGGCGGATATTCCGGGTCGCGGGTGATCACCTCGTGGCCCAGTTCACGAAGCAACCCACCGGCCTGCTCCACGGCGGCCAGCTGTTCCCGCCCCACCCGCACCGGCAGCGGCGTTGGCACCTTGGTGCTCAACGCAATTCGCAGCTTGCCCGGTTCGCGTGCCGCGGCGGCGACGAACTGGCCTTCTGGGCCGGGCACGGTCGAGGTCACGTCGAGAAACAGCGCCGCATCGAGGACCGTCCGCGCGATCGGCCCGTTGACGCTCAGCCCGTACCAGGCGTCGTCGTGCGGCTCCAGCGAGATGCGGTCGCGTTGCGGTTTGAGGCCGAACACCCCGCACCAGGTGGCCGGGATGCGAATCGAGCCGCCCCCGTCGGAGCCCAATGCCAGCGGAGCCAGTCCGGCGGCCACCGCCGCGGCGCTGCCGCCGCTGCTGCCGCCCGGCGAGCGACCGGGGTGCCAAGGGTTTCGGGTCGCCCCGAAAGTCAGCGACTCGGTGTAGGGCATCATCATCAGCTCGGGCACATTGGTCTTGCCGATAATGACCGCGCCGGCAGCGCGCAGCCGCCGGACCACCTCCGCGTCCAAGTTCACCGCGGGGCGGTGCCCGCCGCTGCCGAAGGTGGTCACCTCGCCGGCGACGTCGACGTCGTCTTTGATCGCGATCGGCACGCCCAGCAGCGGCAGCCGCTCGCCGGCGTCCAACCGGTCCTGCGCAATGTATGCGTCGTCGCGCGCGGCGTCGTGGAGCACTACGCGGTAACAGCGCAGCCGGCTGTCCAGTCGGGCAATCCGTTCGAGATAGGTCTCGAGCAGCTCGGGCGCGGTGAGCTCACCGTCAGCCAGCATCCGGGCCTGCGCGGCCGCCCCGGCGAAGGCCAGATCGGTAGTGTCCACTGCGGCAGCGTATCTCGGCAATTACCGGCCGGGGACACGAGACGCAAAAGCCGGGTCGAACCCGAGCTGCTGCGGCGGCTCGCCGGCACGGCAGTACGGTGGCGACATGTCTTGCGTGTTCTGTGCGGTCATCGGCGGAGAAGCTCCGGGCATCCGGATCTACGAGGACGACGACTATCTGGCGATCCTCGACATCCGCCCGTTCACCCGCGGCCACACGCTGGTGCTGCCGAAACGGCACACCGTAGACCTCACCGACACCCCGACCGAGACGTTGGCCGGGATGATCGCGATCGGCCGGCGGATCGCGCTGGCAGCTCGCGCGACGGAATTGGCCGATGCCACCAATATCGGGATCAACGACGGTCCCGCAGCCTTCCAGACGGTGCGGCACATCCATCTGCACGTGCTGCCCCGCCGCAACGGCGACAAGCTGTCGGTGGCCAAGGGCTTGCTGCTGCGACGGGACCCGGACCGCGAGGCCACCGCGCAGATCCTGCGCGACGCGCTGGCACGTATCGACACCAGCCAGTAAGACTGGTGCCATGAGTCCGACCAGCAACCCGGTGGAGCAGGTGGGCGCGCAGCTACTCCGCCTGCACGACATGATCTACCGCAAGACCAACGGCCGGATCGGGCATCGGATACCCGGAGCGCCGCCCTTTCTGCTGCTGCACACGGTCGGCGCCAAGACCGGATTGCCTCGCACGACGTCGCTGTCGTATGCCCCCGACGGCGACTCGTACCTCATCGTCGCCTCGAATGGCGGCGCCGACCGCAACCCGGGCTGGTACCACAACCTACGCAAACATCCCGACTGCGAAATCAACATCGGACCCCGGCGATTTCCGGTGACAGCGCGACGAGTCACTCCGGACGATGCCGACTACCCGCGAATGTGGCAGCTGGTCAACAAGATCAATGCCAACCGCTACGCCAACTACCAGAAGCGCACGTCACGGCCCATCTCGGTATTCGCGCTGACGCCCCGTTGACCCCCGCGCCACGTTCCCAGCGGTAGCGGGCGCTGCAGTCTATTCTGCTAGGGCGGTTGGTGGAGCTACTCGTACTTCACCAGCGGACACGCGTTTGTGAGCCTGAGCAGGCCGGGAGCAGGGAATGAAGCGCTGGACGGGATTGCCGTGCCCGTTCACCGGCATAACCATGGGTGCCAGCTGCGCCGTGGTCGGAGGATATGGCCTCGCGGCTGCGTCGGTCGCCGCCGCCTCTCTCGGTGGGTGGCACGGCGCCTTCGCGCCCCGATCGGTGGACCACGTCGTATCGGTGCTCTGTCTGGTATTCACCGCCGTGTGCGCCGGCCGAGCTGCTCACGCCGCGAGCGGTTATCGCAGAGCTGGATGGGCGGCGCTGGCGACAGGCCTGGTCGGCTGGGCGGTCGGTCAGGTCATCTGGGCGGTGTATGACGTGCGCCCCGAACTTGATCACGCCACTCATCCGGCTGTGGCCGAAGCCATCCTCCTCTTGTATCCGGCAGGCGCTATCGCGTCGCTGGTGCTGTTGCCCGGCCCCCCTAACCGCAATCTGTGGCGATCGGTCCTGGACGGCGTCATCGTGGCCAGTTCGCTGTTCGTGGTCTCGTGGGTATTCGTCATCGCCAAAGTGATCCGCGAGGACAGCAGCGCGTGGCTTACGACGGTGGTGCACACCTCCATCGATGTCGTTGTCGTGACAACCGCCATCGTGGTGCTGTCGCGGGATCGACCGGACGGACGCCACAGCCTGGGCCTGTTAGCCGGCGGAATCACGACGATCGGTGGCGCCGACATTCTGGTGGTATTCACGAGCGGCATCGGCACCTATCACGCGGGCGATCTGGTGGACCTGACGCGGGTGGCCGGGTTGGGAATGCTGGCGTTGGCGGCGCTGTCCAGCGTCAACGAATCCCCGCCGGTGGCGGCGTCGAAGGACGCGATCTCCTCTCCCGCCCGGCTCTGGCTGCCATACCTGCCGCTGGTGCTTGCCGCCGCGCTCGGGTTAGGCCGTGCGGTGCATCATATGGAGCACGGGCCGATTCTGCTCGCGCTGGGAATCCTGGTGGTCGCGGTGCTCGTCCGACAGTTCGTCGTCCTTCTCGAAAACCAGGGCCTGCTGACCGAAGTGGCACAAGAGGCTTTTCGTGACAGCCTGACCGGTCTGGCGAATCGAGCTCACTTCCGCCATCGATTGGAACAAGCCGTGGATCGCCGGCGCCGGGACGACGCATCGATTGCGGTGTTGTGTCTCGATCTTGACAACTTCAAGTCGGTCAACGATGCGCTGGGACACCCGGCAGGCGACGAGCTGCTCATCCGGGTCGCCGGACGACTCACCGCTGCACTGGGAGAAACTGGCACGGCGGCGCGCATCGGTGGCGACGAATTCGCGGTCCTCATCGAAGGTTCCGTCGAAGAATCGCACGCGGCAGCCCATCGAGTCCTGGAATCGTTCGGCACAGCGATCGTGATCGACGGCGTCCCGCTCATGATTCGTCCCAGCAATCGGGTTCACCGTGGCTACCGCAGGGTGTACCGTCGACGAGCTGCTCCGGCACGCCGACCTGGCCATGTATGCCGCCAAACGCGAAGGCGGCCAATGTATTCGCAGTTTCGTCCCGGACTTGCCATTCCCTTATTTGGAGCCGCAGTTTGCCGAGGCGGGCTCGCACGCCAAGCAAGGAGCCGGCCAGCCCCAAACCGAGAACACTGCCGCCCGGACGCTCAGAACGTTGTCACCCCCACAGGGGCCGACGCAAGACCACCCGACCGACGGACCACACGGTATTCGCTGGCCCCCGATGGCAATCCGAATTGCCTTGACAGTCTTGGCGATCGGGGTTGTCGTCTTCACAACGTGGAGCCTCTTTGCCCGGCCGGGTCGGCACGATGTGTTCTTCGCCAACTACCTATATCCGGCGTTGAACCTGTTTGCGGCCGGGTTGATCGCTGTGCGCGCGCACCGGGTAGCGGCCGATCGCTTGGCCTGGACTGTGATCGCAGGGGGCATGGCCTGTTCCGCAATGGGCGACGTTGTGTACGCCCTGTGGGTGCCGCCAGCCCAATCGCCATCGGCGGCCGATCCGCTGTATCTGGCGTTTTATCCGCTCGTCTACACCGGGCTCTTGCTGCTCATGCGATCGCGCCTGAAGCGGGTGCCCGCTCCGGTTCGGCTGGATTCGCTGGTTTCCGGGTTGGCCATGGCCGCCGTGGGCGCCGCGCTGGCGGCCGGACCCATCCACACCGCCGCCACCCGCACACCGGCCACCGTGCTGGTGGGCATGATCTACCCGTGGGGAGACCTGGTGTTGTTGGCCCTGGCCGCGGGGATGCTGCCGATCCTGGGCTGGCGCAAAGAATTTCGCTGGGGGCTGCTGGTTGCCGGGTTCATATTGTTTGCGGTCAGCGACACCGTCTACCTGTTCGAAACCTCGGCCGGCTCGTATCGGGTTGGCACTTGGCTCGACGCCTGTTGGCCGGCGTCGTCACTGCTGGTGGCGATGGCCAGCTGGGCGTCGTGGTCGTCGGCCACGCCGCTACCGAGACGCGGGCTGGGATCCTATGCCACGCCGGTGGTATCCACGGTGGTGGGGCTTACGGTCGCTATCCTGGGCCACGACTCTCGGCTCGCGGCGACGTTGGCCGCACTGAGCCTGATCGCGGTCGCCGCAAGGTTCTCGGTGACCTTCCACGACGTCAGCGTCATGGCCGAGAGCCACAAGCACGCCATGACCGACGAGTTGACCGCGCTACCCAACCGGCGCTCGCTGGCAACGGCCCTGACCGAGGCGTCGGGCGTGTCCTCAAGTGCTCGCTCGATGCTGTCCGGCTCCGGGCTGGCGACCAGGGGACCATCGCGGCGAGCGCTGTTGTTGCTCGATCTCTGCGAGTTCCACGAGATCAACGACTCGGTCGGTAAGCGATTCGGCGATGAGCTGTTGTGTCACATCGCGGATCGGCTGGCCCGCAATGTGCGTCGGGAGGATCTGCTTGCGCGCGTGGGCGATGACGAGTTCGCGATCCTGCTTGCTGAGGGAGCGGATCTCATCACCGCGCGCGCCCAGGCGGGCCGTTTGCTCGAATCGTTGAGGGAGCCCGTCGTGCTGGATCCGATCACGGTGCAAGTCGACGCGCGCATCGCGATCGCGCTATGTCCCGACCACTGCGACCATCCGCAGGAGTTGCTGAATCGCGCCGAGACGGCCATTCCGCATGGCAAAACCGCCACCAGCAACATCGTCGTATACGAGCCGACGTTCGAGTTGTATCGCGACAACGATCCCAACCTGATGGAGGAACTACGCGCCGCGCTGGTCAGCGGCGACGAGCTGACCTGTCACTATCAGCCCAAGATCAACGCCAGCGACGGCAGCGTACACAGTGTCGAGGCACTGTTGCGCTGGCACCACCCCAGCCGCGGGCTGCTGCTGCCCGAGGAGTTCCTGCCCGCCGCCGAGCGGGCCGGGCTCATGCGCAAGGTGGCCACCCGAACGGTCAACCAGGCCCTCGAACAGATCCAGTCCTGGCGCGATGAAGGTCTGGCGCTGACCGTTGCGGTGAATCTCTCGACAACGAATCTGCTCGACCTTGACCTGGTAGGCACCATCGAGGGGCTGCTACAAACCCACGGTTTGTCGCCCGACGCCCTCATCATCGAGATCACCGAGAGCACCCTCGCCGACTCGGTGCGGTCCCGTAACACCGTCGCGGCTCTGCAGCGCCTCGGTGTCCGCATCTCTCTTGACGACTACGGCACCGGATGGTCGTCACTGGCGCGCCTGCAGGACGTCTCGGTCGACGAGCTGAAACTGGACCGAGTGTTCGTGGCCCGGCTGGCGCACGACCCGCGATCGGTTGCCATCGTGCGGTCCACGGTCGCGTTGGCAGACAGCCTCGGCGCCGATCTGGTCGCTGAGGGAGTCGAGGACGACGTCACGTTGGCCGCCGTGCGGCGGTATGGCTGCACCATCACCCAAGGCTTCGTGCATAGCCCGCCGCTGCCCGCCGACGACCTGCGGGAGTGGATCGCCGGCCAGACGCCCGCGCCTGCTGCCGGTCCGTCCCAGCGGAACGGCCTAGAACAGCTCTTTGGCGAGTAGCTCCAGCGTCGCGATCCGGGCCGGCGCGGACGCCGGGTCGGTGCCGCAGCGGGCCGATGCGACCGGGTGCACCATCACCTCGTCGACGTCGAACCGTTGGGCGAGTGCGCGCAGCTGTTCGGCGGCCTCTTGGGGTGAGCCGACGACGGCCTTTCGCAGCCCGTTGTCCACGATGCGCTGTTGTTCCGGGGTCAGCTGCGCGGCCTGAGCCTCCTCGACCAGCGGGACCGGTCCGAGTGGTTGCCCGGTGCGCAGCCGCGCCATCGTGTGCAGGTTCGGCAGGATCAAGGCCGTTGCCTCCTCCCGCGTTTCGGCCACCGCGGCGTTGACGGTCAAGAACGTCACGGGTTCGGCGGCCAGGTCGCTGGGCCGGAATCGGGAGCGGTAGAGGTCGAGCGCCTCTTCGGTGCCCTTGCCGGAGAAGTGATGCGCGAACACGTAGGGCAGTCCCTTGGCGGCGGCCAGATGCGCCGAATACATCGACGACCCCAGCAACCACAATCGCGGTTCGGTGACCGCCGCCGGGGTGGCCTTTAGTGTGTAGTCGCCGGAGCGCAGCGGGACCCGCACGCCGCGGGCGCTCATCAGCGCCACCACGTCGTCGAGGTAGGCCGGGAAGTTTTCGATGTCACGATCGTCACCGCCGCCGCGTAGGGCATACGACGTCACCGGGTCGGATCCGGGCGCGCGGCCGATACCCAGGTCGATGCGTCCCGGGGCGGCCGCTTCCAACAGCGCGAACTGCTCGGCCACCGCCAGCGGCGCATGGTTCGGCAGCATCACCCCACCCGACCCGAGACGCAGCTGCGAGGTCTGCGCGGCCAGGTAAGCGATCAGCACTGGCGGGCTGGTCGCGCCCACCGACGGCATGTTGTGGTGTTCAGCGACCCAGTAGCGAGTGAACCCGAGCCGGTCGGCGGTCTGGGCCAGCCGTACGGTGGCCGCCAGCGCATCCCTGGTGGACTGGTCGGTACGCACCGGGACGAGATCAAGCACGGAAAGACGCACGCTGGCGTCAACGCCAGGAGTCGCATGAACGTTCCCGGCGGCCAGTCAGTAGTCCTTGAGCTCGATCGAGCGCACGATCCGCTCGAACACCTCCTGCGGAATCGGCGCGCCGCCCGGGATGTTGTCGACGACCAGCCACTGGTTGCGCAGGACGTAGTCGTGGAACTCGGCGTAGTAGTTGGCGAAGCCGCGCTGGTAGTCGTCGCCGGCGGCCTTGAGTTCGCCGGCCAGCACGTAGGCACCCAACAGCGCGACGCTGGTGCCCTGCCCGGACAGCGGTGAGCAGCAATAACCGGCGTCGCCGACCAGCGCCACCCTGCCCTGCGACCAGTGGTCCATCTTGATCTGGGCCATCTCGTCGAAGTAGAAGTCCGGGGCGGATCGCATGTATTCGAGTAGCTGCGGGCGGACCCAACCGTCGTCGGCCATCCGTCGCTCCAGCTCGGCGAACTGCGCTTCGGTGTCGCGGTAGTCGATGCGCAGGTCGCTGTCCATGAAGCCGAGCATGGCTCGGGCCTCGGTGTTGTTCCGGGCGCTGTAGACGCCGGCCATGCTGGAGTCGCCGTAGTGCCAGGTCTGCCAGTAGTCCAGCTCCAGGAAGTTGGGCACCGTGAAAATCGCCGCGTGGGTGCCGAGCCGCTCGATGAACTGCTCCTCCGGGCCGAACACCAGCCTGCGGACGTTGGAATGCAAGCCGTCGGCCCCGATCACCAGGTCGAAGCTGCGGGCGCCGGCCTGTTCGAAGGTGACTGCCACGGCAGATCCGTCGTCCTGCAACGCCTCGATGCTGTCGTCGAATTGGTATTCGACGTTGAGTTTCGTTGCGTCGTAGAGCAATTCAATGAGATCATCGCGCAGTAGCTCGATGTCGGGGCTGGTGATCAACCCGCCGGTGGGCGTCGATTCGGTGTCTTGGGAGAGCTCGTTGCCGTCGCGGTCGACGATCGAGGCGCCGCGAATGCGCGTGCGGAGGTGGTCGGCGGCGGCCCGCAGCGACATGCGTTCCAACACCGACAATGCCGGGCCGCGCACGTCGATTGCCTGACCGCCGCGCCGCAGGCCCGGGTGTCGCTCCACAACTGTCACCGAATAACCGTGCCGCGCAAGCCAATACGCGGCGGTCATACCGGCAACGCTGGCGCCGGAAACCAGAACGTCAGTCACGTGGTCCCCACTCAATCCCTGCCGCCTGGCGGGCAGCGGTGAAAATGTCGTCGAGCATCGCCGGAGTCAACCTACCGGTGAACATGTTCTGTTGGCTCGGGTGGTAGCAGCCGAGCAAACGCACGCCGGATGGCAGCTCGGCGACGGCGCCGTGACCGAATCGCGGTTTGGGCTTGATGGCGGCACCGGTCACGCGTAGCGCGATCTGCCACGCGAACCCGCCGAGGGCCACGATCGCCCGGACGTCGTCGGACACCAACCGCCACTCCGCGTCCAGCCAGGGCGAGCAGGTGATCCGCTCGTCCGGCGTCGGGGCATTGCCCTGTGGTGCGCATCGCACCGGCGCGACGATGCGAATTTGGTTGGCCCGCAAGCCATCTGCAGCATCGACGCTAGTCGGCTGGTTCACCAGCCCGGCCCGGTGCAGCGCCGCATACAGCTGATCGCCGGAACGGTCGCCGGTGAACATCCGGCCGGTGCGATTGGCGCCGTGCGCGGCGGGCGCCAACCCGACGATCAACAACCGCGGCCGCTCAGCTCCCCAGCCCGGCACCGGCCGTCCCCAGTACGGCTGGTCGGCGAAGGCGCGCCGCTTGACGACGGCAACCTCCTCGCGCCAGCTGACCAGCCGAGGGCAGGCCCGGCACACGCTGATCGTGGCGTCGAGCTCGGCGAGGGTGGCCGCCCGCTGCGCCAGCGTCGCGACTTGGGCAGCGTCGGCGGCTACCGGCGTCTGCGCCGTCGCGGGTTCACCCGGCCAGCCGCTGCCGGGAGCAACCGGAGAGGCAAACGCCTGGCCGGTATTCGGGTGCGGGAGCACACGAACATCCTGCATTCCGGCTTTGCCGCGGATTAATTCAGTGGCCTCCCTCGGCGGGTCGACGCTACATTCAGCCGCGATATCCCATGAGCAACAGCAGCCGTGGCCCGGCATTTCTACTCCTTTTCGCGACGTTGACGGCGTGCGCCGGAGGCGGCATCTCGCTGGTCGCCTTCCCGTGGCTGGTGCTGCAGCGCGAGGGCAGCGCCGGGCAGGCTGCCATCGTGGCCGGCGCGACGACGCTGCCACTACTGTTCTCCACCCTGGTCGCCGGGGCCGCCGTCGACTACTTCGGTCGTCGCCGGGTGTCAATGGTCTCCGACGCGCTGTCGGCGGCGGCGGTCGCAGCGGTGCCCCTGGTGGCGTCGGCGTTCGGTCCGCAGGCGGTCAACTTGGGAGTGCTAGTGGTGTTGGCCTCTTCCACGGCGGCCTTCGACCCGGCGGGAATCACCGCTCGTCAGTCGATGTTGCCGGAGGCCGCCGCTCGGGCCGGGTGGTCACTGGACCGGGTCAACAGCAGTTATGAGGCGATCCTCAACCTGGCCTTTCTCGTTGGCCCGGGCATCGGGGGCGTGATGATCGCCACGGTCGGCGGCATCACCACGATGTGGATCACCGCAGGCGCATTCGCATTGTCACTGCTGGCCATCTCGGTTTTGCGGCTTGAAGGGGCGGGCCGGCCGCAGATCGCCAGCCGGCCTCAGGGACTGGTGTCCGGAGTCGCACAGGGGCTGCGTTTCGTGTGGAGTCTGCGGGTGCTGCGCGTGCTGGCGCTGATCGAGCTGACCGTGACCGCGCTCTACCTGCCGATGGAGAGCGTGCTGTTTCCCAAATACTTCAGCGACCGTCAGCAACCCGCGCAGCTGGGGTCGGTATTGATGGCGCTGTCCGTCGGCGGGTTGGTCGGCGCGCTTGGCTATCCGCGGCTGTCGAAGTATGCGTCGCGGCGCACGATCATGCTGACCGCGGTGCTCACTTTCGGGGTGGCGACGGCCGTGATCGCGGCCCTGCCGCCGTTGCCGGTGATCTTGGCGTTGTGCGCGCTGATCGGCATGGTCTACGGGCCGATCCAGCCGATCTACAACTACGTGATGCAGACCCGCGCGCCGCAACATCTGCGCGGGCGGGTGGTCGGCGTGATGGCATCGCTGGGCTATGCCGCCGGACCGTTCGGTTTGCTGCTGGCCGGTCCGCTGGCCGACGCGGCCGGGCTGAAGGTGACGTTCATGGCGCTCGCGATGCCGATCGTGGTCACCGGGTTGATCTGTACCCGGCTGCCGTCGCTGCGCGAGCTGGACAAAGCGCCGGAGTTCGCGGCCGGATCTTGCGGCTAGGATCAGGCCGTGAACGACGGGTTGCTGGCGGGCCTGATCGCCGATCTGCCCGAGGGGATGGTGGTCACCGATCCCACGGTGACCGAGGGCTACCGGCAAGACCGCGCTCTGGACCCCGCGGCCGGCAAGCCGCTGGCCGTGGTCCGGCCGCGGCGCACCGAAGAAGTACAGACCGTGCTGCGCTGGGCTTCGGCTCATCGGGTACCGGTGGTGACCCGCGGTGCCGGCAGCGGCCTTTCCGGCGGGGCGACCGCACTGGATGACGGGATCGTGCTCTCGACGGAGAAGATGCGCGACATCACCGTCGACCCGGTGACCCGTACCGCGGTATGCCAGCCCGGGTTGTTCAACGCCGAGGTGAAGAAGGCCGCCGCGGAACACGGCCTGTGGTATCCGCCCGACCCGTCGTCGTTCGAGATTTGCAGCATCGGCGGCAACATCGCGACCAACGCCGGCGGGTTGTGCTGTGTGAAGTACGGCGTCACCACCGACTACGTGCTGGGCATGCAGGTGGTGCTGGCCGACGGAACAGCGGTGCGGCTCGGTGGCCCGCGGTTGAAAGATGTTGCGGGACTGAGCCTGACAAAGCTATTCGTGGGCAGCGAAGGCACGCTCGGCGTCGTCACGGAAGTGACGCTGCGACTGCTGCCCGCACAGAATACGTCGAGCATCGTGGTGGCCAGCTTCGACTCCGTCGGGTCGGCGGTCGATGCGGTGCTCGGGGTCACCGCACGGCTTCGCCCGTCGATGCTGGAGTTCATGGATCAGGTCGCGATCAACGCCGTCGAGGACACCTTGCGGATGGACCTGGATCGTTCGGCGGCGGCCATGCTGGTGGCCGGCTCCGACGAACGGGGACGGGCGAGCGCCGACGACGCCGAGGTGATGGCGGCGGTATTCGCGGAAAACGGTGCGACAGAAGTGTTTTCCACCGACGACCCCGACGAGGGTGAGGCGTTCGTCGCGGCCCGGCGGTTCTGCATACCGGCGGTCGAAGCCAAGGGATCGCTGTTACTGGAGGACGTCGGGGTGCCGCTGCCGGCGCTGGGCGAGTTGGTCACCGGGATCGCGCACATCGCCGAGGAGCGCGACCTGATGATCTCGGTGATCGCCCATGCCGGCGACGGCAATACTCACCCGCTGCTGGTGTACGACCCGGCCGACGCCGCCGTTGCCGAGCGCGCGCACCTGGCCTATGGCGAAATCATGGACCTGGCCGTTGGGTTGGGCGGGACGATCACCGGCGAGCACGGCGTCGGACGTTTGAAGCGCCCATGGCTGGCCGGCTACCTCGGGCCCGACGTGATGGACCTGAACCGGCGGATCAAGCAGGCGCTCGACCCGTTGGGCATCTTGAACCCCGGCTCGGGGATCTAATGCTTTGGCTGTGAACTGACGGCTTTGGCTGTGAACCTACGGCTTTGGCTGTGAACCTACGGCGTCGCGGGTGAACTCAGGGCGCGATTCCGACCATTTCGCCGCCCTGGCGTCACCGCCAAAGCCCAGGCTTCACGTTCAACGCCCAGCCTTCACAGTCAACGCCCATGCAGTGCAGCGACAGTTGACACTGTCCATCATTTGTCGTATGAATAAGACATGTCAGCAGCTTTGTCTCACAGTGCGCCGCCAAAGTTCGAGCTCGCGACTGCCCAGACCTGGGCGAATCCCTGGCCGATGTACCGGGCACTGCGAGACCACGACCCGGTCCATCATGTCGTCCCACCGAACCACCCGGACGACGACTACTACGTGCTGTCCAGGCACGCCGACATATGGGCCGCCGCCCGCGACCATGAGACGTTTTCGTCCGCGCAGGGCCTGACGGTCAACTACAATGACCTGGAACTTATTGGGCTGCAAGACAATCCACCGATGGTGATGCAGGACCCACCGGTACACACCGAATTTCGCAAGCTGGTCTCGCGCGGGTTCACCCCGCGACAGGTCGAAGCGGTCGAACCCAAGGTCCGTGAGTTCGTCGTCGAGCGCATCGAGAAGCTGCGGGCAGGTGGCGGTGGCGACATCGTCACCGAGCTATTCAAACCGCTCCCCTCGATGGTGGTCGCGCATTATCTCGGTGTGCCCGAAGAGGATCGGGCCCAATTCGACGGCTGGACGCAGGCCATTGTGGCGGCCAATACGACTGACGGCGGCATCGCCGGTGCGCTGGAGACCGTCGGCGACGCGGTCGGGTCGATGATGGCCTATTTCACCGCACTGATCGAGCGGCGCCGCGCCGAACCCGAGGACGACACGATCTCCCACCTGGTCGCCGCGGGGGTCGGCGCCGACGGCGACATTGCGGGCACCCTGTCCGTACTCGCGTTCACCTTCACCATGGTCACCGGCGGCAACGACACCGTCACCGGAATGCTCGGCGGCTCAATGCCGTTGCTGCACGAGCGGCCCGACCAACGGCGGCTGCTGGTGGACCACCCCGAACTGATCGGCGACGCGGTCGAGGAGCTGCTTCGGCTCACCTCGCCGGTGCAGGGTCTGGCTCGTACCGTCACCCGCGATGTGACGATCGGCGACACCACCATCCCCGCCGGCCGACGGGTGCTGCTGCTCTACGGATCGGCCAACCGCGACGAACGCCAATACGGGCCCGACGCAGGCGAACTCGACGTGACGCGATGCCCGCGCAACATCCTGACTTTCAGCCACGGCGCACACCACTGCCTGGGCGCGGCCGCGGCGCGCATGCAATCTCGGGTAGCGCTGACCGAGCTGCTGGCGCGCTGCCCGGGCTTCGAGATCGACGAGTCAGGCATCGTATGGTCCGGCGGCAGCTACGTCCGCCGGCCGTTGTCGGTGCCGTTTCGGGCGAAAGCCTGATGGCGCGCAGAGATTGGCTGGCCGAGCACCGCACCGAGGCAGCCGCGGACCGGATCCTCGACGCCGCCGAGCAGCTGTTCACCGAGCACGACCCGGCTGCCATCGGGATGAACGAAATCGCCCGCGCCGCAGGCTGTTCCAGAGCCACGCTGTACCGGTACTTCGACAGCCGGGAGGCGCTGCGCACCGCGTACGTCCACCGCGAGACCCGTCGGCTCGGTCGCGCGATCATGCAGCAGATCGACGGGATCGAGGACCCGCGCGAGCGACTCGTCGTCAGCATCAGCGCCGCGCTGCGGATGGTTCGCGAGAACCCGGCCTTGGCGGCGTGGTTCGGCTCCACCCGGTCACCGCTGGGCGGCGAGATGGCCGGCCAGTCCGAGGTGATCACCGCCCTGGCCGCGGGATTACTGAACTCGCTGGGCCCACAAGACCCCGCCACCGTGGAACGACGGGCTCGGTGGGCGGTGCGGGTGATCATCTCGCTGCTCATGTTCCCTGGCCGGGACGACGCCGACGAGCGCGCGATGATCGACGAATTCGTGGTACCTATTCTGACGCCGACGACCGCTCAGGCGACCCAATAAGCCTGTGCCTTAATGGATTTCTTCGGAATTCCGAAATCCTCGCGCAACACCTTGGCCACCGACCGCGTGGTGCGGGTGCTACAGGCCACCCAACCGAAGTGATCGCCCGCGTCGAACGCCGCCGAGCGCACCGCGTCGAGTAGCGAGTCGCGGCCGTCGTGGTTGTCCACCCAGACCACATCGATCTTGGAGCTGGGTCGCAGCACCGGCAGGCATTTGTCCTCGTCGCAGCCGGCCTCCAGGAAGACTCGCGCGGGGGTGTCGCCTATCGCGTCCAGCAGCGAGTTGATCGCCGGTAGGGAAGCGGTGTCGCCCACAATGACGTATCCGCCGGGCGTCGGGTCGGGGATGGCGAACTTGCTGCCCAGCACCGTCGCCTCGATGGTGTCACCGGGTTGTGCCGCCCGTGCCCAGTCCGAGGCGCAGCCCTCGTGCAACGCGAACTCGAGGTCGAAGGTGTCGGCCGCCGGATTCGGCTCGACCAGCGTGTAAGCCCGCTGGTGCCCGTCGGCGAACCAGATCCGGATCCACATCGTGGGATGCACGCTGTGTTCGGCGAGCAGGCCGCCGGCATCGAAGCTCAATCTCAAGTACTGCGGGCCGATCTCGCGCCGGCCGGTCACGGTCAGTCGGTAGTCCCCGGCCCGCAGCAGCTTGAGCACCGCGCCCTGCCAACCCCGCGACGGCTTGAGTTCGGTCATATCTCCCCTGATCGCTATGACGACAACTTAGGACAGGGTAACCTACATAGGCTTGGGCTCGCTGACCGCGGCAACGATTTCCCCCGCGCGCACCGCCACGTTCGACAACAATGACGACGCCAGACCGTGCGTGTGCTCGACCGAACCGTTCAGGTAGATGTCTCCGGGTGCTCGCGATGTGGAGACCAATCTATAGTCGCGGGTGACGACGGGGCGCCCGTCGGTGTCGAATTCGTACCGGCACGCCAGGTCTTTGAGGAAACCTCGCAGGTCCAGCGGCGCATAGCCCGTCGCGTAAACCACCGCGTCGCAGTCCAAGGTTTCCTGAGCGTGCTTGGTCAGGTGGGAGATGGTCAGCCGCACGCCGCCGGGGTATTCGTCCGCGCTGACGACTTCGGAAGCGTTGTGCATGAACAACCGTCGATTGCCCGCCACCCGCTCGGCATACTCGCGCGAATACAGTTCGTCGATCAGGTCGGCATCGACTGCCGAATAGTTGGATGATCGGTGGTAATCGAGCAGTCGCTGCCGTAGCGGTTGGTCGGCAGCGTAGAAATCGTCTACGGCCGAGGGGTCGAAAACCCGGTTGGCATAAGGGTTGTCATCGGCCACACTGTAGCCGTAGCGGGTGAAGACGGCGTGCACTTGGGCCTGCGGGTACGTCTCATGCAGATAGCCGACCGCCTCCGCCGCACTTTGGCCCGCGCCGACGACCACGAAACGCTTTGGGGCAGTGGAGTTCAGCGCGCGAAGGCGGTCGAGCAGTGTGTGGCTGTGCCACAGCCGGGCGGTCTCGACGATGCCGGCCGGCAATACCGGATATAGGCCGGTGCCCAGAACCAGGGTTCGCGCGCGGATCACCGACTCGGGTTCGGTCCGCACCACGAACCCCGAGTCGTCGGAAGTCACCTCGACCACGCGCCGGCCATAGCGGACATCGGCGTCGACGCGGGCGGCGGCCCACTCGAGGTAGTCGTGGAATTCCAACCGGCTGGGGAACAACGAGTGCCTGCCGATGAAGTCGACGAGCCGGCCACGGTCGTTCAGGTAGTTCAGAAACGTGAAGTCGCTCTTGGGGTTTCGCAGCGTCACCAGGTCTTTGAGAAAGGGCACCTGCATGCGTGCGCCTGGGAGCAAAATGCCCCGGTGCCAGCCGAACCTCGGTTGGGCCTCCACGAATGCGCCCCGCATGCCCCCCTCGGACAGCGCGATCGCCAACGCGAGATTCGACGGTCCGAAACCGACACCGAGCAAATCCACCTGGTCAACTGTGGGCATTAGCACGAGCCAGCCGTTCAAGATAGCGATCGCGCACCATCATCCGGTTGATCAGCACGACGAAATCGGCCATGTCGAAATCGGGATCGTAGGACGGTTCTCCGCAGATCAACCCGCCGATGCGCAGGCTGCCCTGCACCATCGGCGGGATGCGCACCGGTCCCGGGTCGGGAAGCTCGGACAAACTCAATCCGTTGACGCGGACCGGGTTTCGAGGCGTCACCCGATATTGCGGGGGCGCTGGGTGAGCACGAAAGGCCGCGTCGCACACACCGCGCACCAGCGCGCCCCGCGGTCCGCCACCTTCCATCCGGACCGACAGGCAGCCGATTCCCCATTCGTAGCCGGTGATCTCCTGATATTTCAGGATCCCGGCCCAGAGCAGGCCCACCACCGCACCGTTACGGTGTTCGGGGTGCACACTCACCCGGCCGAGTTCGACGAGCTTGGGCCGCAACTGATTTAGGCCGCCAATGTCGAAGATGGTGTCGGCGAACAGTCCTCCGGCGGCCCGGGCTCCGTCGGGCGGCAATAGCCGGTAGCAGCCGACGATTCGTCCGGTCGTTTCGTCTTTGGCCAACAGGTGATCGCTGTGCGGGTCGAACTGGTCGACGTCGATCATCTGCCCGGTCAGCGGGCCACGGATAGCCTGCGGCAGCGTGGCCCCCATCTCTTCGGCAAACGTCTGATAGCGCAACCGTTGCGCGGCTTCGATGTCGGCAGGGTCGGTGGAAATGATGACGCTGTAGCGACCCTTGTCGGTCGCGGGGATAAGGACCGCGTCATCCATGTCGGAAGGTTACCCTGAACGGCCTTCTGCGAGTCGCCTTTCAAGAGCGTTGACCGTGCGCTCCGAACGCGATGAGTACCGCCGCGCACACCGCGGCGAACGTTGCGGCGATCGCGGCGGCCACCAGCGCCGCCTGCATGCCGTCGGCGCTGGCCTGCCGGGCTATTGGCGCGAGCGCAGGGAGCGCGGGCCGTAGGTCGGCCGGCAGGAAATCGAGTACCCGCAAACCGGCACCGGCGGACAGCCCGTCGATCAGTTGATGGGTCGGACCCGAGGGCACACCGCGAACTTTGGCGAGCCCCTCGGCGGCACCGTCGGCAGCGTGCCGACTGAAAAGGGCTCCCAGGCCGGCTACGCCGGCCAGGATGCCGACCTGACGAACCGTGCTGACCGCGCCACTGGCCATGCCGGCGTCTGCCACCGGCACGAATTGCAGTGCGATGTCAGACGTCAGCGCGAACAGGCCACCCAAACCCAGTCCGGCGACGACGGAACCGGTGATGAAATGGGTCCATTGGGTGCCTGCGGTTACCCCCGTCATCAGCCACAGGCCGGCCGCGATCAGCACGATGCCACCGGGTATCGACATCCAGGCCGGGAAGTAACGCGCGCCGGCCATGGCCAGCGGGGCACCCAGCACGCATGCCATGGTCAGCGGAAGGGCTCGCAGGCCAGCCTGAAAAGGGCTGTAGCCCAAGGTGTTCATGAAATAGAGCGCCAGGTAGTTGGTCGAGGCGATCAGTGTTCCGGCCGCCGCGAACGCGGCGAGCGATACCCCGGCGAACCCGGGGCGGCGCACCACCCGCAGGTCGAGCATCGGGGCTCTCACGCGCGCTTCCCACCACCCGAATACGACCAGGGCCAGGAGGCAGAACCCGCCGAGCGCCAGGATCAACGCGCTGGTCCAGCCGAGGCGATTGCCTTCGATCAATACGTACACACCCGCGAGCAGTGCGGCCGACAGCACGGCTGTGCCGAACAGGTCGAGTGGGCGTTGTTGTGCGGCAACGGTTTCCGGGATAAACCAGACCGCGATCGCTAAGGCCGCGATGCCGATCGGCACGTTGATCAAGAAGATCGATTCCCAGCCGAACGCCCCGACCAGCGCTCCGCCCAGCAACGGCCCCACGGCCGCGCCCGCGCCCATCACGGCGCCGTAGATCGCGATCGCTATGCCCCTGTCCCGATGTTCGGGAAAGGCCGCGGCCGCCATGGGCAGTGACACGCCGAGCAGCACCGCCCCGCCGGTGCCTTGGAGGGCGCGGCACAGGTTGAGCATCTCGATGCTGCCCGCCAGCGCGCAGCCGGTCGAGGCGAGGGTGAACACCGTCATTCCGGCCAGGTAAAGGCGTCGGCGTCCAACGCGATCCCCCAGGGTTGCCGCCGTGAGCAGCAGCCCCGCCATGGGCAGCGCGTAGGCGTCTACCACCCACTGCAGCCCGCTGAGTTCGGCGTTCAGCGATGACTGAATGCTGGCCAGGGCGGCCGAAACGATGGTCATGTCGAGCAGCAACATGAAGACCGCGAGGCAGACCGCGGCCATGGTGAGGCGCGGATGTGGCGGCGCCGAATCCACCTAGTCGGCCTTGACTCGGGTGAGCCGATGCAGCAGCACGGCGGGCGGGATCGTCACCGCCACGGTGGCGACGAACAAAAACAGCATCGATCCGGTGTAAACCGGTGCGTGAACTATGAAGTCCATCGCGAACTCCATGGTGATCAGGTGAATCAGGAAGATTTCGTAGGAGATCTCGCCCAGCCACACCATCGGCCGGCTGGCCAGCAGCCGGGAGTACCAGCCTTGCAGCGGAACGTTTCCATGTAGCGCCAGCGGCGCCACCGCCAACGCCGCGATCGCGGCATAGAAGGCCGTCTTGACCAGCGCCTCGCTCAGCGACGCGGGCGACGTGGTGGGCGCGCCGGCGATCGGGGTGGAAACGATGAAGTAGCTGATGACAGCCAGTGGTATGGCCACGAACGCGTAGCAGCGCACACCCATTTGCTGCAACACGGCCAGCAGCATGCCGGCCAGGAACCAGGCCAGATAGGTGGGCAGCCACAGCCGGGCGCCGTCGGGAAACCAGTGATCGGTGTGCACCAGGACCAGCCAGGCCGGGCTGATCAGCGACAGCCCCAGCAGCGCCGCCACTACCAACTTCGGCTGCCACCGGTGCCGGCAGAGCACCACCAGCAGCAGGTAGGCCAACAGCGGCAGCACCACGTAAAAGGCGGCCTCCACCGCCAGGCTCCACATTTGGGTGAGGCCCTGGTGCAGATACTTGCCCAGATAGCCGTTGCAGTAGATCTGGGTCAGCGTCAGGTTCCGGAACAGCCCCAGCACCGTGTGCCCGGGATTGGGGCCCGCTTCGTGGAAGTGATACAGCACGTACGCGAACAGCACGGTGATGACGTAGGCGGGCATGATGCGCCGAACCCGGTGCCGCGCATAGCGACTCAGCGACGGCGGCGGCCCGCCGGTGGCCGCCGATTTCACCCACGGGCGGAACAGCAGGAAACCGGACAACACGAAGAAGATCGGCACGCCAATCTCCATCCGCGCACCGACCAGACCCCAATACCCCTGGACGTACTTGCCGGTGGTGTATGCCGCGTGGGTGCCGACGACCAGCAGCGCAGCGACCGCGCGGATACCGGTCAGGGATGCGACGCGGTCCACGTGGGAGGTCTGCTCGAGTCCGCCCTGAGCGTCCCGTTCCTCGGAGAGAGTCATCCGGCGCGCTTCCGCCGTGGCTTGCCGCCGTCCCGGCCGCGGGGTTTGTCGGTTTTTCCCGACGAACGCTCCGGCCGCAGATCGATCAGCACGCCCGAGATACGGGTCTGCTCAAGCCGTTTCAACGTCGCTTTGGGCAACTTGGCGGGCAGCTCGACCAGGGAGAAGTCCGGCCCGATGGCGATGTGGCCGAAGTCGCTGCGGTGTAGCCCGCCTTCGTTGGCAATGGCGCCGACGATCGCCCCTGGGCCGATTCTGTGCCGTTTGCCGACGGAGACCCGATAGGTACTGAAGTCCCTTACCCGCCTGGGCTTTTCGGGACGTTCGGCACGGGTGTGCCGTTGTGGCCGGTCCGGCGGCGGCTCGGTCATCAGGAACGCTTCGCCGTCGCGAGACTGCAACGCCAGCGCCGCGGCGATATCGGCCATCGGGACGTCGTGCTCACGTTCGTAGTCCTCGACCAGCTTGCGGAACAACTCGATGCCGGCGGAGCCGAGGGCGTCGGTGATGGAGTCGGAGAACTTGGCCACGCGTTGCGCGTTGACGTCCTCGACCGTGGGAAGTTCTGCCTCGGTGAGGGTTTGGCGCGTCGCCTTCTCGATGGACTTGAGCAGATGGCGCTCGCGCGGTGAGACGAACAGCAGCGCGGTTCCCGATCGGCCGGCCCGTCCGGTGCGCCCGATCCGGTGCACATAGGACTCGGTGTCGTGCGGGATGTCGTAGTTGAGGACATGCGATATCCGATCCACGTCCAGGCCGCGGGCCGCCACATCGGTGGCCACCAAAATGTCGATGCCTTTGGCGCCACCGTCTTTCAGCGCCGCGATGGTCCGCTCCCGTTGCGCCTGCGGGATATCGCCGTTGATGGCGGCCGCGGAAAACCCTCGGGCGCGGAGCTTTTCGGCGACCTCTTCGGTGGCTTGCTTGGTGCGCACGAACACGATCATGGCCTCGAATGGCTCCACTTCGAGCACCCGCGTCAGCGCGTCCATCTTGCGGGGACCGGCGACCTGTATGTAGCGCTGCGAAATGTTATCCGCAGTAGCGGTTTTCGCCTTGAACGTGACCTCGAGGGGATCATGCAGGTAGTTGGCGGTGATCTTGCGGATCGCCGGCGGCATCGTCGCCGAAAACAGCGCCACCTGTTTGTATTCCGGTGTTTCGGACAGGATGCGCTCGACGTCTTCGGCAAAGCCCATTGCGAGCATCTCGTCGGCCTCGTCGAGAACCAGGTAGTCCACCCGCGACAGATCCAGCGTGCCGCGTTCGAGGTGGTCGATGACCCGGCCGGGGGTGCCGACCACCACCTGCGCTCCGCGTTTCAGGCCGGCAAGTTGCACGCCGTAGGAGGACCCGCCGTAGATCGGCAGGACGTTGACCTGTGGCAGGTGAGCCCCATAACGGCTGAACGCCTCGGCCACCTGCAGGGCCAGCTCCCGCGTCGGCGCCAGCACCAGCGCCTGCGTCGCCTTGCTGGAGACATCGAGTCTGGACAGGATCGGTATCGCGAACGCCGCCGTCTTGCCGGTGCCCGTCTGCGCCAGTCCCACCACGTCCGAACCGGCCATCAGGGCCGGAATCGTGGCCGCCTGGATGGCGGTGGGCGACTCGTAGCCGACGTCGGCGATCGCCCGCAAGACCGACGGGTGAATCTGCAGGTCGGCAAACGACGCAGGCGGCGAATTGTCCAAAGGGGCCATTTGAAATCGCAGTCTACGGTGCGTGGCCATTGGAGTCGCGAGCGCGCGCATCGGCACGGCGACGCGCAGAATGCCCCGAGACCCGGCCGCGCCTGCGACATCTGTCACCGCCGTGGCGGTACGGTGCTTCGATGTGTGGTCGTTACCTTGCCGCGCAGAGTTGCTGACGGGCCTTTCCGCCGCCCTGTTTCTCGCACCGGCGCTGAGCGGCTGCGGTTCGGGTGACTCCACGGTTGCCAAGACGCCGCATCCCACCGCGTCGATCACCGCCCCCGCCGCGAGCGCGCCGGCACCGACGTCCGCCGTACCCGGCACCACTTCCCCGCCGGACCCGTGCGCCGTCAACCTGGCCTCCCCGACGATCGCCAAGGTGGTCTCCGAGCTGCCCCGCGATCCGCGCAGTCACCAGTCCTGGAACCCCGAGCCCCTGGCGGGGAACTACAACGAGTGCGCCCAGCTGTCGGCGATAGTGATCAAGGCCAACACCAACGGCGACCATCCCACGACGCGTGCGGTGATGTTCCATCTCGGCAAGTACATACCGCAAGGGGTGCCCGACACGTACGGGTTCAACGGCATTGACACCTCGCAGTGCACCGGCGACACGGTGGCGTTGACGTATCCCAGCGGCGTCAACGGCCTGGGCACCCGGGTGAAGTTCCGGTGGAACGGCAACGGGGTTGAGCTCATCGCCAACACACCGGGTGCCTGAACCACGCACCGCCTGTCGGTGCCCCCACCTACAGTTGCTGCTGTGTTCGTCATCGGCGACAGCCCTGCCCAAACAGTCGTGTACAGCGCGTCGGATCTGGCCGCCGCCGCTCGGTGCGAGTACGCACTGTTACGGGATTTCGACGCCAAACTGGGTTGGGGTCCGGCCGTCGATGTTGCCGACGAGCTGCTGGCGCGCACCGCCGCGTTGGGTAATGAGCATGAGCGGCGCCGGCTCGACCGACTGCGCGAGGAGTTCGGCGGTGAGATCGCGATCATCGGTCGTCCGCCGTACACGTTCGCAGGCTTGACGGCCGCCGCCGAGGCGACCCGGCGCGCGATCGCCAAAGACGCCCCGGTGGTCTACCAAGCCGCCCTGTTCGACGGGCGCTTCGTGGGGTTCGCCGACTTCTTGGTGCGCGACGGCCGCCAGTACCGGGTGGTCGACACCAAGCTGGCCCGCTCCGCCAAGGTCACCGCGTTGCTGCAGCTGGCCGCCTATGCGGACACCCTGGCCGATTCGGGTGTCGCGGTGGCGCCGGAAGCCGACCTGGAACTCGGCGACGGCAACGTCACCCGCCACCGCCTGTGCGACCTGATCCCGGTATATCGAGCCCAGCGCGCCCGGGTGCAGCGCCTCCTCGACGAGCACCACGCCGGCGGTGTCGCGGTGCGCTGGGACGACGAGCGGGTGGCAGCATGCCTGCGCTGCGACCTGTGCACCGAACAGTTGCGCGCCGCCGACGACGTCCTGCTGGTCGCGGGGATGCGGATCAGTCAGCGCGAGAAGCTGATTGACGCCAAGATCACCACCATCTCCGAACTGGCCGGCCACCACGGCCCCGTGCCCAACCTGGCCGCCACCGTCGTCAGCAACTTGACCGCACAAGCCAAGCTGCAAGTGCGCCAGCGCGACACCGGTGTACCGCAGTACGAGATCGCCGACCCGCAGCCGCTGACGCTGCTGCCCGAGCCCGACCCCGGTGACCTGTTCTTCGACTTCGAGGGCGATCCGCTGTGGACGGCCGACGGCCGCGAGTGGGGGCTGGAATACCTGTTCGGCGTCCTGGAGGCCGGGCCGACCGGTGCTTTTCGCCCGCTGTGGGCGCATAACCGGGTGGACGAACGCCAGGCGCTGATCGATTTCCTGGCGCTGGTGGCCATGCGCCGCAAGCGCCGGCCGAACATGCACATCTACCACTACGCGCCGTATGAGAAGACGGCGCTGCTGCGGCTGGCCGGACGGTACGGCGTCGGCGAGGACACGGTAGACGACCTGCTGCGCAACGGTGTGCTGGTAGACCTTTATCCGTTGGCGCGCAAGAGCATTCGCATTGGCGCGGAGTCGTACGGTTTGAAGGCGCTGGAGCCGCTGTATATGGGCGGGCAGCTGCGGTCCGGTGACGTCACCACCGCCGCCGACTCCATCACCGGCTATGCGCGCTACTGCGATTTGCGCGCCGAGGGCCGCCCCGACGAAGCCGCGGCGGTGCTCCGCGAGATCGAGGAATACAACCACTACGACTGCGAGTCGACTCGAAAACTGCGCGATTGGCTGCTGATGCGCGCCTGGGAGGCCGGTGTCATACCGGTTGGGGCCCAACCGGTTCCCGACGGCGGCCGGATCGAAGGCCACGACCAGCTGACGACGACGCTTGCGGCGTTCACCGGTGACGCCGCCGTCGGGCAGCGCAGTCCCGAGCAGACCGCGGTCGCCCTGGTCGCCGCGGCTCGCGGCTACCACCGTCGGGAAGACAAACCTTTCTGGTGGGCGCATTTCGACCGGCTGAATTTTCCGGTCGACGAATGGGCGGACAGCACAGACGTTTTCGTGGCCAGCGACGCAGAGATCACCGTCGACTGGCATACCCCGCCCCGAGCCCGCAAACCGCAGCGACGAGTCCGCCTGCGCGGTGAGCTGGCCCGCGGTGACCTGAAGTCGGAGGTGTTCGCCCTCTATGAGCCGCCGGCACCCGCCGGCATGACCGATAGCCCGGACCGACGGGCCGCGGGCAACGCTGTGGTGGTCGAGGCGGACGACCCGACCCTACCCACCGAGGTCGTCATCGTGGAACGAGTCGGCAAGGATGGCAACACCTTTCATCAGCTGCCGTTCGCGCTGACCCCGGGGCCGCCGGTGCCGACAACTGCGCTGCGGGATTCGATCGAGTCGACGGCTGCCGCAGTGGCGGAGGCGCTGCCGCAATTGCCCCGTACGGCGCTGTTCGACATCCTGCTGCGCCGGCCGCCCCGTAGCCGTAGCGGTGCCGGGCTGCCGCGTGGCAGGGACATCGTCGACGACATCACCGCGGCGGTTCTCGACTTGGACGCGTCGTATCTGGCCGTGCACGGACCGCCGGGAACCGGTAAGACGTACACCGCAGCGCAGGTGATCACGCGGCTGGTCACCCAATCCTGCTGGCGCATCGGCGTCGTCGCGCAATCACACGCCGCGGTGGAGAACCTGCTCGGCGCGGTGATCGATGCCGGTTTGGATCCGCAGCGGGTTGCGAAGAAACCTTCTGACCACCGCCCCACCCGCTGGCAGCAGCTCGACAGCGACCACTACCCCGCCTTCATTGCCGACCACGCGGGTTGTGTAATCGGGGGCACCGCATGGGATTTCGCCAACCCCAACCGCGTGCCGCCGGCCAGCCTGGATCTGCTGGTGATCGACGAGGCGGGCCAATTCTGCCTGGCCAATACCATCGCCGTTGCGCCTGCGGCCGGCAATCTGCTCTTGCTCGGCGACCCGCGGCAGCTGCCGCAGGTCAGCCAGGGCACTCATCCCGAACCGGTCGACCGATCGGCGTTGGATTGGCTGGTCGACGGCCAGCGCACACTACCGGAGGAACGCGGCTACTTCCTGGACCGCTCGTATCGCATGCACCCGACGGTCTGCGCCGCAGTCTCCAGGCTGTCCTACGACGGCAGACTGCATTCGCATACCGAACGCACCGTCGCACGCCGCCTCGACGGGTATGAGCCGGGCGTGCGCGTGGTTTCCGTTCGGCATCAAGGCAATTCCGTCGACTGCCCGGAGGAGGCCGACGTCATCACGGCCCATATCCGGCGACTGCTCGGCGCCGCGTGGACCGACGAGCACGGCACCCGGCCGTTGGCCGCCGCCGATGTGCTGGTGCTCGCGCCGTACAACGCCCAGGTGGCGCTGCTGCGCCGGCGGTTGACGACGGCAGGGCTCGGCGCGGTCCACGTCGGAACCGTGGACAAGTTTCAGGGCGGGCAGGCGCCGGTGGTCTTCGTCTCGATGACCGCGTCGTCCATCGCCGAGGTGCCACGTGGCATCTCCTTCCTGCTCAACAGGAATCGACTCAACGTCGCGGTCAGCCGGGCACAGTACGCGGCGGTGATCGTGCGCTCGGCGTTGCTGAAGGATTACCTGCCCGCCACCCCGGCCGGTTTGGTGGACCTGGGCGCTTTCCTGGCGCTGAGCCAGCCGCCGTAGGGTGACGCGTCAGCCGTCGCGGGACAACGGACCGTCCGGGTCGAAACGCTGACGACGGCTGCGCTGCGCGTCGTCGTCGACCCGCAACAGCCCGTCGACACGACGGGTTCGCCGATCCGCGTCGACACGAGAGCCGTTGTGCGCGAAGCCAATCGGCTCGACGGGTGCACTCCGGCCGACGGCCGGGCGGTGGTACTGCGGGTCGTGCTGCCGTCGCGATGGTTGCATCCGCGGCGCGACGTCGGGTTCCCGTAGCAATATGTACTCGACATACGGATCGTCATCCTCGTCATCGTCCCAGTCGACTGCGTCATCCTCGGGCTCGCGAGTGCGCTTGAAGTCGACCAGAAACAGGGCTGCGACGACACCGAGCAGGCCGACGAACGCGGGCAGCAGCACCGACTGCGACATCGCCGCCGAGAACGGCTCGCGCACGAACTCTGGCAGTTGCAGGCCGCGCTGGCCGGCCGCCGAAGCTCGACCGGGCATTTCGGCGCTGATCCGCGACGTCATGAATGCGGCCATGCCGGCGCTACCGAGCACCGCTCCGAGCTGCCGGACGGCGTTGTACACCCCGGAGCTGGCGCCGGCCAGCTGCGGCGGCAGGTTGCGCGTCGCGGTCGCGGTCAGCGGCGACCATACGAACGCCATCCCGACGCCTATGCCGGTGAACGGCAACAGCAACCGCCAGATCGGCGTGCCCGGCGTCATTTCGGTGGACAGCCACGTCAGCGAGATCGCCAAAGCCGAAAAGCCGAAGCCGAGCACCGGTAGCGGGTGGCTCCTGTCGACGATGCGGCCGGCAAGCGGCGCCAGCACCCCGTTGGCGATCGCCATTGGTGCGATCAGCAACGCCGAGCGGGTCGGGGACAGCCCGCACACGCCCTGCGCATAAAAGGCAACCGGCAGCATCATCGCTGTTGTCGCGAACGCGACAATCGCCACCCCGACGCCGCACAGGCTGAAGTCGCGGTCGAAAAAAATGTCCAGCGGGATCAGCGGTTCGCCGGTATGCATGGACTCCCAGTACACGAAGGCCACCATGAACCCGACGCCGGCGACGATCACCGCCCAGATGCCCGGGTCCCAGCCAGCGGCCTGTCCCTGCTGCAGCCCGAAGACGATGAGGAACATGCCCACGCCGGACAGCGCGACGCCGACCAGGTCGAACTGGTGCGCCTGGACCGGCAGTTCCGGCATCAGCCACCCGGCCAACGCCAGACCGACGATGCCGATCGGGACGTTGACGAAGAAAATCCACTCCCAGCCCAGCCCGTCGACCAGCAGGCCGCCGGCCAGCGGGCCCACCAGGCTGGCGACACCGGCAGTGGCGCCCCAGAGGCTGGCGGCGACGCCGCGCCGCTGCGGCGGGAAGATCCGGGTGATCGTCGACAAGGTCTGCGGGGTCAGCACCCCGGCGCCGACTCCTTGCACCACTCGCGCGGCGATCAGCATCGCGGCACTGCCCGACAGCCCGCACCACAGCGAAGCGACGGTGAAGACCGCCAGGCCGATCAGGTAGAGCTTCTTCGGGCCGAACCGGTCACCGAGCCGGCCGGCGACCAGCAACACCACCGCATACCCCAGCAGGTACGCGCTGGTCACCCACACCACGGCGGCGTAGCCGGCGTGCAGGTCGGCCATGATGGTCGGATTCGCGATGGCGACGATGGTCGAGTCGACCATGATCATGAAGAAGCCGATCATCATCGCCCACAGCGTGCTCCACGAGTTGACGGGACGACTGAGCCCCGCGCGGCCCCCAAGCGCCCGGGGCCGGCGTGCCCAGCCCGTGGTCATGGATCCACCTCGTTCGTTCGCGATCTATTGGCGGCTACCGAAGAGCTAACGCCAAATGTGGCCGACAACCGGCCCGCGTCGTGATTGACCTTAGCTCGACGGCCCACGTCGTCCCAGGTGGGCAGGTGGCCGAGGACGACGAGCAGGTTTTGACCAGGGCACTTAGTCAGCCCGTTGCGCGTTAGCCTATGGACTAGCTAGGGACAACCCATTCCCAGGAGAGGAATATGAGCGCCCGACGGAGCAAGTCCAAGCCGGACCACCTGCCGGCCACCAAAGACGGCCGACCCAAGGCGTCCGCGCGCGCATTGGCCCAGATCATCGAGCGAAGCGCGCGGATACAGGGCCCGGCGGCGCAGGCGTATGTGGCCCGGCTGCGGCGTGCCCACCCGTCCGCCGGCCCCGCCGAAATCGCGTACAAGCTGGAAAAGCGCTACCTGGCCGCGTTGACCGCCAGCGGTGCGGCGGTGGGTTCGGCCGCGACGTTCCCCGGGGTCGGAACGTTGACCGCGCTGTCCGCGGGTGCCGGGGAGACGGTGTTCTTCCTGGAAGCCACCGCGCTGTTCGTGCTGGCCACGGCCGAGGTGTACGGCATTCCGGCCGACCACCGGGAGCGCCGCCGCGCGCTGGTGCTGGCGGTGCTGGTCGGAGACGACAGCAAACGTGCCATCGGTGAGCTGATCGGCCCCGGACGCACCAACGGCGGCTGGCTGGCCGAGGGTATGGCCTCGCTGCCGATGTCGACGTTGGCGCGGCTGAACACCCGGATGCTCAAGTACGCCGTCAAGCGATACGCGGTCAAGCGCGGCGCTCTGCTGGTCGGCAAGATGCTTCCGGTCGGCGTCGGAGCCGCGGTCGGTGGCGTCGGCAACCGCATCGTCGGCAAGAAGATCGTCAACAACGCCCGTCAGGCGTTCGGCGTCCCGCCCGCCCGCTGGCCGGTCACCCTGCACCTGTTGCCCGCCGTCAACGAGGCCGGCTGACCCTGTCGCCACGGTGTCCCGGTCTGCGCTCGCGGACAGGCGCAAAGCGTTAGCCTTTAGAGGTCGGCGATCTTCCGGGCCGCCGCGGGCATGAGGTATCCCGTCCGGTCGGGGTGCCGTAGATGGCAGCGCTTGTGAGGATCTCGCCGGACGCTTGCAGGCGATACTCGGAAAAGGAATCGAGGCGAACAGCGGCCGTGAGCAACACAGGTTCACCATTCGGGCAAAACGAATGGCTGGTCGAGGAGATGTACCGCAAGTTCCGCGACGACCCCTCTTCGGTCGATCCGAGCTGGCACGAATTCTTGGTTGACTACAACCCGGAAGCGGCCGCCGAATCCGCTTCGGGAGCCGACGGGCAGCCGGCCCCCGCGGCGACAAAACCCGCGACATCCCCCGCCCCGGCGGCCCAGCCGGCCGCCGCCCAGCGCAGCGAAACCGCGCCCGCCAAACCGGCCGCCCCGCCCGCCGCTAGCCCACCGCCCGCTCCGGCCGGCAATGGCACGACCGCCGCGACGGCTCCCTCCGGGCCCGCCAAGGCCAGTACCCCACCGCCGGCCCAGGGTGACGAAGTCCAGGTGCTGCGCGGCGCGGCCGCGGCCGTCGTGAAGAACATGTCCGCCTCGCTTGACGTGCCGACCGCGACAAGTGTGCGCGCGATTCCGGCCAAGCTGCTGATCGACAACCGGATCGTCATCAACAACCAGCTCAAGCGCAACCGCGGCGGCAAGATCTCGTTCACGCACCTGCTGGGCTTCGCCATGGTGCAGGCCATCAAGAAGTTCCCCAACATGAACCGGCACTACGCCGAGGTCGACGGCAAGCCCACCGCGGTCACGCCGGCGCACACCAATCTGGGCCTCGCTATCGACCTGCCCGGCAAAGACGGCAAACGTGCCTTGGTGGTGGCCGGCATCAAGCGTGCCGACACTATGCGGTTCGCCGAATTCGTCTCCGCCTACGAAGACATCGTGCGCCGCGCGCGCGACGGCAAGCTGACCGCCGAAGACTTTGCCGGAGTGACGATTTCGCTGACCAACCCCGGGACCATCGGCACCGTGCACTCGGTGCCGCGACTGATGGCCGGCCAGGGCGCGATCATCGGCGTCGGCGCGATGGAGTACCCCGCCGAGTTCCAGGGCGCCAGCGAGCAACGCATCGCCGAACTGGGTATCGGCAAGCTGATCACGCTGACCTCGACCTACGACCACCGCATCATCCAGGGCGCGGAATCCGGTGATTTCCTGCGCACCATCCACGAGATGCTGCTCTCGGACGACTTCTGGGACGAGATTTTCCGCGAGCTGAGCATCCCGTATCTGCCGGTGCGCTGGAGCAAGGACAATCCGGACTCGATCGTCGACAAGAACGCTCGCGTCATGGAGCTGATCGCCGCGTACCGCAACCGCGGGCACCTGATGGCCGACATCGACCCATTGCGCTTGGACAGCACCAGGTTTCGCAGTCACCCCGACCTGGAGGTGCTCACCCACGGCCTGACGCTGTGGGACCTGGACCGAGTGTTCAAGGTCAACGGTTTTGCCGGTGCGGAGTACAAGAAGCTGCGCGACGTGCTGGGCCTGCTGCGCGACGCCTACTGCCGCCACATCGGGGTGGAGTACACCCACATCCTCGACCCCGAACAGCAGGAGTGGCTCGAGCAACGGGTCGAGACCAAACACGTCAAACCCACTGTGGCGCAACAGAAATACATTCTGAGCAAGCTCAACGCCGCCGAGGCGTTCGAGACGTTCCTGCAGACCAAATACGTCGGGCAGAAGCGGTTCTCGCTGGAAGGCGCCGAGAGCGTGATCCCGATGATGGACGCAGCGATCGACCAGTGCGCCGAACACGGCCTGGACGAGGTGGTCATCGGCATGCCGCACCGCGGCCGGCTCAACGTGCTGGCCAACATCGTCGGCAAGCCCTACTCGCAGATCTTCACCGAGTTCGAAGGCAACCTGAACCCGGCGCAGGCGCATGGCTCCGGCGACGTGAAATACCACCTCGGTGCCACCGGCGTGTACCTGCAGATGTTCGGCGACAACGACATTCAGGTTTCGCTGACCGCCAACCCGTCGCACCTGGAGGCCGTCGACCCGGTGCTGGAGGGTCTGGTCCGGGCCAAGCAGGATCTGCTGGACCACGGAGCCAGCGACAGCAACGGCGAGAAGGCCTTCTCGGTGGTGCCGATGATGCTGCACGGCGACGCCGCCTTCGCCGGCCAGGGCGTGGTCGCCGAGACGCTGAACCTGACCAACCTGCCCGGCTACCGCGTCGGCGGCACCATCCACATCATCGTCAACAACCAGATCGGGTTCACCACCGCGCCGGAGTTCTCCAGGTCCAGCGAGTACTGCACCGACGTCGCCAAGATGGTCGGCGCGCCCATCTTCCACGTCAACGGCGACGACCCGGAGGCCTGCGACTGGGTGGCGCGGCTGGCGGTGGACTTCCGGCAGCGGTTCCACAAGGACGTCGTCATCGACATGCTGTGCTACCGGCGCCGCGGGCACAACGAGGGCGACGACCCGTCGATGACCAACCCGGTCATGTACGACGTCGTCGACACCAAGCGCGGGGCCCGCAAGAGCTACACCGAAGCGCTGATCGGCCGCGGCGACATCTCGATCAAGGAGGCCGAGGACGCCCTACGCGACTACCAGGGCCAGCTGGAAAGGGTCTTCAACGAGGTCCGCGAGCTGGAGAAGCACGGCGCCAAGCCGAGCCTGTCGGTGGAGTCCGACCAGATGCTGCCCGCCGGCCTGTCCACCGCGGTGGACAAGTCGCTGCTGGCCCGCATCGGCGACGCCTTCCTGGCCCTGCCCGACGGGTTCACCGCGCACCCGCGCGTGCAGCCGGTGCTGGAAAAACGCCGGGAGATGGCCTACGAGGGCAAGATCGACTGGGCGTTCGCCGAGTTGCTGGCGCTGGGCTCACTGGTCGCCGAAGGCAAACTGGTGCGGCTGTCCGGACAAGACACCAAGCGCGGCACCTTCTCCCAGCGGCACTCGGTGATCATCGACCGCAACACCGGCGAGGAGTTCATGCCGCTGCAGCTGCTGACGACCAACAAGGACGGCACGCCGACCGGCGGCAAGTTCCTGGTCTACGACTCGCCGCTGTCGGAATACGCCGCCGTCGGCTTCGAGTACGGCTACACCGTGGGCAACCCGGACGCCGTCGTGCTGTGGGAGGCGCAATTCGGAGACTTCGTCAACGGCGCACAGTCGATCATCGACGAGTTCATCAGCTCCGGCGAGGCCAAGTGGGGACAACTGTCCACGGTGGTGCTGTTGCTGCCGCACGGGCACGAGGGGCAAGGGCCCGACCACACGTCCGGCCGGATCGAACGCTTCCTGCAACTGTGGGCGGAGGGGTCGATGACGATCGCGATGCCGTCGACTCCGTCCAACTACTTCCACCTGCTGCGGCGCCACGCGCTGGACGGCGTGCGTCGCCCGCTGATCGTGTTCACCCCGAAGTCCATGCTGCGCAACAAGGCCGCGGTCAGCGACATCAAGGACTTCACCGAGATCAAGTTCCGCTCGGTGCTCGAGGAGCCCACCTACGAGGACGGCATCGGCGATCGGGGCAAGGTCAACCGGATCCTGCTGACCAGCGGCAAGCTGTATTACGAGCTGGCCGCCCGCAAGGCCAAGGACAACCGCGACGACGTCGCGATCGTGCGGATCGAGCAGCTGGCTCCGCTGCCCAAGCGCCGGCTCGGCGAGACGCTGGACCGCTACGAGAACGCTCGGCAATTCTTCTGGGTGCAGGAGGAGCCGGCCAATCAGGGGGCGTGGCCGCGGTTCGGTCTGGAGCTGCCCGAGCTGTTGCCGGACAAGCTCAGCGGCCTCAAGCGCATCTCCCGCCGGGCCATGTCGGCGCCGTCGTCGGGCTCGTCGAAGGTGCACGCCGTCGAGCAGCAGGAGATCCTCGACACCGCGTTTGCCTAGCCCGCCCGCGAGCGTGCGTAAAGTGTCAGCGACAACGGCGTGTCGGCGTACAACCATGCACGCTCGCGCAGGGAGGAAGTGAGGGTCTTATGCAGGGGTTCGCCGGAAAAGTCGCCGTGGTCACCGGCGCCGGCTCGGGGATCGGTCAGGCGCTGGCCATCGAACTGGCCCGGTCCGGCGCCAAGGTCGCCATCAGCGACGTGAACACCGAAGGGCTGCAGGAAACCGAGGAACGGCTGAAGGCGATCGGCGCGTCGGTCAAATCGGACCGGCTGGACGTCACCGAACGCGAGGCGTTCCTGCTGTACGCGGACGCGGTCAACGAGCACTTCGGCAAGGTGAACCAGATCTACAACAATGCCGGGATCGCGTTCACCGGCGACGTCGAAGTCAGCCAGTTCAAAGACATCGAACGGGTGATGGACGTCGACTTCTGGGGCGTGGTGAACGGCACCAAGGCATTCCTTCCGCACCTGATCGCGTCCGGCGACGGCCACGTCATCAACGTCTCCAGCGTCTTCGGCCTGTTTGCCGTCCCGGGTCAGGCGTCGTACAACGCCGCCAAGTTCGCCGTCCGCGGGTTCACCGAGGCGCTGCGGCAGGAGATGATCTTGGCCGGCCATCCGGTAGGGGTGACCACGGTGCACCCCGGCGGCATCAAGACCGCGATCGCCCGCAATGCCACCGCCGTCGAGGGGCTGGACCCCGAGCAGCTGGCAAAGCTGTTCGACAAGCGGCTGGCCCGCACCAGCCCGGAGGCCGCCGCCCGGACCATCTTGGACGCGGTTCGCAAGAACAAGGCCCGGGTGCTGGTCGGCGTGGACGCCAAGGTGTTGGATGCGCTGGTGCGGATGGCCGGTCCTAACTACCCGCGGCTGTTCGGCCCCGTCGTGGGCCGGATCATGCCGACGTTGCAGCAGCACTGACCTTCCGCGCAGCGCGCTGTTCATCGAGACTGCGGTGAGGGCGCGGTTTCGGGCCTTGGGCCAGCCCTCACCGCAGACTGGACGCCACCAGCGCAGTCTCACGCAGTCAGCTTCGGCCGAGTGGATGTTCGCCCAGCCATCCGTCGGCCACCGCTTGGGGATCGGAGCCGGCAGTCACTCGGCGGCGCATCTCGGTCAGGGCCGCGGTGTCCAGCACGCCGGCCACTTCGTTGAGCGCCAGCAGCTGGCGATCCTTCAGCGCATTGCGCCGATACAGCGGTACCACGTTCTCGGCCTGGATCAGCGGGGGTTTGACGTCGGCCAGCACGACGAACTCGGCGGGAACGTCGGGATCGGCGGTGGTGGTCCAGGCCGCGGTCAGCTGCCCCGCCCGCAGGGCGGCCCATAGTTGTGTGCCGCCAGGGAATTCGCGGGGGGCGGGCATTCGGCAGGTTCCCACCCAGGGCGGCGGCTGGAAGCCCGTGACGATTCCCGCCGCCAAGCCGTCGCAATGGCCGGCCAGAGCGGACAGGTCGTTGCCGCCCCAGGCGGCAGCGGTGGCCGGGGTGACGGCCAACGCGGGTTTGTCCTCGGCGGAAGTGGTGTAGTCGCCCGCGACGATGCCTTCGGGCAGCATGGCGATCATCGCGCGATAGACCTGGCTGTCCGACGTCACCGCCACGCCCGGCTTCAGCCGCTGCAATACCCTTCCGGTGAAAACCGGGACCACCGTGAACGCTCCCGAATCCAGTTCGGCCATCGGGTCTGCGTGGGTTTCGGCGCGCGCCGCAAAGCCGTATGAGCGCAACGCCGAAACATAGAGGTCGGCCAGCAGCCTGGATTCGGTATCGGGCTCAGAGCCCACCACCACCTCGGGCGCGGAATGGTGGATGGCCCAGCGACCCGAGGCGCAGCCCGGCACCGAAAGCACCAGGGTCAACAGCAGCGCCGCCAGCCTGCCGACTCTCACACCCGAACGCCTCAGGCGTCTGACGTCTCGGCGGCTCCGGCCACCGCGGCGGCCACCGCTTCCCCGACACGCAGGTCCAGCGGGCTTGGCACGATGCGGTCCGGCGCGAGGTCGTCGCTCACGACGGAGAAGATCGCCTCGGCGGCGGCCACCATCATCTTCTCGGTGATCTTGCGAGCCCCGGCATCCAGCGCTCCGCGAAACACCCCCGGGAACGAGAGCACATTGTTGATCTGGTTCGGGAAGTCGCTGCGTCCGGTGGCCACCACGGCCGCGTGCTTGGCCGCGACCTCGGGGTGAATCTCGGGGTCGGGGTTGGACAGCGCGAACACCACCCCGTCGGGCGCCATGGTGGCGATCAGCTCCTCGGGCACCACACCCGCCGACACCCCGAGGAACACGTCGGCCCCGTCCAGCGCTTCCACCATGCCGCCGGTGAGCCGGCGGGGATTGCTGCGGCGGGCCAGATCGTGCTTGACGCTGTTCATGTCGTCGCGCCCGGCGTGCAGGATGCCCCGCGAATCGAGCACGGTGATGTCCGAAATCCCCATGGCCAGAAGCAGATTCGAGCACGCGATGCCGGCGGCCCCGGCCCCGGACACCACCACCCGCAGTGAGCTCATGTCGCGGCCCAGCAACTTCGTGGCACCCATCAGCGCCGCCAGCACGACGATCGCGGTGCCGTGCTGGTCGTCATGCATCACCGGGCAGTCCAGCGCCTCCACCACGCGACGCTCGATCTCGAAGCAGCGCGGAGCGGAGATGTCCTCGAGGCTGACCGCACCGAACGTCGGCCGCAGCCGCACCAAGGTTTCGACGATCTCGTCGGGATCCTTGGTGTCCAGCACGATCGGGATCGAGTCGAGGCCGCCGTATGCCTTGAACAGCGCGCTCTTGCCCTCCATCACCGGCAGGGCGGCGGCCGCCCCGATGTCGCCGAGCCCGAGCACGGCACTGCCGTCACTGACGACGGCCACCAGCCGATTGGACCAGGTGTAGCGCGTCGCGAGGGTGTGATCCGCGGCGATCGCGCGGCAGACCTGGGCGACGCCCGGGGTGTAGGCGATCGACAGTGCGCGCTGAGTGTCCAGCGGAGCCTTCAGGGCGACGGAAAGCTTCCCCCCTACGTGTGCCTCGAAGATCTCCTCGTCGGTGATGACGACCCGAGGATTTGCTGGCTGCTCCGACACGGCCCCCACAGTACTCAGCCGGTCATCGAGCCGTGATCTCCCCACCTCACGCCGCTAGATCAGGCCAAGCTCGGTGACCGCGTTGCGCTCGTCGGCCAGCTCGGCGGTGGACTTGTCGATCCGCTCGCGGGAGAAGTCGTCGATGTCCAGGCCCTGCACGACCGTCCAATTGCCGTCCTTGGTGGTCACCGGGAACGACGAGATCAGCCCTTCCGGCACGCCATAGGAGCCGTCGGAGACGACGGCCATCGAGACCCAGTCGCCTTGCGGGGTGCCGAGCAGCCAGTCCCGGGCGGCGTCGACGGTCGCCGATGCGGCCGAGGCCGCCGAGGACGCACCGCGTGCCTCGATGATCGCCGCGCCGCGCTTGGCGACGGTCGGGATGAAGTCGTTCTCGATCCAGGCCTGGTCGTTGACCACCTCGGCGGCGTTCTTATCGCCGACCTCGGCGTGGAAGATGTCGGGGTACTGGGTGGCCGAGTGGTTGCCCCAAATCGTCATCTTCTTGATGTCGGTGACCTTGGCGCCGGTCTTGCGGGCCAACTGGCTGATCGCGCGGTTGTGGTCGAGGCGGGTCAGGGCGGAGAACCGCTCCTTGGGGATGTCCGGCGCATTGCTCATCGCGATCAGCGCGTTGGTGTTGGCCGGGTTGCCGGTCACACCGATCCGGATATCGTCGGCGGCAACCGAGTTGAGGGCTTTGCCCTGGGCGGTGAAGATCGCGCCGTTGGCCTCGAGCAGGTCGCCGCGCTCCATGCCCTTGGTGCGTGGACGCGCTCCGACGAGCAGGGCCAGGTTCACCCCGTCGAAGATCTTGTCGGCGTCCGCACCGATCTCGACGTTGGCCAGCAGCGGGAACGCGCAGTCGTCGAGTTCCATGACGACGCCCTCGAGCGCCTTGAGCGCGGGCTCGATCTCGAGCAGGCGCAGCTCGATCGGGCGGTCCGGACCCAGCAGCGAGCCGCTGGCCAGGCGGAACAACAGGCTGTAGCCGATCTGGCCGGCGGCGCCGGTGACAGCGACCTTCAGAGGAGTTGCGCTCACGTCGGGGTGCTCCTTAGGGAGAATTCGATCTGCTTGGTTTCGGGTCGAAACTAGCGCACGGCCGACGTCCGAAATTTTGCCAGGTCGCTTTGTGCCAGGACGCGTACCATAAAGCACCGCTCGATCGGACCAGCACCGCGATCGGAGGTTGATGTGTTCCCAGGCTTTGACGCGTTGCCGGAAGCGCTGCGACCCGTCGCCCGGGCCCGCAGTTTCGCGCCGCACGTTCACCCCGATCCGAGACCCGCGCAGCCGCTGGTTGACTGCGGCGTCTACATCGAGGGCCGACGACAGCCCGGCAAATACAGCTACGCCCAGGCGTTGAACACGGTGCGCGAGATTGCGCTGACCGGGCAGGGCGCCTTCGTCTGGATCGGGTTGCACGAGCCGGACCAGGGCCACATGCAGGAGGTGGCCGACGTATTCGGCCTACACCCGCTGGCCGTTGAGGACGCCGTGCATGCCCACCAGCGGCCCAAGCTGGAGCGATACGACGACACGCTGTTCTTGGTGCTGAAGACCGTCAACTACGTTCCGCACGAGTCGGTGGTGCTGGCGCGCGAGATCGTGGAAACCGGCGAGGTGATGATTTTCGTCGGCAAGGACTTCGTGATCACGGTCCGGCATGGCGAACACGGCGGACTGGCCGACGTGCGCAAGCGGATGGACGCCGATCCCGAGCACCTGCGGCTGGGCCCGTATGCGGTGATGCACGCCATCGCCGACTACGTGGTGGACCACTACGTGGAAGTGACCAACCTGATGGAGTTCGACGTCGACAGCGCCGAAGAAGTGGCCTTCGCTCCGGCCCGCAACGTGGACGTCGAACCGATTTATCTGCTCAAACGGGAGGTCGTCGAGCTGCGGCGGTGCGTGAGCCCGCTATCGGCCGCATTCCAGCGCATCCAGACCGAGAACAAGGACCTGATCTCCAAAGAGGTTCGGCGTTATCTGCGCGACGTCGCCGACCACCAGACCGAGGCAGCCGACCACATCGCCGCCTACGACGACATGCTCAATACGCTGGTGCAGGCCGCGCTGGCGCGCGTCGGCATGCAGCAGAACAGCGATATGCGCAAGATCTCGGCGTGGGCCGGTATCGTCGCCGTGCCCACCATGGTCGCCGGGATCTACGGCATGAACTTCCACTTCATGCCCGAGCTGAACGAGAAGTGGGGCTACCCGACGGTGGTCACCGCGATGGTGCTCATCTGCGTTTTCCTCTATTTCAGCTTCCGAAAGCGGGGCTGGTTGTAGGGCGCGCAGGCGCGGTCAGGTTGACCCCGGAGGCGGCGTCGAAAACAGCCAGTTTGGTGGCGTCGAGAGCCAACTCGATCGACTGGCCGAGGGCCGCCTTCGATTCGGCGGGAAGCCTTGCCACGAAATGCTTCTCGTGCGATTCGGACTCAGCGTCGAGCTCATCCAGTTGCGCCGCGTGCACGTCGCAGCCCGCGGTGGTGAAGTACACGTATTTGTCCGCGCCCAAGGACTCGACCAGGTCCACCGTGACCTCGAAGACCAGTGCCTTGATGCGCTGGTAGCCGTCGATCAACGCCGCGTCCTGGATGTGCTCCGGCCGTACCCCGACGATGATGCCCTCCGGATTCGGCCGGCTCGCGATCGCCTGATGGACTTCGGGTGCCGGCAGCGCTTCGCCGAACGGCAACCGCAATCCGGTCGGGGTCGGTGTGGCGGGAAAGAAGTTCATCGCCGGCGACCCGATGAACCCTGCGACGAACAGATTGGCGGGGTGCTCGTAAAGCTCTGTGGGCGTGCCGATCTGCTGTGCGACCCCGCCGTGCATCACCACCACCCGGTCGCCCAGCGTCATGGCCTCCGTCTGGTCATGGGTGACGTAGACGGTGGTGGTGCCCAGCCGCTTCTGCAGCCGGGCGATCTCGCCGCGCATCTGTACCCGCAGTTTGGCGTCCAGATTGGACAGCGGCTCGTCCATCAGAAACGCCTTGGGATGACGCACGATTGCCCGGCCCATCGCAACCCGCTGCCGCTGCCCGCCGGACAGCTGAGCGGGCTTACGGTCCAAAAGCTCAGTCAGGTCAAGGATTTTCGCCGTTTCCTCCACTTTTTGGGCGATCTCGGCTTTCTTCAGCTTCGCCAGCGTCAACGGGAAGGCGATGTTCTGGCGGACCGTCATGTGGGGATACAGCGCGTACGATTGGAACACCATCGCGATGTCCCGGTCCTTGGGCGCCTTCTCGTTGACCCGCTCACCGCCGATGCGCAGCTCCCCCGAGGAGATATCCTCAAGCCCGGCAATCATATTCAGCGTCGTCGTCTTGCCGCAGCCGGACGGCCCGACCAAGATCAGGAATTCTCCGTCGGCGACGGTGATGTTGAGGTCGTGCACGGCCGTGTGGCCGTCGGGGTACGTCTTGTTGACGTGCTCCAGCACAATCTCGGCCATCGCGCTATCCCTTCACAGCGCCAGAGGTCAACCCGGCGACAATTCGTCGTTGGAAGATTAAAACAAACACGATGATCGGCACGGTGATCACCATCGCGCCGGCTGCGATCGATCCCGTCGGCTCCTCGAATTGCGAACTGCCGGTGAAGTTCGCGATCGCCACCGGCGCGGTGATCGCCGCCTTGGTGGCCGTCAGCGACAGCGCGAGCAGCAGGTCGTTCCAGGCGAAGATGAACACCAGGATCGCCGCCGTCACCAGACCGGGCGCCGCCAGCGGCACGATCACCCTGCGGAAGGCCTGACCTGCGGTGGCGCCGTCCATCTTGGCGGCCTTTTCCAGGTCCCACGGGATCTCCCGGAAGTACGCCGACAGCGTGTAAATGGCAAGCGGCAGAGCGAAAGTGATGTACGGCAGGATCAGCCCCGGCCAGGTGTCGAACAGGCCGATGAACCGCTCGATGTTGAACAATGGCGTCACCAACGAGATCGCCGGAAACATGGTGATCGACAACGTCATACCGATCAACAGCCGCTTGCCCGGAAAGTTCAGCCGGGCGATCGCGTAGGCCGCCAGCGCGCCGAGCCCGACCGCGATCGCGGTGGTGGTCAACCCGATCCCGACGGAGTTCACCAACGCCGAGCTGAAGAACTCGCCGCGGAAAATACCCCGGTAGTTGTCCAGCGTCACCGACGACGGAATCAGCTTGCCGTCCTTGACCGTTGACGTCGGCTTGAGTGACAGGCTGAGCATCCAGAACACCGGAAGCAGCGCGTACACCACGACCAAGCTGTCGACCACCGCCCAGAAGGCGGCCCGCCGCGCACATCCAGTGCCCATCTAGCGCCCCTCGGATCCGGGCGCTGCTGCAATTTGATGAACGCCGAAGAACTTGACGAACACCAGCGCGATGATCCCCACGCACACGAAGATCAGCACGCTGATCGCCGAGCCCAGGCCCACGTTGAAACCCTTGAACAGGTTGTCGTAGCCCAGGATTGACACCGACTCGGTGTTGTTCTCCCCCGAGGTCAGCACGTAGATGTTGTCGAAGATGCGAAAGGCGTCCAGCGTCCGGAACAACAGAGCGACCACCACCGCCGGCTTGATGATCGGCATGGTGATCTTCGTCAGACGACGCCAGGCACCCGCGCCGTCGACCTGCGCGGCTTGCAGCAAATCCTCGGGCACCAGCGCCAATCCGGCCAGCAGCAACAGCGCCATGAAGGGGGTGGTCTTCCACACCTCGGCCAAGACCACGATGCCCAGCGACGGGATCTGTTCGGTCAGCGGCGCTTGGGGAAAAGATGAGCCTTGCGGCAGCAAGTTGGCCAGGTACCCGGTGCCCGGCGTCCAGGCGTAATACCAGCTGTACGAGGCGGCCACCGTCACGATGCCGTACGGGATGAGCACCGCGGTGCGCACCAGCCCCTTGCCGATCAACGTCCGGTGCATCACCAACGCCAGCGCCAGGCCCACCACGAACTCGATGGACACCGAAACCACCGTGATCGCCAACGTCACCGCAAGCGCGGTCCACCAATAGCGGTCGGTCAAGATCTCTTGGTAGTTGCCCAGGCCGATGAACGCGGTGTCGTTGGGGGTGGCCAAGTTGTTGCGCTGCAGGCTCAGCCACATCGCGTAGCCGATCGGATACGCCGTCACCGCCAGCATCAGCGTCGTCGCAGGCGCGATCAGCAGGAAAGCCAGTCCCCGCTCGCGCATCATAAGCGCCGCTCTCCCCCGCAAGCGGGAGGTGCCCCCACCTCATCGCTGCGTCCCCCTCGCCGCTGCGCGGCTGGGGGTGCCCCCACTGCGTCGTCGCCGGCGCGCATCAAGGCAACAAGCCTTTGCCGTCAATGGCTTTTTGCACTCCGACGGCGAGTTCGTCGGCGGTCCGCTCCGGATCGATCGCGGTGATCGGGCTCAGCGCCGACGAAAGCCGGATGGACACCGCCTGATAGACCGGCGTCGCCGGGCGCACGGCCGCGTCAATGAGCTGCCGCCGGATGACGTCGTACATCGGATACTTCGCCTGAAACTGCGGGTCGGAGTACAGCGAGGCCCGAACCGCCGGCAGGCCCCCTTCGATCGAGAGGTACTTCTGGTTGGCCAGGCTGCGCAGGCACCGCACGGCCTCGAAGGCTTCGGCCTTGTGCCGGGTAGTCCGGGCCACCGTCAAGTTCAACCCGCCGATCGTCACCTTGGCCGGCTTGCCCGGCGACACCGCCGGATACGGCGCGAACCCGAACACCTTGCTGGCGGCCGCATAGGCGATACGGAACTGTTCGCCCGACGGGGTGAATGTTCCGGCATTGTCGATGCTGCCGGCCAATTCCGGCAGCCGGTTGAGCGGCAGGAAGGGCACGCCACCCTTCACCGCGTTCTCCAGCATGGACGCCAATACGTACGGCCAGTTGACCTCCAGCGCGGCATGGCCCTGCTCGACCGCCAACCTCGCGGTGCCGCCGTCGGTCCGGGTGATCGACGGGTCGGCTCCGGGCGCGGTGGCCACCGACTTCAGGATCCGCAACGCGGAGACGGTGGCGGCCCGGTGCTCGGCGGTGTCGGTCAGGGTGACGCGGCGGCCGTCTTCGGACAGGACTTGACCCCCCGCGCTGGCCAGCAGCGTGTTGAACCACACCACCAGCCCCTCTCCCTCGTTGGCTTGGACGGCGATCCAGCTGGGTCCGCCCGCGTCGTGCAACCGCGTCGCCTCGGCCACCACGCCGTCCCAGTTCTCCGGTGGATGGTCTACCAAATCTGCGCGGTACCAAAGTAATTGGGTGTTGGTGGTGACGGGTGCGCCGTAGAGCTTCTGCTTCCAGCGGGCGGTGGCCAGCGGGCCCGGCAGGGTGTCGTCGGTGGCGTCGGCCTCGGCCAGGCCCGCCGGATCTTCGGACAGCGGCAGTGCCCAGCCCGCCTCGGCGAACTCCGCTGTCCACACCACGTCCATGGCCATCACGTCCAGCGTGCGGTCGTTGCCGGTCAGCCGCCGGGCCAACTGGAGTCGCTGCACGTCGGGAGATCTGGGCAAGCCGACGTGCTGGATGGTGAAACGTCCGCCGAACTGCTGGTTGCAGCGCTGCGCGAGCGCGGTGAACGTCGCGGCGTCGGTGGCCGGCGTGTACAAGCTGACGACCAGCTCCGAACCGCCGGACCGGCAACCCGATAGCAGTACCGCGGCGGTCAGCGTGGCGCGAAAGGCGGCCGTCAACCGCCTGCGACTCACGTCAGATCGCCAGGCGCGCCAACAGATCCCGGGCCTTCTCCGCGTTCTGCGGATCGCAAAGGACGTCGTAACGGCCCGCCACCAACTGCATGGTCGAGCTGAAATCCCTGGTGCCACGCGCCATCGCGTACGGGACGGCAGAGGTGATCAGTCCGAAGAACACCCCGGCGACCACGCCGGTGACCAGCACGGCATATGAGCCGCTGAAGATGCTCAGCACCAAACCGATGAACAGGCCGAGCCACGCTCCGCTGAGCACACCGCCGCCGAGCACTTTGGGCCAGGTCAGCCGGCCGGTGACGCGTTCCACCTGCATCAGGTCGACTCCGACGATGGTCACCTGCTGAACGGGGAACTCCTGGTCGGACAGGTAGTCGACGGCGCGCTGCGCCTCGGCGTAAGTGGGATACGAGCCCACCGGCCAACCTCTGGGCGGCGTCGGCAAACCCGGTATACCTCGACCCCCGGCCGCGGCGCCCGGCGTTGCGCCGGGAACTTGGCCGGGCTGGAAAGGACTAGTCATCGGTCCACATTCTCCTCTGTTCCCGATCCCCTGCGGCCATCGTTCCACCTTCGGCGAGGTCTGCGCCAACGACACGATCTCGCCGCCGGGCCGGAGCTCTTGGACGTCGCAGCAGCGCCCCGATGAGTTAGGTTGATCGCATGACCGGTCCCGGCGGCCCGTACGGGCAGGACGACGACGCGACCCGCGCTGCGCCGATGCCCCACGGCGCTCCCTGGGAACCGCCGCCGGTCGACTACCCGCACACCGACCATTCGCCGCCCAGTTACCCCGGGTATGCGGCCAACCCGCCCGGGTACCAGCAACCGGGATACGGCTACCCGCCCCCCTATCCGGGCGCGCCACCCCCCAGCTACCCGCCCGCACCGGCATATCCGGGCGCCTACAGCCCATACCAGCCCGGCTACCCCGCCCCGTCATCCGGGACCAGCGGGCTGGCGACCGCGTCGCTGATCACGTCGATCGCGGGGGCGTTACTCGGCATTCCCCTGACGCTGTTCTGCTACCTCGGTTGGGTGATCCCCATCGTCGGTATGGTGCTCGGCATCGTCGCGGTCAACCAGATCAAGCAGACCAACCAACCGGGCCGCGGGATGGCCATCGCCGGCATCGTGATCGGGGGCGTCGGAATTGCGCTTGTCTTGATCGCGGTCGTGATCTTCGTCGTGATCATTGCGCACGTGCACTGAGCCAACACCAGCCCGGTCCGCCCGGGCGACACCGCCCGGCTGCCGTCCGGCCTGTACCTGCTTAGGCTTTCCCCATGGGATCGGTCAACAGGGTGTACGTCGCACGGCTTGCGCGGATGTTGGTGCTGGGTCCACTCGGCGAATCTTTCGGACGGGTCCGCGATGTGGTGATCAGCATCAGCATTGTCCGCCAGCAACCGCGCGTGCTGGGCTTGGTGGTCGATCTGGCGACCCGCCGCAGCATCTTCATACCGATGCTGCGGGTGGCCGCGATCGAGCCGAACGCGGTGACGCTGACCACCGGCAATGTGTCGCTGCGCCGCTTCGAACAACGGCCCGGCGAGGCGCTGGCGATGGGCCAAATTCTGGACACACCGGTCAAGGTCAACGATCCTGATCTGCCAGAGCTGGCCAACGCCCAAGCTCAAGTAGTGATCACCGACCTCGGCATCGAGCAGACCCGAACCCGCGACTGGGTGGTGACCAGGGTTGCGGTCCGCGGCCAGCGCCGGCTGGGGCGACGCGGACCCGTGCACATCGTCGACTGGCACAACGTGCAGGGCTTGACGCCGTCGGCGCTGGCGATGCCGGATCAGGGAGTGGCAGAGCTGTTGGAGCAGTTCGAGGGACGCAAGGCCGTCGACGTGGCCGACACCATTCGCGGGCTGCCGCCCAAGCGCCGCTATGAGGTGTTCAAGGCTCTCGACGACGAACGGTTGGCCGACATCCTCCAGGAGCTGCCGGAGCTGGACCAGGCCGAAGTGTTGTCGCAGCTGGGCACCGATCGGTCTGCCGACGTGCTGGAGGCGATGGACCCTGACGACGCCGCCGACCTGCTCGGTGTGCTCACCCCGACCGACGCCGAGATGCTGCTGACCCGGATGGACCCCGACGAGTCCGACCCGGTGCGACGGCTGCTCACGCACTCCCCCGACACCGCGGGCGGTCTGATGACCTCCGACCCGGTGGTGCTGGCCCCCGACACCGTCGTCGCCGAGGCGCTGGCGCGCGTCCGCGACCCCGATCTGACGCCCGCGCTGGCATCCATGGTGTTCGTGGCACGCCCGCCGACCGCCACACCCACCGGGCGCTACCTGGGCTGCGTACCGCTACAACGGCTGCTCCGGGAAGCGCCGGCCGAGCTGGTCGGCGGGATCGTCGACACCGATCTGCTGACCTTGTCGCCGGAAACGCCGCTGGGCTCGGTGACCCGCTACTTCGCCGCCTACAACCTGGTGTGCGGGCCGGTGGTGGACGACCAAAACCACCTGCTGGGCGCGGTTACGGTGGACGACCTGCTCGATCACCTGCTGCCGCATGACTGGCGGCTGGATGCCCAGCAACTCGACGTCAACGGCACAGTTGGCACCGGACGAGCCGGAGTAGGCCAGTGAGCAAAACCACGGCGCCGCGCCGGCTGTACACCCCCCGCACGTCGCGCAGGTTCTCGCTGCAGGTAGACCCCGAAGCGGTCGGTCAGATCACCGAGTCGATCGCGCGCTTCTTCGGCACCGGCCGCTACCTGTTGCTGCAGACGGTTTTGGTGCTGGCGTGGATCTTGGTGAACCTGTTCGCGGTGCATTGGCGGTGGGATCCGTACCCGTTCATCCTGCTCAACCTGGCCTTCTCCACGCAGGCCGCCTATGCGGCGCCGCTGATCCTGCTGGCCCAGAACCGGCAGGAGAACCGGGACCGGGTGGCGCTGGAAGAGGATCGCCGCCGAGCCGCGCAGACCAAGGCAGACACCGAGTTTCTGGCCCGCGAGCTGGCTGCCTTGCGGCTGGCCGTCGGCGAGGTGGCGACCCGCGACTACCTGCGGCACGAGCTGGAAAACTTGCGTGCAGCACTGGCGGAGCGCCAGCCGTCGCACCTCGATGATCAGCCGGTGCGCGCGACCGGCAACGTGGAGCGGCGAGTGAAGAAATAGGGGACAACCAAATCCCCCATTGCGCCACTCCCGTAACAAGAGTTATGTATGGTGATCTAGTTCACGAAGCTAAGAAGAAACCGTAACTAACCGGACACGGTTTTCCGATTGGCCCACACAACTGAAGGACGGTCGAGTGCGCATAGGGGGACGCTGGGCTGCACACCCGGCCGTCGCGGCCGTGCGACAGTGGCCGCGTCACGCAACGCGACCACCCGCAGTCGGTATCGCCGCCATCACGCCTTTGGTTTTCGCCGCAGCGGTCGGCGGCGCTCCGGCTCCGCTACCGGGAAAGATTCCGGCGGTTCGCGCGGTCACCCCGGTGGCCGCAGTGTCTGCTTCGCACCGTGATCTTCGCGCCAACCCGTCCGGCCCGGGTGTGGTCGCGATCGCGCGCGGGCCCGCCAAGTTCCACGTCGCGGCGGCAACCATATCGGCGCCGCCACCGCCGATGGTTGTGAATACGCCTGGGACACTGGGCATCCCGAAAATGGCGCTGGCGGCCTACCGCAACGCCGAGCTGAAAATGGCCGCTGCCGTCCCCGGCTGCGGCGTCAGTTGGAACTTGCTCGCCGGAATCGGCCGCATCGAGTCCGGCCACGCCGGCGGCGGTGCCGTCGACTCCCGCGGCACCGCGGTCAACCCGATCTACGGTCCGGCACTGGATGGCACGCTGCCCGGCAATGAAGTCATCCAGCAGACCGTCGGCAACCGGGTGACCTACGTGCGCGCGATGGGGCCCATGCAGTTCTTGCCCGGCACGTGGGCGCGATACGCCAGCGACGGCGACGGCGACGGCATCGCCGATCCGCAGAACCTGTTCGACTCGACGCTCGCGGCCGCCCGGTACCTGTGCAGCGGCGGCCTCAACCTGCGCGATCCCCAACAGGTGATGGCAGCGATCCTGCGGTACAACAACTCGGTCGCCTACGCGCAGAACGTGCTGGGCTGGGCCGCCGCATATGCGACCGGCGTGGTGCCGGTTGACCTGCCCCCGATCACCGGCCCGCCGCCGCCCATCGGCGATGGGTTCTTGGAGCACCCGGAAGGGCTGGGGCCCAACCTGCCGCTGAACCACACCGGCCTGCCGTACACCGATCCGTTTGCCGGCCGCACGCCGCTGATCGACCTCGGCGGCCAAACTCAACTCGTGAGCGGCCAGCCCGCGTTTCCGTGGATGACGCCACCGGCGACGCAGGGACCCGCACCGCTGACACTCGCACCCGGTTGCACGCTCATCTGCATCGGCTCACAGGGCCCCGGGCCGGGTCCGGGTCCGCTGCCGGCCGGGACGAACCCGCCGTCCGAGGTCGGGGCGCCGCCGGCCGCGGCTGTGCCCCCGGTTGGGCAGCCGCCGGCAGCGGGCGCGCCGCCGATCCGGCAGGCGCCGGCACCTGCCGGGCCGCCCGTTGACCCGCAGGCGACACCACCAGGCGCTTCACCGGCAGGCCCGCCCGCCGACGCGCCACCGGTCACCCCGCCCGCCGGGGCGCGCGTGCCCAACAAGCCAGCCGGCCCGCCGGCTGCCCCGAACGTGGCCGCGCCGCCTAACGAAGCGGCACCGGTTCCGCCCGCCTGACCGACCGCGGGTCGGCTGGCCCAGCCGCAGAAAGCCGAGCCGCCTACACTCGGCGGTGATGTCCCGTCATGACGCCCCGCACTCCGAAGCCGAACTGACCGCGGCCGTCCGCGCCGCCTTGGGCAAGGTGATCGATCCCGAACTGCGCCGTCCCATCACCGAACTCGGGATGGTCAAGAGCGTCGACGTCGAGCGCGACGCCGCGGTGCACGTAGCGATCTACCTGACCACCGCGAGCTGCCCAAAGAAGACCGAGATCAGCGAGCGCGTCAGCCAAGCGGTCGCCGACGTTCCCGGGACGGGTGCCGTGCGGGTCACCCTGGACGTGATGAGCGACGAGCAACGCACCGAGCTACGCAAGCAGTTGCGCGGCGATTCCCGCGAGCCCGTCATCCCGTTCGCCCAGCCCAACTCCCTGACCCGGGTATATGCCGTCGCATCCGGCAAGGGCGGGGTGGGCAAGTCCAGCGTTACCGTGAATCTGGCCGCCGCGATGGCCAACCGCGGCCTGTCGGTCGGCGTGCTCGACGCCGACATCCACGGACATTCCATTCCCCGCATGCTGGGCACCACAGACCGGCCCACCCAGGTCGAGTCGATGATTCTGCCGCCCATCGCCCACGAGGTGAAGGTGATCTCGATCGCCCAGTTCACGGAGGGCAACACCCCGGTGGTGTGGCGCGGCCCGATGCTGCACCGCGCCTTGCAGCAATTCCTGGCCGACGTGTACTGGGGCGACCTGGATGTGCTGCTGCTCGATTTGCCGCCCGGAACCGGCGACATCGCCATTTCGGTGGCCCAGCTGATCCCCAACGCGGAAATCCTGGTGGTGACCACGCCACAGCTGGCCGCCGCCGAGGTCGCCGAACGAGCGGGAAGCATCGCGATACAGACCCGCCAGCGCATCGTCGGTGTGGTGGAGAACATGTCCGGGCTGCGGCTGCCGGACGGCTCGATGCTGCAGGTCTTCGGCGAAGGCGGCGGCCAGCGGGTGGCAGAGCGGCTGTCGCGTGCGGTCGGCGCGGAAGTGCCGCTGCTGGGCCAGATCCCGCTGGACCCCGCCCTGGTGGCGGCCGGTGACGCCGGAGTCCCGATGGTGCTGAGTGCGCCGGATTCACCGGTGGGCAAGGAATTGCGCAAGATCGCCGATAGCTTGTCGTCGCGACGGCGGGGACTGGCCGGCGTTTCGTTGGGCCTCGACCCCACCCGCCGTTAGGCAGCGCCTGGCTTCATCGCCGAGCGTGGGCCTTAGGCATGAAAAACGGCTCGAATGCGTCCATAGCCCCCACGTTCGACGCTCAACGCGCCTCTACGTGGCGTCGGTGTCGAAAGGAGTGCGCTCGCCGTTGACCGGGTCAGCGCCCTGCACCGGCTGCGCGGGCGGGGCCGGAGCGCCGTTCACCGGCTTGTCGAAGTTCCCGGTGAAAAGCGAGTCGTCGCCGTCGAGCAGGTGCTTGGTGAGCGCCGCCCGCGGTGTCATGCCACGCAGTTTCTGCAACTCGCCGAGCTGCCCGCGCAGGTCGTCGAACTCCGGCCCGATATCCTCGCGCAGCTGGTTCGTCATGCCGCTCAGGTAATCCCGGGCCTGCCGCAACGCGCCCGCCGTCCACCGGATGGCACCGGGAAGTCGCTCCGGGCCGAGGACCAATAGCCCGACCACCAGGAGCACCAGCAACTCGCCCCAGCCGACGTTGGCGAACATCTAGCTGGTATCGGCGTCTGGCTTGACGGTCAGGGTGACGTGCCGGCCTTCGCGGACCACCTCCACCGGGGCGTCCTGCCCGATGGTCAATTGCCGCACGGCGACAACGAACTCGTCGGCGTCGGCGACCTTGCGGTTGCCGACCTTGACGATCACGTCGTTCTCCAGGATTCCGCCCTTCTGCGCAGGGCTTCCGGCCTTCACGTTGGCGACCTGCGCGCCGGAGGCGATCGCGTTGCTGACCGAGCGGGTGCTGATTCCCAGCGTCGGGTGCACGATCTTGCCGTCCTTGATCAGCGTCTGCGCCACCTGCTTCATCTCGTTGACCGGGATCGCGAAACCCAGCCCGCTCGCGCTGTCGGACAGCGACTTGCCGGCGGTGTTGATGCCGATCACCTGGGAATCCATGTCGATCAGCGGGCCACCGGAGTTGCCGTGGTTGATCGAGGCGTCGGTCTGGACGCCGTCGATCACGGTGTCGGTGTCCGAGCCCTCACCCGACAACGGCACAGGCCGGTGCAAGGCGCTGATGATGCCGTGGGTGACAGTGCTGCGCAGCCCCAGTGGCGCTCCGGCGGCCAGGACCTCGTCGCCGACCCGGACCTTGTCGCTATCGCCGAGGCGGGCCACGGTCAGATTGTCCACGTTGTCGACCTTGAGGACGGCCAGGTCGGTCTTGGGGTCGCGGCCCACCAGGGTGGCCGGCACCTCTTTCCCGTCGTTGAACACCACCTTGGTCTTGAACTGGCTGGGGTTATTCGCCGCTTCAGAGATCACGTGGTTGTTGGTGACGATGTAGCCGCGCCCATCGATGATCACCCCGGAGCCCTGCATGCCTTCCTGGTCACTCTTGGACTCGATGGTCACCACCGAATCGGCAACTGCCGCAGCCACTTTGGTGAACCGGCCGGCGGGGCCTTCTTTGTTGCCGCTGGTCGACAACGTCACTTTCGAGGTGGTGAACGCGCCGACGACTTCGGCCGTCTTGCGACCGATCACGCCGCCGATCGCACCGATCACCAGCGCGATCAGCAGCAGGACAACCAGGGCCAGATAGGACACCTTGCCGCCGAACAGCACATCCCGCACACCGAGCTTGCCGGTCTGGCCGAGCGCGGTGCGAGACACCGGCGGTTTTACCGCGGGTGTGCCCAGGGCCGCCGGGGCGCCCGGGTCGCGCCATGGGTCTTCGCCGTCCTCGTCCGCACCGTCTTTCTCGGCGGCCAGCGCATCGGCGTCGATCGGGTGGCGCTGCAGCGACTCGGCGCCGGGGAAGGGGCGGCTGAACGCCTCTTCCAAGACCGGGTCGGTTTCCGGGTCGTGCGGTCGGAACTCGGTTTGTTCGCGATACTTCTGCGGGCGCACCCGCTCTGCCACGAAGGACCCCCGGATGCCCTGGGGACGACCGAACGCCTGACGCGAGACGGGGTCGACGGGCGGCCGGGATACCGGCCGCGGCGCCAGGCGGTCGCCGCCGTCTTGGCCGATGTTATTGCCTTGGTCGGAGGTCACTCTGCCCTCTTCTCAGCCCTCTTCCGGGTCCTGTTCTGGATGCTTGTCTGAAAGCTCGAGACACGCCGCCCGGCGGGGCCGGATACCGGCATCCGCCTTGTTCGTGTCCACCCTAGTATCCACGGATCGGGATGGGTCGGCATGAGTGCGCGCGGGGCAGACCAGGTGCGCTGTTACCGCCAAGCTACCGGCGCCTACGGTGACTGCGCGGGTCGCCATCGCCGAGATTGTCAGGCGAGGGCCCGGACTGTGCGGCGGTGTCATCCGGGGCGCACTGCGGAATCTCCGACAGCAGTCCCAGCAATGTGCTGGGGATTCGGATCGGGTTCGAGTCGCGGAGCGCGGCGCGGGCCCGGCTCTGGTCGTCCACTTCCGCCGCGCACTCCGGACATAGGGACAGGTGGTGAGCGGCGCGCAGATGTGCGTTCATCCGCAGCTCGCCGTCGACAAACGCCGCAATGGCCTCGATGGACAGATGCTCGGTGGAGCCGAATTGGCGCGGTGCCCCGACCGGCGCGTCACTCTGGGAGGCGAACTGGGCGGGCAGCCAGGAGAAAGCCCGGCGGAACACGTGTCCCACGTTGCCCGGGTCGGCCATTTACCGGCTCCTCTCGCCGCCACGCTTATGTCGAATGTAGCGCGGCAGATCCCTGATCCCCAGCACGAACCGGTAAAACCCCGGGATCATCGGGGCGGCTGTGGTCCCCGGTACGAACTAGGCGGACTTGACTTGCGGCACTTCGGCACGCATGTCGTATTCGGGGTGTGCGGCCAGATAGTCGCGCAAGGCCTGCCGACCGCGATGGATACGGCTGCGGACCGTACCGAGCTTCACTCCGAGGGTGGCACCGATCTCTTCATAAGAAAGACCCTCGATGTCACACAGCACGACCGCGGCACGAAACTCCGGCGGCAGCGAGTCCAGCGCCGCCTGCAGGTCAGCGCCCAGCCGGGAGTCATGGTAGATCTGCTCGGGGTTGGGCTCGTCGGCCGGGACCCGGTCGTAGTCCTCGGGCAACGCCTCCATCCGGATACGCGCCCGCCGGCGGACCATGTCCAGGAACAAGTTGGTGGTGATGCGGTGCAGCCAGCCTTCGAAGGTTCCCGGCTGGTAGTTCTGCACCGAGCGGAAGACCCGGATGAAGGTCTCCTGGGTCAGGTCCTCGGCGTCCTGCTGGTTGCCCGACAGGCGGTAAGCCAGCCGGTACACCCGGTCGGCATGTTGGCGCACCAGCTCGTCCCAGGAAGGCATGGCCGCTTTGTCGCCGGTGGCGTCGAAGACGGCTGTGCCGTGTGGCTGGTCAAGTACTTCCGCCCACTCGTCGTCCCGGATCACTTGGGGATGCGACATCGTGGTGGGGTTCAAGGTGGTGATGATCAAGTCCTCCGAGTTTGCCTTGCCATCCGGGCTCGGCAGTTCGACACCGGCAACGCGCTGCTGCCACTGCGTATTCCCGGTCTCGCCGGGCCTAATCCCGGCGTCATCGCGGGACCGGCGACTGCCGCGTTCCATACCGATACCGTGGCGTACCGGGGTGTGGGCGGTATAGGAGCATCCTGAGGTTTAGCTGAGAAACCGTATTGTTACCGGCGTTTACCAGCGAATTCGGCGCCCGAAGTGACGTTCGTCGCGGTTCCGGTCCGGGCGTGTCAGGGCCGCGCGATACAGCAGCACTGTTTCAGGCGCGCCTGCCTGATCCCGACGGAAAATGGACCTACGCTGCGCACATGGACGTCACCCTCGAGACCCCCGCCCAGGCCCCCGGCCGAGCCGAATCGCTGTGTGCGCACGCCGAAGGGTCGATATCGGAAGACGCGATCCTGGTCACCGCCCGCGAGCGCGCGATGGACATCGGTGCCGGCGCGGTGACACCTGCGGTCGGTGCCGTGCTGAGCCTGCTGACCAAGCTCAGCGGCGGCAAGGCCGTCGCCGAGGTGGGCACCGGCGCAGGAGTCAGCGGGCTGTGGTTGCTGTCCGGCATGGCCGACGACGGGGTATTGACGACGATCGACCTCGAGCCCGAATATCTGCGGCTGGCTAAGCAGGCCTTCGCCGAGGCGGAGATCGGGCAGTCGCGCACCAGGCTGATCAGCGGCCGGGCCCAGGATGTGCTGACCCGGCTCGCCGACGACTCCTATGACTTGGTATTCATCGACGCCGATCCGGTTGACCAGCCGGATTACGTCGTCGAAGGTGTGCGGCTGCTGCGGTCCGGCGGGGTCATCGTCGTGCACCGAGCGGCCCTGGGCGGGCGGGCCGGTGATCCCGCGGCGAACGACGCCGAGGTCGCGGCGGTCCGCGAGGCAGCCCGGCTGATCGCCGAGGATCAGCGGCTCACGCCCGCGCTGATCCCGCTTGGGGACGGGCTGCTGGCCGCGGTCCGCGACTAGTTTTTTCGGCGAGGAGACGCAAAAATCCCCTCAAAACCCCTGGTTTTGGGGGATTTTGCGTCTGCTCGCGGGCGCCGCTGCCGTGAAACGATGGTGCGGTGATCCTCGCAGTCGATCTCGGCAAGACGTCCTGCCGAGCTGCGCTGCGCGGCCGCAGAGCCGAAGGGGCGGGCGCGCCCGGCCTGACCGAGCCGGGCGGGGTGCGGGCCGCCGAGGGCGCGGTGCTGGCCGTCGCGCGGGAGCTCGGCCCGGCTGACGACGTCATCGTGGGCGCTGCCGGCGCGCTGGCTGCCCCGGACGCGGCGGCTGCGCTGGGCAATGCGCTGCTGGTATCGCTGCGGGCCCGTCGGGTCGCGGTGACCAGCGACGCCGTGCTCGCGCACGCCGGTGCGCTGAATGGCGAGCCGGGGGTGGTGCTGATCGCTGGCAGCGGCGTGGTGGCGATCGCGATCGACGCGGACGGCGTGCTGCGCACTACCGACGGCTGGGGTCATTGGATGGGCGACGAGGGTGGCGGCGCATGGATCGGCGCCGCCGGATTGCGCGCGGCACTGCGCGCCTACGACGGCCGCGGCCCGTCCACCACGCTGCTCGACGTCGCCCGCGCTCGCTTCGGCGCGCCACAGACCTGGCCTGCGCAGCTCGTCGGCGCCGCCGCCCTGGCGTCTTTCGCGCCCGACGTCCTCGCTGCGCGGCACGACGCTGTCGCGGCGGAGATTGTCCGCGCCGCCGCCGAGGCGCTGGCCGCGACCGCCCGCGCGGCCGGAGATGGTCCGGTGGCGATGGTCGGCGGCCTGGCCGGAGTCGAAGCCCTGCGCAGAAACCTCGACCTTGTTCCGGCGGCCGGCGACGCACTCGACGGCGCACTGCGGCTGGGGGCGATCCACGAGCCACATCTCAGCCGCGTGCAGTCGACCCCGAAAACCCTTGCCGTACAAGGGCTTGACGAGCTCACGACCGAGGCCGTGCGGCCAGGCCTGGACGACCTCGACACCCGTCCTATCGCCGATATCGTCGCGTTACTCGTCGCCGCCGAGGGTGAGACACCCGGTGCGGTCGCCGCGGCGGTTCCGCGGATCACCGCGGCGGCCGAGGCAATCGCCGCACGGTTGGAGCGCGGCGGTCGGCTGATCTACGCCGGCGCCGGGACACCCGGGCGGCTCGGCGTGCTCGATGCGGCAGAGTGCGGGCCGACGTTCGGCACCGACCTCGTGCGCGGCGTGATCGCCGGCGGGCCGGCGGCCTTGACCGAGGCGATCGAAGGCGCGGAAGACGCGTTCGATCCTGCCGATTTCGCCGGTCTGACCGCTTCGGACGCGCTTGTCGGGATCACGGCGTCGGGCCGCACGCCGTACGTATTGGGCGCACTCGAGCACGCGCGGTCGGTGGGCGCGCTGACGGTCGCCGTCGTCAACAATGCGGGCCGCGAGGCGTGCGCCGACGTGGTGATCGAGCTGCTGACCGGGCCCGAGGTGCTCGCCGGCTCCACCCGGCTCACGGCAGGTACCGCCCAGAAGGTCGTGCTCAACACGCTTTCGACGAGCGTGATGATCGCGATCGGCAAGGCATACGGGCCACGGATGGTCGACCTGCGTGTCACGAACACGAAGGTGCGCCGCCGCGCGGTGCGGATCGTTCGCGACGCGGCCGGCGTCGATGAGGAGGCCGCAACCGCCGCGCTCGCCGCCGCCGGTGGTCACGCCAAGACCGCAATCGTGGCGCTGCTGGCGGGCGTCGATGTGGCCGAGGCGGCCAACCGGCTGGAGCGCGCGCGAGGACGTGTGCGCGACGCCCTCGGCTAGTCGGGTTTCGCCTCGTAGCGCAGCAGGACCGTGCCACCCGGGAAGGTGCGGTTCTCCAACAGTCGCAACGAGATCCATGACGGCAGTGCCGGGAAGAACGGGGTACCGCCGCCCACGGCGGTGGGCGCGACCACGATCCGGTACTCATCCACCAGTCCGGCCCGCACGATCGGTGCGGCCAGCGTCGCGCCGGCCACCTCCAGCCTGCCGTCGGTTTCGGCTTTCAGCTGTGTCACCACCTCGACCGGGTCGCCGCGTTCCAGGCGGGAGTTCCACTCGACCGACTCCAAGGTGCGCGAGAACACGACCTTGGGCATGTCGCGCCAGATGCGGGCGAAGTCGATGATCTCCGGGGTGGCGTCCGGGTTCTTGTCGGCGGTCGGCCAGTAGGCGGACATCAGTTCGTAGAGCCGCCTCCCGTAGAACGAAAGCGCGGTCTCCCGCTCGAAGTCGTTCCAGTACCGATGCAGTTCTTCGCTGGGAGTGCTCCAGTCGATGTTGCCTTGTGCATCCGCGATGTACCCGTCCACCGAGACGTTGAAGCCATAGATGAGTTTGCCCATGAAGATCAGACTGCAGCGGAGGACCAAACTCATCGCGACGCCTGCGCCAGCCGGCGGCTCGTCTTGTTTGCGAGCGCAGTAGACCACTCAGCCCGCATATCACCGCATTAGTGCTAGAGGCGGCGGCCACAGCATGCAGCGTCTTGACACGCACTACAGGCGTAGTGCTACTCTCGCGAGTATGACTAACACTACAGGTGTAGTACACGATTCCGCCCTGTGGAAGATGTATCGTCGGCGCGGCTGGTTCTTCCGCGAGGCCGCAATGCTGACTATTGCGCTCGGAGGCGTGATGCATGTGTTGCGGGTGATCTTCGGTGACCACTTCGCCCTGCGTTATGTCGTCACCCCGGCGACTGACCGAATCCTCCTGGTCCCAATGACCTACGCTGCCGTCACGGGAATTCTTGTGTGGCACAGGATGATATTCGCGAACAAGCCGCACCGCGCGCTCGTGACCGCGTCAATCGTCTACATCGCCGCCAGCGTGCCACTGCACCTGTACTGCTCGTACATCATCGTCGACACGACGGTCTATACGTGGTTCCCGATGTGGTTCAGCTACTTCCTGCTCATCGTGTTGTATCCGGCATTCCTGACCATGTACGCGCGGTTGCGGTTCAGGAACTGATGCCGCCGAATCCCGGGCGCCGGGCCCAGATCCTGGACGCGGCGATCGACATCCTTGCCGACACCGGTGTCGGAGGCTTGACGCACCGCCATATCGACCAACGCTTGCAGCTGCCGGAAGGTACGACGTCGAACTACTTCCGGACACGGCTGGCCCTGCTCGAAGCCACTGCAGCGCGGACAGTTGAACTACATTGGCAGCGGGTGGAGTTACTGCAGTCGGCGATCGGCCCGATGACGCGCGATGGTGTCAAAACCCTGCTGACACAAATGCTTTCACCCGACGAGCCAATGCGCCGGTTCACGCTGGCCCGTTTCGAGCTGTTCATGGAGGGCACCCGCCGCCCAGAGCTTCAGCCGTTCCTCAAGGAGCTGCAAGCAGCCGCGGTCAAGTCGGCGACGCTGATCATCGAATCCGCTGGTCTCACCCCAACTTCCGAACAGATGGAGGAACTGAGTCGACTGCTGAACGGCTGGGCATTTAGTCAACTCACAATACCCGGCGCCCAACCTCCGGCCGGGTTAGTAGACAGACTGCTGCGCGCGGTCATTGACGACTAACCCGTCCAGCGAAACCCGATAGAAACCCAAGAGAAAGGGACGGCCGTGATCTTGTCTGACACCGACCCCAAGGAATGCCTTATCCAGATCGTCGACAACCTCGCTAAACGCTGGAACGCAGCCGATGCCGACGGATACGCCAACTACTTTCACCCCAACGCGGAGTTCGTCGATGCCCTGGGCCGCATGATACGCGGCCGACGATTTATCGCAGCCCTACATCGACGCAACTTCGCGACTATTCACCTCGGCAGCCGGCTAACACTGCGCGCGCTCGATGCCTCGCTGCTGCATCACGCGATCATCCTGGGACATGCTGCGGCGGACCTGTACGTACCGCACGGCCCCTTGGCCGGGACATCCCAAGCAACGCAAACAATCCTGATCCAACGGAACGACGGCTACCGAATCCGCGCTATTCACAACACAATCGTGCGAGACATGCCTGGAGTACCGCAGCTCGACGAGCTTGAGCGATGACTCTAACATTGTTAGATATCTCGAACGATGTTAGAGTGCCCGGCATGAAAGTCAGCCGCGAGACCATAGCCCGTGCGGGGCTGCGGCTCCTCGATAAAGAGGGCATCGACGGGCTCACCATGCGCTCGATCGCCGCGGCGGTGGGTGTGCGAGCACCCACGCTCTACTGGCACGTCAATAGCAAACGCGCGCTGCTCGACGCCATGGCCGATGTGATCGCCGCCGACGCGGCCAAGCGCGTGCGGCCCCGCCGGGCTGAGGAATCGCTCGCCGAATGGCTGGCCGAGACGGCCCAGGCCCTTCGGGCGGCGATGCTGCAACATCGCGACGGCGCGCGCGTTTTTGTCGGGTCCTACACGCCGTCAGCGCTACCCATCAATGAGCTGGTGCTACAAGAACTGACGGCGGCTGGTTTTCCTCTTGAACTGGCGGCGCTTTCGGCTGTGACGCTGCTGCATTACACCACCGGTTACGTGATCGAGGAACAGGCGCAGGCCGGAAAAGACTACCCGCGCAACCCATACGCGACAGCTGAAACCATTGACCCACAATACTATCCGCTTACCGCACAGGCATTGCAGGTGACGTTTAATCCGGACGGCCAGGCCGGCTTTCAAGCCGGCCTGGAGCTGGTGCTCGCCGGCATCCTCGCGGCCGTTGGTCAATAGCTCCCAACCGCAGCAGATTTCTCGGCCCACAGACTACATCATCGAAAGTTGTTTCCTTCTAACCAGATTTGACAGAGAGGGCACCATGACGGAATCTTTGGATTTCGAATTCGATTCGGCCTACCGCGGCGACGCTCCCCAGCTCGGGCAGGGGACACGGCCACCATGGAGCATCGGCGAACCACAACCGGAGCTCGCCAACCTAATCGAGGCAGGTAAGTTCCACGGTGATGTCCTCGACGTCGGCTGTGGTGAAGCCGCCATCTCGCTGTACCTCGCCGAGCGGGGATACACCACAGTCGGACTGGACTCGTCACCAACGGCCATCGAATTGGCGCGTCGTGAGGCTGAGAAACGCGGTCTGGCCAACGCCAGCTTTGAAGTGGCCGACATCAGCTCGTTCACTGGCTACGACGGCCGGTTCGGCACGATCGTTGACAGCACACTGTTTCATTCCATCCCGATCGGCGCGCGCGAGGGATATCAGCAATCGATTGTCCGTGCCGCAGCGCCTGATGCTTCTTATTTCGTGCTGGTCTTCGACAAGGCCGCGGTACCCCAGGGTCCAGTCAACGCGGTGACCGCTGATGAGTTGCGTGACGTGGTATCGCAATACTGGGTAATCGACGACATCAGACCCGCACGCCTTTACGGCAATGTGCCAGACGGTTTTGCGGTATTTCCCGGAGCTCAGTTCAGAGACGAACCCAATGGCCGCAAGTCGATAACGGGCTGGCTTCTGTCGGCGCACCTTGGCTGACTGGAGGCGACAGCAGGGGCCACTGGATTCACGCTCTGCACAACATGTGTTCGCCGCGCCGACAGTAACTCAGCCCGACGGAGATCTCGACAATGCATAAACCGCCGCGGCTGCACGTGCACCAGTGGGGCGATGGGCCACGTGTCGTCTTGATTCATGGCGCGCTCCTTGGCGGGCGTCAGGCGTGGCGCGCACAGCGCCCACTGACACAACGCTGGACCCTGCTGGCTCCGGACCGCCCCGGCCATGGCCAATCTCCTGCTGGCCCAACAGATTTCGAACGGGAAGCCGAGCTTGTAGCCGAACAGCTCCTCATTGGGCCAGCCCATCTGGTGGGGCTTTCCTACGGGGCGATTGTGGCCATGTATGCCGCAGCATATCGTCCGGACCCGGTACAGAGTCTCACCGTGATTGAGCCACCCGCCACCGGCATCATCCGAGGCGACCCGGATGTTGACGCGTTCGGCGCGGCAATTCGCGACATCATCGAATCGGTGGACACGCCACCGGAAGTCGCTCTGCCTCGGTTTCTGGAACTCGCCGGCGCGCACGTCCAAAACGCCGACCCTATCCCGCAGGTGCTGCTGTCCGGCATGCGCCAGCTGCAAGGTGCGCGCCCACCCGACGAGGCCGACCCCCCGCTGGACCGGTTGCGTGAATCCAATATCCCGATCTTGGTCGTTTCCGGTCGCCACATGCGCGTATACGAGGCAATCTGCGACGCACTGGCGGCCAAGACCGGTGCTCGACGCGCGCACTGTCCCGGGATGGGCCACCTGGTGCCCGATACGGGAGAGCCATTCAACCGGCTGCTGGAGGAATTCTTCTCCACGACCCCGAAGGCCAAGCCTCTGCAAGGCGTGGTCAATACGTTTCCCGTAGAACAGCATTCGATTGAGGAGTGGCAATGACCTTGGCAACGCAAGACCCAGGTTCGGGTTTGCGCACAACCGTGACGCGCATCCACGCAACATGCCTGTTCATCATCACCATCGCCACCACCACCGCTTCTACTTTCGGCTGGCACGGACATGGGCCGTTGCGCCTGCTGGCCAGCCAGCCATTTGGCTACATCGGCCTGTACCAGGCCTATCTGCTGATGTTCTTGCTCGCGCTGGTGTGCCTGATCGGCGCGACGCGCTGGCCCAGCCGACTCTGGAACGCAACCTTGCTCGCCGCACACCTTCCCCCGCTATCGATCATCATCATTGCCCATAGCGTCTTCGTATCAACCAACAGCCAGACCACCGCCTACCTCTCCGCCTCGACCATCCACATTCCGCTGATCCTGTTGGAGACCTTCGCCCTGCTGTGGAAGGCGCGCTTCCTGCGGCAGTTGGCCACAATCCGTGCTTAGTCACTGACGACGTGTCAAAAGCTTTGGCCGAAGTCGAAACTCGTGAGATTTGGGGCGCCTTTTGTCAGATGCAGAGTATGAAGCCGAATTGCAGTCCGAACGGACCTACGTTGCCGAGCTCTACGCGCGGCTCGACACCGAGCGCGCGCGGGTAAAGGGTCGATACCGCGCGGCATTGCGAGGCCCTATCGATGTGCAGAACGGCGTGACACTCGTCGATCGGGATGCCGAGGTGCGTGCGCTCGCCAACCAGATCAGTCGGCTGAACGTGGCCGACGACGGCCTGTGCTTTGGTCGGCTGGACAGCATTGCGGGTGAATATCTTTACATCGGCCGCATCGGTCTGTTCGACGAACAGAACTCCTACGAACCAAGGCTGCTCGACTGGCGGGCACCCGCAGCGCGCGCGTTCTACGTCGCCACCGCCGCCAGCCCGGAGAACATGCGCCGGCGCCGCCAGTTCCACACCCGGGGTCGTCAACTCGTCGATTTCACCGATGAGGTCCTCGGGCGCCCCGGTGGTGGCGAGCGGGGTGACGCGGCCCTGCTCGCGGCGGTCAACATGCCACGCGGCGACGCGATGCGCGACATCGTGGCGACGATCCAGGCCGAACAGGACGAGATCATCCGACTCGATCACCAAGGGGTGCTCGTGATCGAGGGCGGCCCGGGCACCGGGAAAACCGCCGTCGCGCTGCACCGGGTGGCGTACCTGCTCTACACCCAGCGGGAGCGGATGGAAAGCCACGGTGTGCTTGTGGTCGGGCCCAACCCGGCCTTGCTCACCTACATCGGCCGCGTTCTGCCGTCGCTGGGCGAGACGAACGTCGTGTTCATGACCACCGGCGATCTGTTACCCGGCCTGCATGTCACCGCCGAAGACACCCCAGACGCCGCACGGCTCAAGGGCTCGCTGAAAATCCTGGACGTGCTCGCCGCGGCGATCGCCGACCGGCAGCGACTACCGGAGCACCCGCTGCCCATCGAACTGTCCGACGTCACACTGAAGATCGACGCCGAGATCACAGGGTGGGCCAGAGAGGAGGCCCGCGCCAGCGGGCAGCCCCACAACCGCGCTCGCGCGGTGTTCATCGATGTCCTGACCTGGGCGCTCACCGAACGCGCGATAGCCCGGATCGGCCGGGGCTGGCTGACCCGCAAGGACCGCGACGCATGGGAGAACATGCGGGCGGACTTGCGCAACGAACTGGCCGACAGCGATGAGTTCGACGCCGCGCTCAATCAACTGTGGCCGATCCTTACGCCGGAAACACTGCTGGCAGAGCTGTATTCGTCACCCGAACGGCTGCGAGCGGCCGGAGGCGATAATGCGCTGTGGCGCGCCCGAGGCGATGACTGGACGGTGTCCGACGTGGCGCTGCTCGACGAACTTGTCGACCTGCTTGGCCCCGACAAGTCGACCGATGATTCCGCAGAGCGCGAACAACGGGCACACGCCGACTACGCGGCCGGCGTCCTGGATCTCATGGTCGCTCGCGAAGACCACATGGACGACGAGGACCACCTGTTCGCGACCGACCTGCTCGACGCGAAGGACTTGGCCGAACGCTTCCTCGAGCGCGATACCCGTGAACTCGCCGAACGTGCTGCCGCAGACCGCGACTGGACTTACCGGCACGTCGTAGTCGATGAGGCCCAAGAACTATCCGAAATGCAGTGGCGGGTGCTGATGCGTCGTTGCCCGAGTCGATCCTTCACGGTGGTCGGCGATCTCGCCCAACGCCGGTCGGTCGCCGGAGCGACATCATGGGCCACCATGCTCGAGCCCTACGTCCCTGGGCGTTGGGTTTACCGGTCACTGTCGGTGAACTACCGCACCCCGGTGGAGATCATGGACGTTGCTGCCATGCTGCTCGCCGAATTCGCGCCGGGGGTTCAGCCGCCGGAGTCGGTCCGCGCGACCGGCGTTCAACCGTGGGCCAGGAAGGTACGCGAGGACGAATTACCTTCTGCCATCGAGGAATTCGTCCGTGACGAAGCAAAACGCGCGGGCACCAGCGTGGTGATCGGGCCACCGGGTGTGCCCGGTGCGGTGCCGCCGTCGGAGACCAAGGGCCTGGAGTTCGACGCCGTCCTGGTAGTCGAGCCGGAACGCATCCTCACCGAGGGTCCACGCGGAGCCGCAGAGCTCTACGTCGCCCTCACCCGCGCTACCCAGCGGCTCGGCGTCCTCCATCTGCGCCCACTGCCGCAGGCCCTGACTGGCCTCGCCAGACGATGACGATGTCCTCCGAAGCGGCGCTCTCGATGTCACCGACCAGAGAGCCGACATAGTCGGCGATGGTCATTTCCCTGAGGTTTCCGGGCCTGTTCCGCCATCCCGGGCAAAGACGGCCAGCTCGGGCGCCAGCCGGTGGATCTCGTCGATCGTCAGCTCCCACGAATCGGCGGCGAGTCCGCCGCCGTGTACGAGCACCAACGTGGGCAATGCCATGGCGCGCCTCCGCTGCGGCCGTGCGCCCTGGACCGCATCGTAGTGTCCACGCGGCCCTGACGTGCCGATTTCGCTGCTCAGACGCGGCCGGCGAACCTTTACGGAATCTTGACGCGCGCGTCGCTTGACCGCCGGCTGAACGCGCGTTTAGTGTACTGAACATGCGTTCAGTCGATCTGACCGCCACCGCGCGGATCCGCGATGCGGCCATCGAGCTCTGGGGTCAGCACGGCTTTGAAGTGGGGCTGCGCACCATCGCCGAAGCTGCCGGGGTGAGCGCCGCGCTGGTTATCCACCACTTCGGTTCCAAGGACGGCCTGCGCCGAGCCTGTGACGAGTTCGTCGCCGAGGAGATCCGCACCGAAAAGTCGGAGACGATTCAGTCCCGGGATCCCGCCACCTGGTTTGCGGCGATGGCCGAGATCGAGTCCTATGCGCCCCTGATGGCCTACCTGGTGCGCAGCATGTACTCCGGGGGCGAGCTGGCAATGACGTTGTGGCGCAGGATGATCGACAACACCGGCGAGTACATGGAAGAAGGCGTGCGGGCCGGAACCGTGAAGCCCAGCCGTGACCCGCAGGCCAGGGCCAAGTATCTGGCTCTCTCCGGTGGCGGCGCGTTCCTGCTGTACCTGCAAATGCATGAAAACCCAACGGATCTCCGCGCTGTGCTGCGCGACTACGCACGCGAAATGGTGCTTCCCGCCATGGAGGTGTACACCGAAGGACTGCTGGCCGATCGCACCATGTACGACGCGTTTCTGGCGGCAGCGGATGAAGGAGAATCGCATGTCAGTTGACAGCTACCCAATCCAGATCCAAGGCCTGACCAAGAATTTCGGTGCGGTGCGAGCGCTCGACGGCCTGGACCTGACCGTGCGCGAGGGAGAAGTTCACGGCTTCCTCGGACCCAACGGCGCCGGAAAATCGACCACCATCCGCATCCTGCTGGGTCTGGTACGGGCCGACGGCGGAACCGTCCGGTTACTCGGCGGCGATCCCTGGGCCGACGCGGTCCGGCTGCACCGCGACATCGCTTATGTGCCAGGCGATGTCACGCTGTGGCCCTCGCTGACCGGAGGGGAGACCATCGACCTGCTGGCCCGCATGCGCGGCGGCATCGACGAAAAGCGCCGCACCGAGCTGATCGAGCGCTTCGACCTGGACCCGCACAAGAAGGCCCGCACCTACTCGAAGGGCAACCGTCAGAAGGTCTCGCTGATCTCCGCCTTCTCGTCCCAGGCCCGACTCTTGCTGCTCGACGAACCGAGCACCGGCTTGGACCCGTTGATGGAGAATGTGTTTCAGCAGTGCGTCGGCGAAGCCCGCGACCGTGGCGTGACGGTCCTGCTGTCCAGCCACATCCTGGCCGAGACCGAAGCACTGTGCGAAAGGGTGACCATCATCCGGGCCGGCCGGACCGTCGAGAGCGGCACCCTGGACTCGATGCGTCATCTCAGCCGCACCTCCATCAAGGCCGAAATGATCGGCGATCCGGGCGATATCACCAGAATCAACGGCGTCGAAGACGTCAGCATCGACGGCAACACGCTGCGCGCCCAGGTGGACAGCGAAAGCCTCGGGGAGCTCATCCGCGTACTCGGCGACGCCGGCGTGCGAAGCCTGGTCAGCCAACCACCCACGCTCGAAGAGCTGTTTTTGCGCCATTACGACACCACCGACGGCCAGCACGAAAAGAAGGTGGCCACATTATGAGCACCGCCATTTTGGACCGACCACACCGGGCTGCGCAGCCGGCCGGCTCGAATTACTCCGGAACGCTGTCGATGTTGCGGCTCTATCTGCGGCGCGACCGAATCTCCTTGCCGCTCTGGATATTACTGCTCTCGGCGCCGCTGGGCTCCGTCTACGTCGGCAGCATCCAGAAGGTCTACCCCACCGAGGCGGCCCGGGCCGGCTTTGCGGCTACCATCATGGCCAGCCCGGCCCAACGAGCGCTGTACGGCCAGATCTACAACAACAGCCTTGGCGCCGTTGGCATCTGGAAAGCCGGGATGTTCCACCTGCTGATCGCGGTAGCGGTGATCCTCACCGTGATCCGCCACACCCGCGCGGACGAAGAATCCGGCCGCACCGAGCTTTTGGACTCGACCGCGGTCGGACGTTACGCCAGCCTCACCGCGGCGCTGATCCTGTCCTCCGGCGCGTCGATCGCCACCGGTGTGATCGGCGCGGCCGGGTTGCTCAAGACCGACGTCCCGGCCGCCGGGTCACTGGCGTTCTGCGCGGCACTTACCTGCTCGGGGTTGGTGTTCACTGCGGTGGCCGCGGTGGCCGCACAGCTGTCGCCCAGCGCCCGGGTCGCCCGGGGTGCCGCGTTCACGGTGCTGGCGGCCGCCTTCACCCTGCGCGCCATCGGGGACGCGGGTTCGGGCACGCTGTCGTGGCTGTCGCCGCTGGGGTGGTCACTCCAAGTCAGGCCATATGCCGGCGATCGCTGGTGGATTCTGTTGCTGCACTTGGCGACTGCCCTGGCACTCACCCTGGTGGCCTATTGGCTGCTGGCCGGCCGTGACGTGGGGGCCGGACTGATCCCCGAGCGTGCCGGACCGGGGTCGGCCGGACCGGGTCTGCGCGGCGTCACCGGGCTGACCTGGCGGCTGGACCGCGGCGCGGTGCTGCTGTGGAGCGTTGGCCTGGGCCTGTATGGCGTGCTGATGGGCAGCGTCGTGCACGGCATCGGCGACGAGTTGGGCGACAGCACCATGGTCCGCGACATCGTCGCGCGGATGGGCGGCACCAGCGCGCTGGAACAGGCCTTCATCGCGGTCGCGTTCACCATGATGGCCATGGCGGCCGCGGCGTTCGCGGTTTCGCTGACCTTGCGGCTGCACCAGGAGGAGGCCGGTCAGCGAGCCGAGCCGACGCTGGCCGGTGCCGTCTCCCGAACACGTTGGTTGGCAACGCATGTGGCCGCGGCACTGATCGGATCGGCACTGGCGATGCTGATCGCCGGGGTGGCGGCCGGGGTGATCTACGGGATTGCCGACGGCGACGTCGCCGGCAAACTGGGCATCGTCGCGGGTACGGCACTGGCGCAACTACCCGCCGTGTGGCTGCTCTGCGCCGTGACGGTGGCGTTGTTCGGCCTGGCGCCGAGATTCACCCCGGTGGCGTGGGGCGTGCTGGTGGCATTCATCGCCTTGTATCTGATCGGGTCGTTGGCCGGTTTCTCGCAGTGGCTGCTTGACCTGGAGCCCTTCGCGCACACCCCGCGGGTGGGTGGTGGCGACTTCACCGCAGTACCGCTGCTGTGGTTGCTGGCTATCGATGCAGTGTTGATTGCATTGGGCGCCGTGGCATTTCGCCGGCGGGATTTACGTAACTGAGGAGATTGACATGAAAATCATTGCAAGGGCGCTGGTTTCATCGGTACTGGGATTTGCGGCAGTTGGATTGATGTTGTTCTTACCGGCCGGCACGCTGAAGTACTGGCAGGCATGGGCATTCCTCGTCGTATTCACCGTGGCCACCTGGATCCCCAGCATCTACTTGATGCGCACCAACCCTGCTGCCCTGGAACGGCGCATGCGAGTCGGCCCCACCGCGGAAACCAGACCGGTGCAACGGATCGTCATCTCCGTCGCATTCCTATCCCTGATGGCCATGATCGTCCTCAGCGCCTTCGACCATCGGTTCGGGTGGTCGTCGGTGCCGGCGGCGGTGTGCGTGGCCGGCGACGTCCTGGTCGCAATCGGACTGGGGCTGGCAATGCTCGTGGTAATCCAAAACAGCTATGCGGCGGCCAACGTCACCGTCGAAGCGGAGCAGAAAGTCATCACCAGCGGTCTGTATGGGTTGGTCCGCCATCCGATGTACACCGGGAACGTACTGCTGATGGCCGGCATCCCGCTGGCGTTGGGCTCGTACTGGGGACTGGTCTTCCTCCTGCCCGGGCTGCTGGTCCTGGGCGTTCGCATCCGCGACGAAGAAGCGCTGCTCGGCCAGCAGCTCGACGGATACCGCGAGTACACCCATCGAGTTCGCTATCGGCTCGTCCCCTACGTGTGGTAACTGGAAGGACTCGATCATGAAGGTCGTCGTTCAAGCCGTGGGCTCCGCACTGATCGCCGTCGTCGTGTTCGGCTTGCTGTTGTTTTGGCCGGCAGGAACATTCGCTTACTGGCAGGCATGGGTGTTTCTGGCCATCTATGCCGTTGCGGCGCTGGTTCCGACCATCAGCTGGGGCGCCGCGAACCCGGCGCTCCTGCAGCGGCGGCTCCGTGGCGGCCCGGTAGCCGAAACTCGGATGGCGCAAAAGCTCGCGGTCACAGGCTTATTCGCGGCGTTCGCCGCGCTGCTGGTCGTCAGCGCGCTGGATCATCGGTTCGGATGGTCCACGGTGCCGGTCACCGTTTCGATTGTCGGCGATGTGCTGGCAGCGGTCGGCTTGGTGCTCGGCACCTTATCCGTCGTCCAGAACAACTACGCCGCGGCCAACGTCACCGTCGAAGCGGATCAGCCCGTTATCACCACCGGCTTGTATGGCTTCGTTCGGCACCCGATGTACTTTTCTCTCGTAATCGCCATGGTCGGCATACCGCTGGCGCTCGGCTCGTACTGGGCGCTGACGGGCGTGGCGGTCGGGCTGCTCGCCCTGGCACTGCGCATCGAGGACGAGGAAAAGATGCTCGAAGATGAGCTGGCCGGCTATCGCGAATACCAGCAGAAGGTGCGTTCGCGGTTGGTGCCGTACCTCTGGTAGTTGCGCGAGCAGACGTAACTCGCGTTAGATCCAGGTGCCCTTGCCCACGGCGACGACCCCGCCGGCGCTGATCGCGAAGCGTTCCCGATCCTTCTCCAGATCGACGCCGACCATTTCGCCGGGCCCGACGACGACGTTCTTGTCCAGAATCGCGTGGCGTACCACTGCGCCGCGGCCTACCCGGGCGCCCGGCATGATGACGCTGCCCTCCACGATCGCGCCGTCGTCGACCACGACGTTCGACGACAGCACCGAATTGCGCACCGACGCCGCCGAGATGATGCTGCCGGCACCCACGACGGACTCCTGAGCCGAACCACCGTTGACGAACTTCGCCGGGGCCAGGTTCTCCGACGCACCCAGGATGGGCCAGCGCTTGTTGTACAGGTTGAACACCGGATGCACCGACACCAGGTCCATGTGCGCGTCGTAGAACGCGTCCAGCGTCCCGACGTCACGCCAGTAGGCCCGGTCCCGGTCGGTCGCGCCGGGCACGTCGTTGTGGTTGAAGTCGTACACCGCGGCCAATCCGTCGTCCACCAGCCGCGGGATGATGTCGCCGCCCATGTCGTGATCGGAGTGGTCGTCGTCGGCGTCGGCGCGGATCGCGTCGATCAGCACCTTGGTGGTGAAGATGTAGTTGCCCATCGAGACAAACGCGGCGTTGGGGTCGTCCGGCGTCCCGGGCGGATCCAGGGGTTTTTCCAGGAAACTGCGGATGCGGCCGGAGTCGTCGGCTTCGATGCAGCCGAACGCACTGGCGTCGCCCCGCGGGACCCGGATGCCGGCCACCGTCGCGCCGGCCCCGCTGTCGATGTGGAACCGGACCATCTGCTCGGGGTCCATCCGATATACGTGATCGGCGCCGAAAACCACGATGTAGTCGGGGTCTTCGTCGTAGATCAGGTTCAGCGACTGATAGATCGCGTCGGCCGAGCCGGTGTACCACCGCGGGCCCAGGCGTTGCTGCGCCGGAACCGGGGTGATGTACTCCCCGGCCAGGCCGGACAACCGCCAGTTCTGCGAGATATGACGGTCCAGCGAATGCGACTTGTATTGGGTGAGAACGCAAATCCGCAGATACCGGGCGTTGACGAGATTGGACAACACGAAATCGATCAGCCGGTACGCGCCGCCGAAGGGAACCGCGGGCTTGGCCCGGTCCGCGGTGAGCGGATACAACCGCTTACCCTCACCGCCGGCCAGGACGATGCCCAGCACGTGTGGCGCTTCCCTCATGGCCTCAAACCTATCGGCACCCTTTAACCACTGCCACCATCAACCTGCCATAGGATGCCCATTCTGACGGGCCGTCCATCAACGTGTTTGGCCCGGTGACGCCCCAGTTCGCCCGAACCCAGCCGACAGCATTACGGTGCGGGTATGCGGGTGGCGATGATGACTCGGGAGTACCCTCCCGAGGTCTACGGCGGCGCGGGCGTGCATGTCACCGAACTGGTCGCGCATCTACGTCGGCTGTGCGCTGTCGACGTGCACTGCATGGGCCCCCCGCGCCCGGCCGCGTTCGCCCATCAGCCGGATCCGAGGCTGCACGGGGCCAATGCGGCGCTGTCCACGTTGTCCTCCGACCTGCTGATGGCCGACACGACGTCGGCGGCGACCGTGGTGCACTCACATACCTGGTACGCCAACCTGGCCGGGCATCTGGCCGGGTTGCTCTACGACATTCCGCACGTCATGACCGCTCATTCGCTCGAGCCGATGCGGCCGTGGAAAGCCGAGCAACTCGGCGGCGGCTACCGCGTGTCGTCATGGGTGGAGCACACCGCGATGCTCGCCGCCGACGCCGTCATCGCGGTCAGCTCGGGCATGCGTGAGGACATGCTCCGCGTCTACCCCACCCTGGACCCGAGCCTGGTGCACGTCATTCGCAACGGGATCGACACCGACATGTGGTACCCGGCCGAGCCGGCATGCGAGGGTTCGGTGCTGGCCGACCTCGGTGTTGACCCCAGCCGGCCCATCGTCGCGTTCGTCGGGCGTATCACCCGGCAGAAGGGCGTCGCCCACCTGGTCGCCGCCGCCCACCGATTCAGCGCCGACGTGCAGCTGATCTTGTGCGCCGGTGCTCCCGACACTCCCGAGATTGCCAACGAGGTGCGCTCGGCGGTGGCCAAGCTGGCCCACAACCGCACCGGTGTGTTCTGGATCCGGGAAATCCTGCCCATCCGGAAGCTTCGCGAAATACTCTCCGCAGCAACGGTTTTCGTCTGCCCGTCGGTGTACGAGCCGTTGGGCATCGTGAACCTGGAGGCAATGGCCTGCGCGACGGCGGTGGTGGCGTCTGACGTCGGCGGGATACCGGAGGTGGTGGCCGACCGGATCACCGGATTGCTGGTGCCCTACGACGCCGGCGACACCCCGGGTTACGAGGCTCGATTGGCCGAAGCGGTCAACGAACTCATCGCCGACCCGGCGCGGGCTGCGCGCTACGGGGAAGCGGGACGCCAGCGCTGCATCGAGGAGTTCTCCTGGACTCGCGTGGCCGAGCAGACGCTCGACATCTACCGGAAGGTGTGCGCTTAGCGTCGGCGGCTTAGCTGGTTACGCCTTTGAGTTCGTCACCCAGCGCGGCGGCTTCGTCGGGCGTCAGCTCGACGACGAGGCGGCCGCCGCCTTCGAGTGGTACCCGCATCACGATGCCACGCCCCTCTTTTGTTGCTTCCAGGGGACCGTCTCCGGTCCGGGGCTTCATCGCCGCCATCGAGTGCTCCCTCCAGATTCGAGCTGGCCCGCCGCCGCGGACCTGGCCGGCGCCGAGCATGCCCCGCCAGTGGATTTCCAGCCATACCCGACATTGAACTGCCAAATCACCCCTCCATTGTTCCCTATCCGGGTGACCGAGTGCACAAGACCCGGCTCTGTCGCCCTCAGGAGTTCAGCGGAGCCACCCAGCAACTGCGGATATGGTCGTCGACCATGCCGGTTGCCTGCATCAGCGCATAGCCGGTCGTTGGGCCGACGAAGCGGAACCCGCGCCGTTTCAGTTCGCGCGCCATGGCCCTGGATTCCACACTGGCCGAGGGAATTTCGGACAGGTCGAGGGGCCGGGGCCGGGGCGGTGGCGCAAAAGTCCACAACAGTTCGGACAGCTCTGCCGGGCCTCCCAGCTCTGCGGCCGCCCGCGCATTGGCGATGGTTGCCTCGATCTTTGCCCGGTTGCGCACGATGCCGTCGTCGGCCAGCAACCGCTGCACGTCGGCATCGGTGTAGCCGGCAACCTTCTCGATGTCGAACCCGTTGAAGGCGCGCCGGAAGTTCTCCCGCTTGCGCAGGATGATCAGCCACGACAGGCCGCTCTGAAAAGCCTCCAGGCTCATCCGCTCGAACAGTGCGGTCCCATCGCGCAGCGGGCGGCCCCACTCTTGGTCGTGATAGTCGCGGTATAACTCGAAGTCAGGCCCGGGCCGCGTGATCGCCCAACCGCAGCGAACCGGCTCCTGCCCGGTCACGTCGCTCACGGCGGATCGGGATGCTCGGAGGCGACGGTCTCGCTGTCGGCGACGTCCGCCTCGGCGTCCTGCGGTGGCGGGGGCTTGGCATCGGCGGCCGCGTGGGCCGCGGCCAACTGGCCGCGCAGCGCCTCGAGCTCACGACCGAGCCGGTCCAGCACCCAGTCCACCTCGCTGGTCTTGTAGCCCCGCAGCGCTTGGGTGAACTTGACGGCATCGACATCGGCACCCGTGACCCCGAACGCGGGCAACACCGTCACCGTCGTCCCCCGCGGCAGCGGCGGCAGCTGCTCGCCGCGGCCGAACAGCAGACTGGCCGCGCCGAACAGCACCACCGCCACCAGGACGAGCACCACCAGGTACAGCAACACCAACGTCACGTCGTCGATCTTGCCCTACGGCTCCGACAACCTTTTCGGTCGAGCCGCTCAGCGTGGGCGTACCACATTCATCGGCGGCCGGTCCACCAGCGAGACCTCCGAGGTCTGCGGACCGTCGGGACCCTCGGCGAAGAACTGGGTCAGCCCCACCCCCGAGTCAGGGATCCCGCACCGCGCGAACAGGGTGGCGATGACCTGACGACTCATGCCACCGAGTTCGGCCAACGGCCGATTGCGGTGCGCGCGCACACCCAAGTTGACCTGCGCGATCGCGTCCAGGCCCAGCCGGTCGAAGGTGTCCACCAGCAGGCCGATCTCCACTCCGTAGCCCGGCGCGAACGGCAGCGACGTCAACAGTTCCCGGCTGGCCGCGTACTCACCGCCGAGCGGTTGCAGCACGCAGCCCAGCTCTGGTCGCAACGCGGCCAGCAGCGGCCGGGCCACCAGCTCGGTCACCCGCCCGCCACCCGTTTCGGCTGCGCTCACATCGCTCGCCTGCAGGGGCCGTCGGTAGAAGCCCTTGACCAGGTGGATGCCGTCGCCGGTGAGCAGCGGTCCGACCAGCCACGGCACGAACATCGGGTGCGGGTTGATCAGATCGGAATCGACGAAAACCACGATGTCGCCGCTGGTGGCAGCAAGTGAGCGCCACAGCGCCTCACCCTTGCCGGGCCGTGTCGGGATCTCGGGCAGCGCCTGTTCCCGGCTGACGACGCGGGCGCCGGCCGCGATCGCGCGGATCTCGGTGTCGTCCGTCGAGCCGGAGTCCAGCACGATCAACTCGTCGACCAGGCCGTCAACCAGCGGCGAGATGCTGTCGATCACCGATTCGACGGTTTGTTCCTCGTTGAGGGCAGGCAGCACCACCGAAATCGTCCGCCCGGCCTTCGCCGCTTGCAATTCCGCGACCGTCCAGCCGGGACGGTTCCAGCTGCGCTCGGCCAGCCAGCCGGCGGTCAGCCCGGCGGCATCGCTGGTGAGGTCACCGACCAGCTCCGATGCGGTCATGCGAGTCCCCTTATCGTGCGCGCCGGCGGCCGTGTGCCCTGGATCGAGGCCACCATCTCCAGCACCCGCCTGGTGGCGGCGACCTCGTGCACCCGGAACATCCGCGCGCCGGCTGCCGCCGCCAGCGCGGTGGCCGCCAACGTACCCTCGAGCCGTTCGGTCAGTTCCACGCCCAGAGTCTCCCCGACGAAGTCTTTGTTACTCAAAGCCATGAGCACGGGCCATCCGGTCATAACAAGATCGGCCACGTGGCGCAACAGGAGCAAGCTGTGGAAGGTGTTCTTGCCGAAGTCGTGCGTCGGGTCGATCAGCACTCTGTCACGGGCTACACCGGCCGTGACGGCCCGCTCGGCGGCGTCGGTGACCTGGCGAATCACGTCGTCAACCACACCGCGGGTAGTCGTACCGTAGCTCACCCGGAACGGACGCGTGCGGGGCTGCGCGCCGCCGGTGTGCGAACACACCAGTCCGGCGCCGAATTCGGCGGCCACCTCGGGCAGGGCGGGGTCGATGCCGCCCCAGGTGTCGTTGATGATGTCCGCGCCCGCCGCGCAGGCCACCTTCGCCACTTCTGAGCGCCAGGTGTCGACGCTGATCAGCTGGTTCGGATAGGTGTTGCGAACCCATTCGATGTAGGGCACCAGCCGGGCGATCTCGGTATCCGCATCGACGTGCTGGCCAGGTCCGGCTTTGACGCCTCCGACGTCGATGACGTCGGCGCCGTCGGCGATGGCCTGGTGTGCGGCGGCCCTGGCAGCTTCGTCACCGAATGTCGCACCCCGGTCGTAGAACGAGTCCGGGGTGCGGTTGACGATCGCCATGATCAGCGCGCGATCACCTGCGACCGGACGGCCGCAGAGCGTCGAATTCACGCTCTCCATAGTGCCTGGGCACTGGGCCGGGCGTGGCCGGAGGATGGCTCGAGCCTGCATCCAGGGCTACCGATGAGGCCGATAGCAGGCCCTCACCGCAGTTTCGGCGCCCTCAGCGCAGACTCGGCGCTCGCCGGTCAGCCCTGCGGCCGCTTGCCGGCGGCTACTTCCTCGGGGTATTCGGCGTAGAACGGCACGTAGCCCTCGCCGCGGCCGGCCAGCACGTACAGCGGGTCCTTCACCTCGGAGCCGTAGGCCTGCTCGCGCAGCTCCACTTTGCGGCTCTTGAAGGTCGAGGTGTGCTCCATCGTCTCCACTATCCGCACGAACAGCGGCAGCGCATAGGCGGGCAATTGGTCGTAAACGGTGCGGGCCAGCGACTGGCCGTCGAATTCGGCGCCGTCGCGCAGCTGGACCGCGGCCATCCCGGCGCGGCCCCCGGTACGCGGGATCTCGACGCCGTAGACCGTGCACTCCTCGACGGCGGGGTTGGACCCCAACGCCGCTTCGACCTGCGTGGTGGCCACGTTCTCGCCCTTCCAGCGGAAGGTGTCGCCTAGCCGGTCGACGAACGCGGCGTGACCCAACCCCTGCGGGCTCAGCACGTCGCCGGTGTTGAACCAGCAGTCACCCTCCTTGAAAGCGTTGCGCACCAGCTTCTTTTCGCTCGACGCCTTGTCGGTGTAGCCGTCGAACGGCGCCAGCCTGTTGACCGGGCTGAGCGCCAGCCCGGCCTGACCGGACGGCACCCGGCGCACCCGCCCGTTCTCGTCACGCAGCGGCGCGCCGGTGTCCGGGTCGTACTCCACGTAGGCCAACGGTGTCGGCGAGATACCCGTGGTCTTGGGCACGTTGAAGATGTTGATGAAGGCGGTGTTTCCTTCGCTCGCGGCGTAAAACTCGCACACCCGCTCGATGCCGAAGCGTTCGGTGAACTCGTCCCAGATCTCGGGCCGCAGCCCATTGCCGGCGATCACCCGCACCTTGTGCCGGCGGTCGGTCGGTTTCGGCGGCTGGTTGAGCAGATACCGGCACAGCTCGCCGATGTAGATGAACGCCGTCGCGTCGTTGGCGATCACCTCGTCCCAGAACCGCGACGCCGAAAACGACTTGCCCAGCGCCAACGTCGACCCCGAGTTGATCACCGACGACACCGCGACCGTCAGCGCGTTGTTGTGGTACAGCGGCAGGCAGCTGTACAGGGTGTCGGAGCTTTTCAGCCGTAGGCCCAGGCCACCGAAACCGGCCAGCGCGGCCAGCCACCGGCGATGGGTCATCACGCTGGCCTTCGGGAAGCCGGTGGTGCCCGAGGTGAAGATGTAGAACGCGGTGTCCTTGGCCAGCACCGCCGACGCCGACGGCGGATTGGTGGCCGGAGCGCTGACCGCGAATCGCTCCAGGTCCTCGATGGTCAGCGCCTCGCTGGCGCCCGCACCACCGGACTCGGTGACGGCGCTAACGAGGTCGGTCTCGGCGACCAGCACCTTCGCATCCAGCAGACCGAGGCTGTGCGCCAGCACCTCACCACGCTGGTGGTAGTTGAGCATGCCGGCAATGGCGCCGCACTTGACGGTGGCCAGCATCGTCAGCACCGCGTTGGGCGAATTGCGCAGCATGACGCCCACGACGTCGCCGTGGCCGACACCACGCGCGGCCAGCACGGCGGCGTAGCGGTTGACGGTCGCATTGGCTTCGCCGTAGGTCAGTTGCTGCTCGCCGAACCGCAAGAACACCCGGTCGGCATACCGAGCCGCCCGCTCCTGGAACACCGTGCCGATCGACTTCTTGGAATTCGGCTGGGCCGAGAGTCCCGTCACCGCCCCGCGCAGGATCACCGGCAGGTCGGCCAGGACGGCGGGTACGCGAGTGGCGATATCGGTCAGTCTGACCGCAGTGCGTGCGCCGCTATCGGACACGTGATCCTCCCTAAAGGCATTGCCGATCGACCTCAGGCGGGCCCGTCCGGCTGGCACTCCTTGATTGCGGCACCCACCTTATCCACCAGCACCAACCGATCCATCGCCAGCTGTGAGATGTATCCGTCGTCGAGCAATCGGTTCAGCCAGATCCACAAATCTTCGTAGTGCCCCCAGGGGTCCAGCATCACGACGGGCTTGTCGTGCAGCCCCAGCACGCCCGACGTCCACGCGTCGAACAACTCGTCGACGGTCCCGATGCCGCCCGGCAGCGTGATGAACGCATCGGCGCGGTCGGTCATCACTTGCTTCCGCTCGCTCATGGTGTCGGTGACGATCAGCTCGTCGGCATTGGTGTCGGCGACCTCGCGCCGCATCAAGGTTTGCGGGATGACGCCGACGGTCCGGCCACCGCGCGCCCGGGCCGCGGTCGCCAGCGCACCCATCGCCGAAACGCGCCCGCCACCCCACACCAACGTCCAGCCCCGCTCGGCGATCGCCTCGCCGAGGTCGGCGGCCAGCCCGAGCAATTCGGGGTGCGTCGGCGTGGCCGCACAGAACACACAAACCGCCCATTCGCTGGAGGAATCGCGTTTGCGGCGCATATCCGCCAAAGGTAAACCAAAGCGCGCATGTCCCACAGTCGGTGCCGTTGGGTCAGGGCACGCCATAAGATTCGGCAGGTGCCGATTCGGTGGAACGTCCCGGAGCATGAAGCCGCCTTAGCGCAGCTGAAGGGCTGTGTGGGAGACAAGGGCGCCGTGGTACTCGGACCCGACGGCGTCGGCAAATCCACGTTGGCCCGCCTGGCCGCCGAATACTTCACCGGCGAGCACCCCACCACGGTCGCCCGATGGGTCACCGGCACCACCACTGAACGCGTGGTGCCGTTCGGCGCGTTCGGCCACCTGGTGGAGATCGCCGACATCGGGAAGCCGGCCGCGCTGCTGCGGGCGGCGCGGGCTTCGCTGACTCGCGACGGCCGGGAAGGTGACCTGCTGCTGGTCGTCGACGACGCGCATCATCTCGACGTGCTGTCGGCCACCTTGGTGTACCAGTTGGCGCTGGGCGGCGCGGCCCGGATGATCGTCACCGCCCGCGCCGACGCCGCGCCCGATGCGATCGCGGCGCTGTGGACCGACGGCCTGCTGGATCGGATCGACATCGAGCCGCCGGCCGGGCAGGTCAAGGCGTCGGGGCCGTCGGGGCCGTCCGAGGTCGACGCGTTCATCGCCGAGTTACCTCCGGCCGCGCGTTCGGTGCTGGACTACCTCGCCGTGCAGGAGCCGCTGTCGCTGGCCGATCTGACCGTGCTGGCCGGGGAGGGAGCAGTGGCCGAGGCCGAGGAATGGGGCGCGGCGGAATCCCGGGTGCCCGGCGGGCGCGCGGTCGACCCGATGGTCTACACGGCGCACCCGCTGTTTGCCGAACGAGCGCTTGCCGCGCTCGGTGCCGACGGCGCACGCCGACGGCGCACCGAGCTGGTGACGCTGCTGTCGCAGCATCCGCCGGAGCATCTCAGCGACCGGTTGCGGCTGGCGTCGCTGGCACTGGACAGCGATGCCCCGCAACCGGTGGACGAGGTGATCGAAGCCGCACAGCAGGCGCTGCGGCTGGGCGACATGGTGCTCGCCGAGCGGTTCGGGCGGTCAGCCCTGGACCGATCCGGCGGGCTGGCCGCGCGACTGCCACTGGCGTACGCGCTGAGCTGGCAAGGCCGCGGCCGCGAAGCCGGCGAGGTGCTTGCGGCGGTCGATCCCGCCGAATTGTCCGAGACCGACCTGATGGCCTGGGCGGTGCCGCGGGCCGCGAACCAGTTCTGGATGCTCAGCGAGCCCGAGCGAGCCACCGCCTTCCTGCAGACCACCCGCAACCGGGTCACCGACCCGGCGGCACGCAGCAGCCTGGATGCGCTGACCGCGACCTTCGCGATGAATGCCGGAAACCTCAAGCGCGCCATCGGACTGGTCACCGAGGTGCTGTCCGGGCCGCCGGCCGGGGACATGGCGGTCGCGTGGGCGGCCAGCGCGGGCGCGTTGTGCTCCGCGCGGATGGGCCGGTTCGACGACGTCGAGCGGCTTGCCGAGCAGGCGTCGACCGCCGAGCATCCCGGCCTGTTGCGGTTCACCGTGGGCTTGGGCCAGATCACGGCGTTGCTGATGGCCGGTGAGATCGCGCAGGCACAGGCACTGGCTCAGCGGTTCACCGACTTCGCCGAGCTGCAGCAACCCGGCCGGGCCATCGGTGAGGTGTTGTTGGCGCACGTGTTGCTGGTCCGCGGCGAATTCGCCTCTGCTGCAGCGCTTTTGGAGCCAGCGGCCGCCACCTTGGAGCGCACCGGATACTCGTGGGGTCCGTTGTCGCTGATGCTGTTGGCGACCGCTTTGGCCCAGCAAGGCGACATACCTGCATCCGCAAAAGCATTGCGGCGAGCCGAAACTCGTCATGGAACCAAGTCGGCGTTGTTCGCGCCCGAACTAGGGCTGGCGCGCGCGTGGACCCGTGCCACGGCCCGCGACGCCACCGGCGCGATCACGGCGGCGCGCGAGGCGGCCCGAACGGCGGAGCGGGCCGGGCAGTCGGCGGTCGCGCTGTCCGCCTGGCATGACGCGGTTCGACTGGGCGACCGCCGCGCCGCCGATCCGCTGTCCCGACTGGCCGACGAGATCGACTGTGCCGTAGGCCGGATCGCTCTGGCACACGCGCAGGCGCTGACCGCCGGTGACGGCCCGGCGCTGCAAGCGGTGTCGGAAGACCTCGCGGCGATCGGGATGCGAGCCGCCGCCGGCGATGCCGCCGCCCAGGCGCAGCGGTTGCTCAGCCGCTGAGGTACCGGCGCAGCATTTCCACTGCCGCGGTGATCTTGTCGACGTGCACCCGCTCGTCACGCCGGTGCGCCAGATTGGGGTCGCCGGGCCCGTAGTTGACGGCCGGTATGCCCAGCGCGGCGAACCGGGCTACATCCGTCCAGCCGTATTTCGCCCGGACCTGGCCGCCGGCGGCAGTTACCAAGGCCTTGGCCGCAGGCTCGGACAGGCCAGGCAACGCACCCGCCGCGGCGTCGGTCTGCTCGATCCGCACATCGAGGCCGTCGAAAACCTCGTGCACGTGCTGCAGCGCATCGGGCACCGACCGGTCGGGGGCAAACCGGAAGTTGACCGTCACCGAGGCCGCGTCGGGAATCACGTTGCCAGCCACGCCACCGTCTATGCGCACTGCCGACAGGCCCTCGCGGTAGGTGCAACCGTCGATATCGACGCTGCGCGCGGTGTAGCCGGCCAACCGGTCCAGCACCGCGCCCAGCTTGTGAATTGCGTTGTCGCCCAACCAAGATCGCGCCGAATGGGCACGCGTACCGGTAGCACTGATCACCACCCGCAGCGTGCCCTGACAGCCGGCCTCGATGTACCCGGCCGTCGGCTCACCCAAAATCGCCACGTCGGCCGTCAGCCAATCCGGCAGCTCACGCTGGATGCGGCCCAAACCGTTTGCCGCCGCTTCGATTTCCTCGCAGTCGTAGAACACCAGCGTCAGGTCGTGCGCGGGTTCGGCCACGGTGGCCGCCAGATGCAGGAAGACCGCGTCACCCGATTTCATGTCCGCGGTGCCGCAGCCGTGCAGCTCGTCGTTGTCCCGACGACTGGGAAGGTTTCCGGCCACCGGCACGGTGTCCAGATGTCCGGCCATCAGCACCCGAGTCGGCTTGTTCAGTGCGGTACGCGCCAACACGGCGTTGCCGTTCCGGACGATTTCGAAGCCCGACGTCTGGGTGCGCAGCGCGGCTTCCACCTCGTCGGCGATGCGCGACTCGTCGCGCGATTCGCTGGGGATGTCGACCAGCGCTGCGGTCAGCTCGATCGGGTCCCCGCCCAAGTCCAGCACGGTCACCAATTATGCCGAGCAGACGCGAAAGCACCTTTTTCGTCGGCGTGTCGGGTGCTTTTGTGTTGCCCTACCTCCGGTGTGGGCCCAGCTCGGCCAGGAAAGTAACCTGACCGCGTGACTGGAGCTGCAGGTATTGGGTTGGCGACGCTCGCCTCCGACGGATCGGTCCTCGACGCGTGGTTTCCCGCCCCGGAGCTGACCGAGTCGGGGACCAGCGCCACCACCCGTCTGGCGGTTTCCGACGTTCCGGCCGAGCTGGCTGCGCTGGTCGGGCGCGACGACGACCGCAGCGTCGAGGTGATCGCGGTCCGCACCGTCATCGGCTCGCTGGATGACCTCGCCGCCGACGCCTACGACGCCTACCTGCGGTTGCATCTGCTCTCGCACCGGCTGGTGGTACCGCACGGGCTCAACGCCGGCGGCTTGTTCGGGATATTGACCAACGTGGTGTGGACCAGTCGCGGCCCGTGCGCGGTCGAGGGTTTCGAGGCGGTCCGGGCCCGGCTTCGCCGCCACGGGCCGGTGACGGTGTACGGCGTCGACAAGTTTCCCCGGATGGTCGACTACGTCATGCCGACCGGGGTGCGGATCGCCGACGCCGACCGGGTGCGGCTGGGCGCCCACCTGGCGCCGGGCACCACCGTGATGCACGAAGGGTTCGTCAACTACAACGCCGGCACACTGGGTGCGTCGATGGTGGAGGGACGCATCTCGGCGGGCGTGGTGGTGGGCGACGGCTCGGACATCGGCGGCGGTGCGTCGATCATGGGCACGCTGTCCGGCGGTGGCACCGAAGTGATTTCGATCGGCAAGCGGTGTCTGCTGGGCGCCAACGCCGGCCTCGGCATATCGCTGGGCGACGACTGCGTCGTCGAAGCGGGGCTATATCTCACCGCGGGCACCAAAGTCGCTATGCCGGAAGGCAATTCGGTCAAGGCTCGGGAACTCTCCGGCACCAGCAATTTGTTGTTCCGGCGCAATTCACTGACCGGGGCGGTCGAAGTGGTGGCCCGCGACGGCCAGGGCATCGCGCTCAACGAGGATCTGCACGCGAACTGATCCCGATGGTGGCGCCGAGCGCGGTTCCGCGGGTTTCCGGGAGCAGATAGGTACACACCAGGCTCGTCACCACCAAGGCGGCCAGCATCAGACCGATCGCCCAGCCGCCGTAGCTGGCCAGCAACGTCCCGGCGATCAGGGGTGGCGAGGCACTGCCGACCAGACCGGCCAGGTTCTGCGCCAACGCCGAGCCACTGTAGCGATAGCGGGTGGCGAACAGCTCCGGAATGAACGCCGCGGTAGGCCCCGAGCCGATCGCCGCAACCGTACACATGCCGATGATCGCCACCGCATACAAAACGGGTTTGCCGGTGTCAAGCAACGGCATCACCACAAACGACCACGGCAGACATACCGCCCAACCGACCAGCATCACGCGACGGCGCCCAACCCGGTCGCACAGGACGGCCGCCAGCGCCATGAACGTCATGCTCGCGAATCCGCCCAGCGCGCCGACGAACCAGATGAAGTTCAGCGAATACCCCAGCTGCGAGTGCGCATAGATGGCCAGATAGGTCAGGGCCATGTAGATGAACCCCAACGCGCCGACGATGCTGCCGGCGACCAACAGGATTTCCCGACGCTGCAGTCGCAGCAACTCCGCGATCGGCGCCTTGGGCACCAGGTTGCGGGCCTTCTCCTCGGCGAATACCGGGGTCTCGTCGATGTTGAGCCGCACGTAGAGGGCAATCACGATCAGCACCCCGCTGAGCAGGAACGGCACCCGCCAGCCCCACTGCAGAAACGCCTGACTGTGCTCACCGATGGTGAGGTTCACGCAGAGGAAGGTCGCGCTGCTCAGCACCGCCGCGATGCCGCCGCCGATCAGGGTGAACATGCCGTATCGGCCGCGTTTGTCCGGCGGGGCGTATTCGGCGCTCAGTAACGCAGATCCCGCCCATTCGCCGCCGACGGCGAAGCCCTGCAGCAGCCGGAACGCGACGAGGATCAACGGGGCCGCAGCACCGATGGCGTCGCTGCTGGGTACCAGACCTACGCCGACCGTCGATACGGCCATGATCAACAGCGTCGCGACCAGAGTCTTCTTGCGCCCCAGCCGATCTCCGAAATACCCGAAGACGGCCGCGCCGAGCGGGCGTGACACAAACGCCGTCGCGAACGTGCCCATCGAGGCGATAGTTGCGACCGCGGGCTGCAGGTGCGGAAAGAACACGGCGGGAAACACCAACGCCGCCGCGGTTCCGTAGATGAGGAAGTCGTAGAACTCGATCGCCGAGCCGACGAGGCAGGCAGCCGCCACCCGCCGCATCGGGGTGACCCCGGAGCCGGCCGCGATCGTCACAGTATGCACCGTAATCGGCACGTCGCGAGCGTGCGCAAATGTACACCGACACGCCGGTTTTGGTGTACAAATGCGCACCCTCGCCGCAAAAGAAATCCCATCAGCGGTCGTTCAGCAGCTGTTTCTTGAGCACCTTGCCCATCGCGTTGCGCGGTAATGCGTCCACCACCCGCACCTCACGCGGTCGCTTATGTGCGGAAAGTTGCTGTGCGACAAAGTCAATGAGCTGGTCAGGGCGAGCTGGGCCGACGACGTATGCGACGATCCGCTGGCCGAGGTCCTCGTCAGGCAGCCCGACGACGGCCGCCTCCTCGACATCCGGATGTCCCAGCAGCGCCGTCTCTATTTCGCCTGCGCCGATCCGGTATCCGCCCGACTTGATCAAGTCCACCGACTCCCGGCCCACGATGCGGTGCATGCCGGCGCCGTCGACGACGGCGACGTCTCCGGTGCGATACCAGCCGTCGGAGTCGAACGCCTCGGCGGTGGCCTCCGGGCGATTGAGGTAGCCGTCGAACATTGTCGGGCCCCGAACCTGAAGCTTCCCAACGGTTTCCCCGTCGTGGGCTACCGGCTCGCCGTTGTCGTCGACCAGCCTGGTCTGCACACCTGTCAACGGCAGGCCCACCCAACCGGCGCGCCGCTCGCCGTCGGCCCGGGTGGACAGCGTGATCAGCGACTCGGTGCTGCCGTACCGTTCGACGGGCTGGTGCCCGGTGAGCTCGGCCAGCCCGTCGAACACCGGCACCGGCAGCGCGGCACTGCCGGACACCAGCAGACGCGCCGGCCGCAGCGCCTCGGCCGCGGCCCGGTCGGCCACTATCCGCGACCACACCGTCGGGACGCCGAAATAGAGCGTGCCGCCGGCCGCTGCATAACCCGCGGGCGTCGGTTTTCCGGTGTGCACGAAGCGATTTCCCACCCGCAGCGACCCGAGCAGACCCAGCACCAGTCCGTGCACGTGAAACAGGGGCAACCCGTGTACCAGCACATCGTCGGGCGTCCACTGCCAGGCGGCGGCTAGCGCGTCCAGGTCGGCGGCAATCGCGCGCCTGCTCAGTTGCACGCCCTTCGGCAGCCCGGTGGTGCCGGAGGTGTAGACCACCATCGCGGTGGCATCGGGCGACGGCTCCGGATAACGATGCCAGGAGCGGGCATGCAATCGCACCGGGATATGCGGCAGGCCTTCCGCTTCGTCAGGTGCCGGGCCGAGCCACGCTTGCACACCGGAGTCGGTGAGCATATGGCGACGTTCGGCGACGCCGATGTCGGCGGGCACCGGGACGACGGGCACCCCCGCGATCAGGCAGCCGGTGATCGCGAGCACCGTCGATGCGCTCGGCGTGGCCAGCACCGCAACGCGGTGTGCACCGGCAACCCGCTCGGCCACGGACGTGGCAGCGCCCACCAAGTCGCTGCGGCTCAACGTCACGCCGTCGATGCTTACCGCGTCGCCGAGGTCGGTGGCGGCGGCAGAATCCAGGGAGGCTAACAGCACGTCAGCGAGGCTACCCGGACGCTAAGCGGTGCCGGGCGTTGACAGTGAAGCCATGGCGTTGGCAGTGCATCCACGGCGCAGACATCGCCAGAATCCCGCCGTGCATTCACCCGCAACGCCCTGAGCTCACACGCAAAAGCTTGGCGCACAACCGCTTTGGAAGTCCGCCACCCGTTACGCCAGCCGCAACCGCGCACCACCGGCCCGACGGTCGGGTGGCGTGTCCGGGCGGGGGAACAGCGGCCGCAGCACAGCCGGCGGCCGGAACGGTGCCCATTGGCCGAGCGGCTGAGCCAGCCGGTCCGCGATGGCCCACACCACGGCCGCATTGTGGCCATAGCCGATGTGGCTGGCCAGCACCGCGATGTTCTCCGCACGCGCAGACGGCGTGTCCAGACAGGTCTGCCAGGCGACCATGCCGTCGTAGCGCGAGTAGATCGAGGTGGCCGGCACCGGCAACGGCTCGGCTTCCGATTCCACCGGTAGCGGCGGATGTTCGATGTGCAGGTGTGCGTAGCGGTTGAAGGCTCGGGTGGCGCGGGACTGGTTTGCGTCGTCCATCCGGAACGGGCTGCCCAGGGTGATCACTTGGCGCACCGACGACGGATTATGGCGCGCCAGCGCACGCGCGAAGATGCCGCCCAGGCTCCAGCCGATCAGGCTGACCGGCGCGTCGTATCGGGTATGCAGCTCGTGCAACCGATCGGCCATTCCGGCCACGGCTTTGGCCGTCGGGCCGATGTTGCGGCCAAGCCCCCATCCGTGCGTCCGGTATCCAAGCCGGCGCAGGATGCGACGCAGCGTCCAGGTGGAGCCGTCCGCGGCAAGCAGTCCGGGCAGCACCAGCACCGGATGCCCGTCGCCGGTGGGCAGCGTCCGGCGCAGCGGCAAAGCCGTCATCAGCGCCCCGTACTCCGCCATCGCACGTGGCACGTCGCTGAGGTAAAGGCCCAACGAAGGCACCTCGACGACGCGGGTTTTCGCCTTGGTAGAGGAATACGCTGCGTTCATACTCGCTCGTCCCAGATCTTCATCAGCGTGGACAGAATCTCTTCGCCGCGGCCCAGTCCGGCGAGATGACTTTCCTCCGGCAAGTGGAATAGTTCGGCATCGGGCAGTCGCGAAACCACGTGCTCACCGTGTGAGAACGGAATGATGTGGTCGTGGTCGCCGTGCCACCACCGGACCGGGACCTTGACCTCGTCGAGCCGGAATCCCCAGTCCTTGGCGAACAGGATGACGTCGTTGAATGGCGCGGCCAGTTGTTTGCGGCTCCCGTTGAGCAGGTCGTCGAGGAACATGGCCTTGAACTCGGGCCGGGTCAACAGGTGCCGGTCGGCTTCGGGCGAGAGCAGGGCGTACACCTCGAGCGCGGGAGACGCGACCGGCCGTATCGCCTGGACCAGCATGCTCGCGCCGATCCGCAGCGGGTTGCCGCCGAACTTCAGCAGCGGCGCGACCCGCAAGCCAAGGGTCATCGCGCCTCCGCTGATCGCGTCCGGCCCCTGCGTCGGGGCAACGCCGCCGAGGACTCCGGCCACCACCACCCGATCGGATAGCCCGGCGGCGCATGCCAGTGCGTAGGGGCCGCCCCCGGAAAGCCCGACGACGGCCATCTTGTCGATTCCGAGGGTGTCCGCGATAGTGCGCAGGTCGTCGGCGAAGGCGGCGATGGTCTCGTACCGGTGTGGTGTGGACGCGCCGATGCCGGGCCGGTCGAGGCCGATCAGGCGGATGTTGTGCTGGTCGGCGTAGACCCGGGCCTCGGTCGGAATCTGCCGGCGCGCGCCCGGGGTGCCGTGCAGCCAGAACACCGGACGCCCCTGGGGGGCACCGAACTCGGCGAAGCCGATCTGCCGGTCTTCGCCGACGGCGATGTTTCCTTCGAGTTTGGGGCGGGCTATCGCGACGGCCATGGTGAGCAGCTTCGCATGTGAGCGCTATGTGTTCGGCAGTGGGCCGACCCAGCGCCCGCTACCAGCGATGCCGTCCGGATGTGCGCGAACGATGGCTTCGATGGCCGCGGCCAGGGCAGGAACGGCTTTACGTGTGCGGGTGCGCGCCGACGGCAGCAGGATTAGGCCTGGATGCATCCGGCCCTGGGCAAGCCACTCGGCCGCAAGGGGGCGGAAGTCCTTGACGTTGTTCGTCACCAGCGCGCGACCTTCGCTGCTCGCAGCCTCGAGAATCATCCTGTCGCTGTAGCCGACGAGGTCGTCACGTTCAGCGACGGCCACTACGTCATAACCGGAGTGGCGCAGCAATAGGGCGATCTGTGGAGAGAGTTGCTCGTCCAGTAGCGCCCTCACTCGCGGAGAGCCCGCTCGCCCGCGGCAATCGCCGCGCGACCGCGGTCGTACTCGTCCTCGTTGAGCGCGATCTCTGCGTCGACCTCATCGCGGTATTCGCCGTAGTAGGCGACGGCCGCCTCCACCAGCCCGGCTGGGATCTGCAGATATTCGGCGCTCTCGGCAATCGACCCGTCGTTGTCGCGGACCGTTGCGATGACCTCCCAGACGTCTAGCCCGCGGCCGACCAGGCTAGCCCGGCGCCCGCTCGGGCCATCGAGAAAGTGGATCAACGGATGCGCATCGTGACGCAGGCCTTCCTCGACGTAGCGCTGCGCCAGGGTGCGTTCAGGCAGGTGAACACGACGCGCCCGTTCGCTGAGTCGCTGCCGCATACCGGCAGCGAGTCGCAAGGTGTAATGGTCGGCCACCTCGCCAACGTAACACGGCGTGCCACAGTGTGGCACAGCTCAGGCGATCAGCCCCCTTCCCGATGACACGTTGCTCGCGCAAGCCCGTCGTCGTCGGACAGGTTCACGCGGGGACGCCGATGGCCTTCTTCTCCATGTACTGGTGCAGCCCGCCGATTCCGCCGCCCTCGCGGCCGAGCCCGCTCAGCTTGAATCCGCCGAACGGCGCGTCGCCGGGACCGACGCCGTTGACCGCGATCTGGCCGGTGCGAATACGCCGGGCCACGGCGACGGCACGATCGGTGTCGGTGCCCCACACCGCGCCGGAAAGCCCGTACCGTGAGTTGTTCGCGATCGCGACCGCGTCGTCCTCGTCGCGGTAGCGCAGCACGGTCAACACCGGTCCGAACACTTCCTCCTGGGCGATCGTCGAGTTCTGATCGACATCGGTGAGAATCGTTGGCTCGAAATAGAATCCGACGTCCAGGCCGGCCGGACGGCCGCCGCCAGTCACCAGCTTCGCCCCTTCGCGGACGGCGCCGTCGACGTGCGCCTGGACCCGTTCCCGTTGCGCCGCGCTGATCAGCGGCCCCATCTCTACGGCGGGATCGGTAGGGTCACCGACCTTCACCCGACGGGCCAGCGCGACCAGCCGGTCGACGACGTCGTCATGCAGCGAATCGGGAAGCAACAGACGGCTGTGCAGGATGCAGGCCTGCCCGGCATGCATGGAGCAGCAGTCGAACAGCATCTGCCGCAGCATCTCGTCGGTGACCACCGTGTCGTCGAGGATGATGCTCGCCGACTTGCCACCCAGCTCCAGCAGGATCCGCTTCAGGGTGTCGCCCGCCGCGGCCATGACTTGGCGGCCGACCACCGAACTGCCGGTGAAGCTGATCATGTCGACACGTGGATCTGTGGTGAGCAGCTTGGCCGCCTCAATGCTTGATGGGGTGACGACGTTGACCACGCCGGGTGGAGTGTCGGTGTGCTCGTCGATGAGCCGAGCGAGCGCGAGTCCGGCCAGCGGCGTCAGCGGCGACGGCTTCAGCACGACGGTATTGCCCGCTGCCAGAGCGTTATTCAGCTTCATGACGTTAAGGCAGTGCGGGAAGTTCCACGGCGTCAGGAGCGATACGACACCGAGAGGCTCGTGACGTATTACGGTCTTTCCGGCGCCGATGCCGGTGATCTCCTGGTCGGTCAGCTGCGTGGCGAGCTGGGCCGCTCGCATGGACATGAAGGCGGCGCCGTCGATTTGCATCACCCGCTCGTTCGCGGTGCAGCCCCATTCCACCTGAGACAGCGCTGCGAATTCGTCGGCGTGCTTCATCAGCGCGTCAGCGAGCTGATTGAGACACGCGGCGCGCTCCTGATGGCTCATGGTGGCCCACGGACCGTCGTCGAAGGCCCGTCGCGCGGCGGCGATGGCGTCGGCGACCTGGCCGACGCTCGCGTCCGGCGCGGTGGCAATGGCCTGCTCGGTGGCCGGCGAAATATCGTCGTAGCGACCGTCCTCCGGCTCGACCCACCGCCCGTCGACGTAGAGCTGGTAGGTGTCGACAAGATTGGAAGGTGCCTTGACTTCAGTCGCTTGCTCGGTCATCGGGATCCTCACCCACGTCGGTCATCTAACCCCATGGTGTACACCTGCGGAGCTGCGCCGTCAATCGTGGGCGAATGAATTCGCGGCGATATCAATGTGTTGTGTCTGTATTGACAGCTGGACTAAGGGCAGAGTAGACACAATTCGCAGGACAGATTGACCTAATCTGTCGGATTCTTGTCCCGCGAAGGGGCCGCCGGTGCGCACGCAATTCCCGCCGCACTCGATCAGCCTTTCCCAGCTGGGACGGCAACGGAATACGTCTCGGCGCCAACGAACTTCAACGTGACATCATCGCGATGGCCGGGTTGCTCATGCCACGAGCGCCGGGTGATCTCCGGGCCACGGCAAGTTAGGAGGACAGCAACAAGTGACCGACCCAGAAACCGTCAGCGCTAAAGTGCGCGCCCTCGTCGGCCAGCCCACCGGCGGCACCGGAAAACCCTCCGTCGCACCGGATCCGGTCAACCAGCCGATGATCCGGCACTGGGCCTACGCGCTGGCCGACATGAACCCGGTCTACCTCGACCCGGAGTTCGCCGCCGCGTCGCGGTTCGGCGGCATCGTGTCACCACCGGTGATGCTGCAGACCTGGACGATGCCGCCGCCGATCCTCGAAGGGATCGGCGAGCGCGGCGGCGCACCCATCGAAATCAAATCGAACCCGACGGCATTCCTCGACGAGGCCGGCTACACCAGCACCGTCGCGACCAACTCGGAGTTCGAGATCGAACGCTACCCTCGGCTCGGCGACATCATCAGCGCGACAACGGTCTACGAGTCGGCGTCCGAGGAGAAGAAGACGGCGCTGGGCACCGGCTTCTTCCTGACCTGGTTGACCACCTACACCGACCAACACGGCGAAGTGCTGGGCCGGCAGCGATTCCGCGTGTTGCGATTCAGGCCGGAACGCTGATGGCTACCCGACTTGCGCCGGCCATCAGCCCGGATACCGAATTCTTCTGGAATGGGTTGCGGGAGAACAAGCTTTTGATCCAGCGCTGCGGCGGATGTGGACAGCTGCGCCACCCGCCACGCCCGATGTGCCCCAACTGCCGCTCCCTGGACTGGGAAGCGGTCGCGTCGTCGGGACGCGGTACCGTCTACAGCTACGTCATGCCGCACCAACCCCGGTTCCCGTTCTTCGACTATCCGTACGTCGTGGTGCTGGTGGAACTTGACGAGGGTGTGCGGTTGGTGTCCAACCTGACCGACGTCGACCCGGCCGAGGTGACGGTCGGAATGCCGCTCGAGGTCTACTTCCAAACCTTCGACGGGGACCTGGTGCTGCACCAGTTCCGGCCGGCGAATAGGTCATGCCCGACGGACTCGGAAGGACGCGCATGATGACAGCTAGACGCGAGACGTTGAAGTGGGCCGATATCTCGGTCGGCGACGAAGTGACACCGCTCGAAATCCCTATCACCACAACGATGATCGTCGCGGGCGCGATAGCCTCCCGTGACTTCATGCCGGTACATCACGACCGCGACTACGCGAACAAGCAGGGCTCGCCCAACTTGTTCATGAATATCCTGACCACCAACGGGTATTGCGTGCGCTTCCTCACCGACTGGGCCGGGCCCGAGGCGATGGTCAAGAATCTGTCGATTCGCCTTGGCGTGCCGTGCTTTCCGGATGACCCGCTGCGCTTCACCGGCAGCGTGACCGGCAAAACCGAAGGCACCGATGGCGAAAACTTCGTCGAAGTGACCTTCCACGGTGCCAACAGCTTGGGCAATCACGTCTCTGGTACCGCGACCATCAGCCTGCTCGACGGAGCTTCGGCATGACGAGCACGCTGCCCGGCGCCGCGGCGATCGTCGGCATCGGTCAGACCGAGTTCTCCAAGGAGTCCGGCCGTAGCGAACTGCAATTGGCTTGCGAGGCGGTCAGTTCCGCGCTGGACGACGCCGGATTGGGGCCTGGCGACGTCGACGGCATGGTCATGTTCACCATGGACTCCAGCGACGAGATCGAGATCGCCCGCAACGTGGGGATGCGCGGCACGTCGCACAACCAGGTCGACAACGTCGAGCACGTGCTGGTGACATCGGGCACCGGCGTGCCGACGAGCGGCTTGATCCTCGCGCGGGCTGGCTGAGGAGCCTCCCAAGGTGTCAAGGGTGACGGAGATTCGCCCGGCCGCTGCAGACGATGCGCTGGCCGTAGCGCGGGTGCATGTCCGGGCCTGGCAGGCGGCTTACCGGGGGCTGATCGCTCAGGCGTATCTCGACAGCCTGAAACCCGAAATCTGGGCCGCCAAATACGCCTTTCACCGCGCCGGCCCTGGGTTGCCGACCACGCTGATCGCAGCGGATGGCGACACCGTATGCGGCATGGCGATGTTCGGGCCGTATCGGGGTGACGAGTTGTCGAATAGCGGTGAGCTGCTGGCCATTTACGTCGACCCTGACTATTGGCATACCGGCTTGGGTCGGCTGCTGATCATGGCCACGCGAGACGGGCTGCGCCGGGATGGTTATCGCGAGGCCGCCTTATGGGTACTGGACGGGAACGCGCGTGCGCGGCGGTTCTACGAACGCGACGGGTGGACGTTGGACGGCGGGCGACAGACGAAAACCATTGCGGGAGCGCAGCTGGACGAGGTGCGTTATCGTCGCATGCTCGGCTAGTCGAGTATCGCGGGTCGTCAACCGGGTTCATCGTCGTCGTTGTTTAGGAATCTCTCCGGGTGGTGAAACGCGTTGGTCCGTGGCTGTCCGTGGTCTAAGTGCGGTGGCGGTATCCATTCGGTCTGGCCGTGGCTGTTGGTGCGGGTGGTCCAGCCTTTTTCGACGAGCCGGTTATCTGGGCCGCAGGCCAGGGTGAGGTCGGTGATGTCGGTGCGGTGCGTGGTGGTCCAGCCTTTTACGTGGTGGGCTTCACTGTGGTAGGCCGGCGCTGGACAGCCCGGTCGGCTACAGCCGCGGTCCTTGGCGTAGAGCATGATTCGCTGTGCGGGTGAGGCGAAGCGTTTGGTGTGATACAGGGCCAGGGGTTTGGCGCCGTCGAAGATGGCCAGGTAGTGGTGGGCGTGGCTGGCCATCCGGATCAGATCCGACATCGGCAGTAGCGACCCGCCACCGGTGTGGGCTTTGCCGGCGGCGGCGTGCAACTCCTTGACAGTGGTCATCGCGATGATTGATACCGGCAGCCCGTTGTGCTGACCCAGGTCTCCGGAGGCGAACAGGCCGCGCAGTCCGGCGAGAAACGCGTCATGGTTGCGCTGAGCCTGAGAGCGGGTGTCGCGGCGCACCGCCTCCTCTCCGGGCTGCTCGTCGACCACCGGGTTTTCGTCGTCGGGGTTGCACGCCCCCGGTGCGGCCAATTTGGCCAACAGGGCCTCGATGGCGGCGCGCAGCTCCGGGGTCACCATGCCGCTGAGGCGGGACATGCCGTCGTATTCCTGTGTGCCCAGGGTCAGGCCGCGCTTGCGGGCGCGCTCGGTGTCGTCGAGTTCGCCATCTGGGTTGAGCCAGTCCATGACTTTCTGGGCGTATCTGGCCAACTCGTCGGGGCGGTAGTGGCTGGCCTTGTCGGCCAGGTCGGCCTCGGCGGCTTCCCGGGTGGGCAGGTCGATGTCGGTGGGCAGGTGAGAAAAGAAGCTGCGGATCACCTTGATGTGCCCGTCGCCGATCAGGCCTTGGCGTTGGGCGGCCGCGGTGGCGCTGAGCTGTGGGGCGAGCGGTTCGCCGGTCAGCGCGCGGCGCTGGCCAAGATCGTCGGCGTCGGCGATGCGCCGGGCCGCTTCGGCTTTGGTGACCCGCAGGCGGTTGGCCAATGCGGTGGATAAGGCGCCGCCCAGTTCTTGTTCGCCTGCTTGAGCTTTGACTTGGTTGATCAAGGTGTGCTGGGGGGCGCGCAGCCGGCGGGTTAGGTGTTCTAGCCGCTCCAACGCCCGCAGGCGTTCTGGGGTGGTGAACACGTCAAAGGACAACCCGCACAACCGGTCCACCTCAGCATCGAGCGCGCGAAAGACCTCCACGATCTCCTCACGACTGCTCGAACTCATGCCGCAAGCTTATGAAGACCCACCGACAACAAATCCCAAAATGTGGCCACTGAAGCCAAAGTGACACAAGGGATTTAGACCCGTCGCGAGCAGACGCAAAGTCCCCCAATCTCATACCAAATTAGGCGATTTTGCGTCTGCTCGCGCTATCCCCCAGTGCCCGCACAAAGAACGCCAGATTTGCTGGACGCTCGGCAATCCGTCGCATCAAATAGGCATACCACTCGGTTCCAAACGGGACGTACACCCGCACTTGATTACCGCCGTCGACCAGCCGACGCTGCTCGTCGTCGCGGATGCCGTACAGCATCTGGTATTCGAAATCGCCCACAGCGCGCCCAAACTCGGCAGCCAACCCAGGGACCGCGTCGATGATCTGTGGATCGTGCGAAGCGACCATCGGATACCCGTTGCCGGCGATCAGCACCCGCAGGCACCGCAAATAGGAATCGGTGACGTCGGCGGGATCGCGATACGCCACCGATGCCGGCTCGTCGTAGGCCCCCTTGCACAACCGGACCCGCGCCCCGACGGTAGCCAGCTCGCGACAATCGCTCAGCGTACGCCGTAGATACGACTGCAAAACCGTTCCCAGCCAAGGAAAGTCGACGCGCAGATCACCGGAGATCGACAGCGTGGAATCGGTGGTTCGGTGATCTTCGGCATCTACCGTTACCCAGACACCCAACTGCTGCGCCCGCTCGCAGATGCTGCGGGCGTTGTCGAGAGCGATCTTCTGGCCGTCGCGTTCCAGCGCCTGCCCCAGCGCCGAAAGCTTGACCGACACCTCCACCGGCCGCACACGGTCGCCCACGCCACCGCCGCCCAGCGCATCGAGGAGCTCCAGATATGCGCGTACGGTGCCCGCGGCGCCGTCGACATCGGTCACGTCCTCGCCAAGGTAGTCGACGCTGACAAGGCGCCCCGAGTCTCGCAGCGCGGCAACGCTATCCACCACCGACGGAAGAGTCTCCCCGGGAACGAACCGCCGCACCACCCGGCGGGTGACCGGTAGGCGTTCGGCCGCACGCCGCAGTCCGGGCCGGCGGCTCGCGGCCAGGATGGCCGGCCGCAACGTGTAGGCGAACAGCCCGGCCATCACTCCGGCCCCATATGCGGATAGGTGTGATCGGTGGCCGGCACGAACGTCTCCTTGATCGTGCGGGCCGACGTCCAACGCAACAGATTCAGCGGGGAGCCCGCCTTGTCGTTGGTTCCCGAGCCGCGCGAGCCGCCGAACGGCTGTCGCCCCACCACCGCCCCGGTCGGCTTGTCGTTGACATAGAAGTTGCCGGCCGCGAACCGCAGCCGTTCCTGCGCCGTCAGCACGGCATGGCGGTCGTCGGCAATCAACGCGCCGGTCAGCGCATAACGCGATCCCGTGTCGATGACGTCAAGGATGCGCTCGTACTGATCGTCGGGGTAGACATGCACCGACAACAGGGGGCCGAAGTACTCGGTGCTGAAGGACTCGTCGGTCGGGTCGTCAGACAAGAAAACCGTCGGACGCACGAAATAGCCTTCGCTGTCGTCGTATTCGCCGCCCACCGCAACGGTTACCCCGGGCGCGCCCTTTGCCCGCTCGATGGCGTCGACGTTCTTGAGGAAGGCACGCCGATCGATCAGCGCGCCGCCGTAGTTGGTCAAGTCCGTGACATCCCCGTAGCGCAGCTCCTCCGCCGCACTCAGCAGGCTGTCACCCATTCGCTGCCACACCGAATGCGCGATGTACGCCCGCGACGCCGCCGAGCACTTCTGGCCCTGATAGTCGAAGGCCCCCCGAATCAGGGCGGTGCGCAACACATCCGGGTCCGCCGAGGCGTGCCCAACCACGAAGTCCTTACCACCGGTCTCGCCGACCAGTCGCGGATAGCAGTGGTAGCGACCGATATTCGTGCCGACCTGATACCACAGTCGCTGGAAGGTGGCCGTCGATCCGGTGAAGTGGATACCGGCCAGCCGCCGATCGGCCAGCGCGACATCGGAAACCGCGAACCCGTCGCCGGTGACCATGTTGATCACTCCCGGCGGCAGCCCCGCGGCCTCGAGCAGTTGCATGAGCAGGTATGCCGAAAGCGTTTGGGTGATCGACGGTTTCCAGACCACGGTGTTGCCCATCAACGCGGGGGCGGTGGGCAGATTACCGGCGATCGAGGTGAAGTTGAACGGTGTGATCGCATAGACGAACCCGTCCAGCGGGCGGTAGTCGGATCGGTTCCACTCCCCCGGACCGCTGATCGGCTGCTGCGCCAGGATCTGTCGCGCGAACGAGACGTTGAACCGCCAAAAGTCGATCAGCTCACAGGGGGCATCGATCTCGGCCTGATAAACGGATTTGGACTGACCGAGCATCGTTGCCGCGGCAATCTTTTCCCGCCACGGCCCCGCCAGCAGATCGGCAGCCCGCAGCAGCACCGCGGCGCGTTCGTCGAAAGGCATTGCCGCCCAAGCTGTCTTGGCTTCCATGGCGGCGTCCACGGCGGCTGATGCGTCGGCGTGCACTGCGTTGCTGAGGGTACCCAGCCTCGCGGCATGCCGGTGCGGCTGGACGACGTCGATCCGCTCGCCGTCGCCCATCCGATGTTTGCCGCCGATGACATGCGGAAGGTCGATCGGGTGGTCAGTCAGCGCGGCCAGCTCGGCCGCAAGGCGGCTGCGTTCTGGGGAATGGGGGGCGTAGTCGTGAACCGGCTCGTTGGCCGGCGCTGGAACCTGGGAGATTGCGTCCATGCTAGCCAGGATCCCCGCCCCAAGGGCCCAACCACTTGGCGGATCAGACAACAATTTACTGACTGCCTAGTACGATCGGACAATATGAAAGTCCCTGGCGTCGGGCTGGGCCGATTGTTGCTTGCGCTGGACGCGACGCTGGTGACCCTTGTCGAAGCACCGCGGGGCCTGGACCTTCCGGTCTCGACGGCGGCGTTGATCGATTCCGACGACGTGCGGCTGGGACTGGCCCCGGCCGCAGGCTCGGCCGACCTCTTCTTCCTGCTGGGAGTCACCGAAGCGGAGGCGCTGCGCTGGATCGACCGGCAAGCCGGGCGGCCGCCCGTGGCGATTCTGGTGAAGGAGCCGTCCGACGCATTGGTTGCCAAGGCGATCGCGGTCGGATCAGCGGTGGTGGCTGTTGAGCCGCAGGCGCGCTGGGAGCGGCTGTATCGGTTGGTCGATCACGTCTTGGAGCATCACGCGGATCACGCAGACCCGGCGGCGGACTCGGGCACCGACCTCTTCGGTCTGGCACAGTCGTTGGCCGACCGGATCCACGGCATGGTCAGCATCGAAGATGCACAGTCGCATGTGCTGGCCTATTCGGCCTCCAACGACGAAGCCGACGAGCTGCGGCGGCTGTCCATCCTGGGTCGCGCGGGTCCGCCGGAACATCTCGAATGGATCGGCCAATGGGGCATCTTCGACGCGCTGCGGGCCGGCCACGAGGTGGTCCGCGTTGCCGAGAGACCGGAATTGGGCCTGCGCCCGCGATTGGCCATCGGCATTCACCATGCACCGGCCGGGGCGCGGCGGCCGTCGGATTTCGCCGGCACCATCTGGGTGCAGCAGGGGTCGCAGCCATTGGCCGAAGACGCCGAGGATATGCTGCGCGGCGCGGCTGTGCTTGCTGCTCGGATCATTTCGCGCCTGGCCGCCCGGCCGTCGACTCAGGCGCGGCGGGTGCAGCAATTGCTGGGCCTGAGCGATGGTGAGGCCGTCGACGTCGCCGAAATCGGCCGTGAGCTCGGCCTGTCCACCGACGGGAACGCCGCACTGATCGGCTTCGACGTCATCGGCGCCGGGCCGGGCCATCCTCGGCTCGCCGATGTCATTGCCTTGAGCGCCAATGCCTTTCGGTCCGATGCGCAGGTCGCTTCGGCGGGCGGGCGGATGTATGTGTTGCTGCCGTCGACCGCGAGGGCCCGGTCGCTGACGTCGTGGGTGCGCGGTACTGTCGGCGCGCTGCGCACCGAACTGGGTGTCGAGCTGCGCGCCGCCGTTGCCGCGCCGTTACCGGGCTTGTCCGGAGTCGCCGAGGCGCGCCGCGAGGTGGACCGCTTACTGGAAAGCGCTGCGCGGCACCCGTTTTTGGGGCCGGTGCTCTCGCTGACCGAAGCACGAACCACGGTGCTGCTCGACGAGATCGTCAGTTTGGTTGGCAGCGAAGCGCGACTCGTCGACCCTCGGCTGCGCGAGCTGCGCACCCGGGATCCGGTGCTGGCGGAGACGCTGCGCGCCTACCTGGACAGCTTCGGCGACATTGCCGCCGCCGCACATGCACTGCAGGTGCACCCTAATACGGTTCGTTACCGGGTGCGTCGAATCGAGCAGCTGGTGTCCACCTCCTTGGCGGATCCCGATGTGCGCCTGCTGTTCTCGCTCGGGCTACGGGTGTTGGAGCGGCGATAGCCGCTCCAATGCCGCATGAATATGGTTGTGGCAGAGGGTTACTGGCCGACAGGGATGAGGATGGTCTTGCCGTGCAGGCGGCCATTGTCGGAGGCGGCGTGCACGGCGGCGGCGTGGTCCAGTGGGCGGCGGTCGGCGACCTCGATGCTCAGTTGCCTGTCTTCGACGCGGCGGACCAGCCCGGCGAGCTGGGCGGCGTCGCTACGGACGAACACCCGCTGGCTGCGGACTCCCCGGCCCGGGTTCTGCGGCCCGAAAACCATGGTGCCGACATGGAAACCACCGTCGACGACCACGCCGATGAGGGCTTCGGTCTGCTCGTCGGTGGTGCTGACCAGATTGAGCACCACATCGAATGGTGCACCTTCGACGTCGATCGGTGAGTGGGTGTAGTCGATGTAGTCGACGATGCGGTCCGCGCCCAAGCCGCGCAGCCGCTCGGCGTCACGTGCCTTGGCGGTCGCGGTCACGACGGCTCCGGCCTGTTTGGCCAACTGAGTCGCGTAGCCACCGACCGCCCCTGAGGCACCGTTGATCAGGATCGTCTGTCCGGCAGTCAAACCGGCGATCTCGAAGAGGGCCTGCCATGCCGTCAACGCGGCCTCCGGCAGTGCTGCTGCATCAGCCAGCGGCACCGACGTCGGTGCGGCGGCCAGCGACTCGGCTGGCACGAGCGCGTACTCTGCGGCGGCGCCATCGGCATCCAGCGGCAAGAACGCCACGACCGCATCGCCGATGTTCCATCCCCGAACTTGCTCGCCGAGCCCGGCGATGGTGCCCGCGACGTCGACGCCGGGGATATGCGGGAAGCTGATCTGGTACACCTCGGACAGGTAGCCGCCGCGGATGCCTGCGTCCACTGGGTTGAACGAGGTCGCGGCCACCTGCACCAGCACCTGGTGCGGACCCGGCACTGGTCGCGGGGCGTCTTCGTACTGCAGAACCTCGCTACTGCCGTAACGGTGGTATCGCACAGCCTTCATGGTTTCTCCTTCGTTAATTGCTTCGATTTTGAAGCAGTTGCGCCTGGTGCAACATGCTTCGAGATCGAAGCAATTCCGTGTGCGCCTGTGACGGTCGTCTCATTGCGCGGATCGACGCGGCCCCGGACCCGACACCCGCGGTACTTCGATGTTGAAGCACTACGCTGGGGGCATGGCTAAGCGCCTCAAGCCGGCACAGTTGCGCACGTACTTCGCCCTGACCGAAGCGGTCAACTTGCTGCAGTACGCCGTGCGGGAACAGTTGCAGGCCGAGGGCGGCCTGAGCTACGTGCAGTTCGAGATCTTGGCCAAATTGGTCGACGCCGGCCGCTCGCTCACCATGACGGAGCTGGCCGATGGCGTCGTGTATAGCCGCAGCGGCCTGACGCATCAGGCCGGACTATTGGAAGACGCCGGCCTCATCACCCGCCAAGTCAGTACCCACGACAAGCGCGCGACCGTCGTCGACATCACCAAGGCCGGGCGAGCCCGCATCGCCAAGGTCCTCCCCGGCCACATCGAGGTGGTCAGCGACCTCTTGTATGGCTCCCTTTCCGACCAGGACGTGCGCGTCCTCGGCGACGTCATGAGCCGCGTCCGCGACCACATGCGCAACCGGCCACCCCGGTCGGCCGCCCCCCGAAGCCCCCACACGAGGGCCCATCGAGAAAAGCGCGGCCACGACCGAACGGGCTACGCCTAGCCGCGGCCGCCGCTATGGTCGATCCGTGCCGGAAACGTCGTACGCGCCGTGCGGCGACCTCAGCCTGGCGTATCAAGTATTCGGCGACGGGCCGGTCGAACTGGTCTTCATCGGACCGTTCGTCAGCCACCTAGAGCTGTTCTGGACCGTGCCCGAATTCAAGGCATTCTTCGACCAGCTCGCCACGTTCTGTCGCATCGCAGTGTTCGACAAGGCCGGGGTTGGGCTGTCGGACCCGGTACCGAAAGTTCGCACGCTCGATGATCGCGCGACCGAAATCGAGGCTGTCATGGACGCCGCCGGCTTCGCCAAGGCCGCCCTCTTCGGGTGCAGTGACGGTGGCCCGGCCGCCATGATGTTCGCGGCATCCCGGCCGGAACGAACGAAGGCCTTGATCCTCTGTGACACATATTCGTTTCAGCCGGGCGGGTGGGACACTATCGACTCCGACCCAGCCGAACTCCGGGCACGTCTCCTTCCCGACGTGGGTGACGACTACATCTGGTCGGTGGAGCAGATCGCGCGAGTCCAGGCAATCCACCGCGCCGTCCGCTCGGGGTGGGGCAGCGGAGCAACACTCAGCATCTCCGGGCCGTCATTGACCGGTCGACAACGCCAGTTCGCCATGTTGGAGCGCATGTGCGCGAGCCCTGGGATGGCGCGCGTGTCACTCGAGGCGTCGTTTCGGCTCGACGTGCGGCCGGTCCTGCCGTCGATCATGACCCCAACCCTGGTCATCCACGCCCGCACGGACGCCGTCGTTCCGGTACAGTCTGGCCGCTATCTGGCCGACCACATCCAGGGCGCGCGGTACCTCGAAATCGACGGCGAGCACCTGCCCTGGTTCGCTGAGGCCGACAAGGTTCTGACCGAGATCGAGGAGTTTCTCACCGGCAGCCATGCGGCGCCGTCGCACTCACGTCGCGCGCTGCGCACGGTGTTGTTCACCGACATGGTGGCCTCGACAGCACACGCCGCTGCGGCGGGCGACGAAACGTGGCGAGCGGTGCTGGAGCGCTTCGGGCAGATCACCGCCAACGCCACCGAAAGATTCGGCGGCACGGTGGTCAAAAACACCGGGGACGGTCACTTGGCCACGTTCGACGGGCCGACGCAGGCGATTCGCTGCGCCGAAGCCCTGCGCGCAGAGGCCGAGATGCTGGGCATCCAGATCCGCGCCGCCGTGCACACCGGCGAGTGCGAGCTGCTGGACGCGGACATCGGGGGCATCGCGGTCCACATCGCCGCGCGCATCCTCGGCCACGCCGGTGCCGGAGAAATTCTGGTCTCGCATACCGTGCGTGATCTGGTCGTCGGCTCGGGCACCGGGTTTGAGGACCGTGGCCGCGTCGAACTGCGCGGTGTGCCGGGCAGCTGGCAATTACTCGCGGTCGATCGCCGCGGTCCTCGGGCCGGATCACCGGAGGCGCAATTGGTGTCGACGCCCACTCCCGGAGCGCGGACGACCATGCGCCGCTCGGATCGCGCCGTCGAGGTGGTGGCGAGGCGGGCGCCGTGGCTCCTGCGCGGGATGGCCCGCATCGGCCCGGCTGCCGGCCGCAGATAAACGGCGACAAATCCTCGGCCCGCAATAGTTATCTTCAGCGTGAAGGAATTCCCTGCGTTGCACCGGATTTCCGTCCCGTTATCCTGCCAGGATGGCAGACACCCCGTCGTCATACCTAGTCCTGGCGTCCCAGCGCAGTGGCAGCACGCTGCTGGTCGAATCGCTGCGTGCGACCGGCGTGGCCGGCGAACCCCAGGAGTTCTTCCAATACCTGCCCGCGACCAGCCAGGCCCCGCAGCCGCGGGAGTGGTTCGCCGGGGTCGAGGACGAGTCGATCCTGCGCCTGCTGGACCCGTTGGACGTGGGCACGCCCGACTTGGCGCCGGCCGAGATCTGGCGCGATTACATCCGCACGGTCGGAAGAACGCCCAACGGCGTCTGGGGCGGCAAGCTGATGTGGAACCAAACCCCGCTACTGTTGAACCGCGCGCGCCAACTGCCCGATCGATCCGGTGACAGCCTGCTGGCCGCGATCCGCGACGTCGTCGGCGAGGAGCCATTGCTGATCCATATCCACCGGCCTGATGTGGTGTCGCAGGCGGTGTCGTTCTGGCGCGCGGTGCAGACCCGGGTCTGGCGCGGCAGGCCCGATCCGGTTCGTGATGCGCGTGCCACCTATCACGCCGGCGCGATAGCCCACATCGTCACGATGCTGCGCGCCCAGGAGGAAGGCTGGCAATCCTGGTTCGCCGCGGAAGGCATCCAACCAATGGAGGTCTCGTATCCGGTGTTGTGGCGCAACCTGACTCAGGTGGTGGCCACCATCCTCGAGGCGTTGGGACTTGACCCGCGCCTGGCGCCCCAGCCGGTGCTGGAACGACAAGCCGACCAGCGTTCGGACGATTGGGTGGACCGCTACCGCGCGGACGCCGAAAGAGAAGGACTACCAACATGACTGCCACGGTGACGAAAACCGAACTCCGACGCGTCGACGAGCTGCGGCTGCTGGAAGCCGAAGCGGTACATATCATCCGCGAGGTCGTCGCCGAACTCGAAAAGCCGGTGCTGCTATTTTCCGCGGGCAAAGACTCGATTGTGTTACTTCGTCTGGCGGAGAAGGCATTTCGACCGCTGCCGCTGCCGTTCCCGGTGATGCACGTGGACACCGGTCACAATTTCCCCGAGGTGATCGAGTTCCGCGACCGTCGGGTCACCGGCCAGGGACACAAGCTGATCGTCGCCTCGGTGCAGGAATCCATCGACAACGGCCGGGTGCCCGACCCGGGGCCCGGAGCCTCACGCAACCGGGCCCAGACGCGCACGCTGCTCGACGCGCTGGAGGCCGGCGGTTTCGATGCGGCGTTCGGCGGCGCCCGCCGCGACGAGGAACGAGCCCGCGCCAAGGAGCGCATACTGAGCTTCCGCGACGAGTTCGGCCAGTGGGATCCGCGTGCGCAGCGCCCCGAGCCGTGGACGCTGTACAACGGCCGCATCAAGAAGGGCGAGCAAGTGCGGGTGTTCCCGCTGAGCAACTGGACCGAGCTCGATGTCTGGCGCTACATCCAGCTGGAAGGCCTGGAGCTGCCGTCGATTTACTTCGCCCATGAGCGCGAGGTGTTCCAACGGGACGGCATTCTGCTGGCGGTGTCCGAATACATCCGCCCACAGGCCGGCGAATCCTCCGCCGTGGAGTGGGTGCGCTACCGTACCGTCGGCGACCTGACCATCACCGGGGCGGTGCGCTCTACCGCCACCGATATCGACCGGGTCATCGCCGAGATCTCCGCGGCCACGGTTTCCGAGCGCGGCGAGACCCGCGCCGACGACCGCACCTCCGCCGCCGCGATGGAAGACCGCAAGCGCGAAGGGTATTTCTGATGACCACGACCGTGACACGTCAGCTGCTCCGCATCGCCACCGCGGGCTCGGTGGACGACGGCAAGAGCACGCTGATCGGCCGGCTCATGCACGACACCGACAGCCTGCCGTTGGACCACCTCGAGGCGGTCACCGACGCGGACGGCATCGCCGATCTGGCCGCGCTGTCCGACGGCCTGCGCGCCGAGCGGGAACAGGGCATCACGATCGACGTCGCCTATCGGTTCTTTTCCACGGCGACGCGCAGCTACATCCTGGCCGACACGCCCGGTCATGAGCGCTACACCCGCAACATGTTCACCGGCGCGTCCAATGCACACGTGGCGATCCTGCTGGTCGACGCGCGTGCCGGGGTGCTGCGCCAGACCCGCAGGCACGCCCGGATCGCGAGCTTGCTGGGTATCAGGCACTTCGTCGCGACGGTGAACAAGATCGACCTGATCGACTTCGACCAAGCCCGGTTTGCCGAGGTGGAAGCCGAGCTGCGACAGATGACGGCACGGCTCGGCGGTACCGACATCACCGTGATCCCCATCGCCGCGAAGCACGGGGACAACGTGGTACACCGTTCCGATCGCACCCCGTGGTACACCGGCCCCACGCTGCTGGAGTACCTGGAGGGCATCGAGTTGAGCGCGCCGCTGGCCGAGGCGTCGCGGCTGCGGCTGCCGGTGCAGTGGGTGTCGCGGCCGACCGCGGACATGCGCCGCCGCTACACCGGGCGCCTCGCGGCCGGAACGCTCAGCGTCGGTGATCCGGTGGTGTCGCTGCCGGCCGGCACCCGCTCGACGGTGACCGCGCTGGACACCCTCGACGACGACCGCGCCACAGCCGTTGCGCCGCTGTCGGTTTCGGTCGAACTGGCCGACGACATCGACGTGGGTCGCGGCGACGTGCTGATCAGCGGTGCCGACGACGCCGTCGCACCCGTCTTGGCCCGCGAGATCGACGCGACAGTGTGCTGGTTCGCCGACACCCCGCTGCGCGCCGGCGACCGGCTGGCGCTCAAACAGACCGCCAAGACCGTCCGGGCCACCGTGCAGGCGCTGCACTCGCGGCTGGACCCGGAGACGCTCGACGAGCTCGACGGGCCAGTCGAGTTGGCGCTCAACGACATTGGCACCGTCACATTGCGAACCAGCTCGATTGTGGTGGCCGACAGCTACGCCGAAAGCCGCGCCATGGGGGCATTCATCCTGATCGACGAGGCCACCAACGACACCGTCGGCGCCGGCACCATCCTGGAGGCTCGGGAGGTCAAGCCGGGGACTCATCCCCGCACCGACATCCGCTGGCATCCGTCGTCGCTGGACCGGGGCTACCGCTGGAGCGCCACCGGTCAATCGGGCGCCACCATCTGGTTCACCGGGTTACCCGCATCCGGCAAGTCGACGATCGCGGTAGCGGTGGAGCGTGCGCTGGTGGAATCCGGGCGGGTGGCCTACCTGCTCGACGGCGACAATCTGCGTCACGGGCTGTCCGACGACCTGGGCTTCTCACCCGGCGACCGCACCGAAAACATCAGGCGCGTAGGGCACTTGACGCGTCTGCTGGCCGACGCCGGAGTGGTCGCGCTGGCGTCGCTGGTGTCGCCGCTGAAGTCGGACCGCGATATGGTCCGCGCCCTCAACGCCGCCGCCAAGCTGCCCTATATAGAGGTCTACGTGTCCACCTCGTTGGCCGAGTGCGAGAAGCGTGACCCCAAGGGCCTGTATGCGCGCGCTCGCAGTGGCCAACTACGCGGCCTGACCGGTGTCGACGCACCCTACGAGCCACCGGACGACCCCGACCTCGTCCTCGACACCACCAATGCCGACATCGACGAGCTGGCGGCTCAGGTCATCGCACTGCTCAACGAGCGCAGCCCGCGAAACACCGGCTAACGGCCTAAGGGGATGTTCGGTGTGAAACCTGGGCGTTCAAAGTGCAAGCAGGGCGGCTTCTAGGCGATTTTCCCGCCCTCGTTTCACTTCCGACGCCAAGGTTTCACACCCAACCGTGCAGCCGCCCAAGGTCACCCGGACGCGCGGTCCGCGACGCTGTACCGATCCGACGCATACACCTCGGCGAGGAACTGCTCGACCGCCACCGCGGTGTGCGCCGCGCGGGCCGACCCGAAGATGTCGAAACCGTGTTGCGCGCAAGATAATTCGGCGTAGACGACCGGGTTTCGGCTGACCTGGCGCAGCCGGGCGGTGAAGCTGCGCGCCTGCTCGACCGGGACCAACGAGTCGTTGCGGCCATGCAGCACGAAGAAGGGTGGCGCATCCGCGGAGACGTGGGTGATCGGCGAGGCGTTGCGAAACGGCTCCGTGATCTCGGTGCGGCTCAGCTTGAACACGTTCTTCGCCAGTGTCGGCGTGAGCAAGGGATGCGAACTTTCCGGGTGGCTGAAGTCATAGACACCGTAGAACGGCACCGCCGCCTGCACCCGGGTATCTGCGTCTTCGAAACCCGGCTGGAATTGCGGGTCGTTGGGGGTGAGCGCGGCCAGCGACGACAGATGTCCGCCGGCCGAGCCGCCGGTGATCGCGATCCAGTCCGGATCTCCGCCGTACTCGGCGATGTTCTGCTTGACCCAGGCGATCGCGCGCTTGACGTCGACAATGTGGTCCGGCCAGGTGGAGCGCGGACTGAGGCGGTAGTTGATGGCAACACACACCCAACCCAGCTCGGCGAGGTGGCTCATCAACGGGTGCGCCTGTCCGCGCTTGTTCCCCACCATCCAGGCGCCGCCGGGAACCTGCAGCAACACCGGAGCCCGTCCGCCGCGGTCCAGATCCGGCCGGCGCCAGATGTCGAGATGATTCCGCGAACCGAACTCTCCGTAGCTGATGTCGCCGTCATGTGCATAGTCGCGGTAGATCCGCATCATCCGGAGCACGCCGGGTTGCTTGGCGGTGGCGCCGCCGGGCTGCGGGCGCTTCCACAAATCGCCGGACTCGGTGCGACGGCTCAGACCCAGCCCTTGGTCCAGCGCCGCGGTCAACGGTTGGTCGGCGGTACGCCCGCAGTGGCGCAGGCCGAGCAACCCCAGCCAGGACACCGCTGACACCAGCCAGCTGAACAAACGCACCCTAGGCGAGAGCCGCCGAGACAGCGCCGTCAGCGCAGCCACCTGGGCTGCGAACGAAGGCACCGGAAGCTCCGAGGCGAACAGGCCAAAACCGAAGGCGTACAGCGAGGCATAGCCGTTCTTGGTCAGCGGCCGGTAGCCGTTGGCGGTGAACGCCAAGCTGAAAACGGACACCAGCACCGCCGCAACTCGTCGCACAGTCGTCGCTCCCTCGAATTCCGTTTGCGGACCGTCTCGGTAAGTGAATCTAACTGTCCTCGGAGTCGGCACTTTCCGCGGTGTCGTCGGTGTTCGCGGGGTCCTCGATGACGTGATACGCGGGGTCCACCATCGTTATCGGCCGATGGCCGCTCTGGCGGGGCTTCCCGATGATCCGCAATACCTGACCGGGCTGGATATCGGCACCTCCACGCCCGGGGCGGAAAGAAATGCTGATCTCCCCCGTGTCGTCGCCGACCACTATCGAGCGAAACGTCCGCCGTCCTTTGGCGACGTCCTCGACCTGGCTGACCCGCCCTTCGAAGGTGGCGCGCTGCCCGGGAATCAGGCCCGCCACCGTGATCACCGACGGCGGCCGATCGGAATTCTCGGGATGCTCATAGGCGTCGACGTCCTGGTCCTCGCCCTCGGAAACCCAGGCCTCCAGCTTGTCGAGTTCGCGGGCCAGCCGTTGCTCGACGCGTTCGGGGTAGGCCTCCTGGACCCGCGATTGCACGTCGTAGGGCACGATCGTCGCGGCCGCGTCGGGAAGCAGGCTCACAGCGCGGGCGATCTTGTCCGCGGTTCGGTCATGCAGCAACCGGCCCAGCAGCGGCGCGTAGGTCCGACGTGGCAGCAACACCGTCACGTTGGTGTTCGGGTGTTCCTTGCTCGCCTTGGCGACCAGCAACTGAGCGGCCCGGGTGAGCCGCCGGTCGGGGCAGTCCACGATTCGCAGCCGGGTGTCGAGATCGAAGTCCTCCCAACGCTTTCGGAGTTGCGCGGCGTGCGCCGCGTCGACCATGAAATGCACCGCGATCAGCTCGTCGGCCCGCAATCCCCTGCCGTATCGCAGCCCCTCGAGGACCGCGAGGTCAAGTGAGTTGACGAAGATGAACACCCGGTGCCTGGCGTATTTCACCAACTCTGGGCGGTCGGTGCGGAACATCTCGAGTATGGCGGCCTCGGCCCGGTATTCCTTGTTGAGCCGCATCAGCGCAAACACCAACACTGGGAAGACGACAACCACCAGCCAGGCGCCCTCGGTGAACTTCGCCACCGCGAAGATGCCGACCACCACCGTCGAAAGGATCGCCGCGGACAGGTTGATGGCCAGCCGGCGTCGCCGCCCACGCTCCCGGTGCGTCAGATGATGTTTGGTCATCCCGTAGCCGGCCATCGAGAATCCGGTGAACACGCCGATCGCATAGAACGGGACCAGCGCGTTGACCGAGCCGCCGGTGATCACCAGCAACACCACCGACAGCGCGGTGAGCACGATGATGCCGTTCGAGAACACCAGCCGGTGGCCGCGTTTCATCAGCTGGCGCGGCAGGAACCTGTCTTCGGCGACAAAACTCGCCAGCGCGGGAAAGCCGTTGAAGCTGGTATTCGCACCGGTGAACAAGATGGCGGCGGTCGATGCCTGGACCAGAATAAACAAGATGTGGCCGATCAGCCCGTTGCCGAACACCGCCCGGGCGACCTCCGACAACACCGACGGGTATCCGGCGACATACGGGGTGGCGTGGGTGACAAATGTCAGGTAGGCGACACCGGCCAACAGGAAACCGAGGATGCACGCCATCGCGGTGAGTACCCGGCGCGCGTTGCGGCCCTGGGGCTTGCGGAATACGTCGACGGTGTTGGAGATCGCCTCGACTCCCGTCAGCGACGAACCGCCATTGGCGAACGCGCGCAACAACACCAGGACCGTCGCGCCCATCACCAGACCGTTGCCCTGCTCAATCGGCACCGTCCCGGGGATGTGCTGGGGATCGTAGGGCTGCAATCCCCAGAAGATATGGCGAATGACACCGACGACGATCGTCAAGCTGATCATGACGACGAAGAAGTAGGTGGCCAATGCGAACTGTATGCCGGCTTCCCGCAATCCGCGCAGGTTGGCATAGCAGATGGCGATCACCACGCCGATGGTGATTTCCAGACTGTAGGGACCCAGGGCCCGTATCGCCGAGACCACCGCGACCGTACCGGCAGCCGATTGCACCGCCACGGTGACGACGTAGTCGATCAACAGCGCCGCGGCGGCGACCTGCGCGACGCGGGGCCCGAAATTCTCCCGCGCGACGATGTACGACCCGCCCGCCCGCGTATAGGCCATGACGACCTGCCGATACGACGCGGCCACCAGCACCAGAATCAACAGGATGACGCCGTTGATCGGCAGCAACAGAGCAAACGCCGCCAGCCCCGCGTGGGGCAGCAGCTCGATCAGAATCTGCTCTGTGCCATAGGCCGTCGACGAGATCGCATCTGGTGAAAGCGCGCCCAGCGCAACCGAATTCGACAGTCTCTCGGAATGCAGTTCCTCGGTGATGAGCGGCTTTCCCAGAAAGACGCGCTTGGCGATATCCCCAATCGAAAGCGGGATGCGCTGCTTGGTACCCGAGCCCGCCGAACCCGTGGAGCCGGGGGTACCGGCAGCACTAGTAGTAGATGCCACGCCTCATTCCACCACTGAGATGCAAAATCAAGCCAACTTGCTGGGCTTTTTGCGATTCTGGCGTCTCGCAGTGGTCGCGCCCTGTTAGAGCCTGTCGACCGCCGCGGCGATGCGTTCGTCGGCGGCAGTCAGCGCGACACGCACGTGCTGTGCACCGCCGGGACCGTAGAAATCACCGGGCGCCACCAGGATCCCGCGCGCGGCCAGCCACATCACGGTGTCCTGGCACGGCTCGCCTCTGGTGACCCATAGATAGAGGCCGGCCTCGGAATGATCGACGGTGAAACCCGCTGCGCGGAGCGCCGGAAGCAGGGCGGCGCGACGGCGCGCGTAACGGTCCAGCTGCAGCTTCTGGTGCTCGTCGTCGTCCAGAGCCGCCACCATGGCGGCCTGCACCGGTGTCGGCACCATCATCCCGGCATGTTTGCGCACCGCCAGCAGCTCGGCGACGATGTCCGGGTCTCCGGCCACGAAGCCGGCCCGGTATCCGGCCAACGACGAACTCTTCGACAGCGAGTGCACGGCCAGCAGGCCAGTGTGGTCGCCATCGCAGACGGCTGGGTGCAGCACGGACAGCGGTCCTGGAGGTTCGACGTCCCAGCCCAGACTCAGGTAGCACTCGTCGGACGCCACCACGGTGCCTCGGTCGCGGGCAAACTCGACGACCTTGCGCAGGTGATCGACACCCAGTACCCGCCCGGTCGGGTTGCTCGGCGAGTTGATGTAGATCAGCGCCGGAGATTGCGGCCCCAGCTGGGTCAGCGAGTCCGCACGCAGCACCTGCGCCGCGGCCAGCCGGGCGCCGACGTCGTAGGTCGGATACGCCAGCTCAGGTACCACGACGAGGTCGGCCGGGCCGAGACCGAGCAGCGTCGGCAACCAGGCGATGAGTTCTTTGGTGCCTATCACCGGCAGCACCGCCGACTCGGTGAGCCCGGTGATGCCGAACCGGCGGGCCAGGGCGGCTACGGCGGATTCGCGCAGCTGCGGGGTGCCGGCGGTGGCGGGGTACCCGGGCGCCGAGGCGGCGGCCGTCAGCGCCGCTTGGATCAGCGGCGCGACGGGGTCGACCGGTGTGCCGACGGAGAGGTCGACGATGCCGTCCGGGTGGGCCGCGGCCAGCGCTTTCGCGTCCACCAGGGTGTCCCAGGGGAACACCGGCAGCGACGCCGACACCGCAGGCCGGCGGGTCGCAGGCTCTCGGCGCACCGCCGCGCTCAGTCGCCTTCGCCCTGCGGCGGCAGGTCCTTGACCTCTTGCGGGTCGTTCTCGGTCATGCCCACCTTGGCCGCACCGCCCGGTGATCCCAGCTCGACGAAGAAGTCGGCGTTGATCTGCGTGTATTGGCTCCACTGTTCGGGCACATCGTCTTCGTAATAGATCGCTTCGACCGGGCACACCGGTTCGCAGGCACCGCAGTCGACGCATTCGTCGGGGTGGATGTACAGCATCCGGGCACCCTCGTAGATGCAGTCGACCGGGCACTCCTCAATGCACGCCTTGTCCTTGATGTCGACGCAGGGCTGGGCGATCGTGTACGTCACGGACGTCTCCTCAAGGTGTCCTCCATGTACTGGTTCCACGTGGGCTGCTGCTGCTCGCCTCGCCTGGAGCCGCCTGGACCCCGATGGCGGAGCGTTCGGTTACTGATACTAGACGTTGCACATACACGCCTACCACTGGGCACGCCCGCGAATGTGTCCAGCCGTACGTACGTGTTGACCGACCGCCCGGATCTGTGACACTGACCCGGTGGTCACTGGGGAAACAGGCCCCCCGTTCCGGGTCGAACCAAGGCAGGCTGAAGATCTGCCAGCATGCGTCGATCTTCTTCACGCCGTCCATGTCGCGGACGCGTATCCGGTGCTGTGGCCGTCAGATCCCATCAGGTGGCTAGTTGGGAAGCGCGAGCTTGCCGCGGGGGTTGCGCGGGACGCTGCGTCGAGCATCCAAGGCCACGTGGCGCTGCACCGGGTTGTCGAAGGTCCGGCAAGCGACCTCTGGACCAGGGCCGCGGGCATCGGGCAGGAGCGACTGGTGGCGCTGAGTCGGCTGATCGTGTCACCGACCTACCGCCGGCAACGCCTGGGCGAAGCGTTGGCCAACGCGGCGACCCGCTATGTGCATGAACTCGGCGCACGACCGGTGCTCGATGTCGCGCAAGACAGTGTGGCCGCGATTCGCTTTTACGAATGCCTGGGCTGGCGCCGGGTCGGCGAGTGGGAGCTGACTTTCGACGGGGATCGGCATCTTCCGCTCTTCGCATACCTAGGTCCCGCCGCGCCATGACCGACTATCCAAACCTGTTGTCCCCGTTGGACCTTGGCTTCACCACTTTGCGGAATCGGGTGGTGATGGGTTCCATGCACACCGGACTGGAAGACCGCGCCGGGCACATCGATCGGTTGGCCGCATATTTCGCCGAACGCGCCCGCGGCGGAGTGGGGCTGATCATCACCGGCGGCTACGCCCCGAACCGCACCGGCTGGCTGCTGCCGTTCGCGTCGGAAATGGTCTCCTCGACGCAGGCCCGGCGGCACCGCCGCATCACCAGCGCGGTCCACGACGCGGGCGCCAAGATACTGCTGCAGATCCTGCACGCCGGGCGTTATGCGTACCACCCGCTTTCGGTAAGCGCATCGTCGATCAAGGCGCCGATCAACCCGTTTCGGCCGCGAGCGCTGACATCGCGGGGAGTCGAGGCGACCATCGCCGATTTCGTTCGGTGCGCGCAGCTGGCCCGCGACGGGGGCTACGACGGGGTAGAAATCATGGGCAGCGAAGGGTATCTGCTCAACCAGTTCCTGGCGCCGCGCACCAACAAGCGCACCGATCGCTGGGGCGCGACGCCCGCCGACCGTCGCCGGTTCCCGGTCGAGATCGTGCGCCGGACCCGCGAGGCGGTCGGGCCGGATTTCATCATCTGCTACCGGATGTCGATGGCCGACTACGTCGAGGACGGCCAGAGTTGGGACGAAATCGTCTCGCTGGCAATCGAATTGGAGTCTGCGGGCGTCACCGTCATCAACTCCGGCTTCGGCTGGCACGAGGCGCGGGTGCCAACCATCGTCACCTCGGTGCCCAACAGCGCGTTCGTCGACATCAGCGACGCGGTCGCCGAACAGGTCAGCGTCCCGGTGATGGCTTCCAATCGAATCAACATGCCGCAGGCCGCCGAGCAGATCCTGACCGACACCCGGGTGCAACTGATCTCGATGGCCAGGCCGCTGCTGAGCGACCCCGAGTGGGTGCTCAAGGCGCAGTCCGATCGTGCTGAGGAGATCAACACCTGCATTGCGTGCAACCAGGCCTGCCTCGATCACGCCTTCGCCAGGAAGGCGGTGTCGTGTCTGCTCAATCCGAGGGCCGGTCACGAGACGACGTTGGTGTTGTCTCCGACGCGACGCGCCCGCTCGGTGGCCGTCGTCGGGGCCGGCCCGGCCGGGCTGGCGGCCGCCGTCAGCGCCGCACAGCGCGGCCACCGCGTGACGCTCTTCGAGGCCAACGACTTCATCGGCGGTCAGTTCGACCTGGCCCGCCGCATCCCGGGCAAGGAGGAATTCCGCGAGACCAACCGGTACTTCTCGACGATGCTCGCCAAGCACGGGGTCACGGTCCGGTTGGGCACCCGCGCCACGGCTCATGAGTTGACCGGCTTTGATGACGTCGTCTTAGCCACCGGCGTGGCGCCGCGGATCCCCGCTATCCCGGGCATCGACCACCCGAAGGTGCTGACCTATGCCCAGGCCATCACCGGCGCCAAACCGGTCGGAAAGACCGTGGCCGTCGTCGGGGCCGGCGGCATCGGCTTCGACGTCAGCGAACTGCTGGTCACCGAGCCCTCAGCAGCGGAAAGCCTCGAGAACTGGCGCGCCCTCAAGAACTGGCGGGCCGAGTGGGGTGTGGCCGACCCGCGGGAAGCCCGCGGAGCCCTGACCACGCCCCGGCCCGCACCGCCCGCCCGTGAGGTGTATCTGCTGCAGCGCACCAAGGGTCCGCAAGGCAGGCGACTGGGCAAGACCAGCGGGTGGGTGCATCGGGCGGCGCTGCACGCCAAGGGCGTCCATCAGCTGTGTGGAGTGAACTACGAGCGGATCGACGACGACGGCCTGCACATCAGCTTCGGCGCGGATCGCCGGCGGCCTCAGCTACTAAGGGTGGACAACGTTGTGCTCTGCGCCGGGCAGGAGCCGGTGCGGGACCTGGACAGCGAATTGCGCCGCAACGGCCTCCACCCGCACCTCATCGGTGGTGCGGCGGTGGCCGCGGAGCTGGACGCCAAGCGCGCCATCAAGCAGGGCACCGAGCTGGCGGCGCGGCTCTAACGGTCTACATGGCAGATTCACAGCAAGGCCATACTCAGGGCGCTGACCTGCGAAAAGTAAGACGCCGAGCGGGTTTTGCGATAACGTCCGTGATGGAAGCTGGCCCGCGGGGGCTGGTACCCTCAACGAAAGACGGCGACCGCTGGGCAGCTCTAGTGGCCGTCTCTCGCGACGGTACGAATAATCTGGGAAAGGTCCACAAATGGTGAGGTTGTCGTTGACCAAACTGGCCGCCGGTTTCGGTGGTATCGCGTTCGCGTTGGGCGCCGCGACCGGAATTGCCTCGGCAGATCCGACTGACCCGCTCTACACGACGTGCAACTACGGGCAGGTGATGGCAGCTCTCAACGCGACCGACCCTGCGGCTGCCGCACAGTTCAACAGAAGCGCTGTCGTGCAAGGCGCGTTGAACAACTTCCTCGCCGCGCCTCCGGGTTCGCCGGAGCGGCAGCAGATCTTGTCGCAGCTGCCTCCGCGGTACATGGGAACTGTCACCCGGGTGGCGGCGGTCTGCAACAACTACTGAGCAATCAGTAGCCGCTGAGTAGGCGGCGCACCCGGCCCAAGGTTTCCGGTCCGACGCGGCTGCAGATCCGCGACGGGTCTGCGGGTCGGCGCCCCCACAGCAGCAAAACCCTTGCCGCCGCGTCGGTTTCGAGTGTGGCCGGGCCTGCGGGTTCGCTGAGTTCGATGCTGGTTTGCTCGCCGTCGGCGTTGAGCACGACATCGTCGCTACCCTGCACCCGCAGCCTCGCCTCAACTTTTTCGTCCAGTTGCGGCGCGCCCTTGGCCAGCAGCGGGCGGCCCACCGCGACCACGCTGTGCGTCGTCATCCAGGGCTCGGCCAGCCGCGCCTGTGCCGGCGGGTCGTCGCCGGTGATGTCCCACCCGTGCAGCACGAGCTCTTCGCGCATGTGCTCGGCAAACCACGGCACCTTCATCGTGCGTCCAGTCCAGGCCACGTCGGTCTCCGCTGGAACGTCGTCGCCGGCCTCGGCGACCAAGGTCAGTGCCGCCATCCGTTCGTGCAGCGCGTCCCAGAGGTCCGTGTCGTTCATGGCGCGCAGCGGAGCCTCGCGTTCTTCGAAGCTGCGGGTGCCGACGGGTTCGCCGTGCAGGTGGGCGCCCAGCACCCGGGCGAGTTCCTCGGCGTTACCGGCCTGGTGAATGACGATGTCACGCACCGTCCATGCCTCACACCACGTGCCCACGTCGGGCCGCCGCTGCTGCACCGCGTCCAGGAATGGCTGCCATTCGGGGAAGCGCTCGTCATCGATTCGATATCGCACGGGTTGCATATACCCGCTTGGCGTCGCGAGCGTGCGCAAAATGCCACGCCTACCGGCGTGTCGGCGTACAACCACGCACCCTCGCGGGGCCTGAACGGTTACGCCGCCAGCGGGGCGTACGTGGTGGTCCGCTGACGGGCGGGACGGCCGATGCCCTCCGCGATCGCGACCAGCTCGGCGACGGTCTTGGCCGAGCCGTGTTCTGAGCCGGCCATCCGCGAGATGGTTTCCTCCATCAGCGTGCCGCCCAGGTCGTTCGCGCCGCCGTTGAGCATGACCTGCGTGCGCCGCTCGCCGAGCTTCACCCAACTTGTCTGGATATGAGAGATGCGGCCGTGCAACATGATCCGCGCCAACGCATGCACCGCGCGGTTGTCCCGGTGCGTGGGACCGGGCCGCGACGCTCCGGCCAGATACAACGGCGAATTCTGGTGTACGAACGGCAGCGGAACGAATTCGGTGAAGCCACCGGTGCGGTCCTGGATGCCGCGCAGCACATTCAGGTGCGCCACCCAGTGCCGGGGACTATCGACGTGTCCGTACATCATCGTCGACGACGACCGCAGCCCCACTTCGTGTGCCGTGGTGACGATTTCGATCCACATCGACGTCGGCAACTTGCCCTTGGTGAGCACCCAGCGCACCTCGTCGTCCAGGATTTCGGCGGCCGTGCCGGGGATGGTGTCCAGCCCGGCCTCGCGCAGGCTGATCAGCCACTCGCGAATGCTCATGCCGCTCTTGGTAACTCCGTTGGCGATCTCCATCGGCGAGAACGCGTGCACGTGCATCGATGGGACCCGGGCCTTGACCGCGCGCACCAGCTCGGCGTAGCCGGTGACCGGGAGCTCCGGGTCGATTCCGCCCTGCATGCACACCTCGGTGGCCCCGGCGACGTGCGCCTCCCAAGCGCGGTCGGCGACCTCGTCGGTCGACAGCGAATACGCGTCGGCGTCACCCTTGCGTTGAGCGAATGCGCAGAATCGGCAGCCGGTATAGCAGATGTTGGTGAAGTTGATGTTGCGGTTGACCACGAAGGTCACCTCGTCGCCGACCACGTCGCGGCGCAGCGAATCAGCCAGCGCGGCAACGGCTTCCAGCGCCGGACCGTCGGCGGTCGCCAGCGCGAGATACTCGTCGTCGGTGCAGCCGGCCGGGTCGCGTTCCGCCGACCGCAACGCCGCGAGCACATCGGAGTCGACGCGCTCGGGAGCGCGAGCAGCCAGCTCGTGTACCTGCGTCCGGACCGATTCCCAGTCTCCGAAGGCACTGTCGAGGTCGCTGCGCGTGTCGGCGTTGCGGCCCTCGGTGTCGATGGCGGCGTTGAGGTCGATGCGGCCCGAGGACTCCACGTCGTCGGGTTCCTGCCAGGGCCGGCCTACCGGGTTGACGTCCCGAGCCAGGCCGGTCGCCGGGTCCGCCAGCGCCACAACATGTCCGCGCACCCGCGGGTCGATCCACGCGGCACCCGCCTGGACGTATTTCGGCTGGGCCGTCAATCGCTGCACCAATTCGTAGCCGGCGTCCGCGGTGACCGCGGCCAGTTCGTCCAAGGCCGGCCACGGCCGTTCCGGGTTCACGTGGTCGGGCGTCAGCGGCGAGACGCCGCCCCAGTCATCGACGCCGGCGCGCACCAGGGCCAGACACTCGTCGCGCGACACCAGATTCGGCGGCGCCTGAATGCGCATGCCGGGGCCGAGCACCAGCCGCGCGACGGCAACCGTCGCCAGGTAGTCCTCGATTCCGGCGTCGGGCACCGCGGCCATCGCGGTGTGTTCCTTGGCCCGGAAGTTCTGCACGATGACCTCTTGGATGTGCCCGAACTCCTTGTGCGACTTGCGGATTGCGTGCAGGGTTTCGGCGCGTTCGCTCAGCGTCTCGCCGATGCCGACCAGCAAGCCGGTAGTGAACGGAATGGACAGCCGGCCGGCATCGGTCAGGACACGCAGCCGAACCGCGGGGTCTTTGTCCGGGCTGCCGTAGTGCGCCAGCCCCTTGGTTTCGAACAGCCGGCGCGACGTGGTCTCCAGCATCATCCCCATCGACGGCGCAACGGGTTTCAGCCGCGCCATCTCGGTCCAGCTCATGACGCCGGGGTTCAAGTGCGGCAACAGACCGGTCTCTTCGAGCACCCGGATCGCCATCGCCCGCACATAGGACAGGGTGGAGTCGTAGCCGCGTTCTGCCAGCCAATCCCGCGCCTCGGGCCAGCGCGCTTCGGGCCGATCGCCGAGCGTGAATAGTGCTTCCTTGCAACCGAGTTCGGCCCCGCGGCGGGCGATGTCGAGGATCTGGTCCGGTTCTAGATACATGCCAGCGCCCCGGGCCCGCAGCTTGCCCGGCACCGTGACGAAGGTGCAGTAGTGGCAGTTGTCTCGGCATAGATGCGTTACCGGGATGAACACCTTGCGGGAATACGTGATCGGCAACCGGCCGCTGGGTCCGTGCCGGCCCGCCGCCTCGAGACCGGCGTCGCGCACCCGGGCCGCGCTCGCGCACAGATCCGCCAGGTCGTCACCCCGGGCGGTCATAGCGACCGACGCCTCGTCGATGTTCAACGCGACGCCGTCTCGCGCGCGCCGCAGCACCCGCCGCAGCGCCGAGGCAGTGGCCCGGCCCGGGACCCCGGCCGGAACAAGGGGATTTGGCAGGACGATGGGGTCCTCGCCTGGAGTCAACGACACGTTGGTTTAACTTCCCCGCGATCGATTTTCATCCGCAACAGTAGCGGCAGGACGCGGCCGGCCCGCGCTCGACCATGCTGCCGCGCTGTCAGTGCTGGTGGGTGGTTCGCCAGAGCACACACACCGGGGGGACGACGCCCAGCAGAATCAGCAGCGGAGCCGCGTAGGCCAGCAACCCGCTGCCGCCCAGGATCACGTCGTCGCCAGGCCCGCCCAGGCTCATCAGCGCGACCGTCGACAGCCACGTCCACAACGGCAGCGCGGCCACCCGCGCCGACGTGGTCCACCTCCCGGCGGCCCATACCAGCGCGGCATTGACCAGGCCGCTGATCAGTCCGCTGATCGGAATGGGAACAGAGCCGACATACGAGGGCAGCAGCAATGCCCCGGCCAGTGCAGACAAGATGCCATCCACGGCCAACAAGGCCAGCACGACTGTGCGGATAGCTGGATCGGCCGCGCCGCTGTCTTGGACGGACGCGGCGCGTGGCTTCGTTTCGGTCAGGTCGGGACGCTGTCGATGTTCGAGAGTATCGAACCGATCACCCATTGAAAGCTGTCAAGTCGGTCTTGCCAGTGCTGCAGATTGGGGTCCAGGTCGGGGTCCATGAGAAATCCTTCTGATTCTTGTCAACACGGCTGTTTGGCAGCCTACCGCGTGCCGTAGTCATTGAAACCCAGTCCCGCCAGCAGATCTGTCTCCCATCCGCGCCGGTCGCGCTCGCCCGGGGAGCCGGCGGCCAGGACATAGTGCTCCTGCCCGAGAATCGGCAGCGCTATGTTGTTCGACAACGCGCAGACCCGGCCAGTGGGGCCGACGGTGACTTGGGTTTCGTGCGCCCGCAACGCCGCAATCTTGGCGGCGTGCGCGTCGGGACCGGCCTCGACGACGGCGTCGATGTTCTCGTCCGCGTAGCCGAAGTCGAACTCCTCGGGCGACGGGACCGTCCACTCGGGCAGCAGGTCGTCGGGCCGCAGCGCCCGCCGGCCTTCGGCCATGGCGCCTTCGGACAGGACCGTCCAATAGAACTTGGGCACGGTCCATGGGTTTCCCGGGTAGCAGTCGGCGGTGCCGGCCGCGGCCACGGCCGCGGTGGTGACCGTGTGAGCGTGGACATGATCGGGGTGGCCGTAGCCGCCCCGGGGGTCGTAGGTGACGACCACATGCGGACGCTGCTCGCGGATGATGGCGACCAGCGCACCCACGGCCTCCCGTTCGTCGGCGTCGATGAACCGCTGCCAGCGCCGGCGCGGGGTGCCCTGCATTCCCGAGTCGCGCCAGCGACCCGCCCCGCCGAGATAGCTCGGGCTGCCGACCCCCAACGCGCGCAATGCCTCGGTGAGCTCGCCGATCCGGTAACCACCCAGTTGATCCGCGTGATCGACGGCCAATGCGGCCCAGCGCTCGCCGATGACCTCGCCCTCCTCGCCGAGAGTGCAGGTGACGACGCGCACGTCGGCCCCGATGGAGGCGTAATGCGCGATGGTCGCCCCGGTGCTGAGACTCTCGTCGTCCGGGTGGGCATGCACGAACAGCAGCCGCGGCGTCTCAGGCATGGGGGCACCCTACCGCCGCCCGAAGCTTGAGTAGTCGTCGGCGTTTCTTATCGAGGCCGCAGCAAAGAGGAACGCGAGCGGCTACTATCGTCGGATGGCGCAGGTGACCCGAACCGACCCAAAGGCCGGTCGGAACCGCCGACGAGGCGAAGTGCTCGAACGTGCGCTCTACGAGGCAACCTTGGCCGAGCTGGCCGAAGTCGGATACGGCAGGTTGACCATGGAAGGGATCGCGGTGCGCGCCCACACGGGCAAGGCGGCGTTGTACCGGCGCTGGACCAGCAAGCACGATCTGGTGCACGCGGCCCTGCTGCACGTGGTGCCGCCGTTGACCGAGCCACGCGCCGGGCGGTCGGCGCGGGAGAACCTGCTGACGGTGTTCACCGCGCACCGCGATGTCCTGGCCGGCAAGACCGCGTTTCCCGGCCTGGGCATTATCGCCCAGCTGATTCACGAACCCGAGTTACGCGCCATCTTCGCCGATGCCGTTGTCGCCCCACGGCTGAAAATCGTCGAGTCGATCCTGCAAGCCGCTGTCCGCGACGGCGACATCGACCCGGCCAACCTGACACCGATGACCGGGCGGGTGGGACCCGCCCTGATCAACCAGCACTTCCTGCTCACCGGCGAGCCGCCGAGCCGACGAGAGATCGCGCTCATCGTCGATACCGTGATCCCGCCGAAAACGCCTGCCGCGCAGGAGGATTGAAGTCAGGGTCCGGTCTTGACCCATTGGCCGGCATCGCCGACGATGCCAACCGGTACCGCGCCGGTCAGACTGACGTGCTGCACACTCGGGCCGGCCGCGACGATCGTGGTGTCTTGCAGGATGGGCAGCACCGTCGACATGTTCCACAGTCGCGGCTCGACCGCGGTGATCACGTCGCTGATGTTCTTCGTGCCGTTCAGAGCGGCGTCGATGTTGGCCTGGATGCTGCGGTCGCACATGCCGGTGAGATTCGACGGCGCCCGCACCAGCGCTCCGGGGTCCGGCGGGCGGTTCGTCGGCGCCGGCGTGGGAGTGCTGGGCGGCGTGGCCGACGGCGTCGCACCCGCGGGTGTCGTGGTCGGCGCGTTGGGTGCCGGCAATTGGCTGGTTTGCAGCGCCGGGCAACCGTAGCGCGAGGCCAGCACCGTGGCCAGGTTGCCGCCGGCTCGATGCCAACCGACGATGGCGTCCACCCGGTTGTCGTTGAGCGCATCGCGGTAGAGCGTGACGGGGTCCAGCGCCATGACGCTCGCGGCCATGCCGACGCTGCGCAACTGGTCGGCGGCGGTGTTGGCGACGGCCACCGAAGTCGGGTCGTTGGCCGCCACGCCGATGACCAGCGTCAGCTGTTGGCCGTCCTTGCTGATCCGCCCGTGGATGACTTCCGGCGGGCCGGTGCTGGTCGGTGTTGCGGACGGGGTGCCCGGAGCGGGCGTAGCCGAGGCGTTGCTCTCGACCTGGTAGCCGGCGGCCGTCAACAGGTCCAGCGCCGCCTGTTTGGACATCGCCGGCGGCGCCGTCGGTTCGTAGCCGGGATCGCTCGGCGACCGGATCTGGGCTTGCGCCAGGGTGACGGTGTTGTCGCTGCCGGCGCCCACCGCGGCCAGCAGGTCGACGTCGAGCAATCCCAGAATCGCCTTGCGGACCTGGCCATCGGCCAGCTTGGGCTTGTTGGCGCGCAGCGTGAGCTGCATGACCCGCGGCGTGACTATCCGGGCGGTGCGCACGTCGGGGATCGCGGAGAGCTGCGCGAATGCCGTCGAGCCGCCGTGTACTTGGGCTACCTGAGTGTCGCCGTTGCGCACCGAGTCGGCCAGCGCAGCCGGAGCCCCGGCGCGGCGGAACAGGATGAGGGCGGGGGTGGCCGGCGCGCCCCAGTAGCGGTCGTTGCGGGCGAGCAGGATCTCGTCGCGCTGTGGGTCGATGTTCTCCACCCGGAACTGCCCGCCGGTGACGGGCAGAGACCGGGCCAGGCCTGCGCCGAAACCGCCGGGCACGTCCTTGACGATATGTGCGGGCAGGATGTTGCTGAACAATTCCCGCCACGCCGGATACGGCTGCGCGAAGGTGACGACGGCCTGTTTGCCACCCTCGAGCGACTGCACACCCGTGATCAGGTCATAGCCGGCCGGGTCGACGACGCCGGGCTGGCTGACCATCTGCCGCCACAGGTACCAGAAGTCGTCTGCGCCGATCGGGGCGTTATCCGTCCATTGCGCCTCGGGCCGGATCTTGTAGGTCACCGTGAACGGGTTTTGGTTGGTCACGTCGGCGGACACCAGCAGCGTCGGGTCCATCTCCCAGCGCGAACCCGTCGGCGTGGTGTGATCGGATACCGGCCGGAACGCGCTCGGCAACACCAGCGCGCTGATCGCCGCGTTCACCGGCGAAAGATCCGACAGCAGATGCGGATTGAACCCGGCGCCGATCGAGTCGATGCCCATGATGATCTGAATCGGGCGCTGCGGCGGCGGTGGCGAGTTGTGCGGCGTATCGGTACTTTGCGGAGCGGGCGGCGGGTTGACGGTGCAGGCCGCCAGTCCCAGACCCACCATCGCGACCAGCGCGCCGGCGACCACCAGGAGGTGGCGAGCGCGGTGCAGCACGCCCAACAGGGTATCGAGCGAATGGCCAAGAGCCTGGCCGACCACGCGCCGCACAGCTAACCCCGGGCCTTGGCCCGCGCCCGGCTGCGGGCGCGGGCGGTGGCGTCCAGCTCGACCTTGCGGACCCGCACGATCTCCGGGGTCACCTCGACGCATTCGTCGGGCGCGCAGAATTCCATGGCCCGCTCCAGGTCCAGTTCGAGCGGCTTGGCCAGCGTCTCGATGACGTCCGCGGTCGACGACCGCATGTTGGTGAGCTTCTTCTCGCGGGTGACGTTGACGTCGAGATCTTCTGGGCGCGGGTTGATTCCGACGACCATGCCCTCGTAGGTGTCCTGACCGGGTTCGACGAAGAACTGGCCGCGGTCGGCGAGTTGCAGCAGCGCGAACGGCGTGATGGTGCCGGACCGGTCGGACACCAGCGATCCGGTGTGGCGGGCGCGGATCTCGCCCGCCCACGGCCGGTAGCCGTCGAACACGGCGTTGGCGATGCCGGTGCCGCGAGTCAGGGTGAGGAAGTCGGTGCGAAAGCCGATCAGGCCGCGGCTGGGCACGATGAAATCCATTCGGACCCACCCGGCGGCGTGGTTCTTCATCTCTTCCATGCGGCCTTTGCGGCCGGCCATCAATTGGGTGATGGCGCCGACGAATTCCTCGGGGCAGTCGATCGTCATGGCCTCGAACGGCTCGTGCAGCTGGCCGTCGATTGTCTTCGTAACGACTTGCGGCTTGCCGACGGTGAGCTCGAAACCCTCCCGGCGCATGGTCTCGACCAGAACCGCCAGCGCGAGTTCGCCGCGGCCTTGGACCTCCCACGCGTCGGGCCGGCCGATGTCGACGACCCGGATCGACACGTTGCCCACCAACTCGGTGTCCAGGCGGCTGCGGACCATGCGGGCGGTCAACTTGTGCCCGGAAACCTTGCCGGCCAGGGGCGAGGTGTTGGTGCCGATGGTCACCGAGATGGCCGGCTCGTCGACGGTGATGCGTGGCAGGGCGTGGGCGTGGTCGGGATCGGCCAGCGTGTCGCCGATCATGATGTCGGGCAGGCCGGCGACGGCCACGATGTCCCCGGCGACGGCTTCGTCGGTGGCGCTGCGCTCGACGCCCTCGGTGGCGAGTAGCTCGGTGATCTTGGCGCTGGTGATGACGGGCAGCCCGTCCACTTCGCGCATCCACGCCACCTGCTGGCCCTTGCGCAGCTTGCCGTTGTAGATGCGGACCAGGGCGAGCCGGCCCAGAAACGGCGAGGCGTCCAGGTTGGTGACCAGGGCCTGCAGCGGTGCCCCGGGGTCGCCTTTCGGCGGGGGCACGTGGTCCAGCAGGACGTCGAACAGCGGGTCCAGGTTGGTGCCGTCGGGAACCTGGCCGTCTGCCGGTTGCGTGGTGCTGGCCACGCCGGCGCGGCCGGACGCGTAGAGCGTCGGCAGCCCCAGCGCGTGTTCTGCGGCTTTTGCCGCCTCGTCGTCGAGATCGGAGGCGACGTCGAGCAGCAGGTCGTGGCTGGCGTCGACCACCTCGGCGATCCGCGCGTCGGGCCGGTCGGTCTTGTTGACGACGAGGATCACCGGCAGGTGCGCGGCCAGGGCCTTGCGCAGCACGAACCGCGTCTGCGGCAGGGGCCCCTCGGACGCGTCGACCAGCAGCAGCACTCCGTCCACCATGGATAGGCCGCGCTCCACTTCGCCGCCGAAATCGGCGTGGCCGGGGGTGTCGATGACATTTATTACTGTCACCGTGCCGTCTTCGTGGTGGCGGTGTACTGCGGTGTTCTTGGCCAGGATCGTGATGCCCTTCTCACGTTCCAGGTCGCCGGTGTCCATCACGCGTTCCTTGAGGACCTCGCCGCGTTCGTGCAGCGCGCCGGATTGCCGCAACATCGCGTCGACCAGCGTGGTCTTGCCATGGTCGACGTGCGCGACGATGGCGACATTACGGAATGGCACGTCGGTGATTGTGGCAGCGACGACGGCGGATAGCGAACTTGCTGCTGGGCGTTGGCCGACGGGGTTGCGCTCACGGCTGCAAACCCCGCTGCGCCGAGTGTGCAACTACGGCGAAAAAATCGCCAAATTTTCGCCGTCAGAGCACGTTCGGCGAAATGCGTGTCAGCCGCGATGGTGGGCGACCAGGACGAAGCCTCGGCCCAGGCCGCCGGTGTAGGCAAGCAGACCCCAGTACAGTGCGGCGTGCTCGAGCAGGGCGGCATTGTCGAGGCCGCCGACCGCCACTGCATCGAAACCCATCTCGCGGGCCAGCCGGACCACCCGATCGCGCACGGCGTCGTCGTCGGCGGCCACCGGTAGCACCGGCGTGAACCCGCCCGGTAGCGCCGGATCGGCCATGTGCTCGACGCCCAGCACGCCGAAAGCCTTCGCGACCTGGACTCCGGGGCTGGCCAGGCTCTGCACGTAGGCGGTGCCGCTGGAATAACCGTCGGGAACGGGCTCGCCGAATGGATTGGTCGCGTCGATCAACACATCGCCATCGCTCAGGCCAAGGCGCGGCACCACGTCGGCGACCGCCGGGAACGGCACCGCGAGGATAGTGATGTCGCTGCCTGTCGCGCAGCCGTCGATGTCGACGGTGGTGGCATCCGTCGGGACGTCAACGGCCTTGTTGCGCACCGCAAACCGCACGCGATGGCCGTGGCCTAGAAGATTCGCCCCGAGTGCGGAGCCGACGGGCCCAGCTCCGACAATCGTCACCGTCTGCACAGCGGTCGCGTCGTGGGCGCCTGGACCAGCCATTTCTGCTCCTAGAGTTACGCTACAGATTTGTAACGGAACCCACGTTAGCCGGGAATTCGGCCTATTGCAATACGGTGCTGTCTTGTAACTTAATGGCATGGCCAATCCGGTGTCCGGCGGCCGTCCTCGCGACCAGGCGATCGACGAAGCCGTTCTGCGGGCGGCGCTGGAAGCGCTGGCGCGCGACGGGCTGACCGGCCTGTCGATGACGAAGGTCGCCGCCAGCGCCGGCACCACTCGCACCGCGATCTACCGTCGCTGGCCGACCAAGACCGCCCTCGCCGTCGCGGCCGTTGCGCGGCTCGCCCAGGCCGACCGGCCTGCGGTGACGGGAGACCCGTTCACCGATCTCGTCGCCGAGCTCGAGCATTTTCGGCAGCGCATCACCGAAGCCGGATCGTTGCCGCTGGCCGGGGCCATCCTGGCCGACGCCGCGGAACCTCAAGTCCGTCGCGCCTACCTCGAGCAGATCGTCGCACCTCGGCGCGCCCGCTTTCAGGCGCTGTTGCAGGCGGGCATCGACCGCGGGCAACTACCCGCCGACGCCGATATCGAGCAGGCCGGCGCCAGCCTCACCGGATCGTGGTACGCGTATCAGCTTGCCGGAATCACCCCGCCCGACGACTGGCCCGTACGCACCGCCGCCTTTGTCTGGCGCGGCTGCGGCGGCACCCCGCCGACCTGAGCGGCGGCATGACTGGCGCCCACGCCGGTTGCCTCGAGATCGACGCGGGCGCGACACCTACTCGAAGTTTTCCGCGCTAGCGTCGATCTCGGCGCAACTCGTGAATCGCGCCGGGGCATTCACCAACCTCGACGGCGCGGCGCTGAACCCACCAACTGCTTTCCCGCGACATCGCGACTGCGGTACACGATGTAAGGCCGGAACAGATAGCCGATCGGCGCGCTGAACGCATGCACCAAGCGAGTGAAGGGCCACAGCGCGAACAGCGCCAGCGCGATCACCACATGTATTTGGTAGTAGAACGCCGCATGCGCCATCAGATCCCCACGCGGATCGAGGATCCAGATCGACCGGAACCACACCGACACCTTCTGCCGGTAGTCGTGCAGCTCGCCGAAGTGCGTCGCGCCCGCCAGCGTGCAGCACATGCCCGCGACCAACGCGCACGTCAACACCAGGTACATCAGTTTGTCGTTGCGGGTGGTGGCCAGGTACACCGGTCCGCGGGTGCGTCTCCGATAGATCAACAAACCGATGCCGAGCAGCGTGGCCGCACCGGCGGGAATGCCGAGCAGCAGCGCCTGCAGGTGATACAGGTGATCGCTCAAACCTATTTTGCGAGTGAACCATTCGGGCACGAACAGACCCATGACGTGGCCCATGATGACCGCCAGGCTGCCGAAATGGAACAGCGGATTGGCGATCGACAGCAATTTCGACTCGTAGATCTGCGACGAACGGGTGGTCCAGCCGAACTTGTCGTAGCGATACCGCCACCAAGCGCCGACGGTCGCGATCGCCATCACGACGTAGGGCACGTCGTCCCAGAAGATTTCGAGCAGCTTCATGTGAACCTGGGCCACGTCAATCGCCTCCGCTGCGCCTGGGCGGGACGGTGAGGGTAAACGGCTGCAGCCCAACGGCTTCCGCGGGTGGGCCGGCGTGCGCCAGGCGCTGGGCGCGGCGCACGTCCTGATCCGTTGCGGTCGGCAGCGTCTCGCAGACCGCCGCAACGGCGTGCTGGTACACGGACTTAGCGTCGACCAGCGCTTGATGCAGCACGTCGATCGGAACCCGATGCTCGATCAGCAGCCGGCGCCCCGCCTCAGGGTCGACGGTGGCGGCGAATTCCAGCACGACGGGAAAGTGGTCCGGAGCCTCGGCGCGCGGCGGCGCCACGCCTGCGTCGCGGTAGGCGGAGGCGAAAACCAGCATCTCCCGGCCCCGGTTGCGGGTGTCCCCGGCCGTCCAGTACGTCAGATACATGGTCGCTCGCCGCCGCATGTCGAAGGTCTCGACGTAATCGGCCGCGGCGGTCATCAGGTCGCGAGTCCGCAACTCCGCCAGCGTCTTTCGTAGCAGCACCGCCGCAGGACCCACGATGTGACCGAGCAGCTCATCGACGATGTCCAGCCGCTCGGACTGACCGTCATCCGGGTAGGCCAGCAGTAGCGAGGCGGCCTGCCAAACCAGTCGGTCCTGCACCGCCCGGCCGCCCGAACGGTCCAGTACCGCCGAGAGCAGCCTCATTGCCTGGACTCCGGAAACAGACCTGCGGGTGTGCCGTGGCCGTCCCATGTGAGCAGGTTGACCCGGGAGCGACCGCCGCCACCCTTGCCGGCGGCCGCCGGCTCACCGTGCTGGCGTTGTTGCAGGGCGTGGAAGGTCTCCACGGCAACCGGAACCGGAAAGCCGCTGCCCTCGCCGAACGGCCCGGACTCATACATGCCCGGCCCACCCTCGAACGACAACGAGCAGCCCACCTCCTCCGCCATGGCCGCCGCGGGTACATCCGCCACGTATGCAGTCGGAATCACGTATCGCTCTTCGTATTTCGCGACCGCCAGCAATCGGTACATGTTGTACATCTGCTCTTCGGTCATGCCGACGGACTGCGGGATGTGCGGTTGGGTTTCGCGGCCCAGGTTGATATCGCGCATGTAGGACCGCATGGCCGCCAGCCGACGCAGCACATTTCCGACGACTTCGGTGTCGCCGGCGGTGAACAGCTCGGCCAGATACTGGATCGGAATACGCAGCGCATCCAGGGCTCCGAAGAGGTTGCCCAGGTCCTCCCCGTCGTGACCGTCGTGGCTGATCGCGTCGACCACCGGTGACAACGGCGGGATGTACCAGACCATCGGCATGGTGCGGTATTCGGGGTGCAGCGGCAGCGCCACCCGGTAGGTGTTGATCAACGCGTAAACCGGTGAGCGCTGGGCGGCCTCGATCCACTCGTCGGAAATGCCCTCCGCCCGTGCGCCGGCGATCACCGCGGGATCGTGCGGGTCCAGCAGGATCTGACGTTGCGCCTCGTAGAGGTCGGTGTCCTTCTCCACCGTCGCCGCCTCCAGCACCCGGTCGACGTCATAGAGCACCAGGCCGAGGTAGCGCAGCCGGCCCACACACGTTTCCGAACACACCGTGGGCAGGCCGACCTCGATCCGCGGGTAGCACAGGGTGCACTTCTCGGCCTTGCCGGTCTGGTGATTGAAATACACTTTCTTGTAAGGACATCCGGACACGCACATGCGCCAGCCGCGGCATCGGTCCTGGTCGACGAGCACAATCCCGTCCTCGGTGCGCTTGTACATGGCGCCCGAGGGGCACGACGCGACGCACGACGGGTTGAGGCAGTGCTCGCAGATGCGCGGCAGGTAGAACATGAAGGTCTCTTCGAGCTTGAGCTTCACCTCTTCGCTGACCTTCTTCAGGATCGGGTCGTGCGGCACGATTTCCGTTGAGCCGGCCAGGTTGTCGTCCCAGTTGGGACCCCACGACACCTTCATCGGCTCACCGCTGAGCTGGCTACGCGGCGCCGCGGTGGGAAACGTGTCACCCGCGGGAGCCTGCGTCAGGTTTTCGTAGTCGTAGGTCCACGGCTCGTAGTAGTCGCTCATGGTTGGCAACCGGGGATTGGCGAAAATCCGCAGCAGCTTTTCGAATCGGCCGCCGTCGCGTAGCCGCAGCCGGCCTTTCTTGTCCCGGATCCAGCCCCCACGCCAGCGTTCCTGATCCTCGTACGTGCTCGGATAGCCCACGCCCGGGCGGGTTTCGACGTTGTTGAACCAAACGTACTCGGTTCCCGAACGATTAGTCCAAGCCTGCTTGCAGGTCACCGAACAGGTATGGCACCCAATGCATTTGTCGAGGTTCATCACCATCGCCATCTGCGCCATTACTTTCATAGGTCAGTACCGCACTTCCTGGCTGCGACGGCGTACCACGGTTACCTCGTCGCGCTGATTGCCGGTGGGGCCCAGGTAGTTGAAGCCGAACGAGTGCTGCCCGTAGCCACCGGCCAAGTGGCTGGGCTTGATTCGCACCCGGGTCAGCGCGTTGTGGTTGCCGCCGCGCTTGTTGTTGGTCTCGGTGCGGGGCGTGTCCACCGTGCGTTCCTGCACGTGGTAGACGAACACCACGCCGTCGGGCATCCGGTGCGAGACGATCGCCCGACCCACATAGATCCCGTTCGCGTTGACCGCTTCGACCCAATCATTGTCTCGCACATTGATTTTCGCCGCATCGCCCGGGCTCATCCACATGGTGGGCCCGCCGCGAGACAGCGACAACATATACAGGTTGTCCTGGTAGGTGGAGTGGAACGACCACTTCGAGTGCGGCGTCAAATACCGCACGGTGAGCCCGATTCCGTCTTCGGTGGGCCCCAACTCCGGCTGATCGAACAGCCGCGCCATGTCCAGCGGCGGCCGGTACACCGGCAACTGCTCGCCGATCTCCTCGATCCAGTCGTGGGCGAGATAGAAGTGCATGCGCCCGGTCAGGGTGTGGAACGGCTTGAGGTGCTCGATGTTGATGGTGAACGGGGCGTAGCGACGGCCACCGGTTTCGCTGCCCGACCATTCTGGGCTGGTGACAACCGTGACTGGGCGCGCTTGGGTGTCGGCGTAGGTGATGCGCTTTTCCTCGTTGCCCTCGGCCAGATGCGCAAGCCGCTGGCCGGTGCGCTTCTCCAGCTCGAGAAAACCCTCGACAGCAAGCCGGCCGTTGCACGTTCCGGACAGCGCAAGGATGACGTCGGCCATCCGCGCGGCGGAGGTGATCGCCGGACGGCCCGCGGCGGCACCGGAATTCATCACGCCGAACTTGGCGGCCAGCTCGCTGACCTCACGCAGCGGATGAACGGTGACACCCTTCACGGTGATCCCGAACCGGTCGACCAGCGGTCCCAGGGTCACCCACTTGTCGTAGATCGCCGCGTAGTCGCGCTCCACGACGGTGACCTTGCTCATCGTCCGGCCCGGCACCGGCGTCTCGTCGCTATGCAACCAATCACGTTCGGTGCCATCGGGATAGGCCATCGCGTCGGCGGTGTCATGCTGCAACGCGGTCAGCACCACGTCGTTGCGAGTGCCCAGATGACGGCGGGCCATCGCACTGAAAGCCCGGGCAATGGTGCCGAATGCCTCGAAGTCCGTGCGGGTTTCCCACGGCGGGTCGATCGCGGGGCTGAACGCGTGCACGTACGGGTGCATGTCGGTGCTGGACAGGTCCTCCTTCTCGTACCAGGTTGCCGCCGGCAGCACCACGTCGGACACCAGCGTCGTCGACGTCATCCGAAAGTCGATCGACATCAGCAAGTCGAGTTTGCCTTCGGGAATCTCGCCATCGCGGGCCACGTCGGTGGGTAGCACGCCGCTGTCCCGGGGTTTGGCCTGGCTGTTGGAATCGGTGCCGAGCAGATGCTTGAGGAAGAACTCGCCGCCCTTGCCGGACGAGCCGATCAGGTTGGACCGCCAAACACTGAGCACCCGTGGCCAGTTGGCCGGGTTGTCCGGTTCGGTGATGGCGAGCTTCAGCTTGCGCTGGGCGAGTTGTTCGGCGACGTATTCGCCGGCGTCACGGCCCGCCTCCGTCGCCTCGTCGGCCACGTCGAGGCTGGACCGGTCGAACTGCGGATAGAACGGGCTCCAGCCCATCGCCGTCGACGAGGCCAGCAGGTCGATCGTGTGTCGTTGGTCGAACCTGCCGCGGCCCAACGGGCTGCTCAGCTTGGCGGCGCCGTAGGAGTCGTAGCGCCACTGGTCGGTGTGGACGTACCAGTACGACGCGCCGGGTACCTGCCTGGGCGGACGTGACCAGTCGCTGGCGTTTGCCATCGTCTGCCACCCGCTGAGCGGGCGCACCTTCTCCTGGCCGACATAGTGCGCCCAGCCGCCGCCATTGCGTCCCATCGATCCGGTCAACAGCAGCAGCGCCAGCACCGAGCGGTACATCACGTCGCTGTGGAACCAGTGGCAGATGCCGCCGCCCATGATGACCATGGATCGGCCGCCGGATTCCTCTGCGTTGCGGGCGAATTCCTTGGCGATGCGGATGGCTTGGGTCGCAGGCACTCCGGTGATCGATTCCTGCCAGGCCGGGGTGTTCTGCTGGCTGGCATCGTCGTAGCCTGTCGGCCATTCGCCGGGCAGGCCCTCGCGCCGCACCCCGTAATGGGCCAGCATCAGGTCGAACACCGTGCACACCAGGTGCTCGCCGACCCGGCGCACCGGCACGCCGCGCCGCACACTTTCACCGTGGCCGTCGATGGTGTCAAAGCTGGGCAGCTCAACGACTTTGGCTTCGCCGGCGCTCTGGACACTGAGGGCCGGAACAATCGCGCCCAGGTCCAGGTTCCACTTGCCCACCCCGTCTTCGCCGTAGCGGAATCCCAGGGAGCCGTGCGGTATGACGACCTTGTCGGTGACCTCGTCGAGCAGTGCGGGTTTGAAGGCGGCGTTGTCGACCTCCTCGCCAATGTCAGCCGCTGTCAAGAACTTTCCCGGCACCAACGCCGTGACCCCTGAGCCGCGCTGTTCCAGCTTGATCAGGAACGGCAGATCGGTGTAGCGGCGGACGTAGTCGACGAAGAACGGGACCTGGTTACGCACATAGCATTCCGAGAGGATCACATGCCCCATGGCCATCGCCAACGCGGCGTCGGTGCCGGCGGCACACCGCATCCACTCGTCGGCGAACTTGGTGTTGTCGGCGTAATCCGGGCTGACGACAACGACTTTGGTGCCGCGATAACGGGCTTCTGCCATCCAGTGCGCGTCGGGCGTGCGGGTGATCGGGACGTTGGAGCCCCACATCACCAAATACGATGCGTCCCACCAGTCGCCGGATTCGGGCACATCGGTCTGGTCGCCGAAGACCTGTGGCGACGCCACCGGCAGGTCGGCGTACCAGTCGTAGAACGACGTCATCACGCCGCCGAGCAATGAAACGAACCGGGATCCGGCGGCGTGGCTGACCATCGACATCGCCGGAATCGGGGTGAAACCGGCCACCCGGTCCGGGCCGTATGTCTTGATGGTGTGCACGTGGGCCGCGGCGATCATCTCGCTGGCTTCCGCCCAGGTCACCCGGACCAGGCCGCCCTTACCGCGCGCCTGCTGATAGCGACGGCGGCGAACGGGGTCGGACTGGATATCGGCCCACGCCAGGACGGGGTCACCGAGGCGGGCCTTGGCCTCGCGGAACATCTCGACCAGCACTCCCCTGGCATAGGGATAGCGGACCCGAGTGGGTGAGTAGCTATACCAGGAGAACGAGGCGCCGCGGGGACAGCCGCGCGGCTCGTATTCCGGCCGGTCCGGACCCACCGATGGATAGTCGGTCTGCTGGGTTTCCCAAGTGATGATCCCGTCTTTGACGTAGATCTTCCACGAGCACGACCCGGTGCAGTTGACGCCGTGCGTGGAACGGACCACCTTGTCGTGGCTCCACCGGTCCCGGTAGAACACGTCGCCTTCGCGGCCCCCCTGCCTGGTGACCGTGCGCAGGTCGGACGAGATCTCACCAGGCGTGAAGAACTGCCCGCTGCGCTCCAGCAGCTCTTCGATCGCTCCGCCGATGTGAGGTGTGACTGTCAACTGATAGCCCCCCTACTCGTCAACGCGTCCTCAGTGCCTGGTTCCGGCGGACGACCGGGCGGGCTCGACTTGGCAGCCCGCACATCCAGCGCGGCCGGATGGCTCTGCGTGGAGAGACGCCAAATTGCGGCGTCGCAGACGCCGCTGGAGGCAACCGTCGGGATCACAGCCGGTAATCCAAATCCAGGTCAAGTGTTTGTATGGCGTACTGTTCCAGTCTGCCACCCGGAAGCTGCATTCAGGCTGTGGACCGCCTGCGGAGAAGCTGTCAGGCTTCTTCGAGGTTCCTCAAAGGGCTCGAGCTAAATCTGCCAGCCAGCCCCGGTCGGCGGGGACCCAATCGACATCGTGCAGCTCGGCCGCGGTCACCCAGCGCAGCGCCCGATGATCATGCGGATGCGGTTCCCCGCGAACCAGACGTACCGCGTACGCGCGCAAGGTGGTCGTGGCGTCGAGCGCGATGTCGTCGCCCAGGCGACCGCCCACCGCGACGTCGCCAACTTCGACACCCAACTCCTCGGAAAGCTCACGGGCCAACGCGTCGCGCTCGGATTCGCCGGGGGCGACCTTTCCGCCCGGGAGTTCCCAACGACCGGCCAACTCCGGCGGCCGGACTCGTTGGGCCACCAGGACCGCCGAATCACAGATGACCGCGCCCGCGACCACGATCTGGGTGGGCATGGCCAGTCACGGTATACCGTCGGGAACTCTCGCGCGTTATGGCCATTGCGGCCGTAATGCCAGTCGCAGCGGTGACACCCGGAACTCTTGCTGCACTTGACTTCTCGTGGGGGACTTTCTTCAAGCCCGAGATACCACGGCAGTGAACATAATGCGTTACGCCAATATGACCATTATGTGTAGTAATACGCCCGGGTTCGTAAACCTCACCGTGTACAACAGCGTTTGTAAAAACCGAACGGGAGACATTGGCAAGCAGCGAGGCGTTCAACGACGATTTTTGCAAAACCGGTCGCTGATTAGTTGTCGCGGAGATATGGTGCCGACGTAACACTTCGGGGATCGAAAGCGACACATCGAAGACAACAGGGCTGAAAGGGGCCTCCAATGAATCGATTCGTTCTGGCCGCCGCGGTCGGAGCAGGGCTGAGTGTGGGCCTGGCCTGCCCGGCAAATGCCGCCGGCAACTGGGCCGCGATCGCCTACTCGGCGCAAGCGGATTACTCGTATACCTCCTATGGCCCGGAGTCGAAGGCCGAAGCCGAGCAAGACGCCCTTAAGAATTGTTCTGCCAAGGGCAGCGACTGCAAAATTCTCGCCTCATCGGCGAACTGTGTTGCCTTGACCGACGACGGAAAGGCTGTGCACGGCGGCGAGGGAACCACCGCCCAGGAAGCCGTCAACGATGCGCTTGCCCGAAGCGGTAGCGGCGCCAAAATCCGCGCCAGCAAGTGCTCGACAGATCCGTAAGTCGACTGGCCTCATAACTCACTTTGCCGTGTAAACCTTTCTCGCCGGCTTAGTTTCTTTTTGTCCTTGCCCAACGGCACACGGCAGAACGGCGTGCTCTAACCTTCCGCCGAATGGGGTTAGAAGAACACGTAATCCGGGGGCGTTACTGCATCGTGTTAGCTTGCCGCTCTGGCGGGTAGGTGGTTACGTGTAAGGGTATTGGCTTGTCATCCTGGTCTGGTCGTTTTCCGGGGTGGGCACACCACGCAGGGGTTCAGATGGCTGTGTTATCGGATGAGGAAGTAGGCGCTGCCCTGTCCGGGCTCAACGGCTGGGAGCATGCCGACGGAACTCTGCGCCGGTCGATCAAATTCCCGAGCTTTATGGACGGCATCGACGCCGTGCGACGGGTCGCCGAGCACGCGGAGCGCAAAAACCATCACCCGGATATCGATATCCGTTGGCGGACAGTCACATTCGCTCTCGTCACGCATTCCGAGGGCGGGATCACCAAGAACGACGTGGAGATGGCGCGCGATATCGACGGGCTCGTCGGCGGCTAGGAGTCGACCCGCGCAGCGGGGCGCCGCTGGGCGGCTGGACACTCGGACGCACCATCCTGCCGTCCGGCTATGGCAATCCAACCGAGCGTCGCCAGCGCCGCGACGATGTAAGCCAGTCCGGCCCACGCCAGGTACCAGGGCCGGCTGATCACCCAGATGCTGGGTTGAGCGAAGCTCAGCAACCACGGCACGCCGACGATGGTGAGCGCCAGCCAGCCCCAGCCCACGATCGGCGCGCCGCGGCGGTCCCGCAGTGGCCCGTGAATCAGCCACATCATCGTCGGCACCAGCCACACCCAGTGGTGGCTCCACGAGATCGGTGAGAGCAGCAGCCCGAACAACTCGACCACCAGCAGCTTGCCGAGCCGGTCGGTCTCGTCCAGCGCCCGCCACGCCAGGATGGCCAGCACCGCGGTGACCGCGATCGCCGTCAAGACCAGTGGACCGAAACCCGCGTCGTGGCCGAGAATGCGCGAGATGCCGCCGCGCCAAGATTGATTGAACGAGGTGCCGATGGGCCCAACCCGGTGCGCGTCGCCCAGCAGGTCGGTGAAGTAGTACCGGGCCTGATCACCGACGACCAGCACCGACACCGCGATGGTGGCAACAAACACGACCGCCGAAAATACGGCCGCTCCCCAGCGCCGAACGCCGACGAAGTAGACGCCGGAGATTGCCGGCGTCAGCTTGATTCCGGCGGCCACGCCCACCAGCAGACCCGACAGCCACCACCGTGTGCTGTACACCGCCCAGAGCACCCCGAGCATCAGGAACACATTGACCTGTCCGTAGTCGAACGTGCTGCGTAGCGGCTCGATCCACATGGCGACGGCCGTCCACAACATCGCAACCCGGTGCGAACCGCCGCCCAGCAACCGCTGGGCAATCCGGATGGCACCGTACAGCGCCGCGATCGTGGCGACCTGCCACAAGAAGGCAACCAGGCCGAACGGCAGCAACTGCAGCGGATAGAACACGATCGCCGCGAACGGCGGGTAGGTAAACGGCAGCGGGAAGTCGGGCGTCTGATCCGCGTACACATAGCTGTACAGGGTGCCGGGGTGATTGAGGGCGGCCGCCCCGCCGAGGTACACGTGCAGGTCCACGAGGTTGGCGCCGTGCGGAGTGAGGTACGTCCAGGCCAGCCGCGCCGCGATGCTCAGCATCAGCAGCAATGGCGCGGCGGCGCTCAACCGAGTTGCCAGCCGCCGGGTGGTGGTTGCCGCCGGGGCGGCCGAGGTGGTGTCTACAGGTTCGACTTTAGCGATCACGACGGGCCGCAACGCATTCTGCGTCGTTGCCGGCCCGCGTAGGTGGGTTCCAACTTTGGCGGTGGCAACGGTCTGGTCACCGCCGCCGCACGTATGAGTAACGATCGAATAAATGCCACACGTGTCACTTGAGTCACTTCAGTATCAAAGTAGCGTCGGCGCCGCGACCAGTCATCCACAACCAGGGAGAGTCATGCCAACCATCTGGACCATCGTGCGGGCAGCCGCCGTCGTAGTCGGTTCATCAGCCGCTCTGCTAACCGGCGGTATCGCCCACGCCGACCCCGCGCCGGCACCGCCGCAAATCCCGAACATTCCGCAACAGCTGATCAGCTCGGCGGCCAATGCGCCGCAGATTCTGCAGAACCTCGCGACGGCCCTCGGCGCCACGCCGCCGGTTGCGCCGCCTTCGGCCCCGGGTATCAGCGCCACCCTGCCGGGCGTTCCGCCGGCTGCGGCGGCAACACCCGCGCCCGCCGCAGCTCCGACCATTCCGGGGATCAATGCTCCGATCCCGGGGATATCGTCACCGGCCGCCGCCGCGCCGACCACGGCGCCCGCTGCAGCCCCGACCATTCCCGGGGTCAACGCTCCGCTTCCGGCGGCACCCGCGGCCCCGGCGGCACCTGCAGCTCCGGCGGCTCCCGCGATTCCTGGAATGCCGTCCATCCCTGGCCTGACCACGCCGGTAGCACCCGCCTCCGCCGCGGTGCCGGCCGCGACGCCGGGCGTGCCGCAGGCCAAGGTCGACATGCCCGCGCTGCCGCCGTACCTGCCGGTGAATGTGCCGCCGCAGATTTCGCTTCCGGCCGACCTTCCCACGCTGGCTTCGGGCGCCGTCCCGGGTGCACCCGGCGCGGCTGCACACGCACCCACGTCGCCGCTGGCGCCCACATCGCTGCTCTCGGCCCTGCCCTGAGCAGTTTGTGAGACGGCGAACCCACCATCGACGACCGGAGGACACCATGGCAAGCACCTGGAATCTGTCCAAAGGTTTGGCCGTAGTCGTAACGGCGTCGGCTGCCGCATTCGGGCTCTGCCCGAGTGCGGCAGCCGACCCGGCGCCGCCGCCGAACCCAGCCGAACAACTCCCGGGCCTGCCGGCCCTGTCGCAGCTGAGTCCGATAATTCAGCAGGCGGCTAGCAACCCGGGGCAGGCGACGCAGCTGCTGATGGCCGCCGCGCAGGCGTTCACCCACAACCCGGCCACGCCCACGGAGTCCAAGAACGTGGCCGCGTCGGTGAACCAATTCGTGCAGCAGCCGGGCGCTTCCGCGGTGCCGGCCGGAGTGGCCGCACCCGAAGCGCACCTGCCGCCAGCGGGCGTAGTGCCAGGCTCACTGGCACACCTGCCGACGGGAGTCGACCCCCAGCGCGCGGCCGGACCGGCGCCGGCCGCAGCGCCCGCGCCAGTCGCACCGCCGCCGGGGGAGGCACCCGCTGCGACACCACCGGCCACCCCGCCGGCCGCGGCGCCCACACCCGCCCCGGCACCGTCCGTCGCCCCGACGCCGGCACCGTCCGCCGCGCCGACGCCAGCACCTGCACCGTCGGCTGCACCCGCAGCGGCGCCGGGTTTCGGCCCCGACGCGCCGCCGACGCAGGACTTCATGTACCCCTCGATCGGCACGAATTGCCTTGGCGACGGCACGAATTCGATAGCGACCGCGCTATCCGTCGCGGGTCCGGCCAAGATTCCGACACCCGGTCCCGGCCCCGGCCAGACCGCCTACGTGTTCACCGCCGTCGGCACGCCGGGTCCGGCCGAGGTACAGAAGCTGCCATTGAATGTCACCTGGGTGAACCTGACCACCGGCAAGTCTGGAAGCGCCACGCTCAAGCCGCGTTCAGACATCAACCCGGACGGACCGACGACGTTGAGCGTGATCGCCGATACCGGTTCTGGCAGCATCATGTCGACGATCTTCGGACAGGTCACCACCAAGGAAAGGCAGTGCCAGTTCATGCCGACGATCGGGTCGACGGTAGTTCCGTAGCGGCCCTCCCCCGCCGCGGGCGTCCGGTTTGAGCCGGGCGCTCGCGGCGCATATCAGTAGGCCATGAACAGGATGGCGTCGCGGTCGTACTCCAGGCCGGGATGAACGTCGGCAAGGTGAGCCTGGGCCTTTTCCACCAGGTCGTCCTCGTCCTTGCCGACCAGCGCTTCTCCGCATGGACACGTCAGGTGCGTCTTCACGTTGCCGCCTTCCCTTGGGTTTCTACTTGGCCGCCTTCGCCGCTGCTTTCATCTGCTTCTTGTGGGATCGGACCTTGCCGAGTGACTGGGCATCGACGATATCGGCGACGGACAGGTGGGTGCCGGGCTTGCCGAACTCCCCGGCAGCGGCGCGCCAGCCCTTCGGCGTCACACCGTATTGCTTGCCGAGCAACGCCAGGAAGATCTGCGCCTTCTGCTCACCGAAGCCGGGCAATCCCTTCAGCCGTTGCAGCAGCTCCTTGCCGTCGGGATCGCCGCTGCGCCACAATGCGGCCGCGTCGCCGTCGTAACGGTCCACGATGATCTGCGCCAAGGCCTGGATGCGCTTGGCCATCGACCCCGGAAACCGGTGTATCGCAGGCCTTTCCGAGCACAACGCGGCGAACTTGTCCGGGTCGTAGTCGGCGATCTCGCCGGCGTCGAAGCTGCCCATCCGGTCCGCGATCTTCTTCGGTCCCGCGAAGGCGGTTTCGATCGTCACCTGCTGGTCGAGCAGCATGCCGACCAGCAACGCGAAGGGATTGTCGTCGAGGAGGGCATCAGCGGCGGGATCTTGGACAAGCTGCAATTTCGGCACCCGGTCAGTCTAGAACTGCTTGGTGCTGCGGTAGACCACGTGAGCACAAATCTGGATTAGGCCCACCGCAGCTGCGACGCCGTGCTTCAATAGGCCCGTGGGGGCACCGATTCAATACGGCGCTGGCCTGCCTGAACCGCAGCTGACGATGATCGGCGACATCGCTATCTCGCAGTACTGGATAAGCACGCCAACTGGCACGTACCCTATTCGCGGCTCGGTGTGGACGGTGACGGACATGTCGCGCTACGAGGAGAGCATCTCCACCGCGGGCATCGTGCTCGCGATATTGTTCGCGTGGTTTTGCTTGTTGGGATTGCTTTTTCTACTAATGAAGGACCGCAGGATGGTGGGTTACATCCAGGTCACTGTGCAGGGCAGCGGCTTTTACCACTCGACGATCATCCCGGCAACGAGCCCTCAGTCGGTCATGCTTGCTCACCAGACGGTGAACTATGCGCGATCGCTGGCCGCTGGGGCCTGAGCCGGAGCACTATCCTTCGGACTGACTGGTGCTGCCCATGATGCTCGACGTCCTGCCGGGATCATCGCCAATTCCCGCCATACGGTGGCATTTTCGACATTCACCGTGAGCCGCGCCAGCACCTCGGCTTCGGGGTGGGCATCCACTACTGCCTGGGCGCTCAGCCCACTGCCGAACTACCGCTGCCGCAATGGTTTTCGCGGCTAGCCGCTCTTGCGGCGGAACTCCCGACGGTTCTCCACCGGGCCGTGCGCCCGCGACTGCTTTCCGCCGCCGTCCTTGTGATCCGATCCGCCCGTGGACTTCGCCGTCTTGCGCTCAAGGGCTTCACGAAACTTTCGCTTGGTCTCGTCCTCGGGGGGCTTCGATGAAGGCATACCGGCAGCCTAGCGTCGCGGACTACCGCATGCCCGGTGGAAGGCCGTAAACGTGCGAGATCGGCAGGGTGAGCAGCACCCGGCGGTCGGTGACCATCGCGTGCCGATATTCGTCCCAATCGGGATGTTCACCGGCGATGTTGCGATACAACGCAATCAGCGCCTCCACCGTGTCGTCGTCGGGCGCAGCGGCCGGCTGCGTCAGCTCTGCGGTGCCCTCGGCGACGGCGTAGGACCACCCGTCGTCGGCGTCGACCAGCAGGGAGGCCCGCGGGTCGCGGCGCAGATTGCGGGTCTTGGCGCGCGGCTCGGTGATCGACACCTGCACCGCCACCCGGCGCGGGTCGAAGTAGTACTGCACGTTCGACAGCTGGGGACGACCGTCTCGCTTGATCGTGGCCAGCACCCCTAGGGAATTCCCACTGATAACGGCCAGCAGCTTGTCGTCGAAGACTTGGCGTCCCATGCCGAAAGCCTACGTCTCCGTTGCGCCATTCTCGGCAGCCCTGATGGAATCGGAACATGACCACGTATGCGGCATTCCTGCGCGGCGTCAACGTCGGAGGCGTCAACCTCAAAATGGCCGAGGTGAAGGACGCGTTGACTGACGCCGGGTTCTCCGACGTTCGCACCATCCTGGCCACCGGCAACGTGCTGCTGAAGTCGTCTGCCAAGGTTGCGACGGTCCGCAAGAAGGCCGAAGCCGCACTGCGCGAGAGGTTCGGCTACGACGCCTGGGTGCTGGTCTACGACATCGATACGGTGCGCGCCATCGACGAGGCCTACCCTTTCGAGCGCGAACGCGACGGCTTTCAGTCCTACGTCACGTTCGTCAGCGACGCCAAAATCCTCGACGAGCTCGCCGAACTGACGCCCGGGCCGAAGGAGAAGATCAGCCGCGCCCCCGATCCGCTGGGCGTCATCTACTGGCAGGTCCCCAAGGGCAGCACCCTGGACAGCACCATCGGCAAGACGATGGGCAAGCCGCGCTACAAGTCGTCGACCACCACCCGCAACCTGCGCACGCTGGCCAAGTTACTGCAGTGAGTAGAAACGAATTCCCTTGGCTGACAGGCGATCTGGTGGTGGCTGGTGCTCCCGAGGCGCTTCAGTCGTCGGGCACGTTGGTCAGGTAGCGCATCGCGTCGGACTTGGTCAGCCCGAGCGCCTTGGCCACTTCGACGTATTCCTTGGCGGCGGCCGCCATCGCGGCATCGGTCGGGTCGAAACGGGAGATGAAAGTGCCGAAGCGTCCTCGAGTTTCGACGATCGCCGCGGACTCCAGTTCACGGTAGGCGCGCGCGACGGTATTGGCTGCCACACCCAGCTGCCCGGCGAGATCACGCACGGTCGGAAGCCGGGTGCCGGGCGGCAACGCGCCCTCCCGGACTCCTTCGATGACCTGGGTCCTGAGTTGGTCGAACAGCGGCTTGCCCGCCTTCACGTCGACCCGTAAGAAATCCCGCAGTTCCACCTTCCTAGTATCACCCAGCATCTCCCTGAGCACGGTTATCTTGGTGGGATGCGAGTTGCGGTGCTCAGTGGCGCGGGTATATCCGCGGAGAGCGGGGTGCCGACATTCCGCGACGACAAGAACGGGTTGTGGGCCCGCTTCGACCCTTACGAGCTCTCCAGCACCCGAGGTTGGCGCAGCAATCCCGAGCGGGTCTGGGGATGGTATTTGTGGCGCCATTACCTGGTGGCCAAGGTCGAACCCAACGAGGGGCACCGCGCCATTGCCGCCTGGCAAGACCATGCCGAGGTCAGCGTAATCACCCAAAATGTCGACGACTTGCACGAGCGCGCCGGCAGTGCGCCGGTACACCACCTGCATGGCAGCCTTTTCGAATTCTGTTGCGAGCGTTGCCATTCGGCTTACACCGAGACGCTACCCGAAATGCTCGAGCCGACGATTGAAGTGGAGCCGCCGGTGTGCCACTGCGGCGGCCTGATTCGGCCCGACATCGTGTGGTTCGGTGAGCCCTTGCCGCAGGGGCCGTGGCAAGCCGCGGTCGAGGCCACCGAAACCGCAGACGTGATGGTGGTGGTCGGCACGTCGGCGATCGTCTATCCGGCGGCCGGCCTACCCGATCTGGCGCTGGCGCGCGGCACGGCCGTCATCGAGGTCAACCCCGAGCCCACACCGCTGACGAGCAGCGCCACAATCAGCATTCGCGAGTCGGCGAGTCGGGCGTTGCCCGGGTTATTGGAACGGCTGCCCGCGCTTTTGAAGTAGCCGCGAGCCTGCGGTAGTGGCGCCGATCCTGCGCACAGATCGCGGTTCGTCCACAACAGTGTGCCCTGCACGCAGGATGGATAGGGCGTACGTCGGCGTCGTCGGCGAATCTGCCGTCATGATGCGCAACGAACCCTTCATCGGCAGTGAAGCCCTGGCCAGTGGAACGCTGCGACGCCACCAATTACGCACGCGATTCCGGGCCGTGTTTCCCGACGTCTATGCACCGCGCAATCAGCGGTTGACGTTGCGGCAGCGTGCAGTCGCTGCTTGGCTGTGGTCGCACCGTCAGGGTGTGATCGCCGGACTCACCGCATCCGACTGGCATGGCTCGAAATGGGTCGACGATGGTCTGCCCGTCGAACTGATCTGGTCGAACGCACGGCCGCCGCGCGGTATACGAACCAACGACATACGGCTTCTTCCAGGCGAGTACGGCATTGTCGACGGGCTGCCGGTGACCACCCCGCAACGGACGGCCTTCGACATCGGCCGCCGCAAGCCATTAGGTGCCGCGGTCGCACACCTAGATGCCCTCCTACGCGCGACCGGCATCAAAGTCGACGAAGTCGCCGAAATCGCCGACCAACATCGCGGCGCGCGCGGACTGAGACAACTGGAGACGGCATTAGGGCTGGCCGACGCAGGTTCGCAATCGCCCAAGGAGACCTGGTTGCGTCTACTGCTCATCGAAGCGGGCTTCCCGCGGCCGACCACCCAGATACCCGTGATCACTCCTGACGGGACGGTGTATCACCTCGACATGGGGTGGGAGGACCTCCTGGTCGCTGCCGAGTATGACGGCGAACAACATCGCCTCGACGACTGGCAGTACAAGCAGGACATCCGCCGCAGCGAGGCGATAGCTCGGCTCGGCTGGATGGTCATCCGCGTTATCGCCGGTGATCGTCCGCCGGGGATCGTCGCCCGGGTCCGCGGAGCACGCGAATCGCGTATGTCGAGCCTGCGGTAGTGGCGCCGATCCTGCGCACAGGGTCAACGTTGAGCGGAAATCGGCGCCCTCACCGCAGTTTCGGCGGAAAGAGGACCTAAGCCCGCCGGGCCCGGCCCAAGGCTAATTCCGATACCGGCAGCGGCGCCCAGGCCGGCAACGTCCATTCCCGGCGAGAGCTGGCCAGCTCGAATCCGGCGTTCACGATAGACCGCTCGGTATGGCGATGGGTGTGGCAATTACCCAACAGCTTCGGCCAGAACGTCGCGTCGACGAACCGCTGCATTCGACCGCGGAAGCCGCCACTGGCGATGTGCTCGAGATACCGCAGCTCCCCACCGGGCCGCAGCAACTTTCGCAGACGCCGCAGGACTGCGTCGGGCTCGCTCACCGAGCACAGCACAAGCGAGCACACCACCGCATCGAACTGCTCCTCGCCCTCGAACTCTTCCACCGTCTGGCCTAACACCACCACCGGAACGGGCGCGCTCGCCGCCGCCTGCTCGGCCCGGGCGGCCAGCCGGCGCTCGGGCTCGAGGGCCACCACCTCTTCGACCGACTGCGGATACAGGGCGAAGTTCGTTCCGATGCCTGCGCCGACCTCCAGCACGCGGCCGGTCAACTCGGCCAGATTCTCCCGACGCAAGGCCCGCACTGCCTCCGCCTCGTGGCTGGCGACGAACGGCCATATCCGGGCGAAGAACCGGTTATCGACTTCCGACGCGGCACTCGCCGTCATACCGTTGACCCCTTTGGAAGTCGCTGCACAAATCCATCGACACCTTAACGGGTCAACGAGCAGGCACGGGTTGCCCGTTGTGTTGCGTCGTCACCTCGACGGGCCCGCGGGCTGCCGGCTGGCGAGCTCCCTCGCTGACGCCGACGCGCCGGTGTATCCACGCCAGGGGCTTGGGTGCCCACCAATTCCACCGCCCCATCACGTGCATGAACGCCGGGACGAGCACCATCCGGACCAGGGTGGCGTCGGCGAAGACAGCCAGCGTCAGGCCCAGACCGAACATTCGCATGAATGACACATGAGCCGCGATCAGCGCCGCAAACGACATCGACATCACCAGGGCAGCCGCGGTGATCACCCGGCCGGTCCGGGCCACGCCCAGCGCCACACTCTCGTCGTTGGCGGCATGAGCGTCGTGGGCCTGTCCCGCGGCCCCGGAAGCCAACCAATACTCCCGAATTCGGGAGACCAGGAACACCTCGTAGTCCATGGACAACCCGAACGCGATGCAGAACAACAGCACCGGCATGTTGGCCACCAGCGTTCCGCTCGGCGTCGTTCCCAATGCGCCCAGATGACCGTCCTGGAAAATCCAGACCAGCGCGCCGAACGCGGCGGTCAGCGACAGCACGTTGCACACCAGCGCCTTCGCGGGCAGCACCACACTGCCGGTGAGCAGGAACAGCAACGCAAACGTAATTGCGGCAATCAGTCCCATCACCGCCGGGAGTCGTCTTGTCACCGCATCGACGCTGTCCCGGTTGACCTGTGCGACACCGGCCATGGCGACGGGCCGGCCACCAGGACCGAGCACGGCGTGCAGGTGTTTGAGCTGGCTGTCCGAGGCCGGCGAGAACTCCGGTGCCGTGCTGCTGACCGTCAGGAACGCGCTGCCGTCGACCACACGGTTGGCCCCGGCCGGAGGGCCGCTGCGTTGCCCGGCCACGAATGTTCCCGTCGGGCCGGCGACTGATGCCACGTCGGGGACGCGCGACAGGTCGGCGGCATATCGGTCCAGCTCCGCCGAGTCCAGGTCGCGGACGTCGGGAACCACTATGGGTACCGTCATCGCGGGATCGTGGGCGAAGTTGGTGCGCAACTGGTCTCCCAGTTGGTGCGACGACGCCGATACCGGTAACACCCGGTCGTCCGGGAAACCCCACTTCACCGAGAAGAATGGCAGTCCGAGCAGTAGTAGCACCGCGACAACCGCCAATCCGATCGGCAGCCAATGGTGCATCACGAACTTGCTCGACCGGTACCAGAAAAACGCCTGCACCCGCTTGTACGACGGGTTGGGATGGCTCAGCAGTCGCCGCAGCAGCCGGCGTACGTCGAGTGAGTCCAGCCGCGGACCCAGGAGCACTATCGCGGCCGGGGTTATCACTATCGCGGCTATCGCGACGAAGGCCACGGTGGCCACGCCCGAGTAGGCGAACGACTTGAGGAAGTACATCGGGAACAGTGCCGTCGCCGACATCGACAACGCGACGGTGGTCGCCGAGAACAGCACGGTACGGCCGGCGGTGGCCATGGTCCGGATCAGCGCATCGTCCCGGTGACTGCCCTCGGCCAACTCGTCGCGATAGCGACTGATGATCAGCAGCGTGTAGTCGATGGCCAGCGCCAGGCCCAGCGCAGTGCTCAAGTTGAGCGCGAATATCGAGACCTCGGTGGTGAAGGCGACGAGTCGCAACACCGACATCGAGCCGACGACCGCCAGCGCTCCCAGCGCCATCGGCAACGCGGCGGCAAGCAGCCCGCCGAACACCCAGACCAGCACCAGGAAGCTCATCGGAAGCGCGATCATCTCCATGACCAGTAAGTCGTCCTGGTTTTGCTGGTTGATCTGCGCGTACTGCATCGCCGCGCCACCGGCCAGTACGGTCACGCCGTCGCGATCATGCCCGAATTGGTCGGACAGTAGCTGGGCGTTGTGCTGAGCGTTGTTCTCGCCGCCCTTGACATTCACGACGATCAGGCCCGAATTGCCGTCCTTGCTGATCAGATCGGCGGCAGCGCCGGGCATGGTCCACGGCGAGGTTGCGTCGTAAACCAGCGGCGAGCGCCTCAGGTTCGCGACGATGTCGGTGCCGACCTGGCGGGCCGCTGCACTGTTGGCGCCGCCGGCCGCGGTCACCAAGATCAGCAGCTGCTGGCCGCTCTGACCGAATTTGTCGCTCAACAAGCGGATGGCACGCGCCGACTCGGAGTTCGGATCTTGGAAGCCGCCGGGCGACAGGCTCTTGGCCACCGGGATGCCGAAAACCGCGGCGGCGATGAATACCAGGACCGCGATCGCGATGATTCGCCGTGGGGCTGCAATGGCCAGCAGTGCAATCCTCTGCAGCACGTCGAATACCTCCGGCGGGTCGTCGATCGCCCCGACCGGCACGTTGCCGGCCATAACTCAACAGGTGTCGAAGAAGTCTTGGTCTAGATACGACGCCCAGGTATCGGATGGTTCAGCAAGGTCCCGATATCGACTGGATTTCTTGCCGGGGGGCTCGGGTGGCCGCGGCTCGGCGGCGCCACCCTACCGAGCGGTAATAATTGCCACCATTTTCCGAATCGTGACTCAAGGATTCCTTAATAGCGACTCATACGCTCATGGTCATGTGGATCGACGAGACCAGTGCCGACGTCATCAAGGCTGACTTCGAGGCTCTCTACCACGGCGACATGCTGGTGGAAGGTGAGACCTCCGAGCAGGTTGACGACTGGCACCCGCTGCCGACAGCAAGCTGAGGACTCCGATGGGTATGTTCGCGCGGCTGCTTATAGCCAACCCCCGAGTTCAGCACTGGTTCCGTCGCTGATTTCCTGACGATTAGGCGCAAAAGCCCCCGACACCCCTAGTGGTCGGGGGCTTTTGTTTTGCCTGCCGAGCAGA